>NZ_CABPUQ010000007.1:0-1369 GCF_902460675.1 Campylobacter concisus | reverse complement strand
ATTATTAATATTTTCTCCAATAAATCTACCTTTTGAAAAATAAGACCCCATAAATTTTTCAAAAGAAATATAAGATAGTATTTTTGTAAGAATTTCGCTCTCTTTTAATTTTAATAGAACACAAGATTTTGCATTAGCTATTTCTCTAGCAAGATTAAATTCACCATAGTCATATTTTTTATCAAAAAATTTCAAATTAAGCTTGTGTATTATTTCATCATTTTCATTATCCATTGCTGCTATAACGGCAATTGCCCTAAAATCATTATCTATATTACCGAATATATCTATTTTTAAACAATCTCCCTTATATTTCGAATAAATAAATTCCTTTAAACTATCATAGATTATGGAACTAGAAGCATAAGTTAATTCAGTTTTTTTCAAATTAGAATTTTTTAAAATTACTTCACTCATTTTAAATCCTTAATTTTATTTGCGTAGTCTAATGCTTTTTTAGTAGCTTCTTGTATTTTTGAATTTTTAGATATGCTACTTGATAACTGACTTCCACTATTTGAAATATATTTTCCAGAGTTGAAATCATAAAAATATTTTTCGTTTCCGACTTTAATATGAATGTTCACTTTACCAGAACCCCCTCTTTCAACATCAAGCGATATGTTCTTGTTACCTTTTATTTGAACATCACCATTGTTTAAAATTCTCTTATTTGAAAAGCCGTTATTTTTATTTGAAATTTTAACATCATTGTCATCATCATCTGGCGGTAATGGTGCTGGCGATGAAGTTTGAACATTGCCACCTTGCTGTTCTGCTGTCTGTGTATTTTCTTGCTGATTTGAAGCATTTTTGATTATATCATACGAAAAATCATACTCAGATGAATTTTCTACAAATTTATCCCCAATCTTTTTAGCACCGTACGTACCACCAAGAGCAACTGAGACTGCTCCTATTTCTACTAAAAATTCTAATACAGCTGGCGCAATAGGTAAAACAACTGCTGGGATAAAACTTCCTTTTAGTGCTTCTTGCTCTTTATTATATTCATTGATTGCCCTTACTATTTCATTATATCTTTGTGGGTCTGTTTCTTTTATTCGTTTTAAATTCTCAATTATAATTTCTGTATTTTTATAAACTTCGTTGCCAAGCAGAGCCTTTAAAGCAAATTCACCAATCCCTTGTCCAACTTTTTCTAACTCTTGCTTTATCTGCTCTCTTCCATCAGCTGTCAGCACCCTTAAATCCATACTACCATCTACATTTGAGCTTATGCTAGTATTTACTAGATCTTTTGTTAGTTTAGTGGTATCTCTATTTAGTCTTGTTAGATCATCAGAGTTCTCTTTATTTGCTATCTCTATGTTGCCACTACCTAGAGTTGCTAGGTTTTTAGATAGTG
>NZ_CABPUQ010000006.1:0-1552 GCF_902460675.1 Campylobacter concisus | reverse complement strand
CGTTTAAATTTGAGCTGATGACCTTTTGATTTATAGCCATTAGATGAGACTCTTTTTTAGAGAAAAAGCCTTTAGATTTCTCTTTAGTTTGCGTGCTCTCGTTTGTATTAGCTCCAACTACATATATATCATTTCCAGCTTCTACGTTTAGCTTGTTAGTAGCTCTTAAGTTACTTGAGCTTATCTGTGTGTTTGACTTAGAGTTTAAATTTATATCTTGCTAAGCATACCACGATCATCAGGTAGTCTTTTTCTGAAACTTTATAACTATCTAATTTGTGACTTTCCACAATGCTATGGCTTCTTTAATCTCTGTTTTATAAGCCTTAAATGGCACTATAACTTCTTCTTGCTCCCAAACCTTAAGCTCTTTATACTCTTTTGTTTTGGTTATATTGTAAATTTCATCATAAATTTTTTGCAAAAATTCAACAATTATCTCTTTTTCATCTATCTTAAACTGCAAAAATCTATACTTTTTTTCATTAAGCAAATTCGATTTAAAAAATACTTGTATAAACATGTCTTCAACTATAAATTCTGACCACATCAAATAAAAATAGATAAATTGTGGCAAATAATACCTAAATGCTTCATCATTAAAGATTGGCAAATCAGTAGATAAAATTTTTATTTTATCTTTTTCAAGTTCAAACAAATCCTTTCCTTGCAAATCATTTTCAATCAATGTGTCCTGCAAGAATGGATTTGTTATTACCTTTGGTTTTGGCAAATTTCTATTATCTAGCAAATTTTGTATTTTATTTTGTAAGTTATTTTCTAAATTTAGCACGCTAAACATGGAATAAATCCACCAATGCTTCTATAATTTTTCCGTGATAATTTAACTCATAATTTTCATCAAAACCTTTTATTTCTAATTCATTAAGAGCCCACTCTCTAATATTTTCTGCCAAATTTATATCCACACTAATTTTTACAGAATTTTCATTGTTACAAATAGCAGATATACTATTTAAGAATTTACAATTTTCCATTAGATATTTAAATTGTTGTGGTGTTAGTTTTATATCCATTATTTATCACCATCCAATAAGACTTTTTGTTTTTGTCAATTATGTTGAATTAATTTTTAATTTCCTGTATTTACAACCTAACTTGGCTTATTATTTAAATATTTTGTCTTTCACTCAAACCATCTATTTTCCAATTTGCATATTTTATATCAACTTTATCACCTTTGTTTATTACTAATATAGAAAATAAGGGTTCGTACAAATTTCATTAAAATTATTTTCCAAATAAGCATTATTGTCACAAAAAATAAAATCAAAATATTGTGCCTTTTTCATAATAAAAGAAATGATTTTATTTTCAACTATATCAATATTTCTATCCCCTATTAGTTCATCTTCAGCTATACATAATTGTAAGCAAATACAATCGTTCTCTATTTTTTCTATTTGTAAAATAATATTCGTAAAGTCAAACTCATCTATTTTTATATCAAAGCGAAATTCTTTTTCATAATTATCAAAACATTGATTTAAAATATCAATTGGATTAGCAAAGCCCAATAAAGATATTTCAT
>NZ_CABPUQ010000005.1:0-1770 GCF_902460675.1 Campylobacter concisus | reverse complement strand
AATTTGAGGATATTTTGTATCAAACCCTTTTAAATTTTTTCTCATCTCAGCATCTGTTTTTGAAGCATTTACTATTGCTAACTCTGCTTCTCGTCTTATCTTTTCTTTAGTAGTTATCTCTTTTTCAAATTTCTCATCAAATACATAAACTCCTCCATATTTACTAGCTAAATTCTCTAGCTCAGAGTTACTTATCTTATTGCTTGCTTGATTTGCAGAGCAAGCTATTAAAAATATGCTTGTTAGTAGTAGAAGTATAATGCCTATAAATTTCATCCTATATCCTTTTTATTTTTCTGCTTTTACAAATTTGCCATTAGTTAGTATAAATTTATTGCCACCGCCAAGACTTTCAAAGCTGTTTTTCTTAAAGCTAATACCTTTGGCTTCGTCTCCAAATAAGCCGTATTGTGTTTTTACTCTTTCGTATGCAACAGTACATGAAATTTGAACAATTCTTTCGTCTTTATCTTTGTAGTATAGATTTGAAAATATCCATGGTTTATATTTTTTTAAATTTTCATCACCTATAAATTTATAAATTTCTTCATAGCAGCTTTCTGAAATTTTACTAGATGTGCCACCTTTAAAGTATGGCTTGCCGTTTGAAAGAATTTGATCCATATTTGGATTATTGTAAAACTCAAGCTTTAAAATTTCTCTCATTTTTTTATTTCTCTCATTTTTGTCAGGTATTACCTTTATTCTTTCTAAAATCTCTTTTCTCTTACTGTCCCTTATTTGCTCTTGTTTCTCTATCTCTTCAACAAATTTTTGATTAAATACATAAACTCCACCATATTTACTAGCCAAATTCTCTAGTTCAGAGTTACTTATCTTATTGCTTGCTTGATTTGCAGAGCAAGCTATTAAAAATATGCTTGTTAGTAGTAGAAGTATAATGCCTATAAATTTCATCCTATATCCTTTTAGAAAATTTATTTTGCTTATTTTATTGTCTTTGAAATTATAATATTATTAATTTATTATGTTTTATTTGTAGATTGTTAAATTTTTTATTGATTGAAGCTATTGTTTAGTTTATTTCTTTCATTCTCAAAAACATTATGTAAAAGAGTATAAGAAGCATCGGCAATATCTATATAGTCTTTAAAGCAGTTTATTAGTTCTTTGCTTGATTTTTTAGCTTGCATTACTTGTCCTTGCTTGCTCTTTCAAATTTGCCATTTATTATGTGAAATTCACTTCTACTTGTCCTAGTGACAAAGTTTTGTTTGCTAAGTTTAATGCCACGTCCTTCATCACCAAATAAGCCATATTTTGTTTTTACGTATGTATAAGAGGCTCTTACTGTTATAGGTATAGCCATCCCATTGTCTTCATATAGATAAAGCATTAATAACTCTGGTTTTTGCTTATTAAAATCATCCCCTATAAATTCTTTGATTTTATTTATATAAGTTTCAGAAATTTCAGCTTTTTTGCCAGTTTGGTTTTCATAGTCTATCCAGCGTGTATAGTATTTTTTACCGTTTGACAAAATTTGAGGATATTTTGTATCAAACCCTTTTAAATTTTTTCTCATCTCAGCATCTGTTTTTGAAGCATTTACTATTGCTAACTCTGCTTCTCGTCTTATCTTTTCTTTAGTAGTTATCTCTTTTTCAAATTTCTCATCAAATACATAAACTCCTCCATATTTACTAGCTAAATTCTCTAGCTCAGAGTTACTTATCTTATTGCTTGCTTGATTTGCAGAGCAAGCTATTAAAAATATGCTTGTTAGTAGTAGAAGTATAATGCCTATAA
>NZ_CABPUQ010000004.1:0-7717 GCF_902460675.1 Campylobacter concisus | reverse complement strand
AAATAGCACTATCTAATATACTTTCATCTATTAAATATAATATATTCATTTTTTCAAGTCACCTAATTTTATATAATCTTACGCATGAATCTTCTTCGAATTCATCAATATTATTTTGGTCAAAAATAAATTGAGCTATTTTGTTAAATTTTATGTCTTTTAAATCAAAACGAGTTATAACATACCTTATATTGTTGCTCTCAAGATAATCTAAGATATCTTTCTCGTCATCAACCCAAAAAAATTCGTCAGAATGTTGTTTATTGTTCTCAAAGACCATATACCAATCTGGAAAAATAACTATACCTCTTTTAATCGCTACATATTGCAACAACTCACTCCTAGTTCTAAAGTTTTTAAAAATATTACAATATTCTTTGTTTGGATTTTTATGAGCTGCCAATATTTTAGAACCAAAAGGGACACAACTAAAAAACGTATTTAGTCCATCAACTTCTTCTGCTACGCTATATGGGTGCCTTATACCAGGTGATATAAATTTTCCATAGCTTGGTGCAACGTTAATCATAAGTCCATATACTGGATATATAGATACTATATATGAGAATACGATATAGGTATTAAGATCAATATTTAAAATATAAAATAGTGAAACACTTAAATAAAGCAGATAAAAAGATTGTTGATCGGCAAACCTTACTAAGAGTTCATTTATTGTAAAAAATAGAATTGTCACAAACAACAAAACAACACCAATATTAACTCCATTTATCAACAAAGAAATTATCAAAAACTGAATTTGTAATAGTAATAAGTAAACTTTGTATATATTGGGCTTTTTATATTTTTTCATACTATATTTTACTTTATCATGAGCACCCAATATTCCGGACATCTTTGACAAACCGCCTTTTCCGAAAGAAACGAAAACTGGTATAAGCCACTTAATGGCACCTGGGATGATAGAAATAAACAAAAATACATTATGAAAATAAATACTAGCAATAAATGTCAATATGGCACCTAAAAAAAAGCCCGTAAACGACAAAAAAGATATAAAAAATAAAACAATACACAAAATAAAATAATTTTGACTGACCAACAATGTCAAAAAAAGCGGATAAAGCATCCAACCAAGTATATTATAGTTTTGTATTTCTATGAAGGTTGCAAAAAATAGAGTACTAAAAAAAACAATTCCTAACATCCATAAATTTTGATTCTCATAATATAAGCAAATCCATAAAGTAATCCAAACACACATAGCCAGAAACATTATAAAAGTGGTTCCAAAACTAGCTTGCATTCTGAGGCTCAGTGGTGTTGCATGAAACCAGTTTTTAAGACTAAAACTGCCTCCAGCCAGGAGATTGCTCTGCCCATATCTCCCAAATCTTTGAATATTATAGTCTTGTATATAATAAAAAAAATTATTATAAGCATTTCTTTGATCATTACCAGATAGATACTTCCAACGATACTTTGACAAATTTATGATTATGTTATAAATGCTTAGACTGGTATCCTTTAGCATAAGAACAGGTAAAATAACAGGATATAATAGTAAAAACATGAGCCCCTTATTGCCATATCTATCCATAAATTTTTTAAATTTCTTTTTCATTTTTCTCCAATATACCAAAATATAAAAACCCAACTACTGCCAATAAACAATATATACAAAAACCATTGCCACTCTATTTTATAGTATTTATTAGAAATTACCATGCCCATTATATTGGAAACTAAAACGCTAAAAGACGTAGCAAAGGCTACACCAAATACTCCATAGTATTTTATCAAAATGTAGTCTAAAACAATATTTAAAAAAGCGCTAACAGAATAGATATATGTGCTTATATATGTTTTTTTTGCTTTAAAGATTCCTATAAAACTCAACAGATAAAAACCATAGAATATATTTCCCCAGCATAGAATTCCTATTAACTTCCAACTATGAAAATATCTATCATCGGCTAAAATTTTTACCAGATAAGGAGATATAATAGTTAATAATACGGCAGATAGTGAACCTACTGCCACATAACACAATGAAATATTTTTGAAAAAAGCTTGACTATCATCTTTATGTAACATATCCATAGCTATAGGCCACCAAGCTTTTCTAAAAGTTTCAATAACAATTGTAATAATGAGTGCTATTTTAGCTCCAATGGCGTATATTCCAACCTCATAATTACCTAAAATATTTGATACAAACCATCTATCACTTGCACTCATAATCCAGATCATAAGACCAGATGGAAGCAACGGAAGTCCGAATTTAATAAACTTTTTAAATAACTCTAAATCTAACTTTCCCCAATATGTATAACTTCTAGAAGTATGCCACCCTATAACCATCACAAACAAAGAACTACAACAAACGCCTAACAAGTAACCCCTTATACCACCGTCATAAAAATATACAAAAAATAATATAAAAGCAACTCCAAAAACTGTTTGAAGAAACGAAAGTGCTATATATCTCCAAGGCTTATAAATAAGTCTAAAAACTTCTAAGCTTTGTGAAACCAATGTGCCAAAAAAAGTAGATATAGCTACAATCCACAAATAATAACTTGGTAAACTCACTTGAAAGGTAAATTTTATAATGAAATATGAAAAAACAATACTTAAAAAAACAACAACTATGCCAACGATGATGCGAAGCTGAAAAATAGATGCTGCTATGTCAGTAATACTTCTACCACCATTATTTTTAGCCTCCATAAAATAAAAACTTTGTGCACTATCAAGCCCCATAGTCATAAAAATAGAAAGCATGCCGGCTATTGTATTAAACATCTCCAAAATACCAAATTCTTCTGGCGTAAACAATCTTGTATATATTGGCAGTGTAAAAAAGGCTATTGCCTTTATAACGATGGACCCTAAGCCATATATAAAGGAGTCTGACAATAGTTTCTTGTACATTTATTGTACCAAATATGGAATTATCTTAGGCATTAACCACCGTAAAAAACTCTTTGGAAATTTTGAATAAATTTGCCTAGACACTTTATAGCTACTATTTAAATCTATCTGATTTGGTTTAAATAAAGTATAGTATTCATAGACTGGATAATTGATAGCACCCCATCTCATTTTATAATCAAAAAGAGCATGATCAGAAATTGGAGTAGATCCCAAATCAAAAAAATTATATTCATTTTCTTTTGCGTAAAGTATTGCAAAATTTATCAAAACTGTGCCTAATGCAATATTTTCAAAATTTAGTGTGGCGCCCCAGTTGTAATGTAAAGTATCTCGATCTTTTATACATATAAGTCCACCTAAAATTTCATTATTTTTCTTTGCTATAAAGATATCAACTATATTTTTTATATACAATTGCTCAAATAACTCAAGCGGCTGAAAAACCATTTTATGCTTATCTATATACATTGTTGAAAAAACATTTTTATAAAATTGCCTTAGATCAGCTATATTATTTAGCATTTCAATAGACACACCAAATCTATTACACTTATTTATATTTCGCCTTATGTTTTGATATAAGTTCTTTGAATATTGTACATCCGATAAATTAATTATTGGATTATTTGCATATAGATTTCTATTTTTTAAATTGCATGATTCTAGTGTTTTTATTACAATATTTATATTATTTTTTATAGAGTACTCTTTTAAATAATCAAAATCTATTTTATTTAAATTTACAAAGTTATAGAAATTAAATGGCATATTGAAAATATTGCCAATTTTTATTTTTGATTTATAAAATAATGCTCTTTTATCCAAGTCATTATTATCCATAACTTTTACTTCTTCTATTTTATAAATTTTTTTAATTACGTTTAAAAATATTTGATTTTTATAAAAATCAAAGTTATCCATTATTCTATACCTCTACAATTATTTCGCTCACAAGAGTCAATTTGATATTCCAATATTTTTAATATATTTTATATAAGCTTAATGTATCTTTTTATTAGTTAAAACTAATAAAAAAACAAAACTGATTATTAAAAATATTTTATAATTTACTTTTTTTGATTGCATAGCATATTCTGTCTAATACAAAAATTTCTATATGCTTTAATGTAGTGAGTAAGTCCAGGATAAGTATAATATTTACTCTCTAATGTTAAATCATATTGATTATTTAGATTATTAAATAAAATAAAGTCTACAATACTGTTTGCACCTATTTCTAGTGCATTAATATCTATATTAAAAAAACCATTCAAGAAAATATATTCACAATTCTTTATCGTAAAAATTATCTTTCCAGTATCTATTCCACTATCTACATAATGAATAGTTACTCCAATTAAATCAAAATTATTTTCATATATTGCCCAGAAATTGCCTATTCCTCTATATCTAGGATTTATTCCATTGTGTAAATTTATAATTTTTGTCTTAGATGTACATATAGTTTCACTACTGATAATAGAACAGGCATTAGAAATAACAAATTTATAATTACACTCTTTGAGTATTTTTCTAATACAACTGCTGTTGATATCCTTGGTAATTATATGTGGCATATAATTCTTCTTTATCTTTTTTTCACATACAAATATTTTTTTTAAAATTCTTAATAAAATAAAATCCAAAGTATGCAAAACACCTTTTCTAAATAACATTTTTTTAAGAAAAATTAAAATTTTTAACAAAGTAAAATGTTCTTCTAAGATTAACACATTATACTTTTCAGAAAGTCTCTGCATATAGATATTATTAGCCGCTATAGCAGCGCTTCCATTACCAGACAATATAATTATATTTTCTTTCAAAATAAAATCCTTCTTTATACCCAATTTGGGAAATTTATGCTTTTTTTACTATATTCTAAACTAACAGGATACTCTCCTTGCTTAAACGGTGCGTAAGCTTTTAAGTATGGTATAGAGTATTCTATAAGAATACCTAATTGGATACCCATTTTTCTATACTTTTCCAACCAGTATGCCCTATCATCAACCAGTGCAACACAATGACTATATGTAGCACCCTCTATATCATTTTTAAATTCGCACTTCAATCCACCAACATTTTTTATCCACTTCCTAGCATTTTTAATTCTATTATTCACTATAAAATCATATTTCCTCAACTGACTAAGCCCTATCCTTGCCTCCAATCTAGATGGTCTAATATTCCAATCATTCGGAAAATATATTTTGTCTTCTTCAAAGTATTTAACAAATCTATCAAGCATTTTTCTTCTTTCAAGACAATTAACAAAAAAATACACATAACTATTGAAAGCAATATTTACGGCTATAAAATATATAAATCTCTTAAAAGACTTCAATAAACCACCACTTCTCAAATTTTCTACTTTCCACGTTACCAACTTATCAAATGTGTCTTGAGAATTTGTGAGTACCATGCCTCCAAATATAGAATTTATAATTTTACTTATATTTGAACCGAATATGGATGCATCTCCGAATTTGGTAACCAGCAATCCATTCCATTTTGCACCGTAGCTATGTGCAACATCTTGTATCACATATATTTTATTGCCATACAAAAGCTCTGCTTCTTTGACAATATTTTGAATTGCTTCAACATCCATAGGATAACCAAATAAATGTGTCACTATTATTGCTCTAGTTTTTTTATTAATGGCTTTTTTTAATAAAGAAATATCCATATTAAAACTATCTTTATCGCTATCCACAAAAACTGGTATATTACCACTTAGCACAATAGCATTTGGAACAACTACACACGTATATGCAGGACATATAATTTCATAATTTTTAAGTTGCCATATATTTAAAAGTGCATACAATCCGGTTCTTCCATGCTGAAACATTACTCCGTATTTATTTTCAAATTTCTTTGCAAACTCTTTTTCGTAGGTTTCTATTGAGTTTTTTTGAAAAATATTTAAAGCAGCAATCCAATCACAAAATGTATAATTTGGTTTCAATCTAGGTATAAGTTTAAACATTTTTAAACTCAACTATACTGTTGTCTTTAATAATTGCATCTTTTGGTAAAAGATAACCACTTGAAGCCATATGAATAACCTTTGATTTTCCGACATGTCCGATCTCTATACAATTCTTAGGTCTTTGAATCTTTTCTTTTACAATGATTTTATCTTTTAAAAAAACAAATTTTCGTTTCACACATCCATCTATTTTATTTTTACCAGTCATTAACAATCTAACAATAAATTTTTTAAATAAATCACCAAGAAAAACGGACTTAAAAATAGACATAGAAAATATCCTTAAAATAACAAAATTTAGGGGAGTTGGCAGAGACTCATTCGTATAATAAAAAGAAGCAACTATTTCACTATTGGTAAAATTAATTTTATCATCAAATTTTTGAGATGAAATTTTCTTACCATTTTTTAAAACACCAAACAATCCACCATCCTCAATGCATACACTATTATTTTTATCAAAAACCTTTAAAACACCGCCTTTTTTAAAGTTAAGTATTGCAAAATATTTTATATTTGAAAACATGTAAATTCCAGCTTTTTCAAATATCTTCTCTTCATTTTTTAAAAAAAATGGAGAAATGCTAGAGTTGGTAATACAATGTTCTATCTTATCGTAATTTAGGGCAGCTACAGCATAAGAATTCAAAAGAGGAATATAATTGCCAATATCTATATTTTGTGGCAGTATATGTTGCCCCTTTGGCTCTAAAAATTTTGCAATAAGTGCAAAATCTTCTATTTCATTTGCTAAAGAAATGATTCCCCCAGGATAAAATATTTCAGTGTTTCTTGATCCATATAATCCTCCAATTGTTCCATTTGGGTGAATAAAAAAACTCAAAAATTTGGCAGATCTTTTTAATGAATCCAATAAATTTTGATCAAATGTTATCATATAAGCGCAATACAAATAATAAGTACATAAGGTTTGATAGCCGGGATCGGCTCCTTCATATTCTTTATACCAACCTTCTTCGGATTGATTATCATAGATAAGTTTTAATAGTTCTTGGTAGCGAGAGTTTGTTTCCCCGGTTATTTTATTCCACAAGGCTATTGCCGCAACACCTGTTGCTAGATGGTTTGATATGATCGCATGTTTTTCATCATGTTTTGTAATAAAATGCACCAAAGGTCGTATAATGTTTAAATAATCATTTTTACACTTTTCATCCAAGTAATTATCTAGATAAAAAATACAAGACAACACATCAAACGCAACTAAAGCTGTTACGCAAAACGAATTTTCAGTAGGATAGGCCTCACACGCTGACCCATTTTTATCGATAATATTTTTTATAGCTAAAATTGCAGAATCTATTACATCAAAAATAAATTTTTTCTCTTCGGCTTTTTCAAATAGTCCTAATTTTATAGCTACAGCCAAACTATGTACTCCACCTTGCATTGTTGAATTTGAAAAATCTTTTATTTTCCAAGCCCAAAATTCTCGGTCCCCATAGCCATATGTAACAGAGTACTTATCTGTATTGTATAAATTTAAAAGTTTAGTTAAATTTTCTGTCAATATTTTTTTATAAGGGTTCATGTACAATTCCAAAATTAAATTGAGTGTTTTTGCCATTATTTTTTATAAAATCTATAATCATTTTACCAACATCCTTATGATAATGATGTGGATCATAGTAATATTTATAAATATTGTTTGTTATTTCATTATCATAATTAAAATTATAATACTCAACATCTTTTAAATATACCAAAAATTGTTCGTAATCAGAATTATTGTTTTTATAAAAATTTCTTAATTCCTTTGAAATAGGATTTATAAATAATTTTAAATCTATATTATGT
>NZ_CABPUQ010000003.1:1245-94376 GCF_902460675.1 Campylobacter concisus | reverse complement strand
ATTTAAGCATAATAGACTGGCTCAATCGATCACTTGTTTAGATTTCAAAGATTGACTAATAGTTTAACAATTGTAAGTTAAAAGAACAACGATAAGAAAAAGGCTTTATTAACGTTGAAGTTAAAGGTGGTTTCTCGTTTCGTGAGCTGGAATTATATATGAGGGATGCTTAAAGATAGTTGAAATAATTGCAAAATATTTTATAAAATCAAAATTTTTTTAGACATAAATTTGGAGAGTTTTACTCTCCATCTTATAAAGATTAACTATATGTGATATAACTTTTTCACGATATGTGTCAGCAAACCGCGATAACCTCAATTTCTACGAGTGCATCTTTTGGCAAAGTCTTCACAGCCACCGTGCTTCTGGCTGGATATGGCTCTTTGAAAAATTTAGCGTATGTGACATTTACTTTGGCAAAATCTGCCATATCTGCTAAAAAGATCGTAGTCTTTACGACATTATCAAAACTAAGTCCAGCCTCAGCCAAAATGTTTTGCAAATTTGTAAGTGACTGCTGTGCTTGCGCCTCTACGCTACTACCTGCAAACTCACCTGCTGGTGTGACGCCAAGCTGACCTGAGATAAATAAAAATCCATTCGCGCTAATCGCCTGAGAGTATGGTCCGATCGCTTGTGGAGCGTTTTTTGTTGAAATTTGTTTTTTCATATCTTCTCCTTTAAATTTTGGCAAAATCCTACTATAAATTTCTAAATTTTTAGGCACCAAAGGCTATAATGAGCAAAATTTCAAAAGGACAAAGATGCAAATAACCCTTGCACCAAACGAATTTTTAGATGACTACGTGCTTAGCGCGCAGCTTGCCAAAAATGCCGGCATCTCATCAAATGCCTACCTCTTTTGGAAAAATGCGATCAGCGCTAAATTTGAAAACTCGCGCATCGTTTTTCTTAGAAAAAAGAGTGTCCCAGAGAAATTTGCAAGCGCTTTGCAAGCTTGCACGCCCTTAAATGGCCTCGTGCCAACTGGCGTTTTTTGCTCATTTACCTCACTCGCCCCCTCACACCTTGTGGCGAAAAATGGCTCTAAAATTTATGAGCTTTTTGAATTTCATGAAATTTGCGGTATCAAATTTTTAAATTTAAAGAAATTTTATGATGATTTTAAGCTTAGCTACTCGTATAGAATTTATATAGAAAAGTGCAAATTTTTCTCGCCAGCGCCCTTTGAAAAGCGCATAAAACTGACTGAGACTATGTGTCTTGGCTACTACTAGCCACCTCGTAAACGATTAGCGCTTCGGTTTTGTAGCCACCACACCCATCTTTATATAGTAAAATTTCGTCGTTTTCTCTTTTGGCGTAAATTTTAATGTGAGCGGAGTTTGTGCTCTCGTCGTAGTCCTCGTATATAAATTTAAACTCCTCGCTATCCAGAGTGATAAACTGCAGCGCCTGAAACGAAACCGCAATCACTATCTCCTCGCTAATGCCACTTGCTCTAAATTTATCAGCCATCTTCACTACAAACAACCCCACATCGCTAAAATACTCCTCGCAGCTTTCATACTCGCTTTCAAAAACTACTATCTCATTTATCGACCACTCATTTTGCGTCTTATTTTGCTCAAATTTCTGCCTTTTTCTTATGGCGCTTTTTAAAAATATCCCTTGCGGTTTTGAGATGAAGCCATCGTTTAAAATTTGCTTTAGCTTTAAATTTACTAGCTCGCTTTTGGTTTTGGTGAAAAATTTAAGTAGTGGCTTTGCTTGATCGTTGTAAAAAGTTTTCATTTTGAAAGAAATTCCGCTAGCCCCAAAGCTAGCGGATCAGATTTAGATTTTTTTATAAGGTGCTTGGCCAACTTCGTAGAAGTTACTGCCCTCGCAGTCGATAGCGACTATCGCTGGGAAGTCCTCTACTGTGAGCCTTGCGACTGCCTCTGGTCCTAGCTCTGGATATGCCAAGACTTCATATTTTTTGATACTTTGGCTAATGACCGCTCCGATGCCGCCGATAGCGACCATATAAACACAGCATGATTTTTTCATCGCATCAACCACTGCATCATTGCGATATCCCTTACCGATCATGCCATTTATACCAACTTCGTTTATCATAGTTGGTGTGTATTTGTCCATTCTGCCGCTTGTTGTTGGACCTGCTGCGCCGATAGCTTGGTTTGGTTTAGCTGGTGTTGGTCCGACGTAGTAGATAGTCTCGCCCTTTAGCTCAACTGGTAGCTTCTCGCCACGCGCTAGAGCCTCTGTTAGTGCCTTGTGAGCGGCGTCACGAGCAGCGATGATAGTGCCTGAGATTAGGACATTGTCGCCTGCTTTTAGGCTTTTTACCACCTCTTTATCAAATGGTGCTGTTATTCTTTTTACTTCTGACATGTTATCTCCTTAAAGCTCGGCGTCTGCGTGGCGTGCAGCGTGGCAGTTGATATTTATGGCTACTGGTAGGCCTGCGATGTGAGTTGGATACCACTCGACATTTACTTTTATGGCAGTTGTATCGCCGCCAAGCCCTTGAGGTCCGACGCCTGTTTTGCTAGCAAGCTCAAGAAGCTCATCTTCAAGTTTTGCATATCTAGCATCGGCATTTTTGCTATCTACTGGACGAACTGCGGCTTGCTTGGCTAGAAGTGCAGCTTTATCCATAGTGCCGCCTATGCCAACGCCTATTGTCATTGGAGGGCAAGCGTTTGGTCCAGCGTATTTTACAGCCTCTAAAAATACCTTTTTAACGCCCTCTATGCCATCAGCTGGCACAAGCATTTTTAGTATTGATTTATTCTCACTACCAAAGCCTTTTGGAGCGACTTTTATCTTTAGCTTATCGCCTGGGACGATCCTAGTGTGGATGACTGCTGGAGTGTTGTTTGTGGTGTTTTTTCTCTCAAAAAGTGGCTCAGCAACAACTGATTTTCTAAGATAGCCCTCAGTGTAGCCTTTTGCAACGCCTTCGTTGATCGCATCTTCGATATATCCGCCCTCGATATGCACGTCCTGACCGATCTCGACAAAGACAACCGTCATACCTGTATCTTGGCAAATAGGCGCAACACCCTCTTCTGCTAGCTTGGCATTTTGTAAAATTTTGCCCAAGATATCTTTACCTAGAGATGAGCTCTCAGTGGTTTGTGCTTTTGTAAAAGCAGCCTTTAGATCTGGCGTAACGACGTAACAGGCTTGTTTGCAAAGCTTTGCAACAGTCTCTTTTATATCTTTTACGTTTACCGTTCTCATTTATCCTCCTCGTAAAAAACAATTTTTAATTATATAAATTATATGTAAAATTTAAGATTAAATTATAATATTAAATTTAATCACCCAACCTCGGTGTTTAAATACTCTTAAGCAACTTTGGATAAACTACAACAAACTTAAATTTCAAAGGAAAAGTTATGAATTCGTTAGTCATCGTGATACTTGTTATCGCAGTCATTTTTGTCTTTTTCATTAGCCTTTACAACTCGCTTGTTGCAAAGCAAAACCAGGTAAAAAGCGTGGAGGCTGGCATCGACGCGCAGCTAAAAAGAAGATATGACCTCATACCAAATTTAGTAGCTACTGCAAAAGAGTACATGGTGCATGAAAAAGGCCTACTAGAAAACATCACTGCCCTTAGAGAAAGTGCTAGAAGCGCCTCTACAAATGAGGAGAAATTTGAGCTAAATAACAAAATTTCAAGCTTGCTAAATGGTTTAAGAGTGAGCGTAGAAAACTATCCTGATCTAAAAGCAAATCAAAATTTACTTCACATCCAAAGCACACTAAACGAGGTCGAAGAGCAAATTTCAGCTGCCAGACGTGCTTACAACTCAGCTGTTGAAATTTACAACAACGCCACACAGATGTTTCCTTCAAACATCGTAGCTTCAATGTTTGGCTTTCATAAAGATGTCTTTTTTGATATCCCAGAAAACGAGGCAGCTGCTCCAAACGTCGGTGATCTTTTTAAAAAATAAGGCATAAAAAATGCAAGCAGACGAACTAAAAGGCATCGATCTAAGCGACCTTGACGAGCTTGAAAAAGAGCGTCTTGCTATGGGGCAAAAAGCCTTTAAAATGATAGTTTATGGCTTTCTTGGCATCATAGTTGTAAGTGGTTTTTTGGCATCACTGCACCTTGGAAATTTATTTTTCTTTTTGCTAATCGGTGGAGTTTTTTATCTTGGCAAGACGATAAATGGGCTAAAAAACGAGCTTATAGCAAAATTTAAACAAAAAGTAGTTGGCGTCATCGTAAAAAACTATGGTCTAAATTTCAGCGCAAATGGCGGACTAAGTTTGAACGATTTTTATAAAATTTATGACGCCGATGTAAATAGACACTACGCAGAAGATATGATCTACGGACAGATCGATAACACGCAGTTTAAGCTTTGCGATTTTTATGCGGCAAAAGAGGTAAAAGGTGAGAAACGCACCACAACAACGGTGAAATTTCAAGGCATTTTGCTAAAGGCTGAGTTTAAAAAAGAGCTAAGCGCCACGATCTACGTCTGCGATAAAAAGCGAACTTCTGATCTAAGAAGCGATGGCGAGCAAGCGACAATGGATAATCCTAAATTTAATGAGCTTTTTAAGACCTACACGACCGATCAGATCGCTGCAAGATATGCTCTGACGCCAAAGCTGATGGAAAATTTAACCACTCTAAGAACTAAATTTAATGCCCCACTCTCGGCAGCGTTTTTAAAAAATGAAATTTTCATCGCGATCGATCTTAGAAAGGACAGCTTTGAGCCTGATCTTAAAAAGCCGATAAACAGCAACGAGAGCGTGCAAAACTACATCGCAGGAGTTAGCGACTTTGTAGAGATCGTGCGTGATCTGGAGCTAAACAAAAATATCTGGAAGAGCTAAATGCCAGATAAAAAAATCAAAGAAGGGGACATATTTTACGTCTATAACGACTATTACGAGAGATATTTCTTTGGCAAAATCTTAGTTGATATCATGAACCGTTTTATAAAGCGAGCAAATGAGGGGCTTCTTTGGCCGCTTGATTTTTTTAGTGACTGCTACTTGGTTGCTGTTTATAAAGATATAACAGATACGCCAGTGCTAAAAAGCCGTGAATTTATCATCCCGGGTAGCTTCATCTACAAAAGCAGTTTCAACCGCAAAAATAAAGACGCTATAAAGTGGGTGTATTATGATCACGAAGATATCGACTACCAAGAGTTAGAATTCCCAGAGTATATCGTCAGTAGCAATGACAAAATTTGCCTAGAACGAGGAGAGCTTAGCATACCAACTGGCTTAACTCGCACGCAATACGAGAGTGAATTTAACATCACTGGCAGCAAAACTGGCGGCATAAACTACTCAAATGCCCTGCTTTTACAAGGCTTGCCAGCGTATAAAGAGAGGATAGATTATAGCGATCTTCGCCTTTTGCCAAAGCTTCGTAAAAAGCTCTATGAGATGATAGGAGAGGATCCAGACATGCCCTACTACGAGCTAGCACTAAAGCACGGCAAAGATCTAGCACGCTTTTATAAATGATAAATTTACACATAAAAATATATAAGCAAATTTGGCTACAAAAGAGCTATTAAGAGGCGTTGTTTAAGGTTTAACAAAAGAAAATTTGACTCTCTTGTTGCAGCCTAGATGAGCGCGATAGAGAAATTTATGACGAAATTTCGTGACATCGTATCTCCCCGCCAAGGCTAACTAACTTTAGTAAATTTAAATATCACAAACAAGATCAGTCGCAGCTACTTTTGCGAGCGGATGATAAATTTAAAACTCACAAGCCATTTTAAAATTTATAACCAAATTTACAAAAAAGCGGTGCTAACGTTTTAAAGATCTATTTAAAAAGGTGGTATCGCTTTAAATTTTGTGGTTTTAAAAGCTAAATTTGATGGCTTAAAGTCTTTAAAAAGCGCAATGCCACTTAAATTTGCCCTATTTTTTTATGATTTGACGAAGTTAAATTTAATGGCTCAAAAAAGCCATTAAATTTATAAACTAAGCCTGAGCAGGCTCCTCTTCTTCTTTTATCTTTTTTCTAACTTTTACGCGTGAGATACTAGCTCCATCCATCTTTCTCACTTCGTAGTAGCAGTTTTCATCCTCGATCTTGTCCCCAACTACTGGCAAACGACCGATAAGGTTAAAGACATATCCGCCGATAGTGACTTGATCAGTCTCTTCATCAAAGCTTATGCCAAGAAGCTCCTCAACGCTCTCTAGATCGTATCTGCCTTGGAATTCATAGATATTTTCATTTATCTTTTTATAGTGTTGATCGACCTCGTCGTGCTCGTCGTTAAAGTCGCCAAGCACCTCCTCCATGATATCTTCCATCGTAAGAAGTCCAGCCGTGCCGCCATACTCATCAACGACAAGTGCAGCTGAAATTTGCTCCTTGTTCATCATCACAAGCACCTTTGATATAGAAAGGCTCTCAGGCACGATGACAAATTTACGCACGATCGCATCAAAGCTCTTCTCTTTATCCTCGCTAAAGTGTAGCTGCAAGATATCTCTAATGTGTATCATGCCCAAAATGATATCTTTTGAGCCGTCTATATAAGGGTAGCGAGTATATTTTGACTCAAAAACGACTTGTAAATTCTCTTCAAAGCTTTTTTGTTTGTTTATACAGATCATGTCGCGTCTTGGCGTCATAACCTCTTTTGCGACCGTGTCGCTAAAATCAACTGCGTTTTTGATAAGCTCAGTCTCAAAGCTATCAAGTACGCCGCCCTTTAAGCTCTCGCCAACGATGATCTTGATCTCCTCTTCAGAGTGCGCTAGCTCATTCTCTTTTGCTGGCTGGATGCCTAAAATTTTAAGTCCAGATGTAGCTAGGATGTCAAAAAGCTTTATGATAGGCGAAAATAGTATCCAGAAAAAGTGAAGCGGACGGGCGATTTTAAGCACTACTGATTCTGATTTGGCTATGGCGACTGACTTTGGCACAAGCTCACCCATAACGACGTGAAGTAGCGTGATAAGCGTAAATGCGATCGCAAAGCCAACTGTATGAACTAAGATATCGCTAAGATTAAAAACATTTTTAAGTGGGGCTTCTATGAGCCTTGCGACTGCTGGCTCACCGATCCAACCAAGGGCAAGCGAGCTTAGCGTGATGCCAAGCTGAGTGGCGCTAAGATAGGTATCAAGCTTGTTTGACATCTCAAAGGCAAGCTGGGCGTTTGGCTTTTTCTCTTTGATAAGCTCTTCAAGTCTAGACTTGCGAACCTTGACAAGGGAAAATTCCGACAAAACAAAAAATGCGTTTAGTAAAATGAATATAATGGCAAGTATTACCATTAAAAGCGAGTTATCGCTACTGGGGTACAATTATGATCCTTAAGAGTTAAAAATTTTGGCTGATTATAGCGAATTTATATTTAGCGGTCAAATTAGCCGCGCCCAAAAGTAACAACTTTTCTTAAATTTAAGATTTATAAAAAGTTCTTAAATCATATTTTGGTAACATTATTTTCATCACTAAATTTATGGATTTTACAATGAGCAAAAAGAATTTTTCATCACGCTGGGCGTTTATACTAGCCTCAGTTGGTTCAGCCGTTGGTATGGCAAATGTTTGGGGCTTTCCTTACAAGCTTGGCACAAATGGTGGTGGAGCATTTTTACTCATCTACATCTTTTTTGTGGCGCTTTTTTCTTACGTTGGCTTAAGCGCTGAGTATGCGATCGGCAGACGAGCAAAGACTGGCACGCTAGGATCATATAAATTTGCTTGGCAAAGTAGAAATTTAGGCGTCATCGGAAGTATCATCGGCTGGCTTCCACTTGCTGGCTCACTTTGCATAGCCATTGGCTACGCTGTCATCATCGCTTACGTGCTAAAGGCCCTTACTCAGGCGCTTACTGGCTCATTTATGAGCGTTGATACAAATGTTTGGTTTAATTCATTTGCACTTGCCGAGTACTCAGTCCTTCCATATCACTTCATAGTAATTATTGGCACGCTTCTTACGCTATTTTTTGGAGCAAAAAGCATCGAAAAGACTAATAAAATAATGATGCCACTATTTTTCGTGTTATTTGCCATTTTGGCTATAAATGTCGCGATGCTGCCAAACGCACTTGAGGGGTATAAATTTCTATTTATCCCTGACTTTAGCAAGCTTGAAGATCCGATGGTGTGGGTCACTGCGATGGGTCAAGCCTTTTTCTCGCTCTCTATCACAGGATCAGGCATGATAGTTTATGGAGCATATCTTTCAAAGGATGAGGACATCGTAGAAAGCGCCAAAACTACGGCATTTTTTGACACGCTTGCAGCCCTTGTAGCAGCACTTGTCATGATCCCAGCAGTCTTTGCCTACGCTATGGATCCAGCTGAGGGTCCAAAGCTACTTTTCGTAACGCTTCCTAAAATTTTACAAAATATGATCGGCGGTCAAATTTTTGCGATCATACTATTTACCGCAGTCATCTTTGGCGGTATCACCTCACTTCAAAATATGTTTGAGGTCGTGGCTGAGTCGCTTATGCATAAATTCCCGCGCCTTAGCAGATTTTGGGTGCTTGCGCTGCTTTGTGTGGTTTGTTTTGGGGTTGGAGCGTTTATGGAGCCTATTAGCAGCTGGGGACCTTGGATGGACTTTGTCTCTATCTACATCATCCCAATCGGCGCAGTCATCGGCGCAATATCTTGGTTTTGGATCATTAAAAAAGAAGAAATTTTAGACGAGGTAAATTCAGGAGCAAATAAAACTTACGGCTCATTTTGGTATTTTGTAGGTAAATTTATCTATGTGCCGATAGCCTTTTTACTCTGCATCATCGCCATTAGCAAGGGAATTTCTTTTTAACTTAGCCCATCAAAAGACGAGCTAAGTCTAAATTTGAAGTTATTTTAGCTTTTTAGAGCCGATGTAAGTAGCAAAGACCTCTTGCGAGCCATCTTTTTTAAAGAGTATGACATCGTATTGCTCGGCTTTGCCGCCTTGCTCCATACCTTGACTCTCCATAGGCATGCCAGGCACTGCGATACCAACGACATCTTTTGGTTTAAGCTCAAGCAGGCGCTTGACCTCATCAGCTGGCACGTGACCCTCGATAACGTAGCCATCAACGATAGCTGTGTGGCAGCTTGAAAGCTCTAGTGGCACGTGAAATTCTTTTTTGACCTTGACCATATCATCTACTTTTATGGTCTCTTCGCTAAAGCCAGCTTTTTGCATAGCATTGGCCCAGTTGCCACAACAACCACAAGTTGGGCTTTTATAGACCTTCATATCGGCCGCAAGCGCCAAGGTCGCACAAAGGCTAAGAGCTAAAAATGCAAATTTCTTCATCATTTTCCTTTACGTTAAAATTTGCAAAATGATATAGTTTTGGTTTAAATTTTATATAAATGCTTAAACCTTGCCTGCTATAATTGCCAAAATTTACAAAAGGTACTTTATGTTTTCATCATTTTTTAAAGACAAAAAATGGGCGCTTTGGGCTTACGGCGGAGTGATATTTATCATCTTACTACTTGTCTATCAAACGCATCTAAACGTCCGCATCAACGAGTGGTATAAAAATTTCTACGACATCGTGCAAAACTCAAAGGATCACAAAGTAGATGAGTTTTGGCGCGAGATATTAAATTTCATAAAGATCGCCATGCCTTACGTCGTGACCTACACGGTGATATCGTTTTTTGCGAGCCACTGGGTCTTTCGCTGGAGGGAGGCGATGACCTTTAAATACCTCAAATTTTGGCGAAACTGCCAAAACGACATCGAGGGTAGCTCGCAGCGTATCCAAGAGGACATCTACCGCTTTGCTAAGATCATGGAGAGCCTTGGCGTGCAGGTTTTAAAGGCGTTTATGACGCTCATCGCCTTTATACCGGTACTTTGGGAGCTAAGCAAGAGTGTGAGCCTACCTTACATCAAAGATATCAATGGCTCGCTAGTTTATATCGCTCTACTAATTAGCGTTGGAGGCCTCATCGTATCGTGGTTTGTAGGCATAAAGCTACCACATCTTGAGTATAACAACCAAAAAGCAGAGGCGGCCTTTAGAAAAGAGCTAGTTTATGGCGAGGATGATAAGCTCAAATTTTGCCAGCCAAACGTCATGCTAGAGCTTTTTACAGGGGTAAAGCTAAACTACTACAAGCTATTTTTGCACTATGGCTACTTCAACCTTTGGCTCATCTCGTTTTCGCAAATTCTTGTCATCGTGCCTTACATCATCATGGGCAATGGCCTATTTAGCGGTGTCATCACGCTTGGTGTTTTGATCCAAGCTAGCAACGCTTTCTCACAGGTCAGAGAGAGCTTTAGCGTCTTTATCGATAACTGGACGACGATAACGGAGCTAAGATCGGTCAATAAGCGTTTGAGAGAATTTGAGAGAAATATAGACTATAAAGCGTAGTGGGTTAAATTTATATATCAAAAAACTCAGACAAATTTTAAAATTTCATGAACGAGTAATTTCGGCTCTAAAATTTGAGCTAAGCGTTAAGCGAAGCAAAATTTTAGTAGTCAATTCTTGCGAGTGAATGAAAGTTTAAAATTTGCAAAAAGCCAAAACCCACCCAAAATTTAAATTTCTCCCCTCGTTTAACAATGCATATCCAACACAAGCTATAATACGCCAAATTTTAATCCAAAAAGGATGAAAATGAAAAAAATTTTACTTACGTTATTAACAGCTAGCATGCTTATCACTGGCTGCACGAGCGTCACAAAGTCAGGCGTTGTGGGCGCAGATCGCAAGCAGTTCATGCTAGTATCTTCTGAAGCGATGGAGCAAAGCTCGGCTCAAGCTTATGTCAAGACGCTCACAGCTGCTAGAAGCAAGGGCGAGCTAAATGTCGATCCGATCCTCACAAAAAGGGTTCAAGATATCGCAAAAAGGCTGATCGCGCAAACTGGCGTTTTCAGAGACGACGCCCTAAAATGGAAGTGGCAAGTAAATGTCATAAACGAAGATACGCTAAATGCTTGGTGCATGCCAGGGGGCAGGATCGTCGTTTATAGTGGTATTGTTAAGAAATTAAATCTAACAGATGCGCAATTAGCAGCGGTTATGGGTCACGAGATCGCCCACGCACTTAGAGAGCACGGCAGAGAGCAAGCTAGCACTGACCAGCTAACAGGCATTGGCATCCTTACAGTAGCAACTGTTGCTGGACTTGGTAATCTTGGAGCAAGTGCATTAGGTTTAGCTACGCAATACACCATCTCAATGCCATTTTCTCGCTCACATGAGACAGAGGCCGATCGCATCGGCACTGAGCTAATGGCAAGAGCTGGATACGATCCAAAAGAGGCGGTCGAAGTTTGGGTTAAAATGAGCAAGACGAATGTTGGCAAAATACCTGAAATTTTAAGCACTCACCCATCAAACGAGAGCAGGATAAAAGACCTAAAAGAGGTCGCAGCAAAGCTTGAGCCAGTCTATCAGGCGGCAAAAAGGGGTTAGGCTTGATCTCACGGGCAAAGCCGAGCGATCTTCCTGCAATCACGCAAATTTATAACGACTACATATTAGAAAGAAGTGCGACTGCGGATATGCACCCAGTTAGCACAAAGGAGCGAGAGCCTTGGTTTAACGCCCACGGCGGCTCGCGCCCTATCTTTATCTACAAAGAAAATGATGAAATTTTAGGCTACTGCTCGCTAAGTGACTTTAACCCCAAGATCGCTTACGATATAAGCGTAGAGATAAGCATCTATGTCGCTAAAAAGGCTCTTAAAAGGGGTATCGGCAAGCAGCTTTTAGCCCACAGCCTAAATGAAGCTAGAGAGCTAAATTTAAAAAATATCATCGCGCTAATCTTTAGCAAAAACGAAGCAAGCCTTGAGCTATTTTTGAAATTTGGCTTTGAAAAATGGGGCGAACTGCCGGGCGTTTGCCTGATGGATGGCGAGTATAAAGATGTCGTTATCTTGGGGCTAAAGCTCTAAAAGCCAAGCATTAAGCAAATGAGGATATAATCACCTTCTTCTTGGGTAGATGTCCGAGCGGTTTAAGGAGCACGCCTGGAACGCGTGTGTGGGGCAACTCACCGAGAGTTCGAATCTCTCTCTGCCCGCCACTACTTATAAGCAATTATAATCCTTTATAAACATCAACCTTTATTAACCAATTTTTTAAAATATAATTGATACCATTTCTATTTTATTATTTACAATATGCATTAAAATAATACAATTACTACTGTTAAAAGCGAGGAGAGGTGATATTAAAATTAATAGTAGAATTACTATCTTTTTGTTGTGAATATTTTTTATCATAATCTAAAGACTTAATAAGGCATATTGTAGCAATAAAAATTATTGTTATATTAAAAAGCCAAAGCTTAGAACAACATCCATTATTTTCTTTTTTACCAAAATGTATTTCTCTAATAAAGTTAAAAAGCAAATTTAGTATATTGACTATAAAAACGCCCAAGAAACATATAATTGCTACAAGTTTGAGAGTATTGGGTTTGTCTATATTTTGCAAAACAGAAGCAGAGAAAGACATATTTGCAACAAAAGCTATTATAATAGAAGCAAATATACCTAAAATAGCAACATAATTTGCCTGTGTTTTATCTATAGTAATTTTTACCTGTTCTATTTCTTTTTTTGTTGCTTGAATGCTATCTTTTGTTTTGCTTACTTCACTAGATTGTTCGTTTATTTTATTCTCAGTATTTTGAATATTTGTTTCTGTTTTTCTTATTTGCTCACTTGTAGTTGCCATAAATTGAAGCTGGACTGCCTCTAAATTTATATGATCATATAATTTAAACAAATGCCTTAAAAAATCTTCTTCATTTTTATCATTTTCTTTTAAATTCTTATTTATTTCAACATAAATGTCTAACAGCTTATTTGCAATTATAGTTATTTTGCTTATATCACCTTCTGATATTTTTATTAAAAAAGCATTAATAGACGAGTAGCTATGTCTAAAATTATCTTTATATACTTCTCTCAACTCACTTACAAAGCTGTCGTTTGGCGCATCTTCTATACAACATAAATTATTTAATATTTCGCATAACTTATTGTCACCATCTCTATTAAATCTAGGGTCTAATTTCTCTCCCCAGCCATATGGGTCGTTTGGATTCATTGTTTATTGTTTCTTATTTCTTTAGCAAAATCATTCATTAGTTCTCTTGAGATTTCCTTGTTGCAACTTTTGTTATGAAAAGCTTTATACCATGGGGTATCTTTTTTATGGCTTTTATCTACCAAATCCCAAACTGGGGTATCAGCAAGACTATCTATTTTATTATTTATCTTATCCAAGTAGTCATCAGGGAAATTCTCTTGGAATTCCTGCTTAATTACTATTGGACTAGCTGCCAACATAGAAAAATTTCTATAAACTGCCGGGACAACTGGACCATATTGCCAAGCTTCAAAATTATCATCTATGAGTCTTTCTTCAGTTTGAACAAGGAAAGTCATATCCAAGAAATATAATATTTTTTGGAGCTTTAAATTTGTTATAGGACGCCCTGTTTCAATGCATCTATTAATTACATGTGCTGCCACATCCATTGCTTTCATTTTTGCTCCTTTAGATAAAATTAATTGAATTATATAAAGAACTTTAAGACTTTTAAATGTCTAAAATAATTATAGTGGTAAAAATATGAATTAATTTATTTGTATATTATCAAAAAAAAGTCAAAAATATATTAAATTTTTAAAATAAGTCAAACTAAACAGATAAATATTTTAAACCTAAAGTGCTAAAATCTCCTAAATTTAATGCAAATTTATAAAACCAAAAAGAGACAAAATGATCGAACATTTGCTGCTATTTTTTGCACTGCTAGCCATCATCATCGCTTTAGTGATGGTCTCAAACCGCCTAAAGATCGCCTATCCAGTGCTATTGGTCCTTGGCGGGCTTGCCATTAGCTTTGTGCCAAATTTACCAAGTATCAAGATCGATCCCGAGCTTATTTTCATCGATATTTTTGCCGCCACTTCTTTATGAGGCTGCGTGGGCAAACTCGCTAAAAGAGCTCTATAAATGGCGCCGTACGATCGGCAGTTTCGCCTTTATCGTGGTTTTCGTAAGCGCAGCAGCAGTTGCAGTGATAGCAAATTTAGTGATCCCTGGCTTTTCGCTCGCTCTTGGCTTCATGCTAGGAGCCATCGTCTCGCCACCAGATGCGGTGAGCACGGCAGCTATCCTTAAATTTGTCAAAGCCCCACGCAGGATCAGCGCCATTTTGGAGGGCGAGAGCCTTTTAAATGACGCCTCATCGCTCATCATCTTTCGCTTCGCCGCAGTTGCGGTCACGACTGGACAGTTTATCTGGTATGAGGCAGCTGCTAGCTTTGTTTGGATGGTGGTTGGCGGCGTTTTGGCTGGTCTTGTAGTGGCACTTGCGGCTTATTTTTTACATAAAATTTTGCCAACTGATGAAAACAGCGACACGATAATGACGATCACGACGCCTTATATCATGTATATCTTGGCTGAGGAGCTTGGCGCTAGCGGCGTTTTGGCGGTGGTTTGTGGCGGACTTTATCTCTCTACTAAGAAAAATGAAATTTTTACCGCTTCAACAAGGATCCACGCGGTGCCCGTTTGGAACAACTTTATCTTTTTGCTAAACGGCCTTGCCTTTACCATGATCGGCCTTGATCTGCCTGAAATTTTAGCAGGCCTCAAGCGTAGCGGCGTCTCGCTCTTTGAGGCGGTCTCTTACGGCGTTTTAGTCACTGCTGTGCTCATCGTCATCCGTCTCATGGCATCTTATGGCGCTGTTTATATCACGATGTTTATGAAGCGCTATATCAGCGTGGCGGACGATCGCAACCCTGGCAAAGCCACACCTTTTATCGTCGGCTGGGCTGGTATGAGGGGCGTAGTCTCGCTGGCTGCGGCACTTTCTATCCCTGCCATGGCTGGGAGCGAGCCCTTTCCGCACAGAGACCTCATCTTGTTTATAACATTTGTCGTGATCTTGCTAACGCTTGTGCTTCAGGGCTTAAGCTTGCCACTACTCATCAAAAGCGTGAAATTTCCAGACTTTAACGACCACATGCCAAATGAGCTTGCAAGGATCAAGATCAAAAAAGCACTTGCGCAGGCTTCGCTTAAATTTAAAAAAGAGAAATTTGTGGGCGATGAGCATTTTTTATTTCAAAAGCTTGAAGAGGTTTGGAATTTCGAGCTTGAGAGCGAAAATTTTGAGATCAGCGACGAGACCAGACAGAGGTATTTTGAGATTTTAGAGGAGCAAAGAAAGGCACTTTGCGAGTTAAACAAAGATCCAAAGATCGATGAAGAGGTCATTAGGACGTTTTTATATCACATCGACCTTGAAGAGCAGAGGTGGCGTGCGCATAGCGAGCACTAAAATTTTCTCCCGACGCTGCAGCTTACCGCGCCGCAAAATCTCTTGCCAAATTTGGCCTCGACGATGAGCACAAGCACAAAAAATATCTTCTCATCATTTAGCCGTGCGATCTGGCGCAGGGTCTGGCTGGCGTTATTAAATTTAACATCATTTTCGCGCAAACTCTTGCAAAACTCAGTCTCGTCAAAGCCAAGCATGCGTGAAATTTCACTGATAGTGTAAGGCTCAAGCGAAGCGATGATGCGGTCCATGTTGCATATAGTTGGATTTTTGCGGTGTGTGATGACGTCGATTATCTCATTTACGAGCTTTACTAGCTTTCTTCTGCGGTTAAAAAGGTGCAAGATCACGGCACAAACGATCAAAGCTCCTGCAAATTTGTGCGCGCTCATCATCCACTCATTATAATCACCCATGGCGAAATTTAGCCCAGTAAATGCAAGCAGGCAGATCCCACAAGCAAGAGTGCAAACAAGACAAAATTTATATATCACTTCCACTTTAAGCAATGCAAATTCCTTAGTTTTCTTGAAATTATACACCTACTATGCAAAAAATGAAGAGCGCCAACTAGAAATTTAGCTGGCGCGTTAGAGTAAATTTAGCTAAAACTTATAGTTAAAGCTGAGATTAAATGTGCGTGGATCGCCATAAACCATCATGTTTTTGCCGATGCCTTCGTAGTATTTTTTATTAAAGAGATTGTCGATATTTAGCTGCACGTCAAAGTTTTTACCAAATTTATATCCAAACATCAAATTTGCCAAAGTGTAGCCCTTTTGTGTGATCTCACCTGCGCCTTTGCCAGTGTAAATTTTGCTCTTATACATAGCTCCAGCCCCTACTCTAAAGTCCCTAAATTCATACTTTGCAAATAAATTTGCCGTGCTTCTTGATGAGTCGGTGGCGTATTTCTCGCCATTAGCATCTTTTGTGTTAAAGTGCGTTGCACCAAAGCTTAGGCTTAAGTTTTTAGTGATCTCGCCGTTTAGATCTAGCTCGACGCCCTTGCTTGTCACGCCTTTGCCAGCTTCATATATGTCAGCATTTGTCGCTGGATTTTTCTTGCCTGTGTTTATGCCAAGCTTGTCTTGCACGATCTTAAAGACGCCAAGACTTGCTTGAAGCGCCCCGTCAAGATACTCGCCTTTGATGCCCACTTCATAGTCTTTGCCTTGGATCGGATCAAGATATTTGTCATTTGCATCTTTTGCGGTTTGAGGTTGAAATATACTCGTGTAGCTCGCATATAGAGTGTGGTTTGCTCCGATGTCGTAAGTGACGCCAAGATATGGCGTGATCTCATTTGTGAAATTTCTATTGTCTTTGCCGCCTTCGATCTCGTATTTGTAGTAGCTCACCCTAGCACCTAGCAAAAATTTAAGCTCATCGGTGATTGATAGTTTATTTGCCGCGTAAAATGCCTTTTGTATCGTTTTGTCTTTATTGTTTTGATCTTCGTAAGGGAATTTTGGATCATCAAGGTGCAAGTTTTTAAAATCAATCCTGCTTCTTGCCGTATAAGCAAGCCCAGCTGGCGTAGTCCTTTGCAACCAGTAGCTACTTACCTTATCGCTACTTTTTTTATAGTTGTTATACATCGCGCCAAAGACAAAC
Organism: Campylobacter concisus; assembly: GCF_902460675.1. GTDB lineage: Bacteria > Campylobacterota > Campylobacteria > Campylobacterales > Campylobacteraceae > Campylobacter_A > Campylobacter_A concisus_AJ. The sequence goes on along the minus strand of NZ_CABPUQ010000003.1, from coordinate 77,461 downwards.
TCATGGGATAAATTTGCTATCTCGTAAGGGATATTTGCGTACGCATCGACGTTGTGGATGTTCTCCTCTCTTTTGTTTGCATAGGCGCTAAGACCACCTATGTTGCCAGTGCCATCTAAATTTACTGCTCCGCCGTAGTAGAGTAAATTTGAGTCAGTGTTTGCCCGCCTAAATGAGTAGCTTAAATTTAAGCTTGCTTCATTTTCAAAGTAGTGTTTAAAATCAGCGTAGAAATCAAGCGTTTTTATATCCCATCTAGTCCAAGGCTGAGAGAAAATTTCATTTTTACTAAAATTTGTCCTAGAGCCATCTGTGTAAAATGCTGGCATGCCGCCCCATCTAACCCCGTGGCGTCTTAGCTCTTGATAAAACGCACCAAGGCTAAGCCATGAGTTATCGCCTATGTCGCTATCGACTACGCCGTAAATCGCGCTATTTTTGCGGTTATAATAGTCCATATAAGAGTGCGACTTCTCATGCATAAAAGATAGCCTTGCCCTAACGCTTCCGCTCTCATTTACTGGCGTTTGCACATCGCCATTTACGCCGTATCTATCGTATGAGCCAGCACTTAGTCCAAAATTTCCTTTTAGCTCCTTTGAGTCTGCTCTTTTTCTTATGAAATTTAAGCTAGCAGCTGGGTTGCCAGCGCCTGCAAGTAGGCCATTTGCCCCTTTTACCACCTCAACTCTTTCATAAGGTAGCAAGCTCATATCATATGCGCCAAGACTAAAGCCGCTAAAGCTAGGCATCGAATCAAGCAAGTAATAATCTATCTTAAAGCCACGAGCCGTCGGATATACGCGCTCGTCCATTTTGTTTAGCGTGACGCCTGGGACATTTCTAAGAAGCACTTGATAGTCCTTGATGCCTTGATCTTTTAGCCTTGCTTCTGTTAGCACAGTTAGCGACTGTGGCGTTTGACGAGAGGTTAAATTTAGCCTAGTTGTGCTCTTTACAAGCTCTTTTGCAAAGTAGTTTGCATCGTCTCTTCGCTCGCTCTCCACGACATCGACCGCTTATAAAACCTTCTCATTTTCACTAGCGTAAATTTGAGGCAATGCCAAATTTAAAGCAACTAAGCTAAGTAAAATTTTTTTCATTTTTTTCTCCTTTTAAATTTTCTAAACCACAGATAAAGCCCTGAGATACTCAAAACTAACGGCGAGATGCCCACTATAAACCAGATAAATTTTGTAGTTTGGTTGTAGTTTCCAAAGTGCGATCTTCTAAAGGCTGAGAGGATTTTCTCGCTTAAATTTGCATTTTTTATGTCTAGGACGCTAACTAGTTTGCCACTTTCTTTGTCGTAGGTGATAACGCTTGAGTATTCGTTATGCAAAAAGCTTTGCCATATCACGTAGCCAAAGATGCGGATGTTTGCCCCTTGCATGAAAGGCAGCGATATGAAGTGTGGCTCAAAGCCTTTTATATCCTTTTTGCTTCGCGCCACCAGCTCATCAAGGGATAAGCTCTTGTTATAAATTTTTGCGTCTATTACGAAGTCATCTTTAAACTCTGGCGTGCGTGCCATCTGAAATTCCCACCAGGCGCCACTTATGCAAATGAGAAGCAAAACTGGCGTGCAAAAAATGCCTATTATCTTGTGGATGTCGTTCATGAAAACATTTAGTCCACTTACGCGCAGTCTAAGCAGAGTTAGCCAAAATTTGCGGTAGATCACAAAGCCGCTAATGCAGATAAAAAATGTAAAAATAGCTGTTAGAAAAAGGATAACATTGCCACTTTTCTCAAGAAGAAGCTGCTCATGGATATGCGCTAAAACCCCGAAAAATCCCTCATCATGTGCCAGTGGCTCGCTCTTTATCTTGCCGTTAAAAGCGTCAAAATAGACAAATTTCCACTCTTTTTTGCTATCGTTATGCTCGATTAGCCAAATTTTGTCGCATTTTTTAGGGTTTGCATCGATGTTTATGCCAACCATCTCGTAGCCGCTAAGCTCGCTTGCGATGATATCTCTTAGCTCATCAAAGCTGATCCTTTTGTTCAAATTTTCTTTGTTTAAATTTACATTTACGATATTTGGGCGAAAAAGGCTGTTTAGCTCATCTTTATAAACCAGGATCGCGCCGCTAAAGCAAACTACAACAAGCGGGATAAAAAAGAGAAGCGACAAATACGCATGCACCTTGTAAAAAAGCTTTAAATTTAAAAATTTCACCCCTTTTGCCACCTTTTAAAAGTTAGTCTTGATAACAGCTTGCAATTTTATAAGATTTTTGCTTTTATAATTTTTAAAACCATTATCAAAATATAATTTTAAAAAGAAAGTGACGCTTGTGAAATTTGAGTTTAGAAAGGTAAAAATTTGATTTAAAAAAAAGAGACAACTCCTCTTTGTGTAAGCGGAAAAGCCAGAAAAGGGGGAAGCAAAGTCTTAACCGCTACAAAAAGGAGGGTCCGTTTAGGACGATGAAATGTTATTATTTAAATATAAATTTTAATGAAATTTTTAGTTAATAAAAAAGAAATTCTGCGTAATACTAAATTAAATCACGATATTTAGGCATTTACTAGAAAAATTTCTCTTTTAAAAAGGTAAAAATATATGCTTTGTATAAAAAAATTAACATTTGAAATTTTATTTTTATTACACCTAAACGTGTTTTATTTAGCGACGTAAAAAAGGTATCTCACTAAATGCGCTTAAAAACTCGGATAAATTTTAAAATTTCATGAACGAGTAATTTCGGCTCTAAAATTTGAGCTAAGCGTTAAGCGAAGCCAAATTTTAGTAGCCAACTCTTACGAGTGAGTAAAAATTTAAAATTTGTAAAATAGTTTCATTAAATTTGTAAATTCTTTTTATCCAAAAGGGTGACAAGGGGACTTGAATTTTGCTTCGCTAGCTCGCAACTGCGGGGCAGACACGAAGTCCGTCCCCTTATCTTCCTTTAGATCCCTCTTCTGCTCGCAGTTACGAGACGAAGTCGAAGTAAAGCCCGACGACGCTAGAAGTGGCATGCGTCAGTGCTACGCACTGCATGCGTTTTATTATAGAGCGAGTGAGTAAAGTTTTAAAATTTGCAAAATAGTTTTTTAAAAATTTAAAGTTTTATTTCTTTGTTAAGGGGGAAGAGGCTTGAATTACGAAGTCGCTCCCTTCCCCCTTAACAATCCCCTAACCCCGACGACGTTAGAAGTGCATGCGATAGCACTGTCGTGCCGCATGAGTTTTATGTGAGAGAATTTATAGTAAATTTTAAAATTTCATGAACGAGTAATTTTGGCTCTAAAATTTGAGTTAAGCGATAAGCGAAGCCAAATTTTAGTAGTCAATTCTTGCGAGTGAATGAAGTTTTAAAATTTGCGAATTTACTTCGTCATAGATATAAATGTTAGATAAATTTCAATTCTTAGGCACAAGCTCTAGGACGTTGCAAGCTCGTTTGCTGCCCATCTTGCAAGCTTTATCAAGGGCATTTGCAGATAGATCAAAGCTCTGCTCTACGCCGTTTCCTTGCAGATATTTTGTAGCTAGCTCATAGCAAGCTTCGCTGCTACCATTTTCACAAAGCGACTTAAAAACTTCGTAAGATTTAACCAGATCTTTTTCAACGCCAAGACCTCGCCCTAGCATGTCAGCATATAAAAAGCAAGAGGTTTTGTCTTTGTTCTCACACTCGCTTGAAAGCTTTTTAGTAAAGCTCTCGCAAGCTTTTGCGTCACTTTTATTGATGCAGTTTTGCATATTTTCATCCCAGTTTGCACTTAGAGATAAAATGGCAAAGGCTAAAAATAAAATGGATTTTTTCATAAATTTCCTTGAGAAAGATAAACCCCCTTTGGGGGAAAGGGGGTCATTACAAAAAGGAGGTTTCTTGTTGGACAAGTGGAATAATACAAGCCTCGTCTAAATTTAAAACCAACTCTTATTTAACAAAAAACAATCAAACAAGATCTCTCTTGCTAAAGCCCAAATAGCCGCAAACTAGCAAGATCGCGCCAAGCACTAAAGGATAGATGATCGCATAAGCTACGAAGGTCGCTTTTGAAAATGTGCCTAATATAAAGTAAGATGCAGTGCCGATGACTGCTAAATTTGGGTCAAAAAGGCTAAGTGCGGCTATCCTAAAAAGCTCGATCGGATTTAACATCGCGATAGAGTAGATGACATACTCATCGACTGAGCTTCGCATAAGCAGCCCAATGAGCGCTAGGTCGATAAAAGCTAGCATGATAAGCCAGAGCAAAAACGCCACGCCTTGACCTGTTTCTTGGTTTTTGATAAGGCTTGAGATGAAAAAGCCAAGCGATAAAAAGACGATACTTAGGCTAAAAAGCAGGCCAAAGTAGAGCACCAGCACGCTCCAAGGTATCGACACGCCCTTTATAAAGCCAACCACCACGCAAAGCAAAAGCGAGAACAAAAGCGGCACAAAAACGACAAATGTCCGCCCAAGCGCCTTGCCAAAGTAGTACTCTTTAAGGCTTAGCGGGAAGCTTAGCACGTATTCAAGCAGGTTTGTGTCCCTGTCTTGATTTATACTTCTAACGGTTGAGATGAGGATAAATATCGGCACGATGATGACGCAAATTTGTATAAACAAAAGTAGCGCCCTTGTTAGCCCAGAAAAGCCTAGCACGCGCGAGTCCGTCACTCCGCTAAATAAAAATCCTATCATCAAAGCAGAAAAAAGAAGCGCATAGATCGCAAACCACCTTGAGCGAAACGACTCTTTGACGTCTAGTTTTGCTATTAAAAAAAGGTTATTCACTCTTGCTCCTTAAATTTTCTTCTTTGATGATCTTGCCAAGGTCCATATAGACGCATCTATCAAGCAAATGAGCGATCTCATCTATGCGGTGCGAGATGAAAACTAACGTCTTTTTTTGCGTGAAGTTATCGAGCAAATTTTTAAAAGACTCCCTTGCTTTTACATCTAAATTTGCCGTTGGTTCGTCAAACATCAAGATTTCACTATCTTTGGCAAATGCGATGGCTATTAACATCTTTTGCTTCATACCACCCGAGAGCTTGTAAAATGACTTGTTTAAATTTGCATGCAGGTCAAGCTCCAAAAGCTTGCTAAATTTCTCAATATCTTCAAATTTTACATTTGAGCTTTTGCAGACAAACTCGCAAAGCTCACGTAGGCTAAATTTAAGTGGTGGCGGGGTTTGCGGCACAAATGAGATAAACTTTAGTGCCTCTTTTCTATCTTTTAGGGTATTTACGCCATTTATCGCGACGCTTCCACTATTTGGCACAAACTCGCCCAAGATGATACGCATGAGCGAGCTTTTGCCAGCTCCATTTTGCCCAAGTATCGCTATCTTTTCGCCAGCTTTTACATTTAGACTGACGCTATCAAGTATCTTTTGCGAGCCAAAAATTTTCGTTACTTCTTTTATATCTATCAAAAAATTTCCTTATATGAGTTTCTTAAAGCCGTTGTCAAATTTAAGCGCATCTTGGTGGCAAACGTCGATACACCTGCCACAAAGCGTGCAGTCAGCCCCAGCTATCCTAAAGAGCTTTTTGCTATCATCAGTTTTTGCACCCTTTTTTGTCATAAAAAGCACGTGTGGCACTAGGCAAACATCGGTGCAAACTAAGCAGTGATCGCACTTTTCTTTATCCCAACTGACCTTTATCGCATTTGGTTTAGCCAGTAGCGAATAAGTCGCTCCAACAGGGCAAACATACCTACACCACGCCCTGCGTGAGAAGAAAATTTCAACCACAAGCATAGCTACAACAAGCCAGATAGCGTGAAAGTAGCCATAGATGATAAATCTTGAAAATATCCCAACGACGTTAAAAATTTCAAAGACTAAGCTTGAGCTAGCAAAGCTAAGAGCCAAAAACAAAATAGTAAAGGCGTATCGCCACTTTGTGTCAAAAACTCGCGGTTTTACTATCTTTTTGGCGCGCAAATTTTCATGTATTTTCTCAGCTATCTCGCTTATAAGTGAGTATGGGCAAACCCACGAGCAAAAGCCCCTGCCACCAAAAATGATGTAAAAGGCTAAGATACTAAGCGAGCCAATGAGCAAATTTACATGAATTTCATGCGTTGCCAAAAAGACTTGCAAGCTCATAAAAGCGTCTGCTAGGTGAAAGCCAAGTATCCTTGAAGCGCTGATGTCGCCCTCTAAAATTTGCACATCGACCCTGTATGAGAGCACAAACAAAAGATGAACTAAAACGATGGTAAAAATTCGCCAAAAACGTATGCTTGGACGCTTTTTGCCATCTTTTGTAGTCGTTATTAGCGTGCTTAGAAAGCTTACGTTTCTAACGGTCGCACGAACGTTATATTTATCCATTTTTACTTTTTAAATTTAGAAATTTCATCAGCAAGGCTGTTTAGATCGCTGTCGCTAACATTTGTCAGCAAGCCCTTCATAAGCGTGTTTTGCACCTTGCCAGCCTTGTAATCAGCCAGTTTTTTTAGCAGATCCTCTTTGCTTAGATGAGTGATATCAGGCGCTACGACGCCCTTGCCATTTGCGCCGTGACATGGTGCGCAAGAGGTTAGGTATTGCCTGCTAACGCCTTCATTTTGCGTCTTAGCCACGCTTAGGCTTAGCTCTTTTACCTTTTTTAGCTCATCTTCGCTGGCAAATTCCTCGCTAGACTTTGACTGCTCTTTTGAGATATTTTGCTCCACTTTTGGCTGAACGCTAGCTTCTACTTTCTCCTTTTTAGGCGGAGTTTGGCTTAGCATAAACACCATGATGCCACATATCAGCACCGCTAAAATGATCGTTATGATTTTTCCGATTTTCATTGTTTGCTCCTAAACTGCGCATTAAAATCGCTTATCTCTTTGGCTAATTTTCTAATCTCACTCTCATCCATCTTTTTAACAAGATCACGCATTAGCACATTTACCTTCTCTTTGTTTTTATAAGCGTTTATCATCTTGAAAATTTCATCCTCGCTCTTTGTTAGAAGAGATGGTCCGATGATGCCATTTGCATAGTCATCGTGGCAGGCTGAGCACTTAGTGATGAAGTCCTTGCTAAGTCTGCCCTTTATAAGCCTTAAATTTATAGTTTGAAGCGGGCTTTTTACCATGGCAAGCGCTCCGATCTGGCGGCTTACGTTGTTATCTTCAAGACCAAATTTGACGCTTTTTTCGCCGTGCATGTCGTATTTTATAAATTCATTTTGCTTATTTGCACTCTCGTTGTTTTCATTTTTTTCGACCTTTATGCTAGCACTTGTCGCCGCATTTGCGCCTTGCTCGCTAGCAGCCTCTTGCGCTTTGTCCCCGCTCTTTTCACAGCCGACAAATATCAATGCAGCAGCTATTAAAGGTATTATTGCTCTCATTTTTTCTCCTTGTAAATTTCATCATAACTCATCTTTGGGGCGATATTTATGATCTTTGCTGGGCAGACCTCAGCGCAAACGCCACAACCCACGCAGCCATTTTTTATAAGTGGTAAATTTGCCTCGCTCATTGCTATCGCGCTATCGCCAACTGGACAAAGCGTGACGCAAAGATCGCAAATTTGACCGATCTTGCCTTTTATCTTATCTTTTAGCGCCTCTTCTCTGTCGTTATAAGCTTTGCGATCAAGCAGATGTTTAACGCCAGCTTCGCTTAAATTTTCTCTTTTCACGCTCAAACAGGCCGCCGTGTCACTTAAAACTGCAACGCCCATTTTGACATCACCCACGACCTTTGTGGCGTGATCGAGCGCACCGCTAGGACAGGCTAGCACGCATGGGAAAAGGTCACACAAGTAGCAGCCTCGCTCTTTGGCGTCGATGTGAGCTGAGCCACTTGAGTAGCCATCTTCTATGTCAAGTAAGCTTATACTGTGATAAGGGCAGACTTGCACGCACTGACCGCATTTTACGCAAAGATCATCAAAGTCATCAACAGCACCTGGAGGTCTAAGATAGAGTTTGTCGCCACTACCTTTTGGCAAAAACTTGCCTATGGCGTATCCAGCCACCGCTGCGGCTGAGCCAATTATCATAAAATTTCTTCTATCCACGTTTCGCCTTTAAAGCGTTGAAATTTGAAACATCAAGCGGTTTTATCCTAGGCGAACTATCTTCAAGTAGCTTTATCGGCTCAGAAAATGGAGCGAGTTTGGCTAAGAAATTTAAGACGCTAAAGACGCTTGAGCCATAGAAAAACTGCAAATTTGGATAGTACTGCCAAAGCTGATCGATGTATGAGAGGTGCAAAAATGGCGTATCGCCGTAGCCATTTTTATCTCTATCAAAGCTCTCATACTCATCATAATAGTTCTTGCTCCACCTATTTAAAAGCATCTTTTCGCCCGGGGTGTCGTTTACGACGATGTCCATGTTACCGATAAAGTCGTTGTTTTCAAATATACTTGTGCCTTGCGTGGCGTGAAAATAGACGCCAACTACGTTGTGTAAAATTTTATTACCTATAAAATTTATAGTTGATCCCGGCTGAAAGGGCGAGTTATCAAGCAAGATGCCACGCGCATTATAGATAAGTGTGTTATTTTCTATCGTAAAGTCAGACACGTCCTTTAGTCCGATGCCGATGCCAAAGGCGCCGTCGCTATCCATAACTAGGTTATTTTTTATATTTGAGCTAGCCGAATACATAAAAAACATACCAACAGCGTTGCCGATAAATTCGTTATTTTCGACTAAATTTTGATTAGCATACATAAAATGCAGCGAGTATCTGCTGCCAACTGCTTTGTTGCTTAGAAATTTATTGTGGCTTGCATACCATGCGACCATGTCACGGCTGTCGCGGATGTTGTTGCGCTCGATCAAATTTTCGTGGCTATACCAAAGTCTCACCGCATCGCCTCTAAAGCCAAGGCTAGCGCCCTTTTTTGAGGTGATGTTGTTTTCAGTGATCTTTGAGCTACTGCACTCTTTAAAGTCAATCCCAAAAAGCACGTCGCTTATGTCGTTTTTAGAAATTTCAACGTTATTTGCCTTGTCACAGCCTATGCCAGCGTCAAGCTCGCCAAGATCGTTGCCACTGCCACTTATCTTTAAATTTTTAAGTGTCACGTTTGAAGCGATGATCTTTATAACGCTGCCCTTACCATCCCCTTTTATGTGGGCATTTTTGCCCTCGCCGATGATCGTAAGAGGCTTATTTATCGTTATGCCCCCTTCATAAACGGCGTCGCCTAGTTTTATCACATCGCCAGGGCTAGCGTTATTTATCGCATCTTGAAGGACGTTTGCAAAGCCAAAAAGTGGCAAAAAAACAAGGGCAAATTTAGAAAATTTACGCATTTAGCTCTTTTTTCTTTGAAAAAACTGCAAGTATGCAAAGCACGCTCATCACCATCATCATCCAAAAGCCGATAGTTGGATATGAGTGCGTTGTAAAGTGCGCCACGCTACCATCGCCTAAGACTGTTGGCATAAATGGCTTAATCTTAAATGCACCCCACTCTTGCATATTGTGTCCGTACCAGTATAGCCAGCCCACAAATGCACTCATAAATAGCACAGGTGCTATGATGGTTGGCACCATGAGAAGCGAGTTAAATTTACCGTCATAGTATAAAAACGCAAGCATGCAAAGTGTGGCGATAAGTAGATAATAAGGTGCGATGGCTCGCTCGACATTGCCACCATGCTCCATAGGATACATGCCGATGTAGTGGTTTATCGTATTCATCTCATGCACGTCGCCGCTATATCCATCTACGTGAAAATATACTGGGATGCCATCTGGAAAGGCTGCCTTTGGGTAGTTTGGCGCTTCAAGAGATACGTACCAGATAGGAAGAGATGGCGTGCCGATCTCTGCTTTTTGCTCGATCATCTTATGAAGATCACTCGCTACTTCTTTTGGCAAAAGGTGGTTTTTATACTGAAATGAGCTATAAAGATCGTAGATAGTGTAAGCATAAGATGGTAGCTCATCGCCATTAGCTATACGCTCTTTTGCTCCGTGCCAGCCAAGAACTGGCAGAGTAAAACAAACGCTCATAATGATAAGTGCAACAATGGTATAAATTTTATATTTACTCATAATCTCTCCTTTAAATTTTAAAATTTAGCCTAGCAAAAAGTTAAATTTTAAAATTTAAAAGGGGCAAAAATGCCCCTTAAAACTACATGCCTGCGTTTTCGTCTATCCATTTTAGATACTGGATGATGTTTTTGATCTCTTCGTCACTCATGTGCTGATTTGGCATTCTAAGTTTAAAGAAGTCAATCATCGCTTTAACGTAGTCATCGTTATAGAATTTAGCAGGGTCTTTTATGAAGTCTGCTACCCATTTTTCGCCGTTTTCATGTCTTAGCAAGACACCAGTTAGGTCTGGGCCTGAGCTTACTTGACCGATAACGTGGCAGCCATTACATCCGCCTTTTAGATAAGCCTCTTCGCCTTTTGCAGCAGCTGGGCTCATCGGAGTTGCGATCTCTTTAGCTAGGTTGTTTTTAGCTCTTAGACCAACGTCAGCAGTTTTTACCATGTATTGCCATACTTGGTACTCCCAAAGGATAGCGCCATTTACGTCGCCTTTTTTGTAAGCTTCGTCAGCTTTAGCTTTTACCTCTTTGATGTGGCCGTATTGATCAAGTGCGTCATCAACCAAAGCTTTTACTTTTGGATATTTCTCATAATGTTTCTCTTTTAGGTATTTAACAACCTCTTGGATAACATCATCAGTTGCTTTGTTAGTTGCGATTACTTTGTCGTACTCAGCTTTTAGAGCCTCTGGGCTTAGAGTTTTTAGCTTGCTATTTTTTGCAGATTCATATTTTTTATTTGGATCTTTAACAAGTAAGTAACCCATCATCTCTAGGTGAAGTGCTGAACAAAACTCGGTGCAGTAGTATGGGAAGACGCCTTCCATATCAGCTACGAAATTTACTGAAGCAGTTTTACCAGGCTCTAGTGAAGCGTGGATGTTGTAAAGGTCGATGCCAAAGCCGTGAGTCTCATCTTGAGCGCGCTCTAGGTTTGTTAGGTGGATAGTTACGTTATCGCCTTTATTTACCTCGATGTGCTCTGGGTTGATGTGGCTTCTGATCATTGTCGCATAGACAGTTACGTTTTTGCCGTTTCTCTCAACTCTTTCTTGACCAGCTAGAGTTGCGTATGGGCTAGCCTCGCCTGTTCTTGAGTTTGTACCCATGTTGTATGTAAGCGCTGGAGTTAACTTGCTAGCAGCGATTGAGACAACGTCGTGTGGCTCACCAAGTGGGATAGGCATATCATAGATTAGCTCCATTTTTGGACCATTGATGTCTATTAACTGGTGGTTTTGTGGATGGAGTGGGCCAACTGGGTTGAAGCGATCGATTGAAAGTTTATCAAGAGCGATTGCATATTTGCCAACTGGTTTTGCTGATTTGCCTTCCATTGTGTCAAGGTGACCGATGTTGTAATGAACATTTACTTTATCAAGCACTTTTAAATTTTTGTAGTCCCATTTTACGATTTGGCTATCAACGTAAAGTGAAGTATAGACTACGCCATCTTGTGAGTCAAATGATGTATGCAGTGGTCCAAGGCCAAGTTCTACTTGTCCGTGCATTGTCTTTTCTCTATCTAAGATAGGTATGCCGTATGGGTCAGTGCCAGCGTACTCTTTTTTGTCGATTAGCTCTTTGATCTTTTTAAAGTCATAAACTGATGCGTGAGTATCAAGTTTGCCGCCAACGATGATATATCTACCATCTGGTGTTACGTCACAACCATGTGGGCTCTTTGACTCTGGGATCAAAAATAGTGCTCCAGCTTTTACAGCAGCTTCTATCGTGACCACTCTGTGACCATTTACAACCTTGTAGTTTTTCTTATCCTGTGCAAGTTTTTCTAAAATTTGCCAGTTATAAACGTGTAAGAAGTCAGTATCATTTCTACTAGCACCTGCCTCAAATGGAGGAAGACCTTTTTCGATACCACCTGTATACATCTCGCTATTTATTGAGTTTGTAAAGCCCCAGCCGTAGCTCTCGCCCTTACCAGCGTCGCTTAGGTCTTGCCAGTATGGAGGAAGCTCAAGTGAGAAAGAAGCTTTTTCGTCGATCTTGCCTTTTGGATAGTCAAATTTCCAAAATGTCACAGCGCCTCTATAGACAGCTTCGTAGTCGTCCATTGAGTGATAGTTATCATCAAGTGGAGCTGCGTACTGGCTAGCTTCGATGACGTACTCGCTATTTGGAGTGATGAAGCTACCGCCGTGCTCACTCTTCATGATAGGGTTTACGACCATTTGAGTTGTCTCAAAGTCTTTTAAATTTATAACAGCGATCCTTGGGTTTGCTTTGTCGTTGATAAATAGATAATCACCAACATACTCACCATTTTTCTCAGTGAAATTTGGGTGGTGCGTATCGCCCCAAGTTATCTCTTTGCCCCTGATGTTGCCTTGTTTTAAAACAGCTTTTGACTCATCGTCATAGCCATATCCTTGCCAAGGCTCTGGGGTGAAAACGCCGATGTATTTGTAAATTCTCATCGACGGAACGCCATAAACTAGTACTTGACCACTCTGCCCGCCAGATGAAAAGACGATGAAATCATCTTTTTTACCGCTTGGCTGGTAAGTCTTAGCAGCTGCAAGGACATCTTTTTCGCTTAGCCCACGCTCTTTCATGACTTTTTCAAGGTCACTACTAGCAGCACAAGCAGCAGTTAAAGATAGCCCAAGCAGTGCAGCACTTGCGACACAAAATAACTTTTGCATTTACTCTCCTTTTTAAAATGAATTTATCTCTAAACTCTTTGTCTTATTGCCTAGATCCACGCCAACAAGCACGTTTTTATCTATAAAAATTTCTTTTATCTCGCCACTAAAAAGCTCTTTTTTGCCTTTTAGCTTAAAGCTTTTGTCAAATTTATAGATCACTCCGTCCTCGCTAGCTACTAAAACCTCATCTCCCGCGCAAGCAAGAGCTGAAATTTTAGATCTTAAAACTTGCTTTTTAGCTCCACTTTTAAGATCTAAAATTTCTCCATTTTTAAAGCCTATGAAAATTTCATCATCACTAAATTTACAAGCGCTCACTGGCGCAAAACCAACGTTTTTTTGCTCTTTTACATCAAGCTTGCTATCAAGCAAAAATGCCTTGCCATTAAAGCTAGTAAAAAATGCTCCCTCACCAAGCGGTAAAAAGCTAGAAATTTTATAAACATTGTTAAAATTTTTTGATATAAATTTTTTAGAACTCTTGTCAAAAATGGCGATCGTTACGACATTTGCCATATCGCAAGCGACGTAAATTTTATCTTTTTCTAGCAAGATATTTGAAACCTTACAGCCAACATTTGGCAGAGCAAATAAAAATTCCTTCTCGCTAGCTACCTTTACGATCTCGTTGTTTAAATTTGCAACGTAAAAAGAGCTCTCATCAAAAGCACATCTTTGATCTTTGTAAATTTTCTCCTTTAAGCCTAGGCTTTTTGTCTCGCCATCTTTTACAAAGATGATGTTTTGACTATTTTCATCGACGAAACAGCCCTTACCCTCGGCAAAAAGCGCTATCAAAGATAAGCTAAGACATAGCAGAAATTTCATTATCTAGGTTGCTTTCATCGTAAATTTAAAATTAACAAAAATATACATATTCATATCTTAAAAGCAAATTAGAAGTTAATTTGTTTTCTTAAGCTTTTAAAGAAAAATATCAATAATTTTTTTTAAATTTTGCTATTTACAATAAATAGACTTTGGAATTTAATGGATAGAAATATATTTTTAATAAAATTTATTATCTATAAAAATTCGTATTTTAGGTATTTTTTGCATTAAAATTTAAATTATAAATATTTATTTAAAAAAATTATTTAAATTATATAATTATATTAAGAAATGAAAAATCGCTCTTGCGTTTTGAACAAAGCTTAAATTTTAGATTTTTGATATTTTTTGCTTAAATTTGCTGATAACTTAAATTTGTTTAAATAGGCTATAATCCACCAAAAAAAGGAGAGATAATGCTAACACATTTAGATGAAAAAGACCGTCCAAAAATGGTCGATGTAAGCCCAAAAGATCCCACCAAAAGAGTAGCAACAGCTAGCGGGATCATCAAAATGAGCAAAGAGGCCTTTACGGCGATCAAAGAAAACACCGGCAAAAAAGGCCCAGTCATACAAACAGCCGTTGTCGCTGCGATAATGGGCGCTAAAAAGACAAGCGAGCTAATACCTATGTGCCATCCACTGGCCATTTTGGGCGTGGATTGTGACATCGAGGAGCTGCCTGAGATTTGCGCTTTTAAGCTTTTTGTAAGCGTAAAGATAGAGGGCAAAACAGGCGTCGAGATGGAGGCGCTAACAGGCGTAAGCGTGGGACTTCTTACTATTTATGATATGGTAAAAGCCATAGATAAAGGTATGGAGATCGGCAACATCGTACTAGAGAGCAAAAAAGGAGGCAAAAGTGGCGAGTATATGCGATCTAAATAATAAAAAACCAAAGATCGACTACCCAACACACTGGGAGTACAAAGTGATCTTTGATGCGAGTGATGAGGCAGAGGCAAAGGTGAAAGATATAGTAAAAGATAGGGAATTTATGCTAGTTTTTTCTAAATTTAGCAAGGATAAAAAGTACGCGAGCTATGATCTGGCGGTGCTAGTTTTGAGCGAAGAAGAGAGGCTGGAGATATTTTCAGCACTAAAACACGAAGCAAAATACGTTTTATAAGGCAAAAATATGGATAAACTTGAACAAAATTTACGTGATTATAAAGAAAGCGAGGGGCTACTAACTAGCATAAAAGCTCTTTGCAACGACTTTTTTAAGGACGTCTCAGACAAAGATGAAAACGCACTGCCTGATCTTTTGAAGCAAAAGATGAATGAGCTTTACAACAAGATGGACAAAGAGAGCCTCATAAATGCCAAAAATCTAAAAAGCGCGATGGAGGGGATAAATCAAGCTCTAGTTAGCGGCGAAGAGAAGGAGCTTTATGAGCTATTTGATAAAAGAGATGAGATAAATAGAGCCATCGAGGCAAAGCGAGAAGAGATAAAAAATAGGCTAAAAATTTCATTTGAAGCGGCTGAAGAGGTCGTAAAAGATAGAAATTTTGGTGAAAAAGAGGAAATTTTAGAGCTTTTAAACAATGCGATCATTAGAGAAACGAGAATGCTTGGCATCTTAAAAGAGAGCGCTCAAATCGCCTTTCTAACGACGCTTGAGGGCGCAAAGGACGTAGAAGAGACCGCTGGCGCGATAGCTAAAAATATGACCTATTCTGCGATAAGAGGCGGGGAGTTTAGCAAAGAGCGAATGTTTGAAATTTCAAAAAATATCATCAGTGCAGCGGGGAATTTAGCAAATGAGGGGCATATCTTTGCAAAAGAGCTCATAAAAGGCGCGATAAATGGCACGAGAGATGGCATTTTAAAAGCTATTGAAAAGCTAAAAGATGAGGCTAAATTTGCTCCAGACGAGCTAAGGCTAAACTCACAGCTTTTAAATTTAAAAAACGTAGATGAAGAGTTTATAGCGCTTCTTAAAGAGCTTGAAAACGAATTTGATGGCGTAGCTAAAAGCGAGATCGAAAGCGTGATAAATAGCGAGCTTGACACAAATCTAGCAAAATTTAAACGCATAAGCGATCAAGCGATAGAGCAGATCAGCTCAAGGCTTGAAGAGCTAAAATCAAACGGCGTTGCAAAGCTTATGAGCGAGGCAAATAATAAATTTGAAGCTCTAAAGCAAGAACTAAACGACAAAAGCAAAAAGCTAAAGCTAAATTTTGACGCAAATGATAAGCTTGAAGGCCTCAAACAAGATATCGCGGAGTTTGAGAAAAAGGCGAACGACAAGCTTGAAGATATCAAACAAATGGATATAAAAACAGAAGCTAAGAAATTTGGCGATAGAGCCTATCAAGCCGCAAAAGACTTTTTAAACGTCATAAAAAAAGATAAAAAAGAGGAGTAAATTTGCCAAGCTTTTTGGCAAATTTATCATTTTGGCTAGGTCTTAGCCTAGCCATTTTACAACTTAAATTTATAAAAATAGATAGAGCAAAAACGCACCCAATATCAAGCGGTAGATGACAAAAGGTAGCATCCTGATCCTTGAGATGATCCCCATAAATAGCTTCACGCAAATATAAGCACTAACTGCACTTATGATAACGCCAAGAGCGATGTCACTCCAAGGCAAGGCGTTTGGATCTTTTATAAGCTTGATACTCTCAAGTCCGCCAGCTAGGATGATGACTGGGATCGACATCAAAAATGAGAAATTTGCACTGCCTTTGTGGCTAAATCCTAAAAATAAGGCTGCTGTCATCGTTATACCTGATCTTGAGACGCCAGGGATGAGCGCCACAGCCTGTGCTAAACCGATGATAAGAGCAAATTTTATGGTCATTTCGTATTCGCTTTTATTTGTCGAGCGAAGATCAGCAAAGTAAAGTGCGATGCCAAAGACGATCGTAGTAACAGCGATCACAACGCCGCTTCTTGCGTACTCTTCGATCATATTGTTAAACAAAAGTCCAAAAATGCCAACTGGGATAGTAGCAAATCCAACGCACCAGACAAGCAGGCTATCGCCCACCATCTTTCGTTGCGCGATCGAGGCAAAAAAGTCGCGAAGTAGCTTAAAAATCGTATCTTTAAAATAAAAAAGTATCGCGCTTAGCGTACCAACATGCACTGCCACGTCAAAAGCAAGCCCTTGATCTGGCCAGCCAAGTAGCTTTGGCACCAAGATGAGATGAGCTGAACTTGAAATAGGCAGAAATTCGCTTATGCCTTGCACCAAGGCCAAAACGATAACGTGAGAAATTTCCATAAAATGCCTTTTTTGATTGTAGATTGCAGTTGGGGATTTTACTCCCCAAAGTTAAATTTTATATAAGTTCGCTAGCAAAATTTGCAAGCTTTTGCGGAGTAAATCCGAAGTGATCAAATAGCTCGTTCGCCTTGCCGCTGGCGCCAAAGCTGTTCATACCATAAACTGCGTCGGCAAATTTATACCACTCATAGCCAGTTGCGGCCTCAACTGCGATGATCGTTGTGTTTTTATCTAAAATTCTAGCCACATACTCAGCTGGCTGCTCGCAAAGCAGGTCAAAACAAGGCGCTGATACGATATTTGCGCCGATATCTTGCTCAGCTAGAATTGCAGCTGCTTTTACGCAGAGTGAGACTTCGCTGCCACTTGCTATAAATGTTATCTTCGCATCTTTTGCCGAGCTTAGCAGATATGCGCCGTTGCCAACCTCGCCAAATTCGCCTTTTGCAAGTGGCTCAAGCCCTTGGCGACTAAGCACAAAGGCACTTGGAGCGTTTAAATTTAGCGCCGCATGCCAGCTAGCTGCATTTTCGTTGCCATCAGCCGGACGAAAAGTGTAGAAATTTGGCATAGCTCTAAATGTGCTAAGCTGTTCTATTGGCTGGTGTGTCGGACCATCTTCGCCAACGCCGATACTATCGTGCGTGAAGACAAAAAAGTGCTTGATGCCCATTAGCGCTGCTATCCTCGCACTTGGCTTTAGATAGTCGCTGAAGATGAAAAATGTCGCTGAAAATGGCAAGAAAAGGCCGTATCTGGCGATGCCGTTGTTGATAGCTGCCATGGCGTGTTCTCTGATGCCGTAGTGGATGTTTTTGCCATTTGGGAAGTCGCCCATGCCCTTTAGCTCGGTCTTGTTTGAAGGAGCAAGATCAGCACTACCGCCGATAAAGCCAGGAAGTTTTTTTGCTATCTCATTTAAAATAACATGGTTTGTATCTCTTGTGGCTAGCTTTTTGTCGCTAAAGTCTGGAAATTCGATCTTGCTAAAGTCTGGATTAAGAAGGGAATTTAGTAAATTTTTGCCTTCAATGCTTAATGCCTCAACCTTTTTGTTCCACATAGCCTCTTCAAGATCGCCCTTTTCTACTGCACCTCTAAATCTTAAAAGCACGTCCTCATCGATAGCAAATTTCTTCTCAGGATCAAAGCCAGCTGCGGCTTTTGCCTTTTTGATGATCTCTTCGCCAAGCGGTGCGCCGTGGCTGTGGTGGCTGCCTTCAAGCTCCATTGCGCCGCGTGCTATGTGTGTGTTTGCGATAATGAGATATGGCGACTCTTTCTCGCTTGCTTGCTCAAGTGCAAATTCGATCTGGTTGTAGTCGTGTCCGTCGATGCGTGCGACCTCCCAGCCCTGCGCCTCAAACCTAGCTTTGACGTCCTCGCTAAATGCGATCGCTGTGTCGCCCTCGATCGTGATGTTGTTTGAATCATAAATGAGCACAAGGTTGTCTAGTCTTAAATTTCCAGCGATCGAACATGCCTCGTAGCTTATGCCCTCTTCTAGGTCGCCGTCGCCGCAAAGGCAGTAAATTTTATGATCGATTATTTTATTATCTGGCTCATTTAGCACGTTTGCAGCGTACTTTTCTGCCATGGCTAGACCAACTGCATTTGCTACGCCTTGACCAAGTGGGCCAGTAGCCACCTCAACGCCTGGAGTGTGAATTTCTGGGTGTCCTGGGGTGTTTGAGCCAAGTTGGCGAAATTTCTTAAGCTCATCTAGGCTTAGATCGTAGCCGCTTAGGTGCAAGAAGCTATAGACCAAGCTTGACGCGTGACCACCGCTAAAAACGAGCCTATCTCTGTTTAGCCATTTTGGATTTTTAGGGTTGTGTTTTAAAAAGTTGCTTAAAACCACCATGATATCGGCTAGGCCCATAGGAGCACCTGGGTGTCCGCTGTTAGCGTTTTGCACCATATCAGCGCACAAAAATCTTATAGTATCGGCTTGTTTTTTTAGCATATGATCTCCTTTTTATTGCGTCAGATTATACAAAAAAGTGATTAAAACTTGCCTTGCGTTTTTGCTCAAAATGTCTAAAAAGTGATATAAATTTACGAAATTTACGAGCTATCTTAGATGCTTGTCTGTAAGCCCTAAGATCATCTTTGCAATGTTTGCATCTATCTGTTTTAGCGCCTCTTCTATCTCGCTAATTAGCTCATCTTTTTTCTTTTTTGCGCCAGATAGACCAAGTAAATTTGTAAATGAGTTTTTAGCTAGATCGTTATGCACGGGCTTTCCAGCGGCCGCCTCGTCGCTTGTAAGATCGATGATATCATCTTGTATCTGAAAAGCAAGCCCAAGCTTTAAACCGATATCATAAATTTTCTCGCGCTCTGTTTCGTCTAAATTTACTATCACAGCGCCCATTTTTAGGCTTGCAGCGATGAGCTTTGCGGTTTTATGGATGTGTAAAAAGACTAGCTCATCAAGGCTTAGCATCTTGCCAGAGAGGCCAAATTTAGCCTTTGCTCTTTTGATGTCCTCTTTATTTGTATTTTCAAAAAAACAATCCAGCGCCTGACCTAGCACCATGCCACTAACACCAGCATTTTGGCTTAAAATTTCAACGCACTTTATACGAGTGTCGGCTGGTAAATCGGCACGTGAAATTTCATAAAAAGCATGCGTATTTAGCGCATCTCCTGCAAGTATCGCAGTCGTTTCGTCGTAGGTTACGTGAAGCGTTGGCGTGCCGCGCCTTAGGCTTGCGTTATCCATAGATGGCAGATCATCATGGATGAGCGAGTATGTATGCATCATCTCAAGCCCCAAAGCCACTCTCATGGCTTTTTGCGTGAGGCTTTTATCCACATTTTCGACCACGCCAAGAAGCAAAAGCGCCCTAAAGTGCTTGCCTCCAGCCTTTAGAATAACGCCAAGCGCCTCCTCGTAGTAAGGATGAAAGCTAGACGCCTTTGGCAAATTTGCATTTAGAAATTTTACGAAGTCCTCAAGTAGGCTCATTTTGGCACTCTTGCAAAGAACTGAAAGTCGTTTCTAGTAAATAAAAGCACGAAATTTTGCAGATCGCCGATCTTTTCTAAAAGCTCCTCGCGGTTGCTCACGCTCTCTTTGTTGTAGCCTAAAATTTTATCGCCGATCTTGATGCCAAAGATGTCGGCATTTGACTTTGGCTCGACCTTAGTAACTACTAAATTTTTATCAACCGTGATACCATAATCCACCAAAACTTTATCATCTAGCAAGCTCTCAGGCGATTTTGGCATGACATTTAAATTTGGCAGATCAAGGCTTGAAGGGGCGTCAATGTCTAGGCTTTGGTTAAATTTCACATCCCCACTTACTGGGACTTGAAAGAGTAGCTCCTGCCTATCACGCTTCACGATGATGTCCAGTTTTGCGCCTTTTGGAGCAAAAAGCACCATCTCGTTTAGCTCTCTTAGGCTCTTTGGCTTGATGCCATTTATCGTAACAAGCTCATCATCAACCATCATCATCTTGCCGCGGCCCAGTGGATCAACAAGACCCACAAAAAATTTATCCTCTTTTTGTAAGAATTTCACGCCGATATCGCCGTAATATACGTCATCGTAAGATACAAAGTGCTTTAAATAGCGATTTGGTATAAATTTATCAGCTCCAACAGCTATGCCTATCATCTTACAGCAAGGCGTGTTTATCTCGCCAGTCGCGTTATACTCGAAGCTTAGCGTATCAAAGTCGCCTAAATTTTGCCCCAAAGACTTGATGTGACCCATGACGGTGTTGTTGGAGTCGTTTAAGATGCCAACCCAAGTGCTCTTTTTGATGCGCTCCTCGTTGGTCTCATCAGCCATCACAACGGGGCTTAGCTCCTTGCTAGAGCGGACTAAGAAAAGCTGCAAATATGGGTCAAATTTGACATATTCGCCAAGCGGAGCTCCGTCACTTTTTGGCACTGCGATCAAATTTTTAGTGATAGCCACGCCAAAGTGTTTATTTACCGAGACGATTGAGTTTTTGTTCTTTTCAAAGCAGGCGTTAAAGTCCTCTTGCGTAGGCCTAGGATCGGCGTTTAGGCAAAGCGCTGATAGCAAAAAAGCAAGGGCAAATTTATATTTTAGTCTCATTTTATCCCCATCGAAGCAAGGCCGCCAAGCATCCTTGAAGCGGTGTTTTTCTTATCGGCCTCAACTGATTTTAGCACGTCATTTACGGCGCTTATTAGCAAAATTTGCATGCTCTCTTTATCTTCAAGCAAGCTATCATCTATGCTGATATCAAGTATCTCGCCGCTGCCGTTTGCTCTAACGCTCACTAGTCCGCCACCGCTTTTTGCGCCAAATTCTTTATTTTTGCTCTCTTCTTCCATCTGCTTGGCCTGCTTTTGCACATCCTCAAGCATCTGCCCCATCTTTGAAAAGTCAAATCCCTCAAACATCGCCTACTCCTTTATGATCTCGTTTTTGTTATTTACATGCACGATGGTTGGCTTAAATTTCTTAGCCTTTTTAAATTTCATACTAGCATAAGCCACGATGATGACCACGTCGCCAACGCAGACCTTTCTAGCAGCTGCGCCGTTTAGGCAAATTTCGCCTTTTTTGCCCTTTATCACGTAGGTGGCAAATCTCTCGCCGTTATTTACGTCTAAAATTTCAACCTTTTGATTTTCTATCAAATTTGCAGCTTTTATAAGCTCCTCGCCGATGCTGATCGAGCCAACATAGTTTAAATTTGCGTCTGTTACGACGGCTCTGTGGATCTTACTAGCTAAAATTTCTATTGTCATTTTCTGCCTTGTTTAGTTTATTTGCACTCTATCACTGGTCTGTTTGCTAAAAATTTCTCGTTTAGTTTCTCTGCCTTTAGCGTCTTTTCTAGCTCGTCAAGAGTTTTGAAATTTCTAGCAAAAGATACGCCGACTAGCCCACACTCGCTCGTTTTTGTAACATCTAGTGTTATCTCGTAGCTGTTAAATTTTGGATTATTTGGCTCTGGATAGTAAATTTCCTCACGGTAAGAGCTGTCGCTACCTATCTTTTCTATCTTAAATTTGCCCTTTTTTGGATCTGTGGTTTTTTTTATCGCTGTTATAAAATCATCTATGTTTTTGATGCTTGGCGCATAGGTAACGCTGATTAGCTTACTCCATCCATAGCCGCCCTCATCTTCCAAATAATACTCCACCGTAAATTCATTTTGGTATTTTTGGTGATAAATTTGGCCGTCATACTCTATATTTTGAGGTAGGTTGCTCACCAGATAGCTCTTTTGGTTTGCGCTAGATTGTAGCTTTTGCGGCTCTTTTTGAGCAGTGGTACATCCTAGCAATAGTGCAACGCAAGTAGCCGTAAAGGCTAAATTTAAAATTTTCATCATTTTTCCTTTCAAAAGTTATCTACATAAAATTTCAAGCACCACTTCTTTGTCGCTAAATGGATGCTTGACGCCCTTTATATCCTGATATGGCTCGTCGCCTTTGCCAAGTATGACAAGCGCCCAGCCAGGCTCAAGCTTGCTAATGGCTAGCGCGATCGCCTCTTTGCGGTTGGCGTTTCGTATCAAATTTTCATTTTGGCTCATACCAGCGCAAATTTCATCGATTATGCTCTCTGGCTCCTCGCTTCTTGGATTGTCACTTGTAATGATGCAAATTCTTGCGTATTTTTGGGCTATCGCTCCCATTTTAGGGCGCTTTGTCCTATCTCTGTCGCCGCCTGCACCAAAGACTGCGATCAAATTTAGATGTCTAAGCGAGTTTAGCACCTTTTCTATGCCATCAGGCGTATGGGCAAAATCCACGATGACTAGCGGATCGGTGCTAACGACCTCCATCCTGCCACTCACACCTTTAAATTTACTTATCGCCTTTGAAAGTGCGGCTGCGTCTGGGCGCTCTAGCAGGCAAACTGCGCCAAGAGCTGCGATTAGATTGTAGAGATTAAACTCACCTTGAAGGCTTGAGTCTATCTCCACATCACCATTTGGCGTCTTGATAACTGCGTCTATGCCGTCCTTTAGCCCATAAACTATCGGCGAGAAGCTGGCTGGCTTTTTGATCGCGTATGTGTAGGCGTTTTTTGGGTTAAATTTAACGCCACCATCGTCAATGTTTATGAGCTTTACGCTCTCATCGTCAAAAAAGCTTGATTTTACCCTTGCGTACTCCTCCATGCTCTTGTGGTAGTCTAGGTGATCTTGCGTTAGGTTTGTAAAAATTTTAAGAGCAAAATTTAAGCTCTCTATGCGTTTTTGAGCGATCGCGTGTGAGCTAACCTCCATCACGAAGTACTCACAGCCCTGTTCGCTAGCTACTTTGAGGTATGAAAGCGTCTTTAAAATGGCACTTGTCGTAAGCGCCTTGTCATCTATCTGCTCGCCCTCTATAAAAGCCCCCCTGGTGCCACTTAGGCCGCATTTTTTGCCTAAATTTCGCATGGTCTCATAGATAGCCGCAGCCGTCGTAGTCTTGCCATTTGTCCCTGTGATGCCAACTATTTTTAAGCTTTCGTCTATTTTTAAAAGCTTTTTGCACTCTTCAAGGGTGATTATCTTAGCGCCCTTTTTTACCGCGTCCTCTGCAAATTTCGCATTTGCAGTGGTTTGCACAAAGTATGCACCCTGCTCGCACTCGTTTGAGTCATCTGTTATGAAGCTATTTTCTACTGATATTTTCATCGTTTTGTCTTTTTTGTATCTCTTTAAAAAGCTGATCTATACGCTCGTCGCCGCCAAACATCACCGCCGCACTCTCAAGGTAGTTCATGCTCATATCGATGAAGTCATTTTTTATCAAATTTCCTAAAAATTCCAAAAAATCGTCTTTGTTTGAGATCATCACCTTGGTTGAGAACATGATGTTTTCAAAGACCTTTTTAAAGCTGCCGTCCTTATAAACAGCCCTTTTAAAGTCCTCGTAGCTGATCGCGTCTTGCTCTTCAAAGTACTCGCTCTCCTCGTCTCTGGACTCTAAAATTTTTAAAATTTCCTCCACGCCCTCGTCGTCCTCGCCGGCTCTTACCTTAGCCATGTAGTAGTCAAACAAGAGCTTTGCCTCCTCGGCATTTTCCTCGCCAAGAGAGCAAATTTGTATCAAAAATAGCAGATCCTTCTCGCGTGTCTTCTCGTAGGCTAGCGAAAAGTAAAAGATCGCATCTTTAAATTTAGAGCGCTTAAAGTGCTTTATGCCTACTTTTTTATAATCTATCAATGTTAAATTCCTCGCCTATTGGGACGTTTATGACCTCAAGCTCTGGGTGAATGTCGATGCGAAGTTGCCTTTCGATACCGTATTTTAGCGTGGTCGTGCTGGCCGCACATCCGTGACAATGTCCTGTGAGCCTTACGTAAATTTTGCCATTTTTTATGCCAAGTAGTTCCATGCCGCCGCCATCATTTTCAAGCATAGGTAGCACCTTTTGCAAACTCGCAGTCACTGGTTTTAAAAGCTCTTCATCACTAAATGGGATCATATTTTTTCCTTAAATTTTTTAGCTATTATAGCAGATAAAGTGCAAACAAACGTTTTCTAGGCTTTTACTGGTGGCGTTTTGGCTTTAAATTTTGGTGGTTTTTTGTGAGAAAAAAGGGCAAATTTGCCCTTTAAATTTAGTTTAGTAGAAGTGATTTTATATCGATTTTATGCTCTATCATCTTGCTTTCAAGCATAAATTCTTGCGTAGCTTCAAGCGCTTTTATATCATCAGCCGTGATCTTTGAGCTAAAGTCGTACTGAGGATACATGCTCTTTACCGCCTCTATGCTAAGCCCAGTCTCTTCAGCCGTAAATTTAAGCGCATCGTCCTCGTTTGCTTTGATGTAGGCCAAAATTTCATCCTGAGCCTTTTTAAATTTCTCAACTATGTCTTTATGCTTTTTATAAAACTCTCCGCTTGTTGCCGTGACTATGACTGGAGTGATGACGCCTTTGCCAGTTGTCACTACATTTAGGCCTGATTTTTGAGCGTTGTAGGCCGCTGGTCCTGCAAGAAGCGCTGCATCGACGCTGCCGTTTTCTACTGCAGCTTGCGCAGCTGGGATACCCATAGAGATGAACTCTACGTCGTTTATGCGAAGTCCGCCAAGCGCTAGGTATCTAACCAAAAGCTCGTTTAGGATAGTGCCTTTTGGGCCTGCTACTTTTTTGCCTTTTAGATCTTTTGGCGACTTGATGTTTTTATCTTTAGAAAATATGACAAAGGCCTCTGGCGCCCTTGAATAGGCGCTTATGATCTTTATATCAGCCTTATTTGCAGCTGCTAGTATGACCGAAGTGCCGCCCACGCAGTTTAAAAACTGGAGCGAATTTGATGCGAGAGCTTGTGTCTGCTTCGCACCTGAGGTGATCTCAGAGTACTCAACCGGCACGCCAAAAGACTTCGCGTAAAAGCCTTTAAATTTATCGACGATTGATGGGACGTTTAGTGGCGATTTTACGTAGGTCATGCCGATCTTATCTAAGCCCTCGCTTGCGTTTGCAACTAAGCAAAACAAAGAGGCCGCACACAAAACCTTAAAAAACTTTCTCATATTTGCTCCTTTAAAATTTTCAAGATTATATAATCTTTTGCTTCATTTTGGTTTTAATTATCATTTTATTTGCCTAAATTTCACTCAAAATTTTGCGTTTTATCGCTATTAGCTCCTCGCTTAGCAGATCTCTTGGTCTTACTAAATTTGATAGATCGTAGCTTGACTTTATCCCACCCTTTTCAAGCAAGATGATCTCATCCGCCAAAAATAGCGTCTCGTCGATGTTGTGCGTGACAAAAATGATGGTTTTGCCAGCCTTTATCTTTAAAATTTCAGCCTGCATGCTAGCTCTAGTAAATGCATCAAGCGCGGCAAACGGCTCGTCCATAAGGATCAAATTTGCCTCATACGCAAGCACCCTTGCAAGCGAAACGCGCGAGCTCATACCGCCAGAGAGCTGCGAAACTGCGGCAAATTTAAAGTCGCTAAGCCCTATCATCGATATGAGAGCCTCTATCTTCGCTGGCTCGATCTCCTGCTTTTTAAGCGCAAATACGATGTTTTCATAGACGTTTAAAAAGGGCATAAGGCGGGCTTCCTGAAAAACGAAGCCGATCTTTGCTTGCTCTTTAAATTTTATCTCGCCCTGGCTAATGCTCTCAAGGCCAGCGATGAGGCGTAAAAGCGTAGTTTTGCCACAACCGCTTCTGCCGAGTATGACGGTGATCTTATCTTTTTTTATACTTAAATTTAGCTCTCTCAAAACGTCGATACGCTTTTCGCCTATAAAAAAATGCTTGGATAAATTTGAAATTTCTATCATTTCTCACCTCGCAAAAGGCTAAATTTTGCTATCAAAAGTAAAAATATCCTATCTATAAGCACGCCGCAAATGCCGATCGTAAAAATACCTACAAATATCCTATCCGCGCGTGAAAGCTCCTCCGCGTCGAGTATCAAGTAGCCTAGACCGCTTGAAGCCGCTATCATCTCAGCTCCAATGATCGCACGCATGGCGTAGCCAAAGCCTATTCGCATGCCGACAAAGATATCTTTTAGCGCACTTTTTAAGATGATCTTGTAAAAAATCTCAAATTTGCTAAAGCCAAAAATTTTGCCAACCTCGATGAGCTTTATATCGCAGCTCGTTAGCCCCTTTGAAATGCTAAGAAACATCGGGAAAAATGAGGCTAGGATGATAATGATGATCTTTGGCGTCTCGTTTATACCAAACCAAAGCACCAAAATGGCAATGAGGCTAAGCGGCGGGATATTTCTAAAAAACTCCAGTATCCACTCATAATAAACGCTTATCTTTGGCAAAAGTGCCGCTATGCCGCCAAGAACTAGCGCTAGGGCAAAGGAGAGAGCATATCCTGCAAATATGCGCTTAAAGCTGATGATAGTATGCGTAGCAAGCTCGCCGCTTTGAATCATGCCAAGCATCGTCTTAAAGGTCGTCACCGGGCTTGGCAAGATATATGGCGTAAAAATTTCTAGCTTGCAAACGACCTGCCAGATAGCAAAGATCACGAGAACTAAAATGCTCTTTTTAAAAATTTCCCTCACAGTCCATCTCCGTTGTGACAGCCGTTTTCGCAGTATAAAAGCTCGATGATCTGGTAGTTTTTAAGCTCGCTAAATTTATATGAAAGGGCGTTTTGTATCTTCTCTTTACTGCTAAGGCTTAGTGTTTTTACGCCCAAATTTGTAAAAAAGCCAGGCGGTATCGGGCTTGCCCCTAGCCTTTTCATCTTTAAATTTATAGCGTTTTGCTCCCTAAAGCTTTTCCACGTCAAAAATGTAGTTCGCGCTAAATTTAGCCCTCTACCTAGCTGAGCTAAGTCCTCGCAAGGTGTCGTCGCATAAAGCCACTCGTCCTCTTTTAGCTTTGCGCTAAGCTCAAGCGCGCTCTCTATCAAAATGGGGTTTAAATTTGATATGAGAGCGGCTTGCTCTTTGAAATTTGCCCTGATGAAATTTACAGCCCTTGGACATCGGCTATCGAAGATGAGCTCCTTTTGCGCAAGGTCGTTTTTATATGCGTTTTTTACGCTTTTAACGTGGTCTTTTTCGCACTCTACTACGCTAAAACCTTTGTTTTGCAAAATTTCTTTAAGTGCTGCAAAGTCGTAGATGTTTTTTACAACAGGATTTAACCAAACAACTTTTTTCATAAGAGCTCCCGTCAAATTTAAAAGCAAAATGTAATAATTAAAATCAAAATTGTATCACTTGAAAGTAAAAAGATGGCTTTGGGGGTTAAATTTATAAACAGCTAGACTTTTACGTCTAAATTTTGCTTTTTCTGCGTCTTTTCTATGAGTTTTAGTATATCTACGCCGCTTTTTTCAAGGCGCATTAGCTCCTTAAGATAGGCAAATTTCTCGTCCTTATTTATATCGTAGGTCGCTAGCTTCTCGCTTCGGCCGATCACCGAGGCATAGACCTTGTTGCCATCAAGCTTGTCCGTGTTTTGCACATTGTAAAGTGACAGCACGCCCTCTATCACCTCTTTAAATTTCGCCCCGCTCTTCATGCCAGCCTTCATAAGCGTTAAAAATCTCTGCCTGCTCTCATCGTCAGTGAAATTTATACTTTGCATTGTCTCATATTCGATCGGTGGCTTGTTTGTGCTAGTTAGCATTGAGATAGCCTTCTTGCCTATTGTAATGCTCTCCACGCCGACCCTCTCGCCAAGATATTGCCTCAGCGCATAGTCCAGCCACCTATCTTTAAACTCCTCGACGCTCAGGTCCTTATCAAGTATCTCAAAGCCCTCCACATGGCTCTTGCGGCCAAGTCCGAGCAAGGTGCCGCTATCATCTTTTGACGTGTACTCTTTTGCGAAGAGATCGACGTTTGTTGGATAGTATCCGATAATCGATTCGTAAAGCCTTCCAAAGCCAAGCGCCTCGGTCTGACTAACAAAGCTTTTAAGCTCATCTATCTCGTCTTGGCTCATTTGCTTGTCGTATCCCATGAGTTTGCCCCAGATGCTTATCTTGCCATTAGCAGCTATGCCTGTGAGCGAGTAGTCTTTAGCAAATTTTAGCGGCTCATCATCTTTGTGAAATTTTATTTGATCGCTGCTTTGGTTGGCGTTTTGAACTAATTTTTGAGATGATAAATTTAAGGAATTTTCGTCTGTGCTAGGCCTGATATGGCTAGCGCTTTGCTCTCTAATGTTTTGAAAGCCGCTATATAAATTTACATTAGCTCCATTTACGCCACCTATCATCTCAAATCCTTTGTAAGATAGTTAAAACAAATATCGTCTCTTTCAGAGTAAAATTTAGGCTGGTTTGGGACTGGATAAATTTAGAATTTGCTTTTTAGAAATTTACCTGAGCTAGGTTTGGTTTTATTGTATTTTGTTCGTATTTTTGATTTTGGCTTTAGCTCGTATTTTGCCATATCGCAGATCATTTCATATCAAATTTGTGCCATCTTCGCTCGCATAACCGGTCAGCCTTGATAGTGAAATTTCACTGTAAGGGCCGCATGGTCCAGTATCGCCCATCTGCCAGAAGTTATCATGGTCGCCAAAGCGGTAAATTCTCTCTTTTGCGATGTGTGAGCTCCAAATTTCAAACGCCTCATCATCAGTCTCATGAACTGTAACATAGAGCTTATCTTTTGGTAGTTTTAGCACCTCTATGACAAATTCCCAAGCGTAGGCGATCGCCTCTTTTTTGAAGTATTCGCCAAAGCTAAAATTTCCAAGCATCTCAAAAAATGTGTGGTGACGTGCTGTGTAGCCGACGTTATCAAGGTCGTTGTGCTTTCCGCCAGCTCTTATGCAGGTCTGACAGCTGGTACGGATAGGTGGCGTTGGACGTGGCACTTCGCCTGTGAAAATGCTCTTAAATGGCACCATGCCTGCGTTTGTGAAAAGTAGTGTTGCATCGTTTGGCACGAGTGGCGCAGAAGCTACTAGTTTATGCTTTTTACATTGTCAAAATTTAGAATTTGAAATTTTATTTTTGGTGAAACTGGTTAAATTTATAATTTAAGATAGTCTATTAGAAATTTATACCGCATGCGATTTAATATTTCAAGTATACGCCCCCTTGCTATTAAAACTCCACAAACTTCCTTGTAAATTTGCACCACAACCACCACAAAAACACCACCTGCCAAGCCCATAGCTCGGCACAACACCGAAAATTTAAAAAGCTGGCTCTAAATTTAGAAATTTATATCATTTTGGGTCGTAAATTTAAAGGAAAGCAAAATTTATCTTTTGGGCAAAGTTGGGAAATTTATAACACAAGATGGACCATTTTGAAATTTTGTTTTCTCCTTATAAATATCTAGCAATTGCTCTTTAAAACTAACTAAGAATAGCTAGCTTAAATTCAGAAATTTATAGCTTTGGCATTAAAATTTAATAGGATAAATTTAAGCTATAAATTTGCAAGGTCGTTTTAGAAATTTGAAATACATTAAATTTAATATTATGAGCGTCTAGTCAATTTTGTTTTAATACGTCTATATAAACTTTCACTAACTCTGCGTCAATTACCTAAATACTTCGAAAAACTAAAATTTATAATGTTCTAACTTGCAAATTTACTACAACATAGAATGGTTCAATTTAAAAAATATAGAAATTTGTAAGCTCGTTTTAGAAATTTGAAATACATTAAATTTGATACTATGGTCGCCTAGCCTATTTTACATTCTAAAACCACTATATAAATTTGCACTAACTCCAGCCCACAAACCCCAAACACCAAAAAACAAATTTTATAGCGTTCTAACTTGAAAATTTGCTAGGAAACAGGGCGGATAATTTTAAAAAGCTTTTAAAAATGAAAATTTATAAAACGTAAAAAGATAAATTTAGAAAGAAAAGAGAGCCAGATAGGCTCTCTGGGGATTATTCAGCTACTAGCTCTATATAAGCCATCTCTGCTGCGTCGCCTCTGCGAACACGAGTTTTGATGATCCTTGTATAGCCACCGTTGCGCTCTTTAAATTTTGGAGCTACTTCAGTAACTAGTTTATTTGTAGTCTCTTTGTCTTGCAAAGAAGCAAATACTGCTCTGTGAGCGTTTGAGTCGCCCTTTCTAGCTCTTGTGATAAGCTTTTCAACATAGCTTCTAAGCTCTTTTGCTTTTGGTAAAGTTGTCTCTATCTTTTCGCTTTTGATGATAGCTATCGCTAAATTCTTAAGCAATGCAGATCTATGAGATGACGTTCTACCAAGTTTACGATATCCGTGTTTATGTCTCATCTATTGTCCTTTTATTCTTTTGCACTCATTTGTGATTTTAGCTCGGTTATTTTCTTTCTGAGTTGCTCTTTGCTATCTTTTAACACATCAACACCAACTGGATAGCCTATCTCTTCCATAACCGCTTTTATCTCTTCAAGAGATTTTTTACCTAAATTTTTAAGCTCTTTAAGCTCGTTTTCGTCCATCAACGCAAGCTCACCGATAAATCTAATCTCAGCCTTATCAAGGCAGTTAAAGCTTCTAGCGCTTAAATTTAGATCTTCTACACTAGAAAGTAGCTTTGAGAACTCGCCGCTTGCGCTTGAGCTAGCAACTGGAGCGCTAACATCAATATCCAAAATTCCTTTAAATACTGACATTTGTTGATACATAGCTTCTAAACAATTTTTAAAAGCTTCTACTGGACCAACTTGACCATCAGTTGTTATCGTAAATACGATCTTCTCATAGTCTGGGTCGTCTTCAACCAAGACATTTTGTATATCGTAAACTGCCTTTTTAACTGGTGTAAAGAAAGCGTCAAGTGCGATAAAGTCGTCTTCGATCTCTTCTCTGATCTCTTCACTAGGAACATATCCGATACCTTTTTGGATGATAACTGAGAAATTTAGCTCAGCATCTTCGTTGATAGTCGCAAGATATGCATCTGGATTAACGATCTCGACTAGGTCGTTATTTAGGTCAGCGCCAGTTATCTCTTTTGGTCCTTTAAAGCTATACTCTATAACTTCACGCTCACTGCTACTTTTTAATTTAAATCTGATCTTCTTCAAATTTATAATAAAAAACGCTACGTCTTCAAGCATGCCGCGCATACTATCAAATTCGTGGCTAACACCTTTTATCTTGACACCAATAGGAGCAAAACCTACTGTACTTGTGTAAAGAAGACGGCGTAGTGGGTGAGCCAAAGTAACAGCATAACCTGCTTCAAAAGGATATGCTGTAATGTTAGCAACATTTTCGCTAACACTTTTAACTTCTATTTCAGTTGGCATATAAGCTGATGTAGTAATCTTTCTCATCTTTATACCCTCTATTATTTCGAATAAAGCTCTACTATAAATCTTTCCTCAACAGGAATAATAACCTCTTCTCTTTCTGGATTTCTAGTGAAAATTCCAAATTTTTTCTCTTTTTCCACGTCTACCCATGCAACGATGCCAGTTTGAGCTGTAAGATCGATCGCACGAACGATTTGTGGATTGTTTTTAGATTTCTCAGCAACTTCTACTTTAGAGCCTGGTTCCACTCTGTAAGATGGGATGTCCACTCTCTTGCCATTTACTAAAATATGTCCGTGAGTTACAAGCTGACGAGCAAAACGACGAGTCGTTGCAAAGCCCATTCTGTAAACAACATTGTCTAATCTCTGCTCTAGTAGTTGAACCAAAAGAGCACCAGTGTTGCCCTCGCGGCGTGCTGCTTCTTGGAACAATCTTCTAAATTGTTTCTCTGAAACGCCATACATAAATTTAGCTTTTTGCTTCTCACGAAGTTGTAAGCCATATTCGCTTATTTTTGCTCTTCTTTGTCCATGTTGTCCTGGTGCATAAGGTCTTTTTTCTAAAGCACTTTTACCAGCAAGTCTTCTTTCGCCTTTTAACGCAAGAGACACACCAAGACGTCTTTCTAATTTTTCAACAGGTCCTGTATATCTAGCCATAATAATTTCTCCTAATTTTCTCTAATTATACGCGACGGCGTTTTGGCGGTCTGCAACCATTGTGTGGTAAAGGTGTGATGTCTTTGAAGAAAGTTACTTTTATACCCTCTACACCACCTACACTCTTAACAGCCGTTTCACGTCCGCTACCTGGACCTTGAACCTTAATGCCAACTTCTTTAATGCCGTGCTCTTTTGCTTTTGTTAAAGCGTCTTCAACTGCTTGTTGAGCTGCGTAAGGAGTTGATTTTTTACTACCTTTAAAGCCTAAGCCGCCTGCACTACTCCATGCAATAGCATTTCCCATTTCATCAGTTACAGTTACCATAGTATTGTTAAATGTTGCACTGATATAAACGATACCTTTGGCTATACTTTTTCTAACTACTTTTTTCTTAACAATTTTTCTTTTCGCCATTTATTATCCTTTAACCCTTGCCTTACTTAGTAGCCGCGCCGACAGTTTTACGTCTGCCTTTTCTGGTTCTAGCATTAGTTTTAGTCTTTTGACCACGAACAGGAAGACCTTTTCTGTGGCGAAGACCTCTATAACTTCCAAGATCCATAAGAGCTTTGATATCCATAGCAACTTGTTTTCTCAAATCACCCTCAACGACGTGGTGCTCTTGAATTTCTTTACGGATAGCTGCTGCTTCGTCTTCGCTAAGCTCATAAACTCTCTTGTCGTAAGAAATTCCAGCTGCGTCAAGAATTTGACGAGATTTATAAAGACCTATACCATAGATATAAGTCAAACCATACTCGATTCTCTTTTTGTTTGGTAAATCTACACCTGCAATACGTGCCATGCCTTATCCTTGTCTTTGTTTATGTTTTGGATTTTCGCAGATAACACGAATTATGCCACTACGTTTGACAATTTTACATTTGTCACACATCTTCTTTACAGAAGGACGAACTTTCATTTTAGTCTCCTAAAAATTTATTCCACTTTTTTAGGGGCTGCATCAGGTCTAAAGAAATAATTTAAACCAACTATTTTCAAAATAAGTGGGGAACTTTGAAAATAATTCTTCATACAGCTTTTCGCAAAGCTTGGATTTTATCCAAAGCCAGCTTTAAATTTACTTAGCATATTTGCCACAAAATCAAATTTACTTATATCTATAAGTGATCCTGCCCTTGTCTAGGCTATATGGCGTAAGTTCTACTTTTACGCGGTCGCCAGGCATTATCTTTATATAATGCATTCTCATCTTTCCGGCGATATGACATAAAATTATATGTTTGTTGTCGAGCTCAACTTTAAAAGTTGCATTTGGCAGTGCTTCAACAACATTTCCATCAATCTCAATGACATCGTCTTTTGCCACAAATTCTCCTTTCTTTAAATTTTTCTCTAAATTTCACGCTTGACTTAAAATTTCAGCTTTGCCATTAACTATCGCCATACAATGCTCATAATGGCTAGTTCTCAAACCATCTTTTGAGGTTACTTTCCAGTTATCGCTTCCTAAAACTGGCGTGCCATCTTTTTGGCAGATCATCGGCTCTATACAAAAAACCATTCCCTCTTTTATCTTTGGTCCAGCTTTTGGGTTGTTTCCTTCAAGATAGTTTGGAATTTCCGGCTCTTCATGTGGCCTTTTACCTATGCCATGACCGCAATATCCGCGCAAAGGCACATAGCCTCTACCTAGTATAAATTTCTCAAGCTCGTAGCTAATCTCTTTAAAATGCATACCAGCTCTTATAAAATCAATCGCAAAATAAAGCGCGTCTTTTGAGCAAGCGATCAAATCCTCGTCATCTTTTGAAATTTTACCAACCCCAAAAGTCCTAGCCGAATCGCCAAAATAACCATCTAAATTTGAGCCAATATCAACACTAACGATATCGCCCTCTTTTAGTTTGTATTCGTTTGGAATTCCGTGGATCACCACTTCATTGACGCTTATGCAGGCTGCATTTGGAAAGCCGTAAAGCCCTTTAAAGGCAGGTTTTGCTCCAGCAGCTCTTATCATATCTTCGCAAATTTTATCTATCTCAAGAAGGGAAATTCCGGGTTTTATGATCGTAGAAACGTGATCAAGTGTTCGAGCGACGATCTTATTCGCCGCTCTCATTTTCTCTATCTCAGCTGGTCTTTTTAGCGTGATAGCCATTTTATAGACCTACTGCACTTAGAGTTTGGTATTTGTTTGTATAAGACTGAGCTTCTATACGTCTCATCGTATCAAGTGCTACTGAAACCACGATAAGCACTGATGTACCACCAAAATAAAATGGTACGCCCATAGTCTTGACAAGTACCCAAGGTAGTGTTGAAATAATACCTAAGTATAAAGCTCCACCTAAAGTTAGTCTGCCAGCTACTTCGTTTAGATAGCTAGCTGTACTTTCGCCTGGTCTAACACCAGGGATAAATCCACCTTGTTTCTTTAAATTTTCACTTATATCTTTTGTGTTAAAGACGATCGATGCATAGAAAAATGCAAAGAAGATTATAAATAAAAATGTTAAAACGTTAAACATATAGCCATTTGGACTTAAAAAGTCGTTGATAGCCTGGATTACTGGATTTGTGCTAGCCTGCAAAATAGTGCTTGGAAACATCAAAATCGCACTAGCAAATATCGGTGGGATAACGCCACTTAAATTTACTTTGATCGGTATATAGTTCATTATACGCTTGTTTTGATTTTCCATTATCACTTTTCTTGAGTAAGAAATAGGGATACGTCTTTCGCCCATCTCGACAAAGATAATAGCACCAATGGTCGCTAAAATAATCACCAAAATAGCGATGACTGTTAGGAAATTCATCTCAGAAGTATTTACCAAATTTACAGTTCCGCCGATCGCACTAGGTATGCCAGAGACGATGCCCGCAAAGATGATAAGACTTATACCGTTGCCTATACCGCGCTGTGTGATCTGCTCACCTATCCACATAAGTAGCATAGTGCCAGTTAGCATAGATACAGCAGAGATCGCAATAAATAAATTCATATCTATCATGATAGCTTGCTCGCCACCACGACCGCTTAAGCTTTGAAGTCCGATAGAGACGCCGATTGATTGAACAAGAGTGATAACGATGGTTGCATAACGTATGATTTGCATATATTTTTGCATACCGTCGCGCTCTTTTTTCATCTGACCTAACTTTGGAAATGTCGCTGCTAGAAGCTCCATGATGATCGAAGCTGTGATATAAGGCATGATGCCTAGAGATATGATACTTAAACGCTCAGCAGCCTTACCACTAAACATATTAAATAGACCCAAGGCGTTGCTATTGTTTGAATTGAAAAATTCTTTAATTACGTCGACATTAACACCAGGAACTGGCACATAAGCCAGTATCCTGTATGCGAACAAAAATGCCAACGTGATTAAAATCTTGTTGGTCAGTGTTTTATCCATTATTTTGTTCCGCTAACGCTAACGTTCTCGTCTTTGATCTTTGAAGCAAGAGCTTTTGCGCTTGCACCGATTAGTTTTATCTTAGTAACGCTCTTTGAAATTTTATGAACGCTAGCTATTGTTGCTATTGAAATTTCCGCAAGCTCTTTTATAGCTGTGATCTTCTCAACATTGATAACATAAGGTTTTTCAAATTTAGAAGCAAAGCCTACCTTTGGAAGACGTCTTTGAAGTGGTTGTTGTCCGCCCTCAAAACCTCTTTTTTCATTATAGCCTTTTCTTGCTCTTTGACCTTTGTTGCCTTTGCCAGCAGTTTTGCCATTGCCACTGCCTTGACCACGACCTATTCTTTTAGTTGAATGAGTTGAACCTGCAGCAGGTGTTAATTTTTCTAATGCCATCTTAACTCCTTTCTCTTAGCTTTTTAGCAAACTAAGTGCTTTTATGGTAGCACGAACGACGTTTGCTGAGTTGTTTGAGCCAAGTGATTTAGTAAGGATATCCTTAATACCTGCAAGCTCGATAATAGGACGTGCACTACCACCAGCGATAACACCAGTACCTTCGCTAGCTGGGCGAAGTAACATTCTACTTGCGTTATATTTTACCTCTACATCGTGAGGGATAGTTGTGCCCTTGATCTTAACGTGGATAATATTTTTAAATGCGTCGTCAATCGCTTTTCTCATCGCATCTGGCACCTCTTTAGCTTTGCCATATCCAAAGCCAACTAGGCCATTTCTATTACCAACAACAACTAAAGCTGTAAATCTAAATCTACGACCACCTTTAACAACCTTTGTAACCCGACCGATATCGACGATTACTTCTTCAAATTCTTCTCTATTATATTTTTCCATCGATTTTCCTTTGGGTTATAGCTTGATGCCATTTTCTCTTAAAGCTTCAGCAAATGCTGCAATAACGCCATGGTATAAATAACCATTTCTATCAAAAATCGCAACATCTATCTTCTTAGCTTTTAAAGCCTTAGCAAATTCTTTAGCTAAAGTGACCGCACCTTCTTTGTTTGCTTTTATGCCTATTTTTCTACCATCAACTGCAGCTAGTGTAGTAGCTGTAACATCATCAATAGCTTGAACATAAAGAGTCCTGTTTGATTTGAAAATAGAAACTCTTGGGCAAGTTGCAACACCAGAAATTTTACCTCTGATTCTTCTTTTTCTCTTAATTCTAAGAGCGATTTTTCTTTTTAGTACTTTTGCTGTCATTTACCGCCCCTTACTTCTTAGATGTCTTGCCCGCTTTGCGGATGATACGTTCTTCTAGATATTTAACGCCTTTGCCTTTGTATGGCTCAGGTGGTCTAAATCCTCTAACTTGAGCAGCCACTTGACCTACTACTTGTTTATCGTCACCTTTGATAGTTATAACGTTTTTATCAACGCTAGCTTCAACGCCTGCTGGTAGCTCATAGTTGATAAGGTGTGAAAAACCAAGAGAAAGCTCTAAAATTTTACCTTTTGCAGCTGCTTTGTAACCAACGCCGTTGATCTCAAGCTGGCGAGTAAAGCCATGAGTGATACCAGTTACGATGTTATTAGCAAGTGCCCTATATGTTCCCCAGTAAGCTCTGCTTTGGCGATCTTCGCCCTTTGGAGCAAAAACTATATGGCCATTTTCTATCTTGACATCAACGTGACCTTTTGTGTCAAGCTCTTTTAAGTGATTGCCCTTTTTAAATTTTAGGACATTATTTTCAACGCTAACGTCTACACCACTTGGGATAGCGATAGGCTGTTTTCCAATACGTGACATTTCTTTCCTTTACTTGTCTAGGGTGTTCCTACATTTACGAATAAACACCACAATGCCGTAAATTTGATCGTCAAATTTGACGAAACCTTACTAAATTTAGCCTGGGCGAAATATAAAATTTCACCTAGCTAAAGTTAAATTTCTAAATTTAAAACAACGCCAAAACGCTGCTTTACTATTACCAAACGGTACAAAGAACCTCGCCGCCAACGCCAGCTTTACTTGCTTCAATACCGCTCATAACGCCTTTGCTTGTGCTAACGATAACTGTTCCGTAACCATTTTTAAAACGCTTAATGTCGTCTTTGCCTTGGTAAACACGGCGACCAGGTTTTGAAACCCTTTTAAGCTCGTTTATAACGCTTCTGCCGTACTCATCATACTTTAAAACTACGTTTATAAATTTCTTGTTACCTTCTTCGATAACGTTGTAGCTCTCGATATAGCCTTTTGCTGCAAGGATAGAAAGAGTAGCCTCAACAACCTTAGAATGAAGCAATTTAGCAGTCTCAAGTCTTCTCATACTTGCATTTCTAATGCGTGTTAATCCATCTGATATTAAATCGTTCAACATTTCTATTCCTTACCAACTTGCTTTTTTAAGACCAGGTATTAGGCCTTCGTTAGCCATTTTTCTTAGGCAAACACGGCAAATTCCAAAATCTTTATAAACAGAGTGCGGACGACCGCAAATTTGGCATCTAGTATAGCCGCGAACCGCAAATTTTGGCTTGCGTGCAGCTTTTGCTATCATTGATTTCTTTGCCATTTTACTTTCCTTTTGCAAACGGCACACCAAATAGCTCTAGCAATTTGAATGCCTCTTTATCATTTTTAGCCGTAGTAGCAATCGTAATATTCATACCATGAGTTCGTAAAATTTTATCATACTCAACCTCTGGAAACATTAGCTGCTCGCTAAGACCAAAGTTATAGTTTCCACGTCCATCAAAGCCATTTTTTGGGAGACCACGGAAGTCTTTAACTCTTGGAAGAGCAACGCTTATTAGCTTATCTAAGAAAGCATACATTTGCTCTTTTCTCAAAGTTACTTTGATACCAACAGGGAAACCCTCGCGAACTTTAAAGCCAGCAACTGATTTTTTAGCATCAGTGATAACCGCTTTTTGTCCAGCGATAAGTGAAATGGTATCAGCCATATTTTGAAGCACTTTCTGATCTTTCGCAGAGTCTCCAGCGCCTACACTGATCACGATTTTCTCGAGCGCAGGGATAAGCATTGGATTTTTGATGTCAAATTCTTTTACGAGAGCTGGCTTGATAGTTTCGTTAAATTTATCTTTTAATCTACTCATATCTCTTATCCTTCAACTTTCGCGACGTTTGATATGTCAATTGGCATCTCTTTATTTACGTGACCACCATTTGGAGTTTTTTCGCTTGGTTTGATAGCTTTTTTAGCTATTTTGCATCCCTCAACTATAACCTGACCTTTTTTTGCAAGAACTGCTAAAATTTTACCAGTTTTGCCTTTATCGTCACCAGCGATGATCTTTACAGTATCGCCTTTTTTGACTTTAAATTTTACATTAGCCATTATAAAACCTCCGGAGCTAGCGAAACAATCTTCATAAAGTTAGCATATCTAACTTCACGTCCAACTGGTCCAAAAATACGAGTGCCGACTGGCTCTTTTTTGCTATCAAGTATAACAGCTGCGTTCTCGTCGAAGCGGATTAGCGAACCATTATCTCTTTGAACCTCTCTTTTAGTTCTTACAACAACAGCTTTTACAACCTGTCCTTTTTTGATCTTACCATTTGGAAGAGCTTTTTTAACAGAGCAAACTATGATATCGCCAAGTGTAGCGTATCTTCTTTTGCTGCCGCCAAGAACTTTTATACACATCAACTCTTTTGCGCCGCTGTTATCAGCAACTGCAAGTCTTGTAAAACTTTGAATCATTACTCAACTCCCTTTGCCAATACAGCTTTTAAGCGAAAATTCTTGCGAGCTGAAAGTGGTCTGCACTCAACTGCAACAACTGTATCGCCTGCTCTTGTCTCATTTTTCTCATCATGAACCAAATACTTTTT
Organism: Campylobacter concisus; assembly: GCF_902460675.1. GTDB lineage: Bacteria > Campylobacterota > Campylobacteria > Campylobacterales > Campylobacteraceae > Campylobacter_A > Campylobacter_A concisus_AJ. Next base: position 38,171 of record NZ_CABPUQ010000003.1, on the reverse strand, counting down.
AAAGCGTTTTACAAATTTATGGTATCTTGGGTGCATAACGCGTCTTTCTACCAAAATAGTAGCTGTCTTATCTCCAGCTTTTTGTAAAACAACACCTTGAATTTCTCTTTTTAATGCCATTTTACGCCCCTTGTCTTGTTGCACTAATTGCAGTGTTGATCTGAGCTATCTCTTTGCGAACAGCACTAATCTCATTAGGGTTGCTTAACTGCATAGTTTTTAGCTTTTGTCTTAATGTAAATAAAAGCACCTTTTTCTCTTTTAGCAACGCGTTTAATTCTGCAACGCTCTTATCTTTTAACTCAGTATATTTCATTTTCACTCTCTCGCGTTACAAATTTTGATTTGAAAGGAAGTTTGTGTAGAGCCAAAGTTAAAGCTTCACGCGCCAACTCTTCGTCAACACCAGCCATTTCAAATATTATACGACCAGGTTTAATGTTCATAACCCACTCTTCAACTCCTGCCTTACCTTTACCCATACGAGTTTGTAGAGGTTTTTTAGTAAGTGGCTTGTCTGGGAAAACCCTAATCCAAATTTTAGCCTGTCTCTTTACGTGACGAGTTAGAGCTTGACGAGCAGCTTCTATTTGGCGTGAATTTACTCTACCAGCCTCAACAGCTTTAAGTGCAAATTCGCCAGTTGCTAAAGATGCTCCGCGAGTCGCATAACCACGGTTGCGACCTTTCATTTGCTTACGAAATTTCGTTCTTTTAGGCATCAACATAATTATTTACCTCTTCTTGCTCTACGTGTTTTCTTAGGTGCCTCTTCTTCAGTTTTCTCAGGTTGAACACCTTTTTGAAGAACCTCACCTTTAAAAATCCATACTTTAATACCTATGTTTCCATAAGTTGTATGAGCCTCAGCTACACCGTAATCTATCTTTGCTCTAAGAGTATGAAGCGGAACGCGACCTTCTAGATACCACTCGGTTCTTGCCATCTCAGCGCCACCTAAACGACCAGCAACTGAAATTTTGATACCTTTAGCGCCTGATTTTTGAGCACCTTGGATAACTTTTTTCATAGCACGTCTAAATGCGACACGCTTTTCAAGTTGCATAGCTACGTTTTCAGCAGCAAGTTGAGCTGAAGCTTGAGCTTTTCTTTCTTCTTTGATATTTACATTTACTTCTTTGCCGATAAGTTTGCTAACTTCGTTCTTTAGGTTTTCAACATCTTGGCCTTTTTTGCCGATGATGATACCAGGACGAGCTGCAACTACGGTTACACGAAGTTTTTTAGCCGTTCTTTCGATTAGAATTTGGCTAATTCCTGCATAGTAAAGTTTTTTCTTTAAAAATGCACGAATTTTGTAATCTTCACCGATATTTTCAGGAAGACTTTGTTTGGTTGGAAACCATCTAGATTCCCAGTTGCGGTTAATTCCTAGTCTAAGACCTATTGGATTTACTTTTTGTCCCATATTATGCTTCCTTCTTTTCAGGTTTAGATACTTCTACCATTACATGAGAAGTAGGTTTGCGAATTTTGCTCGCTGTTCCTCTTGCTCTTGGTCTAAATCTCTTTAATACAGGACCAGCATCAACGCGGCAACTAGTTACTACAACCTCTTCTGGCTCAAATCCGCCATTTGCTACTGCTGAGCTAATAGCGTTTGCTATAAATTTAGCACCACGATTTGGCATAAATTGCAAGCTTGCAAGTGCTAGCTCGGCATTCATACCTTGAACTTCTCTTGCTATAAGTCTTGCTTTTGTAGGAGAAAGTCTTACGAATTTTATAATTGCTTTACTCATATTATCTCCCCTTACTTGCCGATTTTCTTTTGCACTGAGCCTTTGTGACCCTTAAATGTGCGTGTTGGAGCAAATTCGCCAAGTTTATAGCCTATATGATTTTCTGTAACATATACAGGAATAAAGCTCTTGCCATTATGAACGTTAAATGTTAGTCCAATCATTTCAGGTACAATCGTGCTACGTCTTGACCAAGTCTTGATTGGTTTGTTATCGTTTGCATTTTTTGCGGCAATAACTTTTTTCATTACATGATCATCTACGAAAGGACCTTTTTTGAGTGATCTTGCCATCTCTATTTTCCTTTCCTTCTTGAAATTATAAGCTTATCGCTAGCTTTTTTACGGCGAGTCTTAGCACCTTTAGTTGGTTTACCCCATGGAGTAACTGGGTGACGGCCTGAATTTTTCTTACCTTCACCACCGCCGTGTGGGTGATCAACTGGGTTCATAGCAGAACCACGTGTTTGTGGGCGGATACCGCGGTAGCGATTACGTCCGGCTTTACCTATAGTGATGTTAGCCCAGTCTTCGTTGCCTACTACACCGATACTTGCCATACACTCAGCTAGTACTTGTCTCATCTCACCACTTGGCATTCTTAAGATAACATACTTCTCTTCTTTACCCATTAGCTGAGCATAGCCGCCAGCCGAACGAGCTATCTGAGCGCCTTTGCCAGGTTTTAGCTCTACGTTATGAACGATAGTACCAACTGGGATAAATCTTAACTTCATAGCGTTGCCTGGTTTAATATCTAGTGAGCCCTCATCGATAGATGCGATAACATCGCCAACATTTAGGCCATTTGGTCTAATGATATAGCGCTTTTCACCATCTTTATAAGCTACAAGAGCGATACGGCAGTTTCTGTTTGGATCGTATTCGATCGCTTCAACTTTACCTTCTATACCAAATTTGCGACGTTTAAAGTCGATGATACGATAAAGTTTTTTTGCACCTGCTTCTTTGTGTCTTGAAGTTATACGACCATTGTTATTTCTACCACTAGATGCAGGTAGTTTAACAAGCAAGCTTCTAACGCTTGGTTTAGCTGTTATATCTTCAGAGCTTAGTCCAGTCATATATCTACGACTAGGTGTATATGGTTTATATGATTTTATAGCCATCTTACGCCTCCGTATTTTCTAGGCTTACGCCTTCAGGTAACTTAACGTAGAATTTCTTTATCTCGTCACGTTGGCCTGCTCTTCCTCTAAAACGCTTAACCTTGCCGCTAATTCTAAGTGAATTTACGCGAACAGGCGTTACTCCAAAATACTCTTGTAAAACCGCTTTTAAGCTGTTTTTTGTAACTCTTGGTGAAGTTTGGATAACAACAACGCCTTGTTCTTGAAGGCCTAGAGTTTTTTCTGTATAAATAATTGTTTTGATATCAGTTATATCCGCCATTTTAGCCCTCTTTTGTTATAGTTTTTAGTGCAGCTTTTTCAATAATAACCGAACTAAATGTAGAGACAAGATAAGCATTTACCTCATTTGCATCTACTACATAGCAGTTTGCTAAATTTCTAAAAGCAAGTAGTGTTTTATCGTCTAGTAAATCTTTAACGATAAGCGCATCTTTTACTTTTAAATTTTTGATGATATTAGCTGCATCTTTTGTCTTTCCAGACTCGATTGAGATGCTATCTACTGCGAAAATTTTACCATCTTGTGCTTTTGCTGCCAAAGCGTACTCAAGAGCTAGTCTTTTTTGTTTTTTATTGACTTTTTGAAAATAGTTTTTCTCGTTTGTTGGACCAAATGCAACTGCACCGCCTACCCAAACGTTAGTTCTAGTTGAACCCGCTCTTGCACCACCACGTCCTTTTTGTCTCCATGGTTTTTTACCACCACCGCTTACAAAAGCACGGCTTTTAGTATGAGCCGAATTTGCTCTTATACCAGCAAGGTAAGATTTTACATAAAGATATAGGTTGTGCGGATTTACTTCAGCGTAGCTTGCAGGAAGCTCTAACTCGCCTGAATTTTCAAATTTATCGTTTAATACGTGAATTTTACTCATTTTACAATCCTTATTTTACCCATTGCACCATTGTGACCAGGAACGCAACCTTTTACAACTACGATGCCATTTTGAGCGTCAAAGCTTATTAGCTCGTTTTTAACAGTAACTTTCTCATTGCCCATGTGTCCTGCCATTTTCATACCTGGTTGAACACGACCTGGCCATTCGCAGTTACCAATTGATCCGTGGCGTCTGTGGAAACGTGAGCCGTGGCTTTTTGGACCACCACCGAAACCATGTCTTTTTACCACACCTTGGTAGCCTCTACCTTTTGAGTTAAAGCTAACTTTTAAAATTTTAGCCTCATTTAATGGTGTAAAGTCTAGGTTTCCAACTTCGCTATTAGCTACTTCAAGCGTAGCAAATTTGTTAAATTCTGCTGTCAGATTGTATTTCTTTTGCTGACCAGCGATAGCTTTGTTGTTTGCTTTAGTGTGGGCATACGCTACGATAGCACGTTTGTTTTCGTCGATCTCACATACTTTAGCCTCAACTAGCTTAAGTAGTGTAACTGGCGTACTCTTCGTGGCAATCGTTCTACTCATGCCTATTTTTTCTACAATATATTCCATACTCTTATCCTTTTGTCCGCTTATTTCATCGCACGAACTTCGACATTAACTTCTGGAGCTAGGTCGAGTTTTGTTAGGCTATCTACAGTTTCTGGAGTAGCAGCTACGATGTCAAGCATACGAGCGTGTATTCTCATCTCAAACTGCTCACGTGAGTCTTTGTTGATGTGTGGAGATTTTAAGACTGTATAGCGTTTGATCTTTGTAGGCATTGGTACCGGGCCACGAACGTCGGCACCTGTTCGTTTGACAGCTTCTACGATTGCTGCAACAGTGCGGTCTAGAACTCTATGGTCGTAAGCTTTTAGCTTTAACCTGATTCTTTCCATGTGTTTTCCTTTAAAAAGAACTTGTCGCAAACTCGCGACCTCTTTACATCAAAATAACCCGCATAGGATCAAGCGATCGTACGAGCAAGACATAGGTCTTTCGTAAAGAGATAGGGATTTTACAAAAAAGCTATTATAGTTGTCAAGAAAAACGCTATTTTTTGTTGAATTTTAATTAATTATTTCCTTTTGATAAGGAAGGTATCTTGTAAATGGTGAATTGATTTTTAAAAAATTTTATAAATTTCTAGTCTAAAATTTTATTTTTTATTTCTAAATTTTGTTCATTTTTTAAAATTTAACACAATATTTTCCTTTTTAAAAGGAAGTGGCTATAATTTCAAAAAGCCAAAAAGGTCAAATTTGAAAAGTTTAGAAACGCTCTATCAAGCACCCATTAAAAATGCAAAATTTATCCCTAGAAAATATGAGATCATCTCGCCAAAAACGCTTATCATTGGTGCTATTTCAAGTGGCAAAACAGCCCTTGTTTATGAGTTTTTGAGCCATTATAAAAGCGAGGAGAGGCTTTATATAAATTTAGACGATATAAGGATAGATAGAGCCTTGCTTTTAGCGAATTTAAAAGAGTTTTTAGAAAAAAATGCCCAGATAAAGGTGCTCGCAGTTGAAAATTTGCAAGGCGCTGATCTTGCAAATTTAGACTTTTTAAAGGACGCTGCACTTGAAAACATCATCCTTACAAGCAAGGAATTTTCACTCTCGCTTGATGGCTTTGCACGCATAAATTTAAACTATCTCGACTACGAGGAATTTATACTATTTTTTAAGAAAAATTTAGACCAAGACCTGCTTTTTAGCTACTTTTTGGCCCATGGCAACGAGATAGCAAGCGCCTTTTTGGACTCCAGTGAGGTCACAGCTCACTTGCAGCAGCTCTTAAGAGCAAATTTAAACGAGCAAAACATCGCTATCTTAAAAGAGTGCGCGACAAAATGCCACGACACCATAAGCGCCTTTGGGATTTATAAAAATCTAAAAGAACAGATGAAAATTTCAAAAGATAGCGTTTATGGCGCGATAAGCTGGCTAAATGAGAGCGGATATGTGGAGTTTGTGCCAAATTTAGATGAGAGCAGCACGAGTAAGAAAATTTACTTTACAAATTTTGCCCTTCGTAATGCCTTGTGCCTAAAAAAGGACTTTTTAGCTGTCTTTGCAAATGTCGTTTTTTGTGAGCTGCTTAAATTTAAAGATGAGATTTACTATACAAAAGAGATCGATTTTTTCCTTGCTAAAAAGAAACTTGCGATCATTTGCGTGCCATTTTCTGCGCCTGAGATTGTCTTTTTGAAATTTAAAAAGCTCCACGCGAGCCTAAAAGAGCTGGGCGTTAGCAAACTTCAAATCATCAGTGTCGCAAACCAAGCCGAGCAAAGCATCGAGGGGATAAAATGCGAGATATTGCCATTTTCTAGGTGGAGCCTAGGTTTATAAATTTAAACTCTTTGTTTGATTATCATTTTAAAAGTCTAGGGATAAAATAGTTATAATCAAAAAAACTATAAAGGACAGACATGAGAGCATTTTTTGGGATCTTATTCATCGCTGTAAGCCTTTTTGGCTATGAGATAAACCACGAAAACTGGGCTAAATTTTATAAATTTAGTGGCGATGCAAATGGTGTGAAATTTGAAGTTTATATGAACTATTTTAAAGATGAATTTGAAAATTTCAAACAAAGTAAGAGTTTTAAGGTCCCACCCAAGATAAGCGGTCACATCTTTTTTGACGGCACAAAATACGACTATGAAAAGGGCTCTTTTGAGCAAAATGGCAGTGAAATTTCATCGCTAAATGCAGTCTCAGACAAGATAAATTTAGACGTTAAAAACGAAAACGGCGAGCTAAAAGGCAAGATAATCGTCAAAAACAAAGCCTACAACGCCACCGTAAAAGAAGAAAAAGAGTATGAGATCCTAAATATCGGCATCCAAATGACCGAGGCAAACGGCACAAGATATGAGGCGATCACTAACGACATCTTCGCTAAAGACTCTGCTAAAAAATACAAAAACAAGCTTCTTGCAGAGTTTTACGACCTAAAAAGCGAGCGCAAAAAATGGCCAAATAGCCAGTATGAGAGTCTAAAAGATATCTACTACATCAACGACAAGATAAAAAGCGTTTGCACCTATAAAAACGAAAAAACAAACTGCGAGGTGATCTCGCTTGCGACAAACAAAAAGCTAAAACTAAAGCAAATTTTTAAAGATATGAATAACGAACATCTAAAAGCAGTCCTTGCAACCGCTGGTGTTAGCGATAACTTCGTGCTTTCGCCACTTGGGCTTACATTTTTAAACGAGGAGCAAATCAGCGTCCCACTTGAGGAGCTAAGACCTTACTTTAGCGATGAAGTCGGGCTGTAATGGCTAAAATTTGCGGTATCGACGAGGCGGGGCGCGGGGCGCTAGCTGGACCACTAAGTGTGGCTGCTTGCGTGCTAAATAGCGAAATTTCTGGTCTAAACGACTCCAAAAAACTAACCGCAAAAAGGCGCGAAGAGCTCTTTAAAGAGATCACAAAAAGCTCAAATTTCCTCATCGCCTACTTTTCAAACGCCCAGATAGACGAGCTTGGGCTAAGTGAGTGCCTAAGGCGCGCGCTCAAACTTTTCAAGGCGCATTTTGAGGGCTTTGAGATCATTTACGATGGAAATTTAGACTATGGCGTTGGCATCACGACGATGATAAAGGCCGACGGCAAGATCGCTGGGGTAAGCGCTGCTAGTATATTAGCAAAAGTAAGCCGTGACCGCTTGATGAACGGCTGGGATAAATTTTATCCAGCATACGGCTTTGCAGGGCACAAAGGATATGGCACGAAGTCGCACCTAGATGCGATAGCTAAATTTGGTTACTCAGACTTTCATAGAAAAAGCTTTGTCATAAAGCCAAAACTCACGCAAGGCTCGCTATTTTAGCAACGCATCCTCCATATAAAAAAGCACGCTTGCATCGTAAAATTTATAAACTCCGTTTTCTTGCGCGATTTCCATAGAGCGCAGAACAAAGGCTCGCTTGCCAACTTCAAAGATCAAAAGCTGCTCTTTTAACCGCTCAAATACCTCAGCGCCAAAGTCGCCATCTGGCTTTAAATTTAGACTTGCGAGCGCCTTTTCTAGGTGCTTTTGCATATTTATACTAACTCTTTCATTATCTAGCTGCATAACGAGCTCATCGCCATTTACGCTGCTTGTGACTACGCTTTTTATGGTTGCCTCTTTGACGTTTATGCCGATGTTGCCTGAGTTAATGCTAAATATCTGCCAATTTTTCTGCTCAGCCACCTCAAGACCCACTATAAATTTTTTGTTTTCTAGTGCAAATTTATCGCCATTTTCTACTAAAAAGTCAAATTTATCTTGCAAAAAGTAGAGCTTCTCTTTGTCTATCTTACTCACGTCGCCGCTTAGCGAGCCACTGCTATCAAGTAAATTTAGCGCTCTTAGCTCTCTTAATAAAAGCTCTTTTTGAGAATTTAGCACAAGCTGCTTCGTATCAAGGACAAAATGGGTGAAAAATATGCCAAATATCATGAAAAATGCTAGAAATTTGTAAGAGAAGTTTCTAAGAAATATCATCACAAAATAGCTCAAATTTGCAAATATCACGCAGGCGATGAGATATATCCTAGCCTCGCTTAGACCGTACTCACCAACCCTGTGCATGACGCCCCACCAAAGCATTATGCTAGGCAAGATGACAAAAAGTGGTAAGAGCTTAAAAATTTGATCATAAATTTGGCTTTTGATAAGTAAATTTAGCCCTCTTAAAACAAAGCCAGCGATCAAGCAGGCAAGCACGATATAAGCCACTCCGCCTCGTGGCAGCTCAAGCAAAACAAGCCTATAAATGCAGTATAAATTTAAAAGCACCACATAGATGATGAGCACGGGATTTAGGATGAAATTTATGGCGATCTTGACGAAATTTAAAAGCCTGTACTCGCTAAATTTGCTCTCAAAAAAGATAAATAGACAAGGCAGACCAAAAGAGGCCAGTGTCAAGTAGAGCCTTTGCGTCCTGTGACTGGTTAGAAGCTCCAAATCAAAAAGGTAGTTAAGCCCTGCATAAACAGCCACAATGCCAAGAAAAAATAGGTGAAAAAGGGTAAATGAGATGAGTAAATTTAATAGTCTTGCTAGGCTCTGGCTTATAAATTTCTCATTATCTTTGGAAAAATTTAAAGAGAATAAAAGCACAAAAGCCATGAAATAAAGTGCCACAAGATCGCTAGTGTGACCGCTTAGCTTAAGGCCAAAAAAGTAAAGGCTAGCTCCAAATATCAAAAAGTATAAAGGAAGTAAAATTTGCCTTTTATTTAGGTAGATAGCGACCAAAAGTAGCGGCTCAAGCAGCCAAAAACCTCTATACTCATCCACTATCTGGCTTGGGCTAAGAAAAATGGTAGCTAGAGAAAAAGCCAAAATGGTAAGAAACAAAATTTTTTTATCAGCAAATGCAGCTTTTAGCTCGGTGATGATGTGCAAGATCGTCCTTTAAAGGATGAAATTTAGCCACATTGCATGGCTAAAAAGTGGAGGTTTAGAAATTTGCAAGGGGCGCAAATTTCTAAGTAAATTTAGATTTTTAAAAGCTCGGCTTCTTTCTCTTTTACGAGAGTGTCGATCTTTGCGGTGTAGGTGTCAGTTATCTTTTGAACCTCATCTTGACCTTTTTTGCTCTCGTCTTCTGTTATAGCTTTGTCTTTTTCAAGCTTTTTGACCTCGTCATTTGCGTCTTTTCTTACGTTTCTGATGCTAACTTTGGCCTTTTCGCCCATAGCTTTTGCGTGTTTTGCATTTTCTTGGCGTTGCTCGACGGTCATCGGTGGGAAAAATAGCTTAACGCTCTCGCCGTCGCTGTTTGGATTGACGCCGATATTTGCAGCTTGGATGGCTGATGAGATCGCTTTTATCATGCTCTTTTCCCAAGGTGTGATAGCGATAGTCGAGGCGTCACTTGTAAGCACGGTGGCTACTTGATTAAGCGGAGTTGGCGAGCCGTAGTAATCAACCATAACGTTATCTAGGATGTTGATATTTACTTTGCCAGTTCTTAGCGTTGTAAAATCGCGCTTTAAAGAAGCGATCGCCTTTTCGCAACCCTCTTTTTGGGTATCGTAAATTTTATTTAGCATTGGTGTCCTTTATTAGAAGTTTTGTACTTCTGTGATGATCTACTTTTAGCGACATTAACACTTTGCGTTTATCAAGTGGTGGGTTAAATTTACACTCAAAAACGCCATTTGTCATAGGTACTTTTCTAAAGCCGTCAAAGCCAGTCATGAAAAAACTGCCCTCACTAGCGTTTGTGTCGGTCTTGATGATGAGCTTGTCGATCGCATTGTTTTGCGGATAGCCCTCTGGAAATATCCACTGGGCATTTAAAAATTTGCTATTAAAAGTTAGCGCTATCTTTGTGCCGTTCATCACTGGCGTTCTGTAAAGATCATAAACATCGCTTTTATCTGAAACTGCGCCTGAGTTTTGATTTAAAAGTGCTAAAAAGCCAAATTCTTTTGCCAAAGAGACGACTCTGCTATCGATCTCGCCGTAAGGGACTGCGAAGTATTTTGGCTTATAACCCATGTGTTTTTCAAAGGTCTCAACGCCCTTTTGAAAGTCCTCCCTCAAGGCCTCATCGCTAAGTCTAGTCATCCTTGGATGAGCGTATGAGTGGTAGCCGATCTCGCCGTAAGCCTCTAGCTCTTTGATCTGATCAAAGTCTAGATAATCACCATATTTGTTCGCGCTTGCCTCTACATAGACCATCAAAGCAAATGGATAGTTATACTCTTTAAAAAGCTCAAGAGCGTTATTGTAAAAGCTTTTGTATCCATCATCAACGGTGATAACGATCCAGTTATCAGGGATCGGCTCGCCAGCATTTACAGCATCGACAAGTCTTGATAGCTTGACAACTTCATAGCCATTATTTTTGAAGTATTCAAACTGAGCTCTTAAATTTTGAATAGAAATATCCGTGCTAGCGTGCCTTGGCTCGTCAAAGCGGTGATAAACTAGAATGTGAGCGTCTGCCAAAGCAAACGTTAGCGTCAAAAGTGACGCTAAAAACGTTTTTATCATTGTTATTTTGCTGGATTTTGTGGTGCGCTAGGAGCTGCTGGCACGTCGTTTGATTTTGGTATGACTAGAGATTTGCTATCGACGCTATCAACGATAGAGCGTTTTAGATCTTTATTGTAAAAATATCCAAGCGCAAGTGTGTTTAGGATAAACAAAACGCCTACCACAAAGGTAAATTTAGCTAAAAATCCAGCTGGTCCTTTTGCTCCAAAAAGGCTCTCGTTGCTTCCACTGTATGCTCCAAGACCGATAGATGAGCTCTTTTGGAGTAAAACTGCGATCGTGATAACGACAGCTAGAACAAATTGTAAGATTAAAAATATTAAACTCACGAAATTTCCTTTAAATTTTTTAAATAGTTTGCGATTATACAAGAAAAGATTTAAATTTTTAGTTAAAGTTCTTTTTCAAGCTCATAAAGCTCGTATCTTATGCTTTTAAAAAGCTCAGCTCGCTCTAAATTTATAAGCTTAAAGCACTCTTCAAGCACGCGGGCGCTCTCCTGGGCACGCTTGAAATTTGCGGTGATGATCTCATCTAAATTTGATCTTTCTTGCTCGCTTTTTGTGCTGGTTTTTAAAACATCATTTTGTGAATTTCTAAATTTTAAAAATTCTTTTTGTGGGATCTTTGCCTTGTGGCGGAGGGACTTTATCTTATAGGCGAGCTTAGCGTCATCAAAGACATATCTTTTTATATCTTCAACGACGCGAAGCCCTTCTTTTAGCCTATTTAAATTCGCATCTATCACTCGGTAGATGCGCTCGTCATTAGTCATTTCTATTAAAAATGCCTAAAATTTGTAGTAATGATGTAAATAAATTTACAAAATCAAGATACAAAGCAACTGCACCCTCAACTGGTGTCTCGTAGTTGCCACGGATGATATTTTGTGTATCAAAAAGTATATAAGCACTAAATAAGATCGATGAAATACTTGCGATTACAAGTTGAAACATCGTGCTTTTAACGAAAATGTTGATGATCGCTGCCACAACGATAACTATCAAAGTTATAAATAGCATCTTGCCCATCGTTGTAAAGTCGCGTTTTGTATTCATCGCAAAGACGCTTAGAGCACCAAATGCAACTGTTGTCAAGCCAAATGCTTGAGCCACGATACTAGCACCACTTGGCATAGCAAGGATCGCTGAAAGTAGCGGAGTTAGCGTAAGACCGCTTACAAATGTAAATGCAAAAAGAAGTATTAAATTTAATCCCTCTTTGCGTTTAGCCGCCATTAGTCCAAAAAGTAGAACAAACTCAAGTATCACAAGTCCCCAAAACAAAAATCTATTTGCCGCAAAAACACTAGCGATACTAATGCCTACATAAGCGCCAGCTGTAGCTGAAAGTAGTGATGCTGCAAAAAGTTGATAAGTTTGTTTTATAAAAGTGCTTAGTGAGCTTTGAGAATACGCAAGCTCTTCTTGATTTTGCTTGGCGTAGTTTCTATCATACAAACTCATTTTTTCTCCTTATGAATTTTTGCGATGAGTTTAGCCTAAAATAATTAAACAATATATAAAAAGAAGTTTAATAAAAAATATTAGTTTAAAGTTCGTTTTAGAGAGCATTTTTTTGATTAAATAAAAGTTGCTATAATCGCGATAAAAATATAAAAAATGGAGATAAATTTTATGGATGATTCAATACTTGAAGGTGCAGTAAAATTTATGGAAGATGGCTTTTTAGAGCATGAAGAGCTCTTTAAAAGCTTACAACACAAGCAAGATCCGCACACGCTTTTCATATCATGCGTGGATTCAAGGGTCGTGCCAAATTTGATAACAAACTGCCTGCCAGGTGAGCTTTTTATGGTGCGAAATATCGCAAACATCGTGCCACCTTATAGGGTGAGCGAAGAGTTTTTGGCGACCACTTCGGCGATCGAGTATGCGCTTGAAGTTTTAAACATCAAAAACATCATCATCTGCGGGCACTCTGACTGTGGTGGATGCGCGGCACTTTATGTTGATGAAAAGAAGCTAAAAAACACTCCAAACGTTAGAAACTGGATCAGGCTAATAGAGCCTATAAAGCGAGAAGTTCTTAAATTTACAAGCGATGATCCAGCCAAAATGGCGTGGCTAACCGAGAGGCTAAACGTGATAAATTCGATCGAAAACATAATGACATATCCAAATGTAAAAGAGGAGTATGAAAGTGGTAAGCTTCAAATTTATGGCTGGCACTACATCATAGAAACTGGCGAAATTTTTAGCTACGATTTAAAAGAGGGCACGTTTAAACTTCTAGCGGACAAAAGAGGCGAAAATGCGTAAATTTCTAACCATCATCCTGCTTTCTTTCATAACTCTTTTTGGCGCTGATAACAACGTAACGCAAGAAGACGATATCATCAGCATAACAAATCAAATTCAAACCCTAAACAGCCAGATAAACATCATAAAATCTCAGCAAAAAGACCTAAACGCTTCAAAGATCGATAACTCAAATTTGATCACTCTTCAAAATAAAAAGAACGCTCTTTTAGAGAAAATTCCGACCTATGTTATGCAGATCGAAGTCACACAAAGCGATATCAATAAATATAATCTGCAAAAAGAGGCGCTAGAGAAAAAGGTAGCTAGGCTAGAGAAGCAGTCAAACAAGGATGCCTACATTCAAAGTGCTATCGAGCTTGAGAAGATGAAGGTTGATTACGCTTACTACTCAGCGCTTATTAGTCTTGAAGAGATCTTTAAAAAGGGTGCTAAGGCAAATTCTATAAAAGAAGTGATAGATAATGGACTTTTAAATTTACAGACAAATTCTTATGTAAGTATAAAAGATCTAAAAGACTCATTAAATGACACTTCAGGCTCTTACGACAGCGCCTTTTTTGACCTTGAGCTGAAAAAAGAGAGTGAAGAAGAAATTTTAATCTATCTTAAAAATAACGCTGACCTTCTAAGCTCAAGCATGCTCTTGTCTGAGCTAAATTTAGTCGATGCAGTCGAGTATATAAACAAAACAACAGCCATAAATTCAAGCAAATTTAACATAGGCAAGATCGTTGTTATCGTTGCGATATTTTTATTTTTCGTCTCGCTAACTAGAATTTTAGCCAAGCTCACCTACTGGGTGATGTCGCTCGTCGCTTCAGGCGAAGGGGTAAAAGAGGCTAAAAATCAGATCGTTGATATCATCAAAAAGCCGATCTCAGCACTTCTTATCATCTATGCGCTAAACATCTGTATCGGCATTGGATTTTATCCAGTGCCAGTGCCTCTAACGGTAGCAAATATCTTTTCTATCATCTATATAGTCGCATTTTCATGGCTTGTCCTCACCATACTAAATGGCTACGGCATCGCTATACTCGACAAGATCGCGCAAAAAAGCAAGCGTAAAGAGGTGATAAACCTAGCACTAAAAGTGATCTACGTGATCGTGCTGATCATCACACTTTTACTGATCCTTCAAAAGCTTGGCTTTGATATCTCAGCACTCATCGCCTCACTTGGTATCGGTGGTCTTGCTGTTGCCTTCGCTGCTAAAGACATCATCGCAAACTTCTTTGCATCTGTTATGATGCTCTTTGACAACTCATTTTCACAAGGCGACTGGATAGTTTGTGGCGACATCGAGGGCACGGTCGTTGAGATAGGATTTAGAAAAACAACAGTTAGAAGCTTTGATAACGCCCTTATCTTCGTGCCAAACTCAAAGCTAGCGAGCGATCCTGTTAGAAACTGGAGCAGAAGAAAGGTCGGCAGACGCATAAGAATGGTTATTGGCATCGAGTATGGACCAACTACAGAAGAGATCAAAAAATGTGTAAATGACATCAAAAATATGCTGATAAATCACCCAGATATCGCTAAAAGCGAAGATATCGCGGCTAATAAAAGAGGTCTAAAATATAGACAAAACATAGTCTCAGTTGATGACTACGCTGGATATAAGTCAAATTTATTTGTCGTGGTTGATGACTTTGCTGATAGCTCGATAAATATCCTAGTTTATTGCTTTGCCAAAACTATCGTTTGGGGAGAGTTTTTAGACGTAAAACAAGATGTAATGCTAAAAATTATGGATATTTTAAAGCAAAATGGTCTAAATTTTGCATTCCCAAGCCAAAGCTTGTATATAGAAAATATCAAAGATAAAATTTAAGGAGAAAAAAAATGAGTGATGATTTTGACTACGAAGAGGTAGAAGAAGACTACTCTGAATTTAACGATGAGGACGAGGATAGTAGCGATAGCTATGACTATAACTACGACGAAAATGACTACAACTATGAAGATAGCGATGAAGATGAGGATAGTTACGACTCGTATTAAAATGGTCTAATTAAATTTAATGGATGAAATTAACGGAGAGAATGCTTGGTACAGGAATTTATAGAGCAAGATAGCTATAAGGCTATCGATGACATTTACAAAACGATATTAAACGTAGCGATAGTAAGTAACGCCTTTGTCTTGATCGCGCTTTGCAGTTTTTACTTTGACTTAACGATCATTTTTATCTGTTTTTTATTTCTTTCTATTAGCACTGCTTTAAGGATTAGATTTAATATCAAATACAGATTTTTAATCTCTGCCATCTTTCAACTAAATGTCATCACCGCAGTTATCGCTGGCGTTGTTGGCATGGGCTGGAGCTCTAATATATGGATAACACTCCTTGGCGTTATCTTTATAAACTACTTTTTGGCTTTTAACCAAAGGCTTCTTACCTACTCTGTCTGCCTTCTTGAGCTATTTGTCCTTTTGTGGCTATATCTTACATATAAAGATAAAGTAGTTGAGATAGACACCATGGTACAAATAGGCTCAACCTGTATAAGCGTTTTCTTTACTTTTTACTTGGTCTTTAGACTTTCTTTTTTCTCTGATGCGATCACATCTAGTGGCTACAAACAGATCAGCGAAGAGAAAGAGGAGATAGAGAGAATTTCTAAGTATGACTTTTTAACCGGTCTTTTAAATAGACGCTCGATCGAGAGAACACTTAGATATGAGCTAAAAGAGCTTAGAGAAAAAAGCAGTGACGCAAATTTAGTCGTTATGCTAGGAGATATAGATAACTTCAAAAAGATAAATGACACCTACGGACACGACTGGGGCGATAAGGTCTTAAAAGAGATCGCAAGGGCTTTACAAGATACTTTTAGAGAAAATGACCGCATTTGTAGATGGGGTGGAGAGGAATTTCTAGTTATCTTGCCTGAAGTTAAAACTGAAGACGTAAAAAAGGTAGAAACCAGACTTGGTACAAGGATAGCACAGGTAAAATTGCCTGATAAGAGCTCAGTAACCATGACCTTTGGTCTGGTTCTTTGTGCAAATGGCGTTATAACTGATATCGACACAGTCATAAACAAAGCTGATAAAAAGCTATATGAGGGTAAGAAAAATGGCAAAGACCGCATCGAGTATGAGATCATGAAGGCAAATAAGGACAAAGACAATGCCTAAAATTTCACTTTATATCTCACAAAAGATCATCGTCTTTTCGCTCCTAGCTGTACATACTTTTTACCTAGTTATATTTTGCCTCATGGGCGAAGAAATTTTAGCTGTGGCAAACATCCTTTCTGTTAGCATATATCTTTTTGCACTAAAGATACTCTTTGATAGCGAAGAGAACAACAAGATCGTGATGTTTATCTTGCAAGTAGAAATTTTACTCCATGCCTCACTTTGCGTCTTTATCCTTGGACTGGGCTGGGGCTTTGAAATTTTATTTTTAACATCGACAATTAGCCTCTTTTTCTTATCAGTTAGCTTTAAAATGTTAAGCAGACTTATCTCTTTGCTAGATATCGCGGCATTTTTGCTTTTTTATCTAGTGATAGATCTACCAGTAAAAGATGATACCTTATATAAAGAGATATTTTTTGTATTTAACCTAACTGCATCTTGCGTGTTTGCCGTCCTAACATCATTTTTGCTAGAGAGCTCAAATTTATTTATATTCTTAGGCATCTTAGAAGAGAAAGAGTCTGCTAAGGCTGTCTTTAACCACGACCCACTAACTGGGCTTTTAAACCGCGCCTCGATGCAACAAATTTTTAGACAAAAGAATTTATTTGACGGCAATGACTTTGCTATCGTGATGTGTGACATCGATAACTTTAAAAAGATAAATGACACCTACGGACACGGTGCAGGCGATGAAGTGCTAAAGAGCCTTTCTAAAATTTTCAAAAACGCTTTTAGAAATGAAGATAGGGTTGCAAGATTTGGCGGCGAGGAGTTTTTGGCTGTTATCTTTGATGTTAAAAAGGCAAAAGCAGTTAGCATCTTAGAGCGTATCAGAGAGACGCTTAATCAAAATGTCGTTGAATTTGAAAACAATAGGATCATAGCGACGATGACATTTGGCGTCGTGGCACATAGTGGCAACACTGAGGTAAATATCGAGCGTATGATCAAGCAAGCTGACGAGCTACTTTACGTTGGTAAGCGAAATGGTAAAAATATCGTTATGAGCGCGGATTACGATCCAAGAGGATAAATTTAGAGGTCTAGACCTCTAAATTTTAATGTCCATACATTATGTTTGGTAGCCAAAGTGAAATTTGTGGTATATAAGTAACCAAGATAAGACCAAAGAACAAGGTTAGCGTCCATGGCAAGCACGCCATGATGACCTCTTTTAAGTTCATATTTGTAAGACCGCTTGCGACAAATAAATTTAGTCCAACAGGCGGAGTGACCATACCTATCTCCATATTTACAACCAAGATGATACCAAAGTGTATAGGATCGACGCCAAGCTGCGTAGCTATCGGAAGCAAGAGCGGCACCATGATCATGATAACGCTTGAAGGCTCCATAAACTGACCCATGATAAAGAGCAAGATATTTACAAATATCAAAAATCCTATCATGCCGATATTTGCGTCAAGTATCATCGAAGCGATCGCTTGCGGGATCTGCTCGCTAGTTAGCAAATACGCAAAAACAACGGCGTTTGCGATGATGAAAAATATCATAGCTGTTGTAAGGGCTGAGTCTAGGCAGATATCCCAAAGGTCTCTTATCTTTATATCTCTATAGATAAAAAGTGAGATAAATAGCGCATAGACCGCACTTGCTGCAGCAGCTTCAGTCGGAGTGAATATGCCTCCATAAATTCCGCCAATAACCACAACGACGATCAAAAGAGCCCAAAATGCTTTTGCAAATTTCTGCACTCTTACTTTAAGTGGCTCAGCCTTAGTCGCTTTAAATCCAAGCTTTTTTGCGCCAACGTAGGTTTGCACAAGCATCATGCCACCAAGCATAAGACCTGGCACAACGCCTGCCATAAAGAGCTTGCCAATACTAACCTCTGCCGTTACGCCATAAACTATCATAACAACTGAAGGCGGGATCAAAATTCCAAGCGAACCAGCCGTAGTTATGCCGCCCACTGCGTACTCTTTTGGATAGCCAGCCTCTTTTATCGCTGCAAACATAATCGAGCCAATAGCCACAACTGTCGCAGGCGAGCTTCCAGAGACTGCAGCAAAGATGATGCAGGCAAATATCGCACTCATAGGCAAGCCACCTGGCAAGTGTCCGACCATCGACTTTGCAAAGTCGATGATACGTCTTGCTGAGCCGCCTTTACTTAGTAAATTTCCAGCCAAGATAAACATAGGGATCGCCATTAGCGAAAATTTATTGATACCATCAAAAATTAGCTGCGGGATCGTAGCGATGTCGATATCTGTAAAAAATATCATCGTTAAAACAGTACTTGTGCCTAGCGAAACCGCCACTGGCACGCCTATTAGCATCAGTGCAAAAAGTAGGATAAATAAAAATGCTATTGTCATCTTTTTTCTCCTTAGTCTTTGACTACGCTACCGTGAGCTAGCTCGTGCGCTTCGTTGCTTACGACCTTCGCTGCAGGCGTTAGCGCTACTTTGATAGCCTTTTCAGCCGAGCGGTAGCTAGCTGTGACGAAGGCTATTGGAAGCACTAGCATAGGGACCCATTGAGGTATGCCAAGGTCTATGATCATCTGCTCGATCTCATGTAAAATTTTAAGATAATCAACTGAATAAACCGCGATAAATATCAAAAAGACAGTTGTTAAGATATGTGAAAAGAGTAAGCACGCCTTTGCAAGCGCTGGTGGAAATTTCTCCACCAAGATAGTTACGCTCACGTGGATGCCCTTGTTAAAGCCGTATGCTGCGGCAAAAAACGCCGACCAGATGAATAAGTAGTTTGATAGCTCGCTCGCCCATGACCAGCTTTTATCAAAAAAGTATCTAGCCACGACGTTGGCAAAGGCTAGTAGTGTTCCACTAGCTAGCCCTAAAACGGCGATAGTTTTATTAAGCGAAACTATCAATATATCAAGAGCGTTAATGAAATTCTTCATTATTTTGTCTCGATTGTCTTTTCTATAAGCTCTTTGCCGATGACATCGTAAAATTTAGGATAGATAGCCTGCATAACTTTTTGCCATTCAGCTTTTTGTGCGTCGTCGATCTTGAAAATTTCTAGCTTTTTGGTCTCTGCTATATATTTTTCAAGCTGAGCTATGACGTGAGCGTCCTCTTTAGCTGTCTCTTCTCTCTCGTAAGCTGTAGCTTCGCTTAGAGCTTGTTTTACATTTGCTTTTAGATCATCTGGTAGTTTGTTCCAAAATTTATCACTCATAACAACTAGATAGCCTAGATATCCGTGGTGAGAAAGTGTAAGTGAGCTTTGAACCTCGTGAAATTTAGAGTTATAGAAATTTGAAAGTGGGTTTTCAGTAGCATCAACTACGCCTTGTTGAAGTGCAGAATAAACCTCTGAAAATGGCAGAACTTGTGGGTTGCCACCGATCGCTTTGATCTGCTCTTCAAGCACTTTTGAGCTTTGGATTCTAAATTTTTGTCCTTTTGCATCTTCTGGAGTGAGGATAGGCTTTTTGCTTGAGCTAAAGTGCTTAAATCCAGCATCCCAATAATCAAGCGCCACAAAGCCCTTCTTAGTCACAAGACCTTTTAGCTCCTCGCCGACCTCGCCGTCTTGGACCTTGTGAAGGTGGTCTGCATCTTTAAAGATGAAAGGTAGGTCAAATAGCTGAAACTGCGGCACGATAGGTGTAAATTTAGAAAAGCTTGGAGCTGCCATTTGAACGTTGCCAAGCTTTAGCGCGCCAAAAACTCTATCATCATCAAGTAGCTGAGCTGATGGGAAGACTTGAACTTTTATCTTGCCGCCACTTAGCTCCTCAGCACGCTTTGCAAAAAAGTCAGCCGCCTTGCCCTTTGGCGTAGAAGCTGCGACAACGTGAGCAAATTTGATCGTATAGACCTTGTCAGCACCAAATGCTAAGCCACTGATGGCACATGTAAAAAGTAAAGCTTGTAAGAATTTCATCTTTCATCCTTTGTAATAGTTTTGATAGGTGCATTATAAATTTCAAAAATAAAAATTTAGAAATTTTGTTTCATAAATTCACATATCTTTATTTTTATATGTGTAATTTTGTAACATTTTTGATCTAAAATGGATAGTTTTTACTTTGTAAATTTAACGTAAAAATTTATTTATCATTTTTATAGAGCATATTTGTTACTTTTCTACACATATTTTTATATTATTTTTTACATTTAGAGAAATTTAAATTTACTTTTCTCTCTTTTACAAAGCCAAATTTGCTCTTTTAGGATATAAATTTCACTCTTCTAACCACAAATTTATAAAGAAAATTTGCTCATATTTTATAAATTCAAAATTTAGCTTTTATAAAAAGCCCTATTTTTGGCTTAAATTTTAAAAGATTTTGTTTGTTAATCTTTTGTGGCTATAATGCGAGATAACAAATTTTATTATTAAGGAATTATTATGTTTGAACTAAGAAAACTTCCGTTTGACGCAAATGCCAATGCAGTAGTTAGTGCTAAGACCTGTGAATACCACTATGGCAAGCACCACGCGACCTATGTTGCAAATTTAAACAATCTCATAAAAGATACAAAATTTGCTAACGCATCATTTTACGAAATCCTAAAAAATAGCGAAGGCGGCCTATACAACAACGTCGCTCAAGTTTATAACCACGACTTTTACTGGGACTGCATCGCTAAAAAAAGCGAGATGTCAAGTGAGCTAAAAACAGCGATTGAGGCAAATTTTGCAAACTTTAAAGAGGAGTTTTTAAAGGCAGCTACAACGCTTTTTGGCTCAGGCTGGGCGTGGCTTGTATTTGATCCAAGCAGCAAAAAGCTAGAGATCGTGCAAACTAGCAACGCAAAAACTCCAGTGAGCGACGGCAAAGTGCCACTTCTAGTCGTTGATGTTTGGGAGCACGCTTACTACATCGACAACTTCAACGCACGCCCAAAATACCTAGAGACTTTCTATGAGAACATAAACTGGGAATTTGTAAGCAAAGCTTACGAGTGGGCACTAAAAGAGGGTCTTGGCTCAGTTGAGTTTTACACAAAAGAACTACATAAATAATATCTGGCGGGACTTTCCCGCCTTTAAATTTCTACTTTTATTCAAATTTAACTATCAAATTTATAAGAAAAACCGCTTTTTGAAAGATAATACGATTTTAAACAGCTCAAATTCTCGTTTTGCCAAGTGACTTTTTTAAAATTTAACGCTAGCGCAAAATATCTCACTTTCAAATTTATTTTGAGTTGCTAAATTTAAAAAACAGGCGCGATATATAATACTGCTTTGAAAACGACCCTGATCATTGCATTTAAAGGCTTTTTTGCTTAAATTTAATGCAATTCAAGATCAGTGCAAGTTATCTCGCTCTTAAATTTCTCTCTTTCAAATTTAAACTACTAAATTTATGAGCGAAAGCTACTTAATTCCCAAACACGACCATGACACTCTTTTAGCGCACTAGTGCATGCTGGCGAGATATCAAAAATAACAAAAACTGGCTTTACGACCTCTCTTACTACGACCAAGCAACTCCATGCTTAAAATTTAAAGTAACCAAAAACAAGCATAGGCTCGCTAGACTTTAAATTTATCAGAAAACTTACTTTGATCTTTAAGAAATAAGGAAGGTCAAAAATGCTTCTAGTAGCTATTTTACATAAGGCAAGGGTGGCTTAAATTTCAAAGCCACCCAGCCAAAATCTATCTTTTTGAAGTGTATAAATTTATCCCATTTTGCAAGCGTTTTAGCCCTTCAAGCACCCTTTCGCGTTGCGTTGCGATATTCATACGAAGGAAAAATCTATCTCCCCTGTAAGCGTTGCCGTCATTTAGCCAAAGTCCCGCTTTATCGCGTAAGAAATTCATAAACTCGCTCGAATCCTCGCAAAACGCACTGCAGTCAAGCCACAAAAGATAGGTTGCACTTGATGGCAAAAGCTTCACTGGCAAGCCTTGCTCTTTTATGAAGTTAGCAACGACCTTTTTGTTTTCAAAAAGATACTCTCTAAGCTCATCAAGCCACGCTTCGCCCTCGTTAAATGCGGCGATTGCGGCGATGATCGCAAAGGCATTTGCCTCGCCGACCTCATCGTAGTTGATGGCGGCATTTAGCCTTGATCTGATCTTTTCATTTGGCGTAACGACGGCTGAGCTTTGAAGGCCAGCTATGTTAAAGGCCTTTGTTGGCGAGATGCACGTGATGGAGTTGTTTTTGCACTCCTCGCTCACGCTGATAAATGGCACGTAGCTTAGACCTGGGTCAGTTATATCGCAGTGAATTTCATCGCTGATAACCAAAACATCGTGCTTATAGCAAAGCTCGCCTATCTTTTTAAGCGTCTCTTTGTCCCAAATTTTGCCTATTGGATTGTGGGGATTACATAGAAGCATCATGGTAGTTAGCGGCTGGGCTAGCTTTGCCTCGAGGTCGTCAAAATCGATCTCATAAGAGCCATTTTTATAGACTAGGTCGTTTGATAAAATTTCACGTCCGTTGTTTTTGATGCAGTTAAAAAAGACGTGATATACAGGCGCTTGCACTAAAATTTGATCTCCTGGGCTGCTAAATCTCCTAATGGCAGTTGAGATGGCCGGTATGACGCCAGTGCAAAAGCACATCCACTCGTTCTCTAAGCTCACGTTGTGACGTCTTTGCCACCAGCTCTTTATCGCTTCGTTCCACTCTTTTGGGATGAAAGAGTAGCCAAAGACGCCGTTATCAAGGCGCTTTTGCAAGACGCTTAAGATCTCAGGTGCGGCCTTAAAGTCCATATCTGCAACCCACATCGGCAAAACATCGCTCTTCATGCGCCATTTTGACGAGTTAGTGCCCTCTCTATCTGTAAGCGTGTCAAAATCATATCTCATAGCAAGTCCTTGAAGTAAATTTTAAATTGATTATAACCCAAAAGATACTAAGATGATTTAAAAATTTAATACCCAAAAAGGAAAAATGATGAAACTAGCTCAGGCTCTCATACTAAGGGCTGACACGCAAAAGCGCATCGAACAGCTAAAAGTCAGACTGCTTAGCAACGCAAAAACGCAGGAAAACGAAAAACCTAGCGAAGATCCAAAGCTTCTTTTAAAAGAGCTAGACAAGCTAACTAGCGAGCTTTTTACGCTCATTTGCTCTATAAATTTGACAAACTCAAGCGCTAAATTTGATGGCATGAGCCTCACTGAGATGATCGCCAAAAAGGACGCTTTGGTGCTAAAAGCAAACGTGCTTAGGGAGTTTGCTACGAGCGCTAGTCAAAAAGTGGATCTTTACTCAAACAGCGAGATCAAAATTTTAAGCACAGTCGATGTGGCCGCACTTCAAAAGCAAGTGGACGCACTTTCAAAAGAGATCAGAGAGCTTGAGATGAAGCTTCAGGAGGCAAACTGGTCGGTTGATCTAGTAGAGTAAAATTTATGGTAAAAATTTAGCCAAAAGCGAGTAAAAAACCATACATTGGCGGCTTGCGAAGACCAAGCAAAAGCTTAAATTTAGTCTTAGCAATCTTACAAATGCAAATTTAAAAAGCACTTTTACTACCACTTACTGGTTTGGCTATATTTTGGGTGGGTTTGGGGAAAATTAATTTTTATCATGTAAAATTTCGTAAATTTTTAAAAAGGAAATTTATGAAACTAGACACTCTTATCGTAAAAGGCATCGAAGCTAAAAACAACCCAAACAAAGCGGTCGTTCCGCCAGTATTTTTAGCTAGCACCTTCGTGCAAGATGACCTTGAAAATTTTCAAGAATTTGCCTACTCACGTGGCAACAACCCTACGAAAAAGGCATTTGATGATATCTTTGCTAAAGTTGAAGGTAGCAAATACGCATTTAGCTTTGGCTCAGGCATGGCAGCAACAGCAGCTGCACTTAGCCTTATAAAAACAGGGCAAAAAGTCCTGCTAAATAGCAACGTCTATGGTGGTACTTATAGGTATGTCACGACTGTTTTTGAGAGTCACGGCATAAAGAGCGAATTTATAGATGATCTAAATTTTTTAAGCGAAGATGACATAAGCGACGACGTGGCAGCTATATTCATCGAAACTCCCTCAAATCCTCTCTTAAGAGTGACTGATATCGCTAGAATTTCAAAGATCGCTCAAAAAAAGGGCGCTCTAGTCATCGTGGATAATACATTTTTGACGCCTTACTATCAAAAAGTTCTTGAGCACGGAGCTGACATCGTGGTATATAGCGCCACAAAATATATCGGCGGACATGCTGACGTGATCGCTGGTATCGTCACGCTAAACGATGATGCTTTGGCTGAAAAGATAAAATTTGCCAAAAACACGCTTGGTGGCATCATCAGTCCGATGGACGCATACTACCTAATACGTGGGCTTAAAACTCTTAGCGTTAGGTTTGACAGACAAACGCAAAATACCCATAAAATCATCAAATTTTTAGAGGATAGTGACGCCGTTAGCGTGGTGCATTTCCCTGGCTCATATAGCGAGCAAGAGGCAAAGATGCAAGCAGCTCAAGCAAGCGATATCGGCGCTCTTATCTCATTTGAGCTTGATGAAAAATATGATGTAAATAAATTTGTAAAAGCGCTAGAAATTTTTGATCTAGCAGTGAGCCTTGGCGGCGTAGAGAGCCTTATCTGCAGGCCTGCAACGATGACGCACGAGGCATATCCAAAAGAGGTGCTAGATAAGATCGGCATAAAACAAAATTTGCTTCGTTTAGCCATCGGCATCGAAAATGTCGATGATCTAATAGCTGACCTTGATCAAGCGTTTAAAAAAGCTAAAAGATAAGGAGAAATCATGGCAACTACAAAATTTAAAGGCACAGATGTAAATTTAAGCGGAAACGAGCTATTTGTCGGCTCTTATGCACCTGAAGCAAGAGTCGTAGCGCAAGATCTTAGCGAATTTAGCGTGGGCGGAAATAACGGCATCGAGGTGCTTGTCTGCTTGCCTTCACTAGATACTGGCGTTTGCGCGGCAGAAGCACGTAAATTTAACGAAAAAGTAGCCGGCAAACAGGGCATTAGACTTAGCATCATCTCAAACGACTTGCCATTTGCGATGGGGAGATTTTGCACGACTGAGGGCATAGCAAATTTGCGTGTTGGTAGCGACTTTAGATACGGCGAATTTGCCCAAAACTACGGCATGCTAATGAGTGACGGGGCGCTAAAAGGACTACTTGCAAGAGCGGTCTTTGTCATCAAAGATGGCGTCATCATCCACAAGCAAATCGTCCCTGAAGTGACAGAGGAGCCAAACTACGACGCAGTTTTTGACGCGATAAAACAAAGCGGCGGATGTGGTTGTGGCTGCGGCTGCCATTAAATTTACTATGCAAAGAGCCCAGCTATGATGGCAAAGAGCTGACTGCCTGTCACCACTAGCTCACCAACCTCTTTTACATCCCTTAAAACTGGCCTTATAGAGGCTAGTTTTAGGCTTGATTTTTCTTTTATTTGTTCGCTTTTCTTTGGCAAGTCTTGCGTGATGCTTGCGTATTTTTTGATAACATCGATCACCTGTTTTATCTCATCTGGCAAATTTTCATCCAAATTTTTAGGCAGTGAGATATATAAATTTTCACGACTTCTAGTTAGCAAGACGTAAATTTTCCTATAAAAAAGCGCTCTTTCATTTTTATATATGGTCTGTAAAAACGGCAAAAAGTTGTGGATGATGACATTTTGCGCCTCAAGGCCCTTAATGGACTGTATCGTCAAAACCTCTACATTTTTACACTCTAGCAAGACGCTCTCTTTTATGGCATTTACAGCGACCTTGCTATTACTTAAAACGACGCTTGTTTCGCCATTTGGTAAGGCTTTTATGCACTTTTTAAGCTCCGCAAATTCATCAAGCTCAGCCACTTTTATGCTGCCATCTTGCAAGATACACTGGATGTCTGAGATGAAGTCATGATTTAGATAAAAGCTCTTTTTGTAGTAGTCGTTTATCGCAGAGTCCTTTTGCAAGATCTCAAATGCGCACCTAGCGATGTTTGAAGGCGTTCGGTAGATGTTTTTTAGATTTTTCACGCGCCCTCTCATGTCGATCCGCTCAAATTTTGGATGGTGAAAGATGTCGGCGATGTTGTTCATCGTGTATGTGTAAAATTTCTGAGCCTCGTCGATGAAAAATATACAGTCCTTTATCTCCTCATAGATGACACGCATAAAGCCAGCTGGCATGTCCTGAGTCTCGTCGCAAAGGACGTAGTCGATCGGGTGCTTTGCAAGGTGGGCTTTAAATTTCACTCTAAACTCAGCAATCGCTTCGTCGGTTTCATAAATTTGATACTTTTGGCTGATATTTGTATTTTCATCCATTTCAAGCTTTGTCTCGTCAAATTCTATGCGTTTTAGCAGCGAGATGATCGGATATACGGCGATATTTTTGTTTATAAATTTATCGCCAAAGCTTGACTTGATATTTTGGGCCAAATTTTTGTTAAAACAAAGCACGAGAAATTTCTCATTTTCGTCACGCTCAAGCCTATTTGCGACAAAATTTGCAAGTATCATCGTCTTGCCAGCGCCTGCAACGCCTCTGATCACGCGAAAACCGCCAGTGTAGCCGTTCATGATACTAAGCTGCTTGTGGTCAAAAAACATCACTTCGTCTTTCGTGATTATCGGGATTATCTTTTGTTTTAGCCTGCTTTGATTGACAAGCATTTCTGAAATTTTAAGAAACTCTTTTTTGTTTGGTAGCGTGCTTATAGAGGAGTTGAAAAATTTAGCAAAGATGTTCTCGTCTATGAGATCGTCCTTGAAAAAGGTGTGATTTTTTAATTTAGATAGCTTGGATTTTTCGCGTAAAATTTACTAGCCTCAGCCTTGCTGATAGAGGGGAAAATGACCCTGTACTCGACATTTATAGGCACTTTTTTAAGCACTGACTCTATCTTTGCAAGAAGCATTCTTTGATAAATTTTTACCTGTTCGTAGGGGTTATTTTCGTCTAGTTGCTCAAGATCATCCCAGTTTTTCACCTCGATGACATAAATTCCAAGTGCTGGATGGAGCAAAAGCAGGTCGATCTCTCTAGATGAGCCAGCAGGATCATCGATGCTCGCCTTTGGGATGAGATAGTAGTTTTCATCGCCCTTTTGATTTAAAATTTTACCGATAGCTTCGAGCACATCGGCCTCACCCTGCTCACCTTTAAATATCTTGCTAAAAATGCTTTTTATGTTCATAAACCACTCCTTTAAATTTTTAACAACTTTGACATTTTATAAATTTTAATCTTAGAGTTTGAAAGCGTACATTGTTAGAATTTAGTTTGAGACTAAATTTAAGCCTTACGGGTGAATTTAAAATGAATTTTTATGGCAAAAATACAAATTTATAAACTGAAGAAATAAGAAAATAATTGAAAAATTAAAAAAAGTGATTTTAAATTTGAAGTGGCCGGGAGATAGGGACACCTAGAGTGTAAAAACATTTTTCATTACTACAAGTACCTAAAAATGGGATTTCTATGGCATTTTTAAGAGTATAAATATTGACTCTTTCTGAGTAAAAAGATGTAACAAGTCTATGTAACAAGTCTAGCACCATTAATTCCTTTCCTCTGCAATATTTTATATAAAATTTCGTCCAAAATTTTAGACGATTTTTATTTAAATATATTAATCGGCAACCGCCAGGTTACCTAGATACTTAGTCTTTTGCCTGACGCTATCGCACCTTCAAGCGTGCTTAGCGTTAGCGAATCGTTGTCTGGGTTTAGTAGTCTATCGAGAGCGGCACAACTGGTTTTCATGAGCTTAGTCATCTTTGTTTTGGTTGCACATTCCAGCTTTAAGCTAACCTCCGATATAACCAACAAAAGGCTTTGTATTTACCGTATATTATATCAAATGCTCCAATTTCCCATCCTGAGCTCGCTTATATCTTTAAAATCTTTTTCGTTATTCGTAACCAAAATAAGATTATCGCCAAGCGCTACGGCAGCAATCAGCATATCCATATCGCCTATCCTTCTGTTTTTATTTCTTATCTCAAGCCTTATTTTACCATAGCTTGCTGCGCATTTACTCGTAAAATCCAAAACGCCGAAATTTGAGATAAAATCGCCCATCTGTAACAAGTATTCTATGATTTTAAGGGGCTTTTAGAACATTTTTAATAAAAAACTTGTCCGATTATCAGGACAACTTTTTCTAGAATTTTTAGCTATAGAAATTTTTGTTTTAATAAAATCAAAGACTCTAAAGTGCTATAATCTACCCAAATTTAAAAGGACTTTTATGACAACCATGATAAACATTCAAACAACTGCAGATAATACCACTCTCGAAGCGATAAAGGCTCTACTTTTTAAAATAGATCCAGCTGCTATTTTTGAAGCCTATGGTGAGCAGCAAAACTATCTTAGTAAAGAGGACGAAGAGCATCTAAAGAGGATTTCTGATATGGATGATAAAGGAGAGCTAGAGTATGTCTCAATGGACGAAATGAATGCTCATGTAAATTCTCTTTTTAAAAAATACGGTGCCTAAATGCAGCAAATTCCTTATTTAAGCAAGGAATTTCTAAGCCAACTTGATGCAATTTTAGATTTTTACTCTAAGGATAGCATTGAGACTGCTCGGGCTTTTTATATTGAGCTGGTAGAAAGGCTAAAAAGCATCTCTTATATGCCTTACAGATTTAGAAAAAATAAAACAATCAATAGAGAAGACACTAGAGACCTTATCTTTAAAGGGTATGTGGTAGTCTTTCGTATAGAACAAGATCACATAAAAATACTTGCAATATATAAGCACAATCTCACTCCTTACTCATAGAAATACGCTATTAGCTTAAATTTATAGAGGCTATAACTTCTAAATTACTATTTAGCTCTTGCGCCTTAATCTCCACAGGAAAGGCTATACCAAAGTGTTCAAGCTCTCTTTTTAGCTTGATATTTGTATTTGCATGAGTTATGACTAGATTATAAATTTCTTCTTTTACTTGCCTTATCTCTTCTCTTGCCAATTCTATTTCACTATTCTTTGTGATAAGCTCTTGATTAGTCTTGCAAAACTCATTTTTAGTAGTTTGTAGCTCCGTCTCTTGAGCTTTATATAAGCTTTCTTGATCGCTAAGCCTTGTTCTTAGTGTTTGATTTTCATGCTCTAGCTCTTCTATCTTTACTTTTTGATCTTCGCTGTATCCAGTAATGATCTCTATATATGTCTCATCTTTTTCAATGATAGCCTCTAGCTCTTCTAGTTTTTTCATAAGCTTATCATTTTCGCTAGCCACTCTAAAAGCTTTTAGTTTCTTATGCTTACTGCCACCATCTCCTTTTATCATTCCCAGAATTTCAGCATTTGTGTTATATACAGTTTTAAAAACGGTTTTATAGTCCAAATTTGGATCAGTTGTATTCTTTTTGAATCTTTGCATTTGGTTTCTGCCATTTACTAAGCTATTCCATTCTACATGAGCATGCTTTTGAAATATTGGTTCAAATTTTTCATATTCGAGTTCAGCCCCTTTTTCATAATATTGCTTACCATTTACACTCTCTTTTATATGTATGTAATAAGCTCTGCCATCCTTATCTGTAATGTATGTGCCACCTAGTTTGCCATTTTCATCATGAAATAGTGGAAATATCTCCTTGTTATCGCTCTTTCTCAAAAGGTGCCCCTCATCACTATGAATGTATAAATTTATGGGTTCAATATTTAAAATTTTACTTACTGCCTTTATGGATTTTAGTAAGCTTGATAGTTGTGTATGCTCATTTAGTCCTATGACGCATTCATAGTGACAGTTTTGCTTTAGTGGCTTTTTGCCTTTATGTTTATCTACTAGCTTGATCTTGCCAAGATGCGATACTTCATACTTCATCTCATCTCTTCTTTTTTGCCATAAGTCATCGAAGCTAAGCTTATTTAATCTTATGTACCTCACGGGCTTTTTCATGATGCCATATTTTTCGTTTAGATAGTATCCTGGCATTAGGTAGCCAGGTTTTTCTTCTCTACTATTGTGAGCATTTGTGCGGTCACTAGCTAGCTCAAATGTTATATTTGCTTGTTGGTTTTTAAACATATTGCCTCTTTAAATTTAATATCTATTTATAGTAATTATATGTGTTTGGGCAAAAATCATTAGCCCAAACCATTTTATTGCCCAAATTGGTTTAGAGAGCTCTAAACCTTTGGGCTCTGCGAGGCTTTTTAATGTAAAAGAGAGATTTGACCTACATTCTTTTAAAATATAAGTCATATTCTAGAGCTAGACTAAATGAGTCCTTTATGCCTACCCCTGCTAGCTTGTTTGTGCATCATCTGCTACATAGGCATTTTTCTAATCGCATATTTTACGTATTTTATTTTTTATCTTTAAAGCATATCTTTACAGTATGTTTCTCCGCTTAGCACTGCGACTACTAGCGGATCACTTGATGATATAGTGCCTTTTATCTTATATCCACATAGACAGCGATACTATCTTTTTTCTTTTAAAAGAACA
This sequence comes from Campylobacter concisus, assembly GCF_902460675.1. Classification (GTDB taxonomy): domain Bacteria; phylum Campylobacterota; class Campylobacteria; order Campylobacterales; family Campylobacteraceae; genus Campylobacter_A; species Campylobacter_A concisus_AJ. Next base: position 7,539 of record NZ_CABPUQ010000003.1, on the reverse strand, counting down.
TCTTTACCATATATCCTTTCTATGGATAAAACAGCTTTTGTATCCAACAATCTTATGGCCATAAACGCTGCAACCTTTATAATGTTTTCACATTATCTTTTTTCTTTTATAGTTTCTAAAATCTTCTTAAGGTACTTTTTAAATTCGTCAGCAGATGTTTTATTATCATTTGTTAATACACTGAGTATAAAAATTTTGTTTTCAGAACTATGTCTTATGTTTTTTGGCTCATTAAAGACGTTACTTTTGGCATAGATTAGAATTCCAGTGTTTGAACCGGCTTTCTCCACGTATTGTTTTATTTGTAGCAAATTCTTGCAATCAGTTTCACCTATATAGGCATTATAAAAATGCCTATATTTAGCATCCAAAACAGCTAAAATTTTCCCTTCTTCATCTTTTATCGCAAAATCAGGTCTCAAATCCAAGCCTGGAATTTTATACTGAGTCTCTAGGCTAAATTTACCGCCAAATTCGCCTAATACACTTCTTATGAGCCTCTCGACATAAAGTTCAAAAAGGTTGGGCGCATACAGTAAATAACCAAAATTTAGATTTTTGACGGCGCTTTCGTTCGTATATCTAGAATCTTGCAAAATGATAATCCTAGCGATTTGAAGAGCAATTTTGTAGTCTTTATAAAGCTCGTTCATAACGGATTTTGAGTTCAAAGCCGCATCTATATCTCTGATGCTTTTCATCTCGCCGTTAGCATTGGCTAGCAAAAAATTCTTTATTTCTTTGTCGTAAAGTGCGAATTTAGTGTTTTTTCTAACCAAGATATCGTAAGCCCTTAAAAGTACCCTTGCGACCACTTCGTCAGGCACTCGCGAGCTTTTTCGGCTTGAAATTTTACCCGTAAAGGGCTGATCTTTTTTGATGAAATTTTTAACGTCAAGGCTTCCGTGCAGGGCGTAGTCTCTAAAAGGAATCTTTTTATAAACGCTTGGAAAGCCGCTTAACTTGGCTAGCTTTAAGCGGCTGATAAACGAGGCATAAAGGACGTAGTCCATAGGGATCTCGCCGTTTATCTCGGCGACGCTACCGCCAGAGCTAAAAAACGACGAGTCGATAGTTTTAAAAAGCTCGGCTTCTAGTTCTTTGCCAAAGCGCGAGTTTATGACGTACTCTTGCCCCTCAAAGGTAAAACGGCCTATATAGTTGCCGAATTTAAAACCGCCATTCTCGCACTTTCTTAAAATATAGTGCGCATCTTTGTCGTCTTTTATCTTGGATTTAAATTTATCATGCCGTCCGTTTAAAAAAATGACATCCGTCTTATCTTTTGCCAGCTCATCAAAGGTTATTTCTTTTTGATGCTCGGCACACTTGCAACAGCTGTTATCTTCAAACATCACACTAGCCTACGAAAATTTTCTTAGCCATCTTTAGTTTTTTCTCTACTTCGCCGTCGCCAAATTGCGTTCTGATATATTCTCTTAAAATCGGCTCTATATGCCTAGCCCAGATTTCTTTCTCATCCGTCGTTTCTTTTTTTAGAAAATACGAATGCCCTATCTCATAAGCTCTACCTAAATTTAAGCCACTAGTTTTTTCGTATCTTTTCTTATCCTTTTCTTTGTCAGATGCATCTGAGAATAATTTATTATAATCATCATCTCTGTTTTCGGCATTATTGTAAGACTGAATAGATCTTATTTTTACCCTAGTTTCATCTTCGTATTCAACTAAATATTTGAGTTCATTGGTGATGTAGTTATTTAAACTTTCACATTTTGTCTTGTAGGCTTTATCCGTCGCATTTTCTACAACCTCATAATCACACTCCATCAAGACCCACGCAAAGCGCCTTCTTAGAGCAAGATCAAAGCAGTCTATACTCTTATCCACGTCGTTCATCATACCGATAAAATAGATATTTGCAGGTATATAAAATTTAGTTTGCAAATTACCGTAATCAATGCAAAGCGATTTTTTACTAGCGTCCGATACTATTATATCTTCCATAAGCGCAGAATTTTTGATTTTTATGGCGCTGCTTTTTCCTCGGTAATTTTCCTCTAAAAGCGATAACGTCTCGCCAAATACCGCCGCTATATCGGCTCTATTTATCTCATCGACTATAAAAAAGAAATTTTCATCAGTATTTTGTGCTGCTTTTAAGCAAAATTCTTTAAATATGCCGTTTGTCAAAGCTAAATTTAAATTTCCGTTTTGTATGCCGATAGGTTTTATGCCGTCTATAAAATCCTCGTATTCAAAACCGCTATGAAACTGTACCCACTCAGTTCTAGTGCGGTTAGGATCTAAAATATCAAGGCAGTATTTTACGAATTTCGTTTTGCCGGTTCCAGGTGCACCGTAGTAGATGATGTTTTTTAAGTCATTTTTAGTTAAGCCATAAAAAGCTCCTGCTATTTTGCCAACCTGCCTCCAAATACCAGAGTTCCTATCAAATAACTCTTTATTGATATCGTCTAGGTTATTTTTAAATTTATCCCAGTCTATTTCAAGACTTTTTAGCGGTGTATAATTTTCTTTTATAAAAAGTTTAATCTTGCAAACGAATTTATTTATTTCATAGCACTCTTTTAATTTTTCAATCAAGCCACTATCTATTTGACCTACCGTACCGGACTTTACATCAAATTTTATTTTACCGTCCTTGAAGTAATCGATCAATCTTTGAAAAATGTTTAGATAAAGTATCGTATGATTATCACTTGAGTTAAAGTCGTAGCCGCAAATTGCCAATACATCATAAAAAGCATTATAAAGAGTATTAAAATCTTCTTCCTTGAGATCTGGACATTGGTGCAATAAAACAGAAAAATGTGCATCCGCTTGATCCCCTATTTTAGCTTTACTTACTTTACTGCTTATATCAAAAGTCTTTATAGTAACAATATTTATATCTACTATGTTGCCAACATTGCATATGCTCAGTGCCTTTTTGGCATTATTATATATATCTTCCAATGATACTTTAGTGCTGTATGTCGCTTGTATAGATTTATTGCCGTTAGAATCTTCTTCGTATATGGCAGTATAATTTTTGTACTTATCCCACGCCCCATTAAACACCTTCAAATTTCCCTTGCAGTCGACAACTCTGCTAAAAATTTCGTTTATTTTTATTATCTGTTCTGCCGTAAAATTTGTCATTTTATTCTCCAAAATTTAAAAAGCTCCCGTAATGGGAGCAAAAGGCTTTTCAAAGCGCCTCCATTAAGTCCGAATTTCTCAAAAAAAGAAATTTCAAAAATCAATCCTGTCGGACGCACCGCACGAAGTAGCGATGAGAAATGTCGTCCCAGCCAGCGCGGCCGCTATTGAAACGCATGATCATCGCATTAGACGAGTAGATGTTATGTTTGGTAGAGCTCCAGTACCATGGTAATTCGGAGTCTGCTATGTATTTAAAAGCGGTATTTAGAGCGAGGTTGGATCTTACTTCATCCGTTATACTTAGCAGCTCTGTTCCGGTCGGTAGCCTCCAGTCTTTGTATCCGGCTAGGTTTACTATCTTGCAGTATTCTTGCGCCTGCTCCCACGTTCCTTCAAAAATTTGTTTTTCATCCTGCCACATTAGTCTTCCTAGATTCTTTTCACTACATATCACTACGTTTTTATCATTATCTCGGTAGCACGCAGTGCTTAGCGCCTCTGCGTGAAGCAGTCCGCAAAGCAGCAAAGATATAGTTATGCATTTTTTCATCCATCTTCCTTTACTTTTTAAAGTTATATATCACTTGGATATTTTCCAGGCTTTCATTTATCAAAGCCACCTTTTACTTAGCCCATTTTATATGAGTTAGAAACGAAGCTTTTTTAAATTTATAAGTTTTCACCACACTGTTTTCTAAATAGACGCAAAATCTCATAGAAGCTCTAAATATAGACAAATTTTTATATCGCAACTCTTTCAAATCCTTTCAAAAATCAATACTATCGGACGCACCGCACGAAGAGAGGACCGCTGTTCCAGGAACCGCCGCCGTTCCGGAAATCCACGTACCACGCATTAGGCGAGCCGTTGGCGTCTTTAGTTTGGCTCCAGTACCATATATGGCCGGAGTCTGCTATGTATCTAAAAGCGGTATTTAGAGTGGGGTTATATCTACTCTTATCCTCTATGCTTAGTAGCTCCGTTCTGGTTGGTAGCCTCCAGTCTTTGTATCCGGCTAGACTTAATGTTTTGCAGTACTCCTGCGCCTGCTCCAACGTTCCTTCAAAAATTTGCTTTTCATCCTGCCACATTAGTCTTCCCAGCTTTTTTTCGCTACATACCACTACGTTTTTATCGTTATCTCGGTAGCACGTAGGTCTTAGAGCTTCTGCGTGAAGCAAACCGCAAAGCAGCAAAAAAACGGCTATATGTCTTTTCATCTTTTTATCCTTTCTTAAATTTTAAAATCAATACTGCCGGACGCACCGCACTAAGCCTTTATGAGATGAAACGCTGTAGCGGAAATCTTCGCCGTTATCGAAATCCACGACCCACACATCAGACGAGTCGTCGGCGCTCTTTGTAGAGCTCCAGTACTTGCCGCTAGGTATGTCGGCATACTTAAAAGCTAAATTCATAGCAGAACTATACTTGCTGTAGTCAATGATGCTTAAAAGCTCGTTTACTGTAGGTAGCCGCCAGTCATCAAAGCCAGCAAAATTTAAATTTTCGCAGTATTGGACTGCTTTGTCATAATACATACGAAATGGTGGCAAATCACCATCTTGCCACATCAGCTTATATATATTGTCTCTAACGACTTCCAATCGGTTATCTCTGCTAAATCCGGTAGTTATATCGCCCACAATTTGATCAAACGCAAACGCAGAGCCGCAACACAGCAAAAGCGCAAACATAAAAGCTATCTTTTTCATCTTTATCCTTTCTTGTTTTGCTTGAAATTAGACCTATTAACCTGATGACGTATGTTGGTTTATAAAAACTATCACTATTAAGAAAAAATTTACTATACGGATAATCTTATTAGAATTATTCTTATTGAATACTTAATTCATATAGTATTTTTTTATCAATTATACTTCTTAAATTTAGAGCAATTTCAAAGAGTGTAAAATGCAAATTTATGAAAGAATAAATGCGATCCTAAGAAGTAAAAAGTTAAAGAAAAAGGACTTTGTCCAAAAATTTATAGATCTTGAACCTAGGCTAAAAAGCACAGGCGAAGTGCCGTCTCTGCCATCTATATATAACTATCTCAATGGAAATAGAGAGATCAAGGCTGAGCTTATACCTTATATAGCAAAAGCCCTTGGAGTAAGCGAACAAGAACTTTTCATAGACGACCTTAATATCTCAAGCTTTTTAAAAGATATGGTCAATAAATGTAATTACAATGACAAAGAATATGAAAATTTACAAAACATAAGTCGCATCATAGATCTTTGTCAATATGCTTCAGAGCCACTCTTATCAAGGCTAATAGAAATTCTAGAGAAAAACAAAGAGCAAACGCTAAGACATATGAGAGATATTTCTCTTTTATAACCACCTTCTACTCACTATAAAGATGCCCTACCTAGAAAATATGTAGTTAGAATAAATTTTATATTAAATAAAGTTCGTAATGAATAATATACTTGAAAATTTTTACTTATAGAAAAAGGCATGGTATATGGATTAGAAAGAGGTGCTACTAGCAATTTCAATACATTATAGATACAGGTGTTCAATCAATCTATGTGCTTCAAAATAGAACAGACGGCTATGACTTATCATTTCAGCAATATTATTGCTTTGTTTTTTGGAAAACTAATAAAAATATAGGTAGAATTTTGGTGGATGTAGCTTATTGAAATACTACGGGTCTATTAAAAACTACAAGGATAAAATATGTCATTCGAGGTCGAATATAAACTTTTTAATGGTAGAAGCAAAAAGCAACCAGATAAAAACCTTAAAATAGATCAAACACCTATTTTAAACTCTCTTGTAAATACATATGCACTCTCTCTTTTTGTTAGTAAATTTTATGATTTTAGTAAAGAAAATGATCTATCTATACTTAAAAAGATAGTTGACGAAAAAAGAGACAGACAGACTAAAAAATTTATGGATGAAGTTAGCAAAGTTTGTGGCAAAGACGAGGATCTAATAGTAAATGTGCCAAGACTTCGTGGCTACATCAAAAATTTTGATGAACAAATAAAGAGCAAAAGAAAGCAAATAAATATAAAACTAGAGAAGATATGTGAAGAGTTTTTTGCGCTTATAAAGCTAGATCAAAATTTAGTACCGAGCCAAAAACAGCATATAAACGATAAAAATAGTTACATCCTAGCTCCAAATGAATACCTAGAAAAGCA
>NZ_CABPUQ010000003.1:0-1215 GCF_902460675.1 Campylobacter concisus | reverse complement strand
ATCAATAGGCGATGATAAAAAATTTGCATATATGCAAGACGCTGCTTTTATAATGATGTGTTTAAGACCAGGAAATTACCTTTGGGATTGCAAATGCAAAGACTTTTCAAGTAGCCAGCTAGATGATATGACGCTTTATCTTTTAAGCTATGTTTATGACGAAGCAAAAGTTCAGAGATTTTTAAAATCCATGAATGTTTTGATCATAAAAAGAGGCTTTGTGATGGGGCTAGATAGAGATAATCAAGAGCTAGTTTTTAGCAATATGGGATCAGAAATTTTTGAGCTTGAAATTTTTAAAGATAGATATATAAGCTTTAGAGAAGATGATGCTTTGGTTATATTTTCACCCGCATTTTTTGGTAACTTTGATCAAATTTATGATGAAATTTGGAAAATAAAGCAAAAGGCGATAAAAATAAAAAATGCCCCTACTAAAAAGTGCTTAAGATCTTTAGATGATAGCTTGCTTTTAGACCCTGAGCTTATATATAAATCCCTTAAAGATGAAAATATCTTTGTATTAAGCAAATTTAAAAAGGAGCTAGATAATCTAAAAAATGATCTTTCTTACAAAAATTTTGAAATAAACAAAGATAGATACGCAAGGCAGTGGCTTATAGATGATATCTACGGACTATATCTTGCCACGCATGCTCCTTTTAAATACAAAAACTCTAAAGAGCTAGCTAAAATTTACTTTGAAGATCTCCTTGAAAAGAGCTTAAATTTATTCATTGATGAAAAAAGATCTCCTGCTTTAGGACATCACATAGACGATATAGAGCTTTTATAAACTACCAAGCCACCGGCTCTAGAAGCAATAGGTGGAATTTAAAGACTCATCTACTATCTTAAACTTCTCTCACAAAAATCAAAACAAGGAGAGAAGATGGCAGAGTTTGACAAGCTAAATTTTGCTGACATTCACATGAGCTTACTAGCTGATAGAAATATCTTTTTATATGGGCAGATAGATCAAGAAATTTGCCTGACTACACAAAAGACACTTTTGTATCTTGACAGTGTAGATCAAAGCGACATAAACATATATATAAGTGGCCCTGGAGGCTCGATATATGATGGCTTTGGACTAATCGACTTTATGAAGACCATAAAATCACCAATCAATACATTTTGCGTGGGGCTAGCTGCCTCTATGTCTGCACTTATATTTTTAAACGGAGATAAGCGCTACATGCTGCCAAACTCAAG
>NZ_CABPUQ010000002.1:0-154245 GCF_902460675.1 Campylobacter concisus | reverse complement strand
TTTTTGAAGTAAGAGTATGCGTTTTGCATATTTTTTTCAAAGCCAACGCCATCTCTATAATTTACGCCAAGATAGTTACAACCTCCACCACTAATTATATTTTCAAAGTAGGTATTTTAAACTAGTAAATAATAGTCATCAAGCCCCTTTAATGCCTCTTTTTTAGCCTTCAAGGACACTCCTTTTGCATATGTATCAGTTGCTAGGTCTGTGCTATGACCCAAAAGAACGGAAGTAAGATCTGCTAGAGAATTTTCCAAACAATAGTCTTTAACGGCTTTTGCGAAATTGCCACGTAGTCTGTGAAAACTAACATTTGCACTTGGGATAGATTTATGAATGTGTCTATTTAGGCGCTTTCCAAAATAATCACTACTCTCTTTTCCTTTCTTGATTTGCTCTAGCCACTTTAAATCAGCCAAATGCTCAATATTATGATGTAGCGGAATTTGCCTATATTTGCTAATGCCTCCTTTTTGCTTGGCAGTCTTAACATTTATAAATTTTATGCCATCTTCTTCGCATACACTTTTGCTATCAAGTTGCCAAATTTCATTAAGCCTTAGCCCAGTATGAAGGGCAAATATCATATAGTTTCGTAGATCAAGCCTTTTTGTATCAAAAACTATTTTTAGTTCATCTAGGCTAAAGTTATCTTTCGGCGACTTCTCGTCAGCTGAAATTTTAAAAGATGTAAGTATCTTAAAAGGATTGGTCGTGAGCTTGCCCATCTTTATGGCATAGTCAAAGAGCCTTTTTGAGTAAGATGTGTAGTTGTTGATGGTCTTTTTATTGAGTTTTTTGTTTGCAAGAGTTGTTTGAAAGTTTTCGGCATCGCTGTAGCTAAAATCTTTACCTTGATGACCTTTAAAAAACTCATCTAAGAGCTTGCCAGTCTTAACATAATAGCCCTTGGTTTTATCGCTAGATTTTAGCTTTAAACACTCTGTTTGCACATATCTTTTAGCTACTGCTTCAAAAGATAGCGGCGAAGTTTCTTTTGGGCTTAAAGATGCGTCCAATAATGTTTTGAGCTCTTTTTCAAGCTTTTCTTCTGGAGCTACTAGATTATAAAATTTAGCTATCACCTCTTGTGAGAGCTCTTTATATTCGCTAACATCTAAAAATATGCCATTTTGTTTAATGCACCGCTCATTTTGTCTTTTAATGTTTATCAAGACTCTTAGACTTTTAGAATTTGTATGTGTTGTGGTTATCTTTTTAGAAAGAGCTTCGTTGGCTGCGGCTTTTATAGAATTTGCCAGTCTTACTGCCTCATCTATATCTTTTGTGAAAAGGCAAAATTTAACAGTTAGCTTTTTACCATCTTTAAGAGCAGTATCAAAAAAGTAGAAATTTGGTCTATTAGGAACCTTTGTGATCAATCTAGAGCTCATAGAATGATCCTAGTTTCTGTAACAAAAGTGCAAATTTTCTGTAACAAAGCTGATTTGTCTGAAATTTAAGACAAAAATATCTGCTAATAAATGCAGTTAAAACACCGAAATTTAGGGAAGTTGGAAAGAAAAATATTGTGTTGGTGGCGGACAGAGAGGGATTTGAACCCTCGAGCCCCGATTAAGAGCTGCACCCTTAGCAGGGGTGTGGTTTCAGCCGCTCACCCATCTGTCCAAGTATTAGAAAAGTGGATTATATTTAAACACTCCTGATAGAGTGCTTAAAGTTCAGTCAAAATACACTTTTGCTAAATTTTAATGATTTATAGGTGCAAAAAGCACCTATAAATTTACGCTTTTAGTTTTAGTCTGTCGCCAGCGTAGTAAGCGATCTTCCAAACAGTAGTTTGTTTTAGGTCTTTTTCGCCATAACCTCTTGCAGCAACTCTGTCATTGTAGATTTTTTCGATCACATCTGACTCGCCAACTAACAAAGCCTTTGTAGAGCACATCGCAGCACAAACTGGCACCTTGCCCTCAGAAATTCTATCTTGTCCATATACTTCGCGCTCTTCTTCACTATTAGTTGGTAGCGGACCGCCTGCACACATGGTGCATTTATCCATTACGCCCCTTGCACCAAAGGCACCATTTTTAGGGAATTGCGGCGCACCAAATGGGCAAGCATACAAGCAGTATCCACAGCCTATGCAGATATCTTTATCGTGAAGCACTATGCCATCAGCTCTGATGTAGAAACAATCAACTGGGCAAACAAGCGAACAAGGTGCATCTTCGCAATGCATACATGCGATTGATGTTGAAATTTCTTTACCAGGCATACCTTCATTTAGTGTGACGACGCGGCGTCTTCTAACGCCGATAGGCAACTCATGAGCTTCATCACATGCTACTGCGCAGCCGTTGCAATCAATGCATCTATCTGTGTCGCAGTAAAATTTAAGTCTATTGTTATCGTTAAATGCGCTCATATTATGCCCTTTCTATGCGGCAAAGACCGCCTTTTGTTTCTGGAATTTGAGTGACTATGTCATATCCGTAGTTTGTTACGGTATTTGCGCTCTCGCCAACTGCAAAAGGTCTTGTTCCCTCAGGGAAATTTCCAGTCATATCAACACCTTGCATATATCCAGCCCAGTGGAATGGCAAGAATATCATATTAGGCTTGACTGATGGCACGATCCTTGCGCGAACCTTGATCTTAGTGCCCTCAGGTGAATGAACCCAAACAAAATCCCAATTTTTAATGCCATGTTTAGCCGCTAGCTCTGGGTGGATGTCAGCAAACATCTCAGGCGTAATGCGTGATAGATACTTACTAGCACGCGTCTCCATACCAGCACCACTAAAATTTACGAGACGAGCTGTAATAAGGTTGATAGGGAATTCTTTTGAGAAGTCCTTACTTTGTTGCAAGCTTTCAAATTTAGTATCAACGCGGTATTGTTTTGCTTTATCTTTAAAGCTTGGATACTTCTTGGCTAGATCTGGTCTTGGTGAGTGGATCGGCTCTCTGTGTTGAGGGATCTGATCAGCAAATGTCCAAACGATAGTTCTAGCACGTGCATTGCCATATGGAGCGATGTTTTTCTCCAAGCATTTTGTTGCTATGATATTACTATCATCAGTTGACCAGCTAGCTCCGATCCTTGCTTTTTCATCATCAGTTAGTGTGATGCCTAAAATTTTCTCGATATTGTCTTTTTTGATCTCAGGATATCCGCCATTTATAGATGAACCAACTGGCGCTGAGCCTTCAGCTGCTAGCTGGCTAACACCGTTGTGCTCTAAACCAAAGCGGTTTCTAAAGCCCATTCCACCTTCGCGAACTGATTTGTGTGTATCATAAAGTATTGGGCTACCTGGGTGATTTTCTGTCCAGCATGGCCATGGAAGTCCGTAGTATTCGCCCTCAACAGGAGTGCCAGGCTTGCCAAGAGATGTTACTTCATCAAATTTATCCCAGTTCTCTTGGTGGCGTTTTAAGCGCTCAGGTGTCCAGCCAGTCATACCGATAGTTTTTATGATATTTGCTATCTCGTGAGTAGCAGCTTCTGGCCATTCTATTTTGCCGTCAGCATCCCTTATAGTGCGAGTTAGCTCATCATAAAAGCCTATACGTTTAGCTAGTTCAAATAACAATTCATGATCAGGTATGCTCTCATAAAGTGGTTTGCATACTTGGCTTCTCCATTGACCACTTCTGTTTGTAGCTACGACTGTGCCGCTAGTTTCATACTGAGTTGAAGCAGGTATGATATATACATTATCTTTTTTATTTGTTATAACGGCAGCGTCATTTACAAACGGATCTACACAAACAAGTAACTCAAGTGCATCAAGACCTTCTTGAACCTTTGCTTGTTGTGCAGTAGATGTTATGCCGTTACCTATAACTACAAGAGCTTTTAGGCTATCTCCTGCATTATCGATCGCATCATTGCCATCTTTACCATTTAGCGTACCAGCCCACCAGCGTGCAAGTGAAAATCCTGGCTTAAACATCCACTCAGGCTTGATAAAATTCTTTTGCAACCACTCGAAATCAACCTTCCACATTTTTGCAAAATATTTCCAGCTTCCTTCATTTTTAGGGTAATAACCAGGTAGGTTATCTGGTAAATTTGCCATATCAGTTGCACCTTGAACGTTATCGTGGCCTCTTAGGATGTTACATCCGCCGCCACTTACGCCCATGTTGCCAAGCACTAGTTGCAAGATCGGAGCTATACGAGTGTTTGAGCTACCTATTGTGTGCTGAGTTAGACCCATCGCCCAAACGACTGAGCCAGGGCGGTTTTTGGCATAGACTTCTGTGATCTCTTTAAGAGTTGCAGCTGGCACTCCAGTCACATCTTCAACGACTTCAGGTGTCCATTTTGCAGCCTCTTCACGAATCAAATCCATACCATAAACACGGTCATCAATAAATTTCTTATCCTCCCAGCCATTTTCGAAGATGAGATTCATCATGCCATATACAAAAGGTATATCCGTTCCTGGGCGAATTTGTGCGAAATAATCAGCCTTTGCCGCCGTTCTTGTATATCTTGGATCGATTACTATTAGCTTAGCGCCCTTTTCTTTTGCTTTTAAAAAGTGTCTAAAACCAACTGGGTGATTTACCGCTGGGTTTGATCCGATTATAAAAATAGACTTTGCGTTTTGGATATCTCCAAGGTGATTTGTCATAGCTCCATAACCCCAAGTATTCGCCACACCGGCGACTGTAGAGCTGTGTCAAAGACGTGCTTGGTGATCTAGGTTGTTCGTCCCAAACATCGCAACGAATTTGCTTATATAATAGCTTTGCTCGTTGCAGTCTTTTGCTGATCCTAAAAACATAACCTGCTCTGGATTTTTCTCGCGGTAAGCTTTTAGTTTTGCACCGATCTCGTCAAGTGCTTGCGTCATAGAGATGCGTTGCCACTTGCCACCAACTTTTTTCATTGGATATTTTACACGGCAGTGTGAGCGAACCATATCGATAACGTCTGCTCCTTTACAGCAGTGACCACCAGCACTTACTGGGTGATCTTGTGCTACTTCTTGACGCACCCAAACTCCATTTTCTACCTCAGCTAACACTCCACATCCTACAGAGCAAACTGAACAAACAGTTTTTACTATTTTTGAGTCTGGAAATGGGTTTGCCATCTCTTGAGCTGTTGCTTCTCTTGTGACATTGCTTGCTGCAAAGCCGGCCGCTCCACTAGCGCCCGTTAATGCAGCCATTTTTAAAAACGATCTACGGCCGATGTTGTTTGGCGTAGCGTTTAATATAGCTTCAGACATTTTCATCCTTTCTTAAATTTCTATCAAATTTTATTTTGCTTGTTTGTAGTAAAGTTCCCAGTTTTTGCTTCTTTTGTAAAGCACTTCGGTCTTTTTACTCTTTCCTGATTTTAAATTTTCATCAGCATTTGCTGCTACAGCACCACTTGCTGCTACAGCGCCAACTAGACCGACTTTTTTTAGAAATTCGCGTCTATTTTGCATATGTACCCTCCGTTCTTAGTTTTCTTATCCTGTTTTTTTCTCTTCTTATGCTTTCAGACCTTGAAAGACCATCGCTCTTTTTGTGGTCTATCTTGACTGGTTTTGGTGAGTTTAGTGCCACGCGCTCAAACGCGATAAATTCGTTTAGCAAAACGGCCACATCTTTGTAAATTTCACTATTTTTATGCTCATATAAATTCTCTATAAACTCATCAATGTTTGGATTTATAATATTTTTAAAAAGCTCCTCTTCGCACTCGTCAAATTTACCGATAAACTCGTTCATAAGCGTAAAGACAAAGCCCACGTTATCTTCATTCTCTTTAAATTTACTCTCATCTCTTCTGATGTTTGTCTTAGCTAAAATTTTACGCACATTAGCGCAAGCATGACCCACTTCATATCCCTCATCGTAAAAAGAGAGCGAGTTTCGAAGCGGACTTGGCGGAGTGTGAAAAATGTCATCAAATTCGGTGATCAAATTCTCTGGATTTTTTTCATTAAATTTACTTTTTATATTAGTAGCAGCTTGCGATACTTCATCGTTTAGGCTATATTCTTTGATAAGATCAAGCATTTTACTAAGGCCATCAAATCTCTTTTCATCTTCACTAAATACGAAGAATTTAGAGAAAGTAGCGTAGTAAAGTTTTCTGCCAGCTGCAAATTCCTCTTTTGTGCTCACCTTTTTCCTTAAATAGTTTTTTAACGACACTGAAACTATACAATTAATTGCCTTATTAATGTGGCTTAAAATAAAATAAATTAGAAAAGTTAAAAAAAGCTTAAATATGCCTTGATTGCATATTTAAAAATACTATTTTTAGGGGGTTATATAAAATATGATTTTTTAGCATGATTATTAAAATTTAGCTCTTTTTTGATATCCATTTTTAAATTTGGGCTAAATTTAAAAAGTGGGAGTAAATTTTACTCTAAAGCTAGCATCGAGCCATCTTCAAATTTTAAAAATACTCGCTCGCCAATCTTTGTAATTTCATCATCGTGGCTAAAAATTTTGATTAAAAAGTCGCCAACTTTGACCTTCAAAAGCTTTTCATTGCCCATGTAAAGCGAGGCCGAGTGCAAAATCCCTGAAATTTGACCCTCTCCACCTGTTTTAGAAATTTTTATCTTGCTTGGGTTGATCGTGATCTTGCTTTTACCTTTAAAATTTGAAGGCAAATTTAGCTTCGCATTATCGCCAAAGCTTAGCACGCCAGCCTCTATCTCAAAGATATTTTTGTATTCAAACTCGCAGACTCTGCCTTTGTGCAAAAACACGCACTCGTTTGCTAACATACTAAGCCACTTTTCGTCGTGACTTGCGATGACAAAGCCGCAGCCATATTTCTCGTGCATTAAATTTATAGCCTTGCTAAAGAGCTTTGAAGTGGCGATATCAACGCTGTTTGTCGGCTCATCAAGCAGATAAAATGGCGCTCTTAAAGAAAGTGCCAAAGCAAATGCGATGCGCTGCGTCTGCCCTGAGCTTAGCTCAAAGTGGCGCTTGTTTAAAAACTTCTCATCAAGTCCTACAAGTGCCAGAGCTTCGCTAGTTCGCTCATCAAATTCGCTTAGTAAATTTCTACTTTTTAAGATGGCTTTGAAATTTTCTCTCACACTTCTTTTTAAAAGGGCAGGTTCAGGCAGTAAAACTGAAATTTTACGCAACATTTCAAGGCTTGGTTTGCTCTCTCCCCAGAGTGAAATTTCGCCGCTATTTGGGCTTTGTAGGCGTGAGAGCACTCGTATGAGCGTGCTTTTGCCGCTGCCGTTGCTGCCCATTAGAGCAGTTATTTTTTTAGTATTTATATCAAGGCTTGGGATATTTAGGATCTCGCTTTTGCCGTAGCTTAGGTGTAAATTTCTTATCTTTATCAAAATTTGCTCCTATTTGTCTAGTTTTTTGAGCGCAAAGATCGCTAAATTTACTAAAAATGCGATAAATATCAAAACCATGGCAAGCGCTATACCCATGGCAAATTCACCCTTATTTGTCTCAAGCGAAACGGCCGTGGTGATCGTTCTAGTAAAGTACTTGATGTTGCCACCTATCATCATCGCAACGCCCACTTCAGCCACGATCCTGCCGTATGCGGTGGCGATGACGACCATGAGAGCGTAGCGCAGCTCGTAAAGCACACAGCAAACTAGCCTTGCTGGCGCAAAGCGTAAATTTAGGATAGTTAGATAGTGCTTTTTCTCCATATTTTCAACAACGCTTGCAGTAAGCGAGATGATGATAGGAAGGGCAAGCACAAACTGGCCTAGCATGACCGCTTTTAGCGTAAATAGTAAATTTAGGCTGCCAAGTGGGCCGTTTCTAGTGATAAAGGCGTACAAGATAAGGCCGATCGCAACTGTTGGCATAGCAAGAGCTGTGTCACTTAGAAGGCGTAAAATTTTGCGGCCCCTAAAGTCGTAAAAGCCAAGTATAAAACCGAGCGGGAAGCCAACAAGAACAGCAAAAAGTATCGACACGCTTGATGTGTAAAGGGTAGCCTTGATGGCTGAATATGTTTCAAGGTTGCCGTTTAAAAGTAGATTAAAGGCTTCTGCAAAGCCGTGAAGTAAAAAATCCAATTATTCTTTCCTAGCATATTTCTTAAGATTATTTTAAATGTGCTATAATACCACATTTTCTAAAAAGGAGAAAAAATGAAAAAGATTATTTTAGGCTCACTAGCAGCTGCAGTTTTGGCGTTTGGCGCTGACAATGAACTAATCATGGCGACTACAACAAGTACAGATAACACTGGCTTGCTTGACGCGATCTACCCAGTTTATAAGGCTAAAACAGGTGTTGATATAAAATGGACAGCTGTTGGTACAGGCGCAGCTCTAAAGCTTGGCGAAGACTGCAACGCTGACGTACTTTTCGTTCACTCACCAAAAGTTGAGAAAGAATTTGTAGAAAAAGGTTTTGGCTTAAAAAGAAATGCCGTAATGTACAATGATTTCGTCGTTATCGCTGATAAATCTATCGCTGATAAATTTAAAGGTAAAGATATCAAACAAAGCTTTGAACTTATCAAAAAAGATGGTATCAAATTCTTCTCACGTGGCGACAAATCAGGCACAGACAATAAAGAAAAAGGCATCTGGAAAAAGATCGCTGGCGAAGTCCCTGAAAAAGATAGCTGGTATATGCAGACAGGTCAAGGCATGCTAGCTACGATAAATGCTGCTGCTGAGCAAAAAGGCGTTACATTTACTGACCGCGGTACTTACATTAAATATGAAGCAAACCAAAAAGGTCATCCTGAGATGGTCATCATCAACGAGGGCGACAACGACCTTAAAAACTTCTACTCTCTAATCGCAGTAAATCCAAAACACTGCCCTAAAACTGACATCGAAAATGCAGAGAAATTTATAAAATGGGCAACAAGCGAAGAGGGTCAGAAATTTATAGGCGACTTCAAACTTCTTGATAAGCCACTTTTCACTCCAGACGCAAATACACGCAAAAACTAATACAACGGGCGAGCAATCGCCCATCTTTTATAAATTTTCATAATCTTTAAATTTATTTTTAATCACTTAAGCTAAAAACCAAATTTAAAATAAGACAAAAAATGGTAAAAAGCTCCGTAAATTCAGCGTCAAAGTAATATGCAAATTTTGCATATTACTTAAAATTTTTTTAAATAAAATAATTAATTTTAAAACTACTTTTATTTTATAAGGTATATAATAACCGAACTATTAGAAATATTACTTGAAAGGAAATCTATGCAAAAGATTGTTCAAACAACCTGTCCGTATTGCGGAACTGGTTGCGGCATAGACCTTATCGTAGAAAACGGTAGGATAGTCGATGCAAAGCCGACTGATAACCACCATGTAAATGATGGCGAGTTGTGCTTAAAAGGTATGTTTGGTTGGGAATTTGTAAATTCTCCAAAACGTTTAACTAAACCAATGATGAGAAAACTAAACGGAGAGTTTAACAAAGAGGGCAAACTCGAAGAGGTTAGCTTCGAAGAGGTTTATGAATTTTTAGGAAAGACTTTTAAAAATAGCGTTGAAAAATATGGTCCAAGTTCTATCATGGGCTTTAGTTCAGCTCGTTCAAACAACGAAGACAACTATGTATTTCAAAAATTCTTTCGTGCTTTAGGAAGTAACAACGTAGATCACTGCGCTCGTCTTTGACACGCTCCAACAGTGGCAGGTCTTGCCAGCACCCTTGGAAACGGAACAATGACAAACGATCTTGTTGAGTTTGCGACTGATACAGATGTATTTCTACTAATAGGCACAAATACAAGCGAATGCCACCCGATCATCGCTATGCAGATGCAAAGAGGCTTAGAGCGTGGTGCGAAAATGATCGTTGTGGATCCAAAACGCACCGATATGGCTAAAAAAGCCGATATATTCTTGCAAATTCCAGTTGGCTCAAACATCAAAACACTAAACACAATGATGAACATCATCATCTCTGAAAATTTACAAGATACAGAATTTATCGAAAAATATGCAGAGGGTTTTGAGTATCTAAAAGAAGCCGTAAAAGACTTCACTCCTGAGAGATTTGAGCGTGAGACTGGTGTGAAAAAAGAGCTCATCATTGAGGCTGCTAGACTTTATGGCAAGGCTGGCACTGCGGCTATTTGCTACACTATGGGTATCACTCAGTTTAGCGACGGTACATCAAATGTATTCTCACTTTCAAATTTAGCTATCCTAACAGGAAATTTAGGTAAAAAAGGCGCTGGAGTAAATCCACTTCGTGGCCAAAACAACGTTCAAGGCTCATGCGATATGGGCGCACTACCTAACGTCATCCCAGCAGGTGCAGTAAATAGCGCTTATGCACAAGAGCAAGCTCGTAAAGTTTGGCACTTCGAGCTTAATCCAGTGCCTGGCTTTAAACTAACATACGCACCTGATAAGATGGATAGCGGCGAGCTAAAAGTGCTTTACGTTTATGGCGAAAATCCTGTTATGAGTGACCCTTGGACAGAGCACTTTGTGCATGCTACACACCACCTAGACTGCTTTATCGTACAAGATCTATTCTTTACTGAAAGTGCTCAAAAAGCCGATGTCGTCTTACCTGCAGCTGGTTGGGGTGAGAAAGATGGAACATTTATCAACACATCTCGCCGCGTTCAAAGAACCAGAAAAGCAAGCGAGCCAGTAGGTGGTGTAGAGCCTGACTGGAAAGTAGTTTGCAACATCGCAAACGCAATGGGACTTGAGGGATTTGACTTCTTAAGTGCAGAAGAGGTTTGGGACGAGCTTAGAAAACTAATGCCTAAATTCTTTGGCGGTATCAGCTACTATAGACTTGAAAAACTAGGTGGCATCAGCTGGCCATGCCCTGATGAAGATCACCCAGGCACACCTGATCTTTATACTGATCACAAATCAATGTTACCTGATGGTAAATTCCGCCTAGCTCCAGTACTTTATGCTGACGACAAAGATAAGCGTGAGAGCATGGAGGCTGAATTTAAAGCCAAAATGCATATACCTGATGGCTATCCAGTAGGTTCAGGCGCGATGAGCGAAGTGCCTGATGAGGTCTATCCTTGCCTATTTACAACAGGTAGAAAAGTCTATCACTACCACACAGGAACGATGACAAGAGAGTGCCCACCGCTAGAGTATGGTGCTGGCATCGAAGGTCCGCTAATCGAAGTAAGCCCTGATATCGCAAGAGAAAGAGAGCTAGAAGATGGCTGCTATGCAATGGTAGAGAACAAACGCGGCAGGATCGCAGCTAAACTTCGCGTAAATCCTGACCTTAGGGAGAGTACGATATTTACGACTTTCCACTATAGTGAGGCTGACGGTAACGAGCTTGCAAACGCACAAGACCACGACCCGCTCTCAGGTATCACACCTCTTAAGATCACTATAGCTAACATAAAAAAATTAAGCGAAGAAGAGTATATAGCATTTAGACAACAAAACGAGATGTCTATGCACTCTGAAAAACCTTATCTTTCACCTGTTAGATCATAATTTCAAGGGCGAAATGCCCTTGAATCATACAATTTTATAGAAATATTTTCTCTTATCGTCTGCATTTAAGCTTCACCATAAAAGCTCTAATCTTTGATCAAAAATTTACTTATAATGTGTATATATTTTGTATTTCTAACACTAATAAATATGACGAATATCCACTTTTACAAAAAAATGAGTTAAAAAATCAAAAAATTTTAAACAACTATAAATTTGTTTAATAAGATCAAAGTCTCTCATAAGCAAATAAATTTTTCAAAACTAAAGCACAAAGACGACTAGAAAAATTTTAAATAAAGAAAGTATGTCTAAGCCTATATTTTAAATTTTAAAAAATAAATTTTTAGCTCCGTTTTTTAGCGGCAAAAAGTGTACTTGTGTTCTGCAAAGACTTGTACTATTTAAATTTAATAGGTCAAATTTAAAAACTAGCGCTAGAAATTTAAAAACTTAATCCTTCCAAAGCCACCATTTTAGCTTGGCCTTGTCTGGACGCGGCGTATTTGCGTAGTAACAAATCATGCGGTAAACATAAAGGATACACCTATCACTACCGCGTCCAAGCGCCTTTGTGCGTTCAAACATCTCATCAGGATCCGCGCCCTTTAGCGAAGCAATGTCTGTGTAGCCAAGTGCCAGTAGATCGGCCTCGGTCGCCTCGCCGACATAGGGGATTTTCTTAAAATCGCTCAAAATTTACCTCACATTTCTTTTAAGCTCACCAAGCTCACTGCTTTGAATAAAATTTTAAATTTTATTCGTGCGCTACAAAGCTAGCTAAATTTCATCTTGCTACTACACTAAGTCGCTATCCAAGCTTCTCACAAGGTGGTCTAATTTAAATTTCTTACGCGAAAAACCCCATATTTAAAATGATTTTAGATCAAATTTTATGCAAGTTAGGGCGCTAAATTTGCTCCAAAATGCGTTCGCAAATTTCTCTTGGATTTGCGTTTTCGTAGATAGGTCTGCCAACAACGATAAAGTCGCTGCCCTCTTGCTTTGCGCTAACTAAATTTGCAACCCTCTTTTGATCGCCCGCACTCTCGCCAAAAGGCCTAACACCAGGGCAAAGCGTGATGAAATTTTGATTTGTCACGTCTTTTATGAGCCTACTTTCAAAGACCGAACAGACCATGCCGTCAAGCCCCGCTTCAAAGCTCATCTGGCTAAATTTCCTAACCGAGCGAGATAGCGTATCGTTATAAACCGCTTCAAATTCGCTCTCGTTAAAGCTAGTTAGCGCCGATACTGCAAGCACCAAAGGGCGATTTTGCAGCGCATTAAGACGCTCCATGACGGTCTTCATCGCTCTCTCGCCAGCGCTTGCGTGCAAATTTATCATATCCACGCCTATCTTTGAGACGACCTCAGCCGCGTCTGCCATGGTGTTTGGGATATCGTAAAGCTTTAGATCAAGAAAGATTTTAAACTCCCCTGCCCCTTTTAGCTCCTCTATAAATTTAGCTCCGTCTCTAAGATAGCTTCTAAGTCCCACTTTCAGCCAAAGATCAAGCCCTTTTAGCTCACGCACGAGGGCTAAATTTTCATCCTTGCTCGCCATATCAAGAGCGACGCAGAGCCTCATAGATCGCCCTTTATCTTATCTAGCACGCCGTTTATAAATTTTGGCGCCTGATCGCTTCCAAGCTCCTTTGCAAGCTCGATCGCCTCGTTTATTATGACAGCTTTATCAGTTTGGCTAAATTTCATCTCATAAAGCCCAAGTCTAAGGATGGCAAGCTCAGTTGCGCCAACCTTGCTAAAGTCGCCATCTTTTAGGTGTGGCTTTAAAATTTCATCTAGCTTTTCTTTGTTTGCTAGCACCTCTTTAAAGGTCTGCTGCGCCTCATTTTTGCGCTCATTTCTTATCTTTTTCTCTTCTAAAAATTCCTCTTCAAACTCCGCAGTTACGGGATTTATCTCGTTTGAGTAAAGTAGCGAAACGATGGCTTGTCTGACCTGATGACGTGTGGCCATTTTACTCTCCTAGCTTTTTGTATAAATTTAGCATCTCTATAACGCCCGTCATCGCTTCAAAGCCCTTGTTTCCAGCTTTGCTGCCAGCTCGCTCGATCGCTTGCTCGATGCTATCAACTGTTAGCACGCCAAATGTGACTGGTTTTGCGTATTTTAGCGTCACGTTTGCGATGCCTTTGGTGGTCTCAGCACTTACGTAGTCAAAGTGCGGCGTTGAGCCTCTTATCACCGCTCCCACACAGCAAACCGCATCAAATTTACCGCTTGCAAGCACCTTTTCAAGCGCCATAGGTATCTCAAATGCCCCAGGGACTAGCACTAAAGTTAAATTTTTCTCGTCGCCGCCATGACGTAAAAATGCGTCTTTTGCGCCCTCTACCAAGCGGTCTGTGATGATGTGGTTAAACCTTGCGTTTATGATCGCTATCTTCTCATCGCCTTTTAAAGCTAAATTTCCTTCGATTATTTTCATCTTTTCTCCTTTATTTTTTATGCAAGTTTAGCAAAAGCTTGTTTAAAAATAGACCCTTCATCAAACTATCTTTAGCATGATGACGCTAAAGATGATGAGCGCTAAAAACAAGGTTTTTTTAAAATTTATCTTCTCACCTTCAAAAACTACGCCAACCACTACTGCTCCGATCGCTCCGATGCCTGTCCAGATCGCATACGCCACCGACATAGCGATAGTTTGCATCGCATAGCTAAGTAGCGTTAAAGAAAGGGCGAAATTTCCAAGCAAAAGGATGAAATTTGCCCACTTTTTTACGCCTGTGCTTTTTGAAAATTTAGTGATAAAAAAGACGCCAGAAACCTCGCAACATCCAGCTAATAAAAGTGCTAAAAAATGGATCATTCTTTTATGCCTTTTAGCCCAAGCACGCCTAAAATGAGCGTCGCTATGAAAAATAGCCTAATGAAATTTGGCATGATCCCGCTTGCTACGTAGTCGCTAACGATCTCAGCTATGACGATAAAAGCCGTTCCAAAGCCCACAAATACAGCATAAGAGATGCTTACAGGCAGATACTTTAAAGCCTTCATAAACGAGACAAAACTTATGCTCACTAGAAGCGTCGTAAGCAAAAATTCACTTAAATTTGACGCGTGCTTTAGCCCATACGCCCAGCCACACTCAGCCACCGCACCTAGAAATATCCACAAAAAGCCTCTATTTGACATAAATTTACTTCATGCCTTTTATGGTATCAACGATCTCTTTTACATTTGCGCTAATCGCCTTATTTTCAAGACTATCATCGTTATTTTGTCCAACTATCCCCTTTAAATTTCCAAAAAATCCAGGGTCAAACCTTAGCTCGCTAGAGCCATAATGCCTCAAAACTTCGCCACTTCTAATGACTTCTACCTCGTAAGTAATGTAGATGTTGCCCATCCTATCGCTCTTAGCAAAGGTTGCTTCGCCTATAAATTCCCTGCGGTGAGTGATCTTTATCTTTAGCTCGTCGCTTGAATTTTGATCAAGCAAATTTTCTTTTGTAAGCGCCTCTGTGATTTGCTTATTATATTTTTTTTCGATCATTTTTGGGCTTTGGTATAAAAATTTTGTCGGCTCGTGGCGCTGCACATGAGTGTAGCTAATGCCCTCAAATTTATACTTGCCAGCAAGCGGCACCTTTGGCTGAGATGAGCCACAACCTACTAAAAATAACACTCCTAAAAGTAGCGCTAAAATCCTTTTCATCTCTCTCCTTAGTTTAAAAATTTAAAATTTCCTCTATCTTTAGCGTGTCATTTACGACTTTTTCAAGCTCGTCTAAATTTAGCATATTTGGCCCATCACATAGCGCTTCGCAAGGATTTATGTGCGTCTCGTAGAAAAATCCATCCACCCCAACGCTAGCTGCCGCCCTTGCAAGATACGGCACAAACCTAGCATCGCCACCGCTTTTTTCGCCAAGTGCGCTTGGCATCTGCACGCTGTGGGTAGCGTCAAAGATGACTGGCGCAAATTCTCTCATCATCACCAAATTTCTCATATCAACGACTAAATTTCCATATCCAAAGGTGCTTCCACGCTCCGTTAGCCAGACGCCATTTGCCTTTGCGACATCGTATCCGTCGCCGCTCACACCTCTTGTCTCAAGCACCTTTTTAACAGAGTGTTTCATAGCAGACGCTGCCAAAAACTGCCCTTTTTTGATGTTTACGACTGCTTTTGTCTTTGCAGCCGCTACAAGCAGGTCAGTTTGGCGGCACAAAAATGCAGGGATCTGCAGCACATCAGCCACTTCTCCAACTGGCTGCGCTTGATAGCTCTCGTGGATATCGGTTAAAATTTTAAAACCAAATTCTTTTTTCACATCAGCCAAAATTTCGCAGCCTTTTTCAAGCCCAGGGCCACGAAATGAGCTAATGCTCGTGCGATTTGCCTTATCAAAGCTCGACTTAAAGTAAAAATCAAGCTTTGGATTTTCATTAAATTTAACTAGCCTTTTTGCCACTTCAAAAACAAGCTCCTTGCTCTCTATCACGCAAGGTCCAGCGATTAAGATCATTTTTTCTCCTTTATTTTTCTTTAACAACTAAAATTCCACTCACCACGACAAGCACGATACCTGCGAGTGCCAAGTGATTTGGCAACGCATCACCCATAAAATAACCAATAATAAGCGTAAAAATGACGTCAGCATAGCTAACCGCAGCGATCACACCAGCTTTTTTGCCAACCGCAAATGCCTTTGTCATAAACGCCTGAAAATAGTAGCCACTAAGCCCCATTAGCAAGATAAAAACGACGTTGTGCCAGCTTGGCATAGCAAATTTAGAAAATAAAAAATCCAGAGGCTCATAAGTGAAAAACTCAGCCATCCCCATACAAATAAGCGGCAAAAACGAGCCCCAAAGCATGAAGCTTAGCACGATGATATTTGTGCCGTAGCTCTTGTTTAGCTCCTTGACACTTGTGTAGGCAATAGCCGCTCCAAGGCCGCTCCAAATGCCGATGATGTCAGTTTTATTGATACCTAAATTTGGCTGGATAACAAGCAAAATTCCACCAAATCCTAAAAAGACAGCAAACCAGCCAAGCGAGCTTAGACGCTCCTTAAAAACAATAGCTGCGAGAATGGCTGTAAATATCGGGTTTGTCTTTTGAAAGGTAAAGGCTGTGGCTAAATTTACGTGTGCGACGTTATAAAAAAATGCAAAAAGCGCCACCGTACCCACAAAACCACGAAACATCAGTAAGAAAAAGTGTCCGCCAGTTTGTTTAAATGGAAATTTATAGATGGCATAGATGACGATGAAAAGTCCGATTAAATTTCTAAAAAAAACAACTTCAATAGAAGGCATATCTTTGCTCAGATACTTTGCAAATGCGCCAGTCACGGCAAACATAAAGCAAGCAAAGAGCATATAAAAAATGCCAAGATGTGAAATATAAAACCTTTTTAACATCGCAAAACCTCTAAATTTAAAGCACTCATTTTAATAAAAAATGGCTTAAATTTTGGTTGATTTTTTCTTTTATTTCGGCGCTTTTAAGCGTAATTTTATACTTTATATAAGAGAAAAATTTGTATAATCAGCCATCATAAAAAGGACAAAATTTGCAAAAAGTAATATTAGTAGGCAAGCCAAATGTCGGCAAAAGCTCACTTTTTAACCGCTTAGCAAGAAGACGCATCGCCATAACAAGCGACGTTAGCGGCACCACAAGAGATACAAACAAAGCTAAGATCGAAGTTGAGGGCAAAGAGTGTATATTAATCGACAGCGGCGGGCTTGATGATAGCAGCGAGCTTTTTAAAAACGTAAAAGCAAAGACCTTGGCAGAGGCTAAAAACTCAGACGTTATCCTCTACATGGTCGATGGCAAAATGATGCCAGATGACGAGGATAGAGCCATTTTTTACGAGCTTAGCAAGCTAAATTTACCAATCGCTCTAGTCATAAATAAAATCGACAGCAAAAAAGACGAGCAAAGAGAGTGGGAATTTGTAAGTTTTGGCGCGAAAAACTCATTTGGCATTTCAGTAAGCCACAACACAGGAGTTGATGAGCTTAGCATCTGGCTAGCAAAGCACCTAGAAGAGAAAGTGCAGATAAAGGCCGATTTGAACGATGATTTTGATGATTTTTTAGAAAACTATAACGACGAGGGCGAGCTAAGCGACGAGATAGACTACGAGAGCAAAAATATAAGAGTTGGCATCATAGGCCGTGTAAATGTCGGCAAAAGCTCACTTCTAAACGCCCTTGTAAAAGAGAGCCGTGCCGTTGTTAGCGACGTAGCAGGCACTACGATCGATCCAGTCAATGAAATTTACGAGCATGACGGCAGGGTTTTTGAGTTTGTAGATACTGCTGGTATCAGAAAGCGTGGCAAGATCGAGGGTATCGAAAGATACGCACTAAATAGAACTGAGAAAATTTTAGAAGAGACAGACGTGGCGCTACTTGTGCTTGATAGCTCTGAGCCGCTAACCGAGCTTGATGAGCGTATCGCTGGCATCGCTTCGAAATTTGAGCTTGGCGTCATCATCGTGCCAAACAAATGGGACAAAAGCAGCGAAGAATTTGACGAGCTTTGCAAAGAGATAAAAGATAGGTTTAAATTTCTTGCATACGCGCCGATCATCAGCGTTTCGGCACTTGGTGGCAAAAGAGTGCATAAAATTTACCCGCTCATAGTTGAAATTTACAAAAACTACACCCAAAAAATCCAAACTTCAAAGCTAAACGAAGTGATCGGCGAAGCGACCAAAGCGCACCCACTGCCACGCGACAAAGGCAGGGTCGTGAAAATTTACTACGCAGTGCAGTTTAAAACAGCGCCTATCATGATAGCACTCATAATGAACCGCCCAAAATGCCTGCACTTTAGCTACAAACGCTACCTAACAAACAAGCTTAGAGAGAGCTTTAGCCTAGCTGGCGTGCCTATCGTGCTAATCCCTAAAAAACGTGGAGAGAGCGATGAAGACAAAGAACAATAATATCGTTTTGATAGGGTTTATGGGCGTTGGCAAGGGCACGACTGCAAGGGCGCTAAGCAAGGCGCTAAAGACGATGAATCTTGACTGCGACGACTTGCTAGAGAGCTCACAAAATATGAAGATAAAAGCTATCTTTGATGAATTTGGCGAAGAGCATTTTAGGCAGCTTGAAAAGGATCTAGCTAAATTTTTAGCAACAAATGTCAAAAATGCGATCATCTCGACAGGTGGAGGCTTTGCGAAGGTTAAAAATCTAAACAAAATAGGCACCGTGATCTATCTAAAAGCAAGCTTTGATGCGATCATGCAAAGGCTAAAAAATAGCAAAAATAGCGAGAAAAAGATCGCTAAACGCCCACTTTTAAATGACCTAAAAAAGGCTGAAGCGCTGCATCTGGAGCGAGAGAAGCTTTATGAGAAAAAGGCTGATTATATCGTTGAAGTGGAGGGCAAGACCCCAAAGCAGATCGTAAAAGAGATAAGGATACTTTTAAAAGTTTAGTTGCAAAGTAGCGTGAATGCTGTTTGCAACGATAAATTTCAAGATCAGGCTAGATGGAGTCTGGCGTGGTGTTGGAATTTGTGATGTTTGAGCTAGATTTAGCGTTTTGTAGTGAGAAATTTTGGCGAAGTTTTGAGATAAATTTTTGCTTCTCTTTGATAAAGCACTAAAGTGACAAATGTTATGCGGTTAAATTTTAAGATCAAGCTAGACTAAAAAGTCTGACATGATGTTAAAATTTAAACGTTTTAACGAAGAGTTTTTTGTTTAGGCGAGACGAAATTTTGTTTTCTGCCGAGTTAAATTTTAAGATTAGGCTAGATAAAAATATCTGCCCTGATGTTAAAATTTAACAAAGCATTTTGGCGAAGTATCGTGAGATGATTTTGAGAGTTGTGAAGAAATTTTAAGCCGAGGCTAGACACTTAGTCTGCCGAAAGCTTAAAATTTCAAAACTCTATCAAAAGCACTCACGAGAAAAAGCCAAAATTTGAAAGGATAAGATGAGAGTATTAACCGGCCTCCAACCAAGCGGAAAGTTGCATTTAGGCAACTATTTTGCCTCGATAAAGCAGATGGTTGATATGCAAGAGCAAAACGAGATGTTTATGTTTATAGCAAACTACCACGCGATGACTAGTCTTAGCGAGGCAAAGGCGCTAAAGCAAAACACCTTTGACGCTGCGTGTGCCTTTTTGGCGCTTGGGATCGACCCAAATAAGAGCATTTTCTGGGTGCAAAGTGACGTTAAAGAGGTGCTTGAGCTTTACTGGGTACTAAGCCAGCACACGCCTATGGGCCTACTTGAGCGCGCGCACAGCTACAAAGACAAGGTCGCAAAGGGCCTTAGCTCGCACCACGGACTCTTTAGCTATCCAGTTTTGATGGCGGCTGATATCTTGCTTTATAACGCGCAGGTCGTGCCTGTGGGCAAGGACCAGATCCAGCACGTAGAAATCGCGCGTGATATTGCGATCAAATTTAACAACGAACATGGCGAGATTTTCACTCTGCCTGAAGCAAAGATCGATGAAAATGTCGCTACCGTGCCTGGCACAAACGGCGAAAAGATGAGTAAGAGCTATGGCAATACGATCGATATCTTCGCAGATGCCAAGACGCTTAAAAAGCAAATTTCTAGCATCGTAACTGACGGCACGCCGCTTGAAGAGCCAAAGCAGTGGCAAAACTGCAACGTTTATAATATCGCAAAGCTATTTTTAGACGAGAACGGACAGCGCGACTTGCAGGCAAGATATGAGCGTGGCGGCGAGGGTCACGGACACTTTAAAGCCTATCTAAACGAGCTTGTTTGGGACTATTTTAAAGATGCAAGAGAGAAATTTGAGCACTATCAAAATAATCCTGACGAGGTGGCTAAAATTTTAGATCTAGGCGCTAAAAAAGCTCAAAATATAGCTCACGAAACGATAGAAAAAGTGCGTGAAGCAGTTGGAATTTACAGATAAGGAAAAAAATGCAAAATTTATACCCATACGCACAGATAGTCCATCTTTTTTGTGCGATCATATTTGTTGGCTACCTATTTTTTGATGTGATCATCTTAAGAGCGGCGAGTAAAAAGATGCCACCAGAGCTTGCGCAAAAGGCAAAGCAAGCCATCGGCTCGGTAGCTGTTAGGATCATGCCTATTTGTCTGCTACTTTTAGTTCTAACTGGTGGCATAATGATAAGCAATTGGATCGGTAATAAAGCTTTTATGATCAAATTTTTCTTAGCGATGGTAATCGTGGCTGCGGTAATAGTAAATTTAAGCTGCAAATTTATATTTAAGCGCCCTAGCCCACTTGGCAACATCCACCCTATCGCACTTACGCTTGCGGTGCTAATCGTCCTGCTTGCAAAAGTTATGTTTATGGTTTAAGGAGAGGATAATGATAAATTTAAAACTACTTGAGACAAACTACGATGAATTCGTAAAAAAACTAGAGGGCAAAAACGTTAAAGCTAGCTTGCTAGACGAGCTTTTGCACACTTTTAACGAGCTAAAGCAAAAGCGCAAAGCGCTTGAAAATTTCCAAGCGATCCAAAACGCAAAGAGCAAAGAGCTTGGCGTAAAAGCAAGAGCCGGCGAGGACGTGAGCGAGCTTAAGAGTGAGCTAAATTTAAACAAAGCTGCCCTTGCTGACGCTGATGAGATCGTTAAACAATATGAAGAAAAGCTTGAGCAAATTTCATTTAACGTGCCAAATATCACTGACGATGATGTGCCATTTGGCAAGGACGAGGACGATAATGTCTGCATAAAAACGGTGCTTGAGCCAACTAAATTTGACTTTACGCCAAAAGAGCACTGGGAGCTAGGCGAGAGCCTTGGCTGGCTTGACTTTGAAAGAGGCGCAAAGCTCTCAGGATCTCGCTTTACCGTGCTTCGCGGCATGGGAGCAAGGCTTAGTAGAGCGCTTGTTAATTACATGATCGACTTTAACAGCGCGCGCGGCTTTGAGCTTGTAAATGTCCCTTATCTAGTAAGCTCAAACACGCTTTTTGGCACTGGTCAGCTGCCTAAATTTGAAGAGGATCTTTATAAAGTGCGCGACGAGGACCTCTACCTCATCCCAACAAGCGAAGTGCCTGTGACAAATTTATACAATGACACCATTATTGAAGCCGAGCAGTTACCTATAAAGATGACTTGCTACTCAGCATGCTTCCGCCAAGAGGCAGGCTCAGCAGGACGTGACACGAGGGGCATGATACGCCAGCACCAGTTTGAAAAGGTCGAGCTTGTAAGCATCACAAAACCTGATCAAAGCGAGGGCGTGCTTGCTGAGATGATATCTTGCGCGAGCGACCTACTAACTAGCCTTGGACTGCCTCACCGCCACATGCTTCTTTGCAGCGGCGATCTAGGCTTTAGCGCGGCAAAGACAGTAGATCTTGAGGTTTGGCTGCCAGGTCAGGGCAAATACCGCGAGATAAGCTCTATCTCTAATACTCGTGATTTTCAAGCAAGAAGAGCGAAAATTCGCTTTAAAGATGGCAAGAAAAATATGCTTGTAAATACCCTAAATGGCTCAAGTCTGGCAGTTGGCAGGACACTAATAGCGATAATGGAAAACTACCAAAAGGCTGACGGCACTATCGAAATTCCAGAAGTTCTTAAAAGGTATATGTAGTGGCTGATGACGAGGTTGTAGTTCTAAAACCACCTGGCGAGCAAGCAGAGCAAGCGCCTGAAGAGGCAAAGGCTGAGGTGCCTGAAGAGATCGTCTCGCTTGATAGCATCGCAAGTGAGGGTGTGGTGCAAGATGAGAGTATCCCAGAGCCAATACCAGTAAAAAAGAGCAAGAAAAAGCTCTTTATCATCATCGGTGCGGCTGTTTTGGTGCTCATCATCGTGGTTATTTTGCTTGTGGTACTACTAAAAGATGATAAAAAAGAAGAGGTTGATACAACCAGCATCGTAAAAAGCATAGAAAACAGCTACCAAACGCAAAATTTTGGCGCTTCAAAGATCGATGAGATGATAAACAAGGCTAACCAGCTCTATGAGCGTGGCAATAAATTTGAAGCGTTAAAAATTTATGAAAATATAGCTGTTTATAACCAGTCACTTTCAAACTACAACCTCGGCGTTTCGCAGATGAAACAAGAAAAATGCGACGAAGCTATCATCTCGTTTAACAAAGCGATAACTGACCGCGAAAACACCGCAGTTAGCGCCATAAACGCTGCTGTTTGCTCGCTTGAGCTAAATAACACCAAAAATTTCAACTACTACATAGGGCTTGCGGACTCCTTTTTGCAGTATGAAAACAGCTCGCCACTTTATAGCTACTACTATGCGCTGGTTAATTATTACAAAGGCAATTATTACGAGGCGCTGCAAGCTCTCTCACACCCTAGCACAGAGGACTATAAGGGCGAGTATGCTTACTTGAGCGCTAAAATTTTATCGCTTCTTGGAGATGACGAAAGAGCCATAGCTAAGCTTGAAGGGCAAAAGGCGTTTAAGGCTGACTTTACGCTAGCACAGCTCTACGCAAGACTTGGCAAATACGACAAGGCAAGGGACTATCTAACAAAGGCTTCTAAAAACACGCCAAATATCGATCTTATCAAGATGACTGAGGCGTTAATCGATCTAAAAACTGCTGATTATGGTGATGCGGCGGCATTTATCAAAGATGTTTATGACTACAACGCCTCGATGCCAAGTAAAATTTACAAGATAAAAACCATACTAAAGCCAGATCTTTTTGACGTCAGCCTAGCTCAGGCGCACTTTAGCGACGATATGTTTTTTGACAGAACAAGACGCTACGAGACACTATTTTACTTCGCACCTTACAAGGTTTTTGATGCAAAACAGAGCATCGAGCAGATAAGAAAAGGTGGGGTTAGCGTCTTTTTAGATGACACCTCAGCGGCAAATGACTACCTTAGCCAAAGTGCCGCCGCCTCAAAGGTCAATGCCAAACTTAGCGAAGCCATCGCAAAGGCACTTAACTACCGCTTAAAAGAGGCAAGCAAGGACTTTGAAGAGCTAGCCAAAGCCTATCCAAACCACTCGATCTTGCAGTATAACCTAGCTCTAAGCTACGCTCAGCTTGGAAATTTTAGCCTTGCAGCAAAGCACTTTATAGCAAGCTACCATCAAGATGTAAATAACCATCTCTCTGGCATCTTTGGCGCGATCTGCATGGATATAAATAGAAATTTAAACCCAAAACTAGTTGAAGAGATCGGAGAAAATTTAGAAAACGACAAGAGCCTAAAGCCTGTAAATTTATATGCCTCACTTTTAAGCCTAGTTAGCGGCAACCAAAGTGCGATGATAAGGTGGCTTGAAGAGCCAAAAGAGCCTACGACGCTAAATTTAGCCTTTGATATCATCACCGCTAAAATTTCAAACAACGATGAGCTAATGTCAAAAAAAGCTGATGAGCTCATGAAAATTTTGCCAAATGACATCATCGCAAATATCTTAAATTTCATCTCTAAAAACAAAGATCAAAACATCAAAGAGTACGCAAAAGCGATACAAATTTACTTTAACGATAAAAATCTCGACTCAAATGCCTTCTACCACGGCGCTGACATCATCAAAAAGCAGTACATCAAGCTACTTCAGATCTCAGGCTTGCTAACAAGGGAGCGCGATAAGCTAAGAGCCGAGCTAAAGAGCGCGCCAAAAAATATAAATTTGATCCAAACTCTAGCCTATGTGGATATCTTTACAAATGACTTTGACGAGAGCTATAAGCTTTATAACGAAGTCATAGACGAGTTTAAGATAAATGACGCTGGAACGCTCTTTTTGGCCTCTGTGGCTGCGACTGGAGCGAACAAAATAACAAATGCGATCGCACTTTTGGAGCTTACAAAGCTAAATGATCCAAGTGCTGTTGAAAACAGGGCCGCCCTTGGCTTTATGTATCAGCAAATTGATAACATAAAAGCAGCACTTATACAATACAGCAAAGTAGGAAACGTAGGATATAACAACGAATTTTATGATTTTATGATAGATAACTAAAGAAATTTAAAGCTAGGAGCTTAAATTTAGCCTCTAGCTTTAGATAAAAACGGCTCTAAATTTAAATATTAGTAACCTCAAGCCTTATCTGATCTGATACTTCACTAAATTTATAAAGCAAATCACCACACTTATACTCTATACATTTTTCATTGATCTCATCTTTTTTATCTTTTTTAGACAAGATTTTCTTCATAACGCCAGGAAGCTCTCTTTGCAAAAGCAGTTTATAAGACATCCCCATGCCGTGAGTTAGAGACTTTATAAATTTGCCATCAACCTCGCTCTCATCTTTTATCATATGAAGCGTCGCGTCAAATTTAAGTTTTTTAAGAGCCTCATAAAGCTCGGTTTTATCCTTTGCTGGAGCTAGATCATCATTCACACAATGATATCCAATATAAAACGTCTTTCTAAATTTACTCTGTACCTTTAAATGTTTTGGATTTAAGATATTTCTTATCTCTTCTCTAGATTCATTAAAATAATATGGTGAAGTTTTATCTAGTGTCCAATAGGTTTTATCAAAAAGATAGAGGCAAATATCTTGATAAAAACCATCAGTCGCGCAACAAAAAAATTTAGTAAAATCAATCTCTTTTCCAAAGCCAATAAGACGCCATAAAAATATGGCATAAGAGCTATTATCTATCACAGCATCTACTAGCCACGGAGCAATTTTAGCTGACAAATTTGCAAGGTAGCCACCATGTGAGCTTCCTACCAAAATAACAGGAATTTGACTAAATTTTCCAGCGCATAAATTATGCTTAGTATAAAGAATAGCATTTAATATATCAGTAGCTTGCATAATACCAAAATTTTGGTATTCATCTTTTGTTGGATACATTGTGCAACTCAAATTTAGTTTATAACTTACAGGTAAAATATTTGCCTTTTTTCTAAGAGTGATCTCCTCACTAAGACTTTCAAATAAAAAACATGTTTTTTTATAACTATCGACCGCCTTTATATCTATTGGTAATGTTATACCAATTTTGGCTAACTCATCTATTAATATCGCACGGTCCAAATCATCTAACAAACATTGAGCCCCTAGCTGTGGGCGGTTGCCTATACAGTGATAATCCACACTAATACAAGCCACATCATACGCTTCTGCCATGGTCTTCATAAGATGAGTTCTATAGCCAGAGTCAGAGTCCTCTCCAAGCCCAGGGATGATGACTAGAAGTGCTTTTGCCTCCTTGGCATCGTCATAACAGGCATAAAAAGACAAAGCAGAGCTTCTTTTTATGCCAAGCTCCACATCATCACAAGATAAAATTTCGTAGCTTCCATCAACTAGCATCTTAACTCCTTTTAAATTTCGCTAAATTTCTCTACCTTTGTGAGACGTTATAAAAAAAGCCAACGATCTGTTTTGCTAGGCGCTCTTTGAAAAATGGCCAGATATAGCTTGGCGAATAGACATTACCAGCTTGCATGAGCGATATATTTGTCGCTTTCTCACCGCCATCTTTTGGGCGCACTAGCACACTTACTTGCATGTAGTAAGCATAGCTGTTTGTGCTAAAGTCATCATCGTCATCATAGTCAAATGGGAAAAACATCGAGTAGCCAAAGCCAAAACTTGGTCTGCCAAAGCCATATCCCATGCCCATTGAAAATCTAGGATCTCTTTTGGTTGTCCTAGAAAAACTTTGCACGTCGCCAAGAATGATGAAGTCGGCATTTTTGATATTTGGCTCATTTCTAAAGCCAGCCTTTGCAAATTCGCTTAAAATTTCAGCATTTACGTCTTGTCCGGTCGCGCTATTTTTAAAATTTACATAGACGCTTCTGTTTGCTTCACTAAGCGTAAAAAAGATCGGATCGCTCGTTTTTACCGAGATATTTGGCGTGCTGCTAGCACATCCGACAAAAAACACCGCTAGAACAAATAAAAAGAAATTTCTCATCTTCACTCCTATAAGAGCGATCTTATAGCACCTTCAAGCACACTTTTTGGTGTAAGACCGATAAATTTTGATCGCATCTTACCATCTTTATCAAAAAAATAGATAACTGGCACGCCCATAACGCCACCAACTGCTTTGCTGAAGTAATCCACCGATACCTTGTCGCTTGTAGTTTTAAAGGTGATGTTGTGCTCTTTTAAGATTTCGATATCCTTATCAAAGCCCTTGCTAGGCCCTAAAATGCCGATAAACTGAACCTCTTTGCCATACTCTTTTTCAAGCGCGTTTAGATCAGGGATCGCAGCCTTGCACACTCCACAGTCCGTGCCAAAGAAAAAGAGCATATATGGCTTATCGCCGATCTTTAGGCGCTTTTCGGTAGGGAAAAACTGCGTATCGATGCCACTTGAGTCATTTAGCGTGATGTGGTGCTTCTCATACTGTTTGACGCAGCCCAAAACTAGGGCTGAGACTAAACATAAAAGTAAAATTTTATATCGCATTTGGCACCTTTGGATTTTCGATAGTGCGGATCTTCTCTAGCTTGCCGTGTCTTAGATAGACGATCTTATCGCCATACTCGCCTAGATCTGGGTTGTGAGTGACTAGAAGTATCGTTTTGCCGTCTTTTCTTAGCTTGCAAAATAGATCAAGTATGATCCTCTCATTTGCCTCATCAAGGTTACCAGTTGGCTCATCTGCTATTAAAATTTCAGGGTCGTTTATGAGCGAGCGCGCTATACAAAGGCGTTGTTGCTCACCACCACTTAGCTGACTTGGTCTGTGTGTGAGCCTGTGAGAGAGGCCAACTGCCTCAAGAGCTTTTTTAGCATCCTCTTCATCGACTGAGCTATGATAATACTGCGCTATCATCACGTTTTCAAGCGCACTAAGATATGGCACTAGGTGAAACTGCTGAAAGACAAGTCCGATCTTTTCACGTCTAAATTTAAGCGTATCATCGGCATTTAGGTTGCTAGCATCATCGCCGCCAAGCATATAGACGCCGCTGCTTGGTGTATCCATTAGAGAAAGGATATTTACAAGCGTACTCTTACCGCTACCGCTTGGTCCCATGACGCTGACCCACTCGCCCTTTTTAACCTCAAAACTTATATCATCAAGTGCTTTTACATCGCCAAAAATTTTACAAATATTTTTAAGTTCTAGTGCATTTTGCATATCATTCTCCTCTTAGTGTATCTGCCATTTTGTTATTAAGTGCCCGCTTAATCGGGTAAAACGCTGCGATCGCTGCAAAGAGAAGCGATATGACCACAGCTACTGGGATGCTTAGAATTCTAAAATCAATACTAGAATCAAATATCGCATAACCTAAAATTTGAGCTAGTAGATAACCTAAAAACGCTCCAACTAACGCTGAGATGAGCGCTGTCACAAATGTTTCAAAGCCAAATAGCCTTAGCACGTCTTTTTTGCTTGCGCCTATGGCTCTAAGAAGTGCGATCTCTTTTGAGCGAGAAAGCAAGATAGCACTAAGCGTTGTATTTACGCACATTGAAGTAATGAGCAAGATGACAAGACTAACAAGCGCCATTAGAAGCTTGATCTTTTCTAAGATATAGCCTTCAGACTTTGAGACCTTTGCCACTGGTTTTGCGACTATTTCATCGTTGCTTATAGTTTTTGCAAGCGATGTTATCTCGTCAAAATTTCCAAGCACAACAGCCTCTGCATAGTTTATCTTGCCAACTTTGTTTGAAATTTTTTGAGCTAAAGATAGCGACGTGATCAAAAGAGCATCCTCTTTATCGCCACTTGCCACTACGCCTTTTATCTTTACATTTATGCTCTCATTTGAGCCAATGGCACGAATTTCTATATCATCGCCTGCTTTAAAGCCAGCTTGACGAGCAAGATCGACGCCTATTAGCACGTTTTTATCATCAAAATCGACATTTATCATCCCTCCATCTCTAACATCTAAAAATGGCTTAACCTTTTTTAGATTGCTAAATTTTGTCCCCATGACGATGGCATTAGTTGGGCCGATATTTGCCTGAGCAAAGAGATATCCACTCTCGCCAAGAAGCTTATCTTTTGGCACTTTAGCGATCATTTCATTATAAGTTTTTTCGCTCATATCATCACTTGTCGCCATATCTTTTGGAGCAAAGATCATATTTGCACCATAAGTTTTTAGCTCGCGTGAGACCTTTGAGTCGATGTCCAGATAGACATTGACAAATGCCGCACACACGCACGCTCCAAGCAAGATCGAGATCACGATGACCATAACCCTTGATGAGCCATTTTTTAGGCTTTTGTAGATTAGATTGTAAAAGAATTTGCTATTTGCGGTCATATAGCACCTCCGCAGGTAGTAAATTTATGACGTTTCTCATTGGCATTAGCGAGCCAACGACTGAGATGAGCAAGGCAAATGCCACGCTAATTGGCAGCACGATCCATGCTATGCCTATGCCGTGAGAAAAGATAATGTAAGACATCACGTAGCTTAGCGCGTATCCTAAAAATGCTCCTGTGATGCCCGCAAAAAAGGCAACTACAAGGCTCTCGCTAGCAAAAAGGGCGTAAATTTCAAAGTTACTTGCGCCTATGGCTTTTAAAAGACCGATCTCTTTTTTGCGGCGGTAAATTTCACTTGTCATTAGCGACGTTATGCCGATAGCTGAGACCACAAGAGCGATGATACTAACGATACCCATTAGGCTTTGAATTTTCTTTACGATATTACTCTCAGCATCACTTACTTGAAGGCTAGCTTTTGCGCTAACGTTTGGTAAATTCTCTTCTATCTGAAATGCGATAGATCCTGCATAGGCCGAACAGTACCATTTGTCGTACTCTGCGCTATCAAGGTTGTCTAAATTTCTTCTTGCTTTTAGCGATAGGTCGTTTTCTGGGATCGTCATGGCTGAGACCTCAGCTTTTGTGTATGAGCCAGGATGCCCTGAGAGATCGCCAGCAAGTTTGAGCGAGCCTATTAGCTTATGTGCCTCATCGCTTGCCCCTTTTAAGATGCCAACTACGCTAACCTCTTTTGTGCCATTTTTGCCCACAAGGCTAAGCTTGTCGCCAACTTTTAAATTTTTAGCCTTTGCTAGCTCATCTCCTACTAAAATTTCATCCATGCTCTCATCTTTTGGCCAAGCGCCCTCAACACCCCAAAATCCATACAAGCTCTTAACGCCTGTGCTAAATTCTGGCTCATCTTTTAGTCCGATATTTTTATCAAAATATGTCCCCTCAAAGCTAAACTCATCGCCCTTAGCGTCTTTTACCTTTGTCTCTAAAAACGGAGCAAAAGCGACGATGTTATTTCTCCAAAAGATCTCTTTTATCTTGTAGATATCAGCTTCTGGGAGTAAATTTTGTGATTTTAGTGGGGTGAAATTTTTACCCTCGATCTCGATGCTTAGGCTCTCACCGCGTGGTAAAACGACAATATTTGAGCCATATCCTCTAAGCTCGCTTGCCACTTGATCGCCGATTTTTAGCGTGATATTTAGCATGCAAGCTATCAAAAGAGCAGCTAGTAAGATGGTGATAAACGCCATCGTCTTTTGCACCTTTGAGCCAGTGATCGAGCTTTTTATCATTCTTAGTTGCATATTTTTCATTTTAACGTTCCATTTGTTTCTACATATTTTTCTGGATTTGCTTCAAAT
The DNA here is from genome assembly GCF_902460675.1 of Campylobacter concisus. GTDB lineage: Bacteria > Campylobacterota > Campylobacteria > Campylobacterales > Campylobacteraceae > Campylobacter_A > Campylobacter_A concisus_AJ. The sequence continues at coordinate 124,322 of NZ_CABPUQ010000002.1, read as the reverse complement.
TTCGCCTGAGTTTCGTTGCTCTCAAAGAAATATGTGCGTCCGTAGTATAAATATGATCTTGAATCAAGATTGCTCACCTTTTTGCGACTAACTGGGTCAAGTACCATCTTTTCGACAACCTTGCTGAAGTAGTTTGCCCCTGCGACGATCGTTTTGTAATCAACTATGATATTTTTACCATCAAAGGTAAATGCCATAGGGATCGGGTTACAACCACCCTCTTTGCCAACTGACGGCAAGAAAATTCTAACATTACAAGAGATGCAGATAAGGTCGTTTCCTTTCTTGATATAGCCCATGTCGCCGCAGATCATACACGAGTCAAAGACGATGACTGGAGATGGGCGGTCGCTAAAACGGTTTAGCAAGAAAAATCTTATCTGCTTGCCCTCATCTGTGATGTAGGCAAATCTGTGAAGTTCATTATCTTTTAGCATATCAACATCAAATATAAATTTATCTCCCACTGGCTCAACCAAGACTGGCTCTGAAATTTGAGGTGGGCGAGATGCGTAAAGATCAAAATAAAGTGAAAATCCAAGCGCTATTAAAACGCTGCAAAATGCAAATTTTGCATTGTCAAAGACATTTTCTCTAATGGCTTTTGTAAAGCGGTATTTGATAGAGCCAAACGTGCTCTTATCGATACTCTTTGGCACAAAGCAAAGCGCGATGATGCATAAAAGAAGGATCACTGCTATGTAAAAATAGGCACTAAATTCTGTGACGTAGATGCCTTTTGCGCTGATAGATAAAATTTGAGAATTTAGCTCGCTACTTATCTTTAAAGCACCTGCACGTAAAAGCTCAAGTGCAGTTTGTGAGCTTCTATCAACTAGCAAAAATACTAATGTGATAAGAGCTAAAATTTTAGCTACTGATGATGGGATGCTTGCTTTTAAATTTGAAATGAAGAAAAATAAAAATAGTATCAAGATCATCGCAAAGATCATCAAAAAGAAGCTAATGACTGAAAGCGTGTCAAGCAGCTCGCCGCCAAAAAGTGGGAACAATGCGCTACTTGAGCTATAGCCAAAGCCAAAGCCGATGCCTAAAATAAAAAATGTTACGATTTTTGCTATCTTAAGCTCGAAAAATATCCATAAAATGCTAATGAGTAGAAAAACCAGTGTCACAGAATCTATGAAAATTTTAAACTGGTCATCAACAAGCGCATGACGAGCAGCTTTAAAGATAAGCACACCAGCAACAACACCAAGAAATGACGGTAAAAAGATCGTTTTTAAACTTTTGCCATTGTTATTTAAGGCAGCAAAAAGCGTAAATCCAAGGAGGGCTAAAAAGACCTGATAGAAGTAAATTGACATAACTAAACCCTATGAGAATTTTTAAAAAGGGGCGAGAGCGCCCCAAAGTGATTATTTAACAGGACCACCTGTCCATTGAAATTTATAAGTTGTTGTGAAAGGCTCAAACCATTTACCAACACCGCTCTCTTTGTCAGCGTGGCGACCAAAGCCTTGTTTTTCTGGATTGTCGATGTGGAATTTAAGCTCATAGTTACCAACACCTGTATCCATTTTTACGTTAGCACCGTAGTGTGGGCCATCGCTTGCAACCATTGGCATAAATGTACCTTTTTTAGTTTTACCATTATCAAGGTTTTTTAGCTCATAGTTGATCTTTAGATATGGGATCCACTCGCCTTCGCCAAAGCCGTTTTTGTTGCCTTTTATAGCATGGATGTCAGCTTCTAAGTGAAGATCAGCCAAGCTTGGAGCTAGATCAACGCCTTTTGGCTCCATGTCGATTGGTTGCAAATAAACTGCAGCTATTTCCATGCCATTAGCCTCTACAGGCTCGCCGATTGGGTGCTCTCCAGCAAGTGCAAAACCAGCTGCTAGGCTAAGTGCTAGAGCTGAACTAAGAATTTTATTCATTTCCTCTCCTTTTAATAAGATTAGTTTTTATTTTGTTTTGATTTCATGATAACGATGCCTATAATTAGGGCAAGCACCATAATGATTTGAGGTATTAAACTCTCGTAATATGGCATAAGTCCTAGCCAGTCTCTCATCCAGTCAGGGAAATTTAGTCCTTTTATGATAGTTGGGATGAAAATTTTGCCCTCAACTAGCTCGCCAACGCCCTTGCCAACAAAGACGATCGACATATAAAAGATGATAGCTGATGTAAATATAAAAAATGGCTTAATAGGAATTTTAATAGCGAAAATTTTAAATAAGAAATAGACTATCAAAAGAACGATAAGACCTACAACAAAGCCAGCTGCGATCATTGAGTAGCCAGCTGAGTCTTTTGCGTCAAAGATAAGCGCTTGATAAAATAGCACTGTCTCAGCGCCCTCTCTAAATACCGCTAAAAATACAGTCCACCAAAGCATCGTGCTTGAGCCACTTGAGATAGACTCAGATAAGTGAGATTTGATATAGTCGTTCCATTTTTTAGCGCCAGCATTTGAAAGAAGCCAGAAGCCAACATAAAATAGAAGTCCCACAGCAACAAGCATCGTGATGCCTTCCATAAGCTCTCTTTTTTGACCTGCTGCCTCGCCAAAGATGACATTCATTATCCAAGCCATGACAAAGCTTAAGATGACAGCCACGCCAACTGAGCTATATACGACCTTGCCCATAGATTTTGCATTGCCAGTTTTTACAAGATATGCAACGACGGCTGCAACGATGATAAGAGCTTCAAAACCCTCTCTTAAGATGATAGTTAGTGCCCAGATAAATAGCGTCCAAGGTGAGTTTGAACCGCTAGTTTTCTCAAGTGCAGCTGCTAACTGAGATGACATCTTGCTTGCACTCTCTTCAAGTGTTTTTTCGTCTGCACCTGATTTCATAAGGGCTACAAGGTTACCAAATGTAGCTTCGATAGCTGTTTTTAAATTTACATCTATCGCACCTACTTTGTTCTCCATGCCGCTACCTTCAAACTCATCAAAGTAGATGTCTTGGATATCGCCCATAGCTTTAGCGCTATTGCCGCCTTTGTAAAGCGCGATAGCTGCTTGAATTTTGTCATTTATGTTTTTAACAGTTTGAGTGTAGTCTGTGCCGCTATCTTCGCTGCTATCGCTAGATGCTGCACTACTCATATCAACTTTTGCTAGTTTTACTGTTTCAGCTGGGAGTTTTGCAACGGCATCATAAGCTAGCTTTTTGATCTCTTCTAGCTTTACTTTAAAGTCATCTTTGCTTATGCCATTTGTGATGCCACTGATCGCTTCACCCATCTTTCTTTGGATGTCAGCATCTATGCTTTTGCCATTTTCTATATATTGGCGAACGGCGATTTCAAGTTGAGTGTTTCTATAATCATTAAATTTAGCATCTTGGATAGAATTTTTAGCATCATCTTGTTTATCGCCCTCGTAGCTTGCTATAGCTTTATCAAGAGTAGCTGATAAATTTTCAAATGCCACCTTCCACTCAGGGATAAATTTAGAAGTGTCATAGCCACTTGCAGCAGCTTGTGCTGGGGTGTCTGAGTACTCACCAACAAGCTTATGTCCATTTAAAATAACTGGCAAAACTTCAGCGATTTCGCTATTTATCTGATCTATTCTTTTTTGCACATCATCTGGTGCTTCGCCAGCTTTTATCGCCTTTCTGATCTCGCCAAACTGCTTCTCCATAGAGTAAGCTTTTTTCTGACCTAAATTTATTCTGATGCCAGCTTCGACATCTTCAAACAGACCAAAATAAGCATTTTGAGTATCGCTAACTGCTTGCTCGACGTTGCCAGCTCTATACTCTGTTATTACTTTTTGTAATGACTCTTTTATCTGAGCTGCGACTTGTGTGTAGTCGTCATTTTTTGCCACAAGCCAGATAGGAAGTAGCATGATAAGCATAAATTTAAAAAATTTATTCATTAGTTAAACCACCTGTGAGATTATTTTAAAGTGAAATATTACCAATGCTTTACTTTGATTAAAATAAAAACGATTATCATAAAAGAATGTAAATTGAAAGTATAAATAATATTTTTTACAATCTAATAATCAACTTTACGTAAATTTAGGGCTTTAGAGGGTTAGATTAAAATTTCATATCGAGATAAAAAAGTTATATATTTTTGATAATTTTAATAGGTAAAGAAAATTATTGATGAAATTTTAGATTATAAAAATCATAAAAATAATTTAAAATTTATAAATTTAAAAGGAGAGCAAGCGCCCTCCTTTTGGATCTTAGATGTTTAGTCCGGTATTTCTTAGCATAACACGCTTACGATATACGTTTGAAACCTCAGCAGCGTCGCCAACTAAAAGCGCATTTGTAGCGCAGATAGCCGCACACATAGGCACTTTGCCCTCAGCCATTCTATTTTGACCGTAAAGCTCTCTCTCCTCGTGTGAGTTAGTTGGCTCTGGGCCGCCTGCACACATAGTGCATTTATCCATTACGCCTTTTACGCCAAATGCCCCGTCTTTAGGGAACTGCGGCGCACCAAATGGACAAGCATACAAGCAGTATCCACAGCCTATGCACTTGTGTTTATCGTGAAGCACGATACCATCAGCTCTAATGTAGAAGCAATCAACCGGACAAACTTGCTCACAAGGCGCGTCAGTGCAGTGCTGGCACGCGATAGTAGTTGAGACCTCTTTACCCTCTATGCCATCGTGAAGCGTGATAACCTTTCTTCTATAAATTCCCACTGGAAGCTCGTGAGCAGAAGAGCAAGCGACTTGACATCCAAAGCAGCTGATACATCTATTAGTATCTACAAAAAATTTCATTCTTGCCATTTTTCTCTCCTTACTCTTTACCTAAGGCGTCTCTCTCGCCATACTCGTGATAAAACGATGTTTTAAAGGTATTCTCCTCAGCTCTTTCTATGCGGCAAAGACCTGCGTTAAATTCTGAAATTTGAGTAACAGGGTCAAATCCGTAGTTTGTAACTGTGTTAAAGCTCTCGCCAATAACATAAGGCTTAGTGCCCTCTGGGTAGCGAGCTGAGAGATCGACACCTTGCATAACGCCAGCAAAGTTGTAAGGCATACAAATTCTATCTGGAGTTACCATATAGCTGTGATAGCACCTTACTTTGATCTTCGTGCCTTGTGGGCTGTGTATCCACATCATATCGCGATCTTTTATGCCGTATTTTAAAGCAAGCTCAGGGTGAACGTTAGCAAACATCTCAGGCGTGATAGCTGAGAGGTATTTACTTGTTCTTTCTATCATTCCCGCACCACTTAAATTTACGACGCGTTGCGTGCTAAATACGATAGGGAATTCTTTTGACCAGTCTTTTGCTTGTTGCTCTGACTTAAATTTAGTAGAAACACGGAAATTTCTAGCTTGATCATCAAATGTCGGATACTTTTGGACAAGATCCCAGCGTGGTGAGTGGATAGGCTCTCTATGTTTTGGGATAGGATCAAGAAATTCCCAAACGATAGCTCTAGCCCTTGCGTTACCATACGGCACGACCCCTTTTTCACGGCATTTTTCTAAGATGATACCGCTGTAGTCCATGCTCCAGCTAGGTCCTATCTTAGCTTTTTCTTCTTCTGTTAGAGTGATGCCTAGGACTTTTTCTATATTATCTCTTGTTATTTGTGGGTAGCCACCTTTTATGGCTGAGCCAACTAAAGTTGCCTCTTCGCTAGCTAGCTGACTAACGCCGTTATGCTCTAAGCCAAAGCGGTTTCTAAAGCCAGAGCCACCCTCTGCATAAGGCTTGCTCATATCATAAAGTATCGGTGTGCCAGGGTGTTTTTCATCCCATGCTGGCCATGGCTTGCCGTAATACTCGCCTTTTACTTCCCCACCTAGACCTATTAGTGTATCCGGGTCAAATTTATCCCAGTTTGCTTGGTGACGTCTAAACATCTCAGCAGTTCTGCCGCCAAGACCTATAGAATTTCCAACCCTTGCTATCTCATTTGTCGCATCATCTGGCCATACAAAGTCATCTTTAACTTGTTTTAGCTCTCTATCTACAACAGCCATCTTCATGCCTTTTACATATTCATCGTAAAAGCCAAATTTCTTAGCAAATGCAAACATTACTTCGTGATCGCCCTTGCTCTCATAAAGTGGATCAACGACTTTTGTTCTCCACTGACCTGAGCGGTTTGTAGCGTTTAGGTGACCTTCGTTTTCAAAGGCAGTTGCCACTGGCAAGATATAAACGCCATCTTTTCTATCTGAAAGGATAGAAATTTCATTTACAAATGGCTCAGCAACTACGATCATATCTAGTTTTGAAGCTGCTTCTTGAATTTTAGCTAGGTGTGCCATAGATGTTAGGCCAGTTCCTTGAACCCAAAGAACTCTTAACGCACCACTGCTAAAGGTATTTTCCTCTTTTAAGACGCCTTGCCACCATTTTGAAAGCGACCAGCCTTTTTCATTTCTCCAGTTTCTATCCTCTGGGTTTTTAGGATCGTGGTAGTAATACTCTTCAAAAACAGTGTTTTTAACTGGTGTGCCGCCTTGTTTTGGCTCTTTAGTCGAAACTGCAAAGCGTTTTACAAACTCGTCATAATCAACGCCCCAGCCTTGGCAGTAGTACTTCCAAGCCGCGTCAGTTAGTCCGTAATACATCGGCAAGCTATCTGAGAGGTTACACATATCGGTTGAGCCTTGAACGTTGTCGTGACCACGGATGATGTTACAGCCACCGCCTGGTTTGCCCATGTTGCCTAGGATTAGTTGCAAAATAGGTAAAATTCTCGTATTTGAGCTACCAACTGAGTGTTGGGTGATACCAAGTGCCCAGATCACTGTGCCTGGTTTTGTGTGAGCTAGGATATTTGCAGCCTCTATCAGCTTATCAACTGGCACGCCTGTAACGTCAGATGTGACCTCTGGTGTCCAGTGCTCAGCCTCTTTTGCTATCTCGTCGATGCCGTAAGTTCTATTTTTTATAAATTCTTTATCTTCCCAGCCATTTTTTAAGATGATGTGGATAAGTCCATAAACAAGCGCTATATCAGTGCCTGATCTTTGTCTTAGGTATAGATCAGCATGAGCAGCTGATTTTGTAAAATTTGGATCAGCTACGATCACCTTTGCGTTGTTTCTATCTTTTGCTTGCAAAGTGTGCTTCATACCGCCAACTGGATTTGCCACAGCTGGGTTTGCACCTATTATAAATATACATTTTGAATTTGCAGCCATATCTCCAAAGTGGTTTGTCATCGCGCCATAACCCCAAGTATTCGCCACACCGGCGACTGTTGCGCTATGTCAAATTCTTGCTACGTGGTCGTTGCTGTTTGTGCCCCAAAACGCAGCAAATTTTCTAAAGTAATATGCTTGCTCGTTGTTAAATTTCGCAGATCCTAAGAATATAACGCTATCAGGACCGTCTTCTTTGCGGATCTGAAGCATCTTATCGCCGATCTCATTTACAGCTTGATCCCATGAAATTCTTTGCCATTTGCCATCAACTTTTTTCATAGGATATTTGATGCGCTGTTTGCTGTGTGTGAGGTCGATCTGATCGATACCTTTTGAGCAGTGTGAGCCTTGAGATATCGGGTGAAACATCGCCATATCTTGACGAACCCAAACACCATCTTGTACCTCAGCCTCGATACCACAGCCTGCTGAGCATATAGAACAAATAGTTCTAACCTTTTTTGAGCCAGGGAAAGGATCTTTTATCTCCTCTGCGCTAGCGTGTCTTATCGTATCATTTTTTCCAAAAGCCATTGTAGTGCCTGCACCTAGTGCGGCTAGCTTTAAAAATGAACGTCTTCCTATACGTGCATCACTCATGGTTATCTCCCTTAGTATGCGATTTTATAGTAGGTTTCCCAGTTCTTGCTTTTTTTATAAAGCACCTCTTTTTTGTTAGACTTGCCTACGACAACGCCATTGTCATCAGGAGCCAAGTCATCGCTAGTCACTTTTGCTACGGCTGAGACTGCGAGTACTCCGCTGGCAGCACCGACTTTTAGAGATTTTTTAAGAAAATCTCTTCTTGATCCTTGCATTTTTTCTCCTTATGCCTCAAAAATTTTTGAGAAATTTGGTTCATTAATATGTAAAATTTGCATATTTAGAATTTCTAAAATATCGCAAATAGCCTATTTTAGGGCATTTTATAACCCTAAAACATAACTATGTAAATTTAGCATATTTCTAAGTTAAGCAAAGTAAATATAAAAGTTTAATTACAAATGTTAAGTATTTATTAAAAATATAGTTAAATATACTTTAAATTTATGAAATTTATTTGTAGTAGAAATTCTAGGGAGAGCTCCCTAGAAAATGTTATTTTAGATCGCTTTTATTTACGATAAATGGCACTGATCTAACGCCAGCTGCAAAGTATTTTTTGCGGAGATTATCGATCTTTGCGACATCATCTTTGCTAACGCTCTTATCATCTACGTTGTAGTCTTCAGCGTAGTATTTTCTTAAAATTTTAACCTTATCGCTGTCACTCTTAGCAGCTTTTGCATCTTTGTAGATTAGCGAGCTTTTTTGAAGTGATGAGACGTCATGCACTGGAGTTAGGACGATCTCAACGTTGCTATCTTTTAGTGTTGTCTCGATCTTTGCTAGCTCAGCTCTGCAGTATGGGCACTCTGGGTCTGAAAACATTATGATAGTTGGCTTTTTAGGGTCGCTACCAAGAACGATGATATTTGCCTTGTCTTCATCTTTATAAATTTTAGAAATTCCCTTTGCGATGACCTCTTTTTTCACTTCAGCGAGGTATGATTTTTGCTCTTTTAGATCGATCACGTCTGGGAAGATGAAGTCACCTTTTGTAAAAACGATCTCATCTTGTGAGTTGCCATCTTTGCTTAGTTTTACCACGACAGCTTCGATGTCGCCTGCCACTTTGTGACGATCAGCTACCTTTACTTTTACGCTGCTATCAACCATTTGAGAGTAGAAGTCCTCTATTTGCTTATCGCTTGCTGCCATTAGGCTAGTTGCCGCAATGACTGAGGCTAAGATCATTTTTTTCATTTTTATCCTTTTTAAAAATTTGGCGGATTATATTTGCTTTTTGTAAATGAATACTAACTGCGAAAAACCCTATCATTTCCTTGCTTCATTATGTCACTCTCAAGATCGAGCTGCTCGAGGTAGGCGATTACATATTTTCTACTTAAATTTAGCGCATCCTTGGCATTTGTGACATTTACGAAGCCTTGATTTTTTATGATCTCTCTTAGCTTATCAAGTGCCATTTTTAGCGAATTTCTAGTGATGAAAAGGTTATGCTCTAGCCTTATGACCCTGCCCATTGCGGTTAGTTTTTTAAGAGCATTATCGCCACTAACCCTATCGATCTCTAACTCATCATATATATTATATGGAGCTGTTGGGGCTAGCTTTCCACTTTCTAAAATTTCATAAATTTTCTCTTCAAGCCTTACTTTTAATTTGCTAAGATCAACGCCTTTTTTGGTATAGACGCCACTATCTTTTGAGATTAAATTTATACTTTCAAGCTCATCAAGCGCTTTTTGGGCTAAATTTTGGCTAGCCCAAGCAAGTTTTAGGCTGATACTTTGAGCTGAAAAGACAGCAAATTCATTCTTTTCTATCATAAATTTAATGGCTGATTTTATCCGCTCAAGCGCGCTTAGATCGTAGATATTTAAAGCCTTTTCATCGACAAAGACGTTTGAGACTTTTTTAGCTACGGCTACGGCCTCTTCGTGATTTAGACCAAATCTTTGATAAGAAGAGATGATGCCAAAGCCATTTTTGTGAGCTTCTTTTAAGATAGAAAAAGCTTCAACAAAATCATGCTTTAAAAGCGAGGCTAAAAAGAGAATTTTGCCAGCCTTTTTTAGTGGCTCAAGCACTGGGTTTAGCACCCTGCCGCCACCTATCACGCGCGCATCTGAGATGAGCACAAAGGCCTCGTCAAATTTTAAAAACATATCGCTTTGAAATTTAAAGCTCACAAAGTAGCTATCATCTTTTTGGCTTAGTATTAGCACCTTTGCGGGCACGTTTTTAGCGCCCACGCAAAATGTCACGCTTTGAGAGTGGATGAGATTTTTAGCAGTTACGACCGCATCAACCTCTCTAAATCCCCTAAAAAAGCCCTTTTTACTAAGTAGCTGACCCTTTTTTAGCTCGCTAAGCTCTATGCCAGTTAGATTAAGCGCCACGCGGCTGCTAACTCCGGCGCTATCAACGAATTTATCGTGGCTTTGCACGCTTCTTACTAGCACCTCTTTGCCAGCGTCGTAGTTAAAAAGCTTATCGTTTTTGCTAACGCTTCCCTCTATAACGGTGCCAGTTACGACATTTCCGATACCTTTTAGGCTAAAAACCCTATCGATGTAGTATCTAAAAACGCCGTCCTCATCGCGCTTTTTGGCTCTTAACGTAAAGAGGTAGTTTCTAAGCTCATCGATGCTTGTCTTATCCTTTATACTAACGGCAAAAATTTCTAAAATTTGCAGGTTTTTAAATTTAGAAATTTCATCTCTTATCTCTTTTTTTCTTAAATTTATGGTGGCCTCATCAACGAGATCGCACTTTGTAAGTGCCACGATTATAGATTTCACGCCAAGGAGATTTAAAATTTCAAGGTGCTCCAAGCTTTGAGGCATAAGCCCGTCATTTGCTGCCACCACAAACAAGCACGCGTCAAAGCCATACGCGCCGCTTATCATCGTTTTTATGAGATTTTCATGCCCTGGCACGTCGATAAATGCGATGTTTTCATCATTTTTGCTTAAATTTGAAAAGCTTAGATCGATCGTTATGCCACGCTTTTTCTCCTCTTCAAGATTATCCCCTTCAAAGCCATTTAGCTCCTTTATAAGCGCGGTTTTTCCGTGGTCGATATGCCCTGCTGTTCCTATTATTAAACTCATTTTTCTTCCGTTTCATTTATTATTTTTATTAGCGTCTCTACATCATCATCTAGAAGCGATCTAAGATCAAGCATAAATTTATCGTTTTCTATGCGTCCGATCACCTTTTTTTGCCTAAATTTTAGCTCGTTTAAATTTGCGTCGCCACCAAATGCCAAAGCCACGCTTGGCAACTTTTTATTTGGCATCGCACCGCCTCCCACAAAGGTAGAAGTTCGCACTATTTCAAGCGGAGTTTTTAGGCTTTTATTTATAAAATTTGCTAAGTTTTCAAGCTCTTTTACGCTTTTATGAAGCAGTTTTTGCGTTGTGATTAGCTCAAATTCTTTGTTTAGATAGGCTTTCATGCTCTCAGCCAAAAGCGAGATGATCACTTTATCGACGCGAAGCATCCTTAAAAGCTGGTTTTTTCTAAGCTTTGCGATGAGCTCTTTTTTGCCGACTATGATGCCACACTGCACCGCACCAAGAAGCTTATCGCCGCTAAAGCTAACCAGCGAAACATCTTTTAAATTTTTTAGATCTGGCTCGTTTTTGTCTAAGTTAAATGGTAAATTTCCGTAAAATCCACTGCCAAGATCAAAATAATCTATCAAATTTTGCCTGCTTGCTAGCTCGCTTAGCTCATTTGCCGTGGTCTCTTCGCTAAAGCCAACGATGTCAAAATTTGAGCGATGAACCTTTACAAGCATCGCTGTCTCATTACTGATCGCCTCTTCGTAGTCCTTTAGCCTAGTTTTGTTTGTAGTGCCGACCTCTTTTAAGATACAACCTGCGTTTGCCATCACCTCTGGCACTCTAAAACTGCCGCCGATCTCGACTAGCTCGCCTCTACTAACGACAACTTCTCTGCCCTTTGCAAAGGTGTTTAGCACCAAAAATACAGCGCTTGCGTTGTTATTTACAACGATGGCGTCTTCAAAGCCAAAAGCTCTTGCTATTAGCGAGCCAACGTAGTCGTATCTGTTGCCGCGGCTGCCCGTTTTTAGGTTGTACTCTAAGTTTGAGTATCCAGTAATAACAGGCGTTGCCCGCTTTAAAATTTCTTTATCTATAACGCTTCTAGCGAGGTTTGTATGTATGGTGACACCAGTTAAATTTAGCACTCTTTGAAGGCTTGCTTTATTAAATTTATAGTACTCATCTAGGATCAAATTTATTATCTCTTCGCCGCTAAAGCTTGCATTTTCATTTAAAATTTTAGCTCTAACTTCATCTAAAATTTGCCTTGCAAGCATAGTGACTAAACTCGTATCAAGCCCCAAAAATGCTTCGTTTTTTATTATCTTATCAACTTGTGGGATGTTTCTTAAATCGTTCAATTTGCGCTCCTAGTAAGTTAGTTTTACCAAGCCGTGATTTTAACATAAAAATATTATAAATTAAAACTTAGAGCAAAAAAAGAGCATATAAATTTCAGAGTCTATTAATCCCATTAATATTAGAATAAGCCCGTTTTTGATAATAGGAGAAACAATGAAAGAATTTGGCTTTTATAACGATTTTGACGATGCTTTGATGCTAAATGAGCAAATAGAGATCAACAACGAAAATGGCGACTATCTAGTTTCAAACTCTCCAAAGCTAAAAGCAAACATCATCGCACCTGAGATAAATTTCTACCTTAAAAATACCACTGCAAGCGTCTTAGAAAAAGCCAAAAACACACTTTTGCTCTACGAGGCAAGAGCTAGCGCCTTTGACATGGCAAAGGATGTGGATTACGAAAAAGAGGTCGGCAAAAATGTTGTCATAGTAAGCAACACAGGCCGCGAAGAGCTAGCAAATTTACTAAAAGAAAATGGCTACAAAGTGATCGAGCTTACACACTTTGAGGTTAAATTTATATATGGCGCAGCTGGCGAGCTAAGCGTTTTGGTGCTTAGAGCAAATGACGAATTTGAGGTTGATTGCGACTTTTTCTTGGTTGAAAACGCAAGGGACTATATGCTAAAGCAAAGCGGCTGCTACGAAATTTCAGGACTAAAAGATGAAAAAGTGCTTGAAATTTTAAACGCAAAAAGTCCAAAATTTAGATACAAAAGCTTTACTCAATACGACTCTTCAATCTGCCAGTATCACGAGCGCAGGAGTGAAATTTGCGGTCGTTGCGCCGAGGTTTGTCCAACGGTTGCCATCTTAAAAGAGGACGAGACAAAGCACCTTGTCTTTTCGCAGATAGACTGCACAAACTGCGGAAACTGCATCAGCGTCTGCCCTAGCGGCTCGCTAGACTCTACTTTGATGCCACAAAGCTCGTTTGCCACTATCGCTAAGCTTTACAAAGATAAGGTCGCTCTCATCGTATCTGAAGAGATGAATTTAGAAGAGCTTAGCGTTAGCCTACCCCAAAATGTCCTACCTTTTGTCATCCTAGCCCCACATCTGCTAAGCCAAACGCACTTTTTGACGCTTCTTCAAGAAAGTGGCGCGAGTGTGATTTTATATAGCAAGAGCCTTGGCAAGGGCGAAAAGGACGCCATTAGCATATTAAATCAAATTTATGAGCTTAAATTTAAAGAGCAAGCTATACACCACGCAAAAGACAAGGCTGAGCTTGAAATCGCGCTTAAAAAAGCAAAACTAATAGACGGCTCTCAGCACTCGATCAACGAATACGCACTGCCAAAGAGAGAAATTTTTGCCAAAAGGCTTGAGTTTATCGTGGGTAGCGATGATCTTGGCGTGGTAAAAAGTGGCGAAATGATAAGATATGGCGACGTTAAGATAAACGCTGAAACTTGCACTCTCTGCCTTAGCTGTGTTGGCGCTTGTAACGTAAGCGCTTTGGTGGCTGATAAGAAGACAAATTCGATTTTATTTAACCCAAGCGTCTGTACCGCCTGTGGCTACTGCGAGCTAAGCTGCGCTGAGAAAAACACCATCTCGCTTGAGGTTGGCAAGCTAGCGCTTAAGCCTGAGAGCTTCGTTTATAGCGAGCTTGCGCATGATGAGCTATTTGCCTGCGTGGAGTGCGGAAAAGAGTTTGCGACTAAAAAGGCGGTCGAGAAGATCGCAGCGATCATGCAGCCACGTTTTGGCAACGACAGAGCTAAAATAAAGTCACTTTACTGCTGCGCTGACTGCAAGGCAAAGATCATGGTGCAAGCCCAGCTAAATGCGATGAAAGAGGATTTATTAAATGGATAAGAATATCACAAAGGCAAGGGCATATTTTTACGAATTTTTAGCATATCCACTCTTTTTTCACACGAGTGATGAGGGGTTTGCGAGATGGAAAGAGCAGCTTAGCTACCTAGCGCAAAATCCTTTGAGCGAGCAAAGCGAAGAGGCGTTTGCAAATTTGGATAAATTTAGCTTTGATGAGCTTACAAGCGAGCAAAATGACGTTCTTTTTGGCTTTACAAATATCCCTTTAAGCGCCTCATTTTATGAAGAGGGTAGAGATAACGGCGCGGCTAGACTTAGGGTGATACACTGCCTAAAGCTTAGCCCATATAGGCGTGATAAGGAGCTTTGCAAGGATAGCGAGGACTACGTTGGATTTATATTTTTGGCGATGGCTACATTTTTAAGTGATGAATTTAATGGCGCAAAAAATATCAGCGACAAGCTCTTTGGCGAGACTTTAAATTTATTTATAGATGAGTTTGGCTCGCTACTTTTGGCTCATAAAAATGCAAATTTTTTCCACTTATATGCGATCATTTTAAAAGACTTTATCGAGCTTGAAAGAGCTGTTTTAAGCCTAGAGGCACCATCCAAGTCACAAGGCGATAGCGTTGCGGTTGCTGCGCTTAAAAAAGAGCCTTATCAAAGCAAGATGCCGACCTTTAAAACTAAGCTTCACTGGGAGGAATTCTCTCCAGTCATCTCACACGAGTTTAAAGACTAGCTCAAATTTACTCTTAGCCTAGCTAGGAGTAAATTTAACATCCGATTAAATTTGTTATCTTGATATTTTATGATTATTAGCAATTTGGCGTTAAACTTCTTTAAATTTTTTACAAAGGATTTACAATGGTAATGACACACTACATGGAGCTTTTATCGCTCAATCAACCTTACAATCTAATCCTCTTCATGGTGATACCTGTGGGGCTTACGGAGCTTTTAGTGGCGATGGAGTTTTTCACTATGTATCACATGGATAGCGGCAAAAATGCTGGCTTTAAAGCTATTAGCAAATTTGCTGGCATAGTGCTTGGGGTCTATTTTACAGCTCTTGTGATCTATTTTATGGCAAAAATTTATCCAAGTATAAAATGGCGTGGATATGCCGATGTCATCGCTGTCTACTCATATCTCATCAGCGTCATACCACTTCTTGGCATCGCGCTTTTAGAGCTAAATTTGATCTACAAAAACGCAAGCGAAAAGGCAAAGCTAAAGCTTCACTTTTTCCTACTCATATTTGCCTTGATCGTCGCACACGTCGCAATGATATTTGGCATGGTTGATCCTACCATAACTGGCTACAAGGCTGAAAACGGTGAGATGGGTATGCATATGAATATGCCGATGAACATGCCAGCAGATATGCCGATGCATGATCACCACAATATGATGATGGATATGCAAAATATGAGTGAAGATAACTCAACTAATATGCACATGCATCACTAAATTTAAAAGCTCCAAATTTACTCTTTAGAGCTAGCTAGCAAGATCTCTCTAGGTCTTGCTTCAAGCTCTTTTATCTGCGTATCTTTGGTATTTATAGCGATCTTTTTAAATTTCTCCAGCCTGCTATCAAGCCCACCTTGTCCGCTCACGCTTTTAACGACCTCGTTAAAGTTATCATTTACCGATCTCACCGAGTTTCCAAGCCTATTTAGCTTCTCAGCGACGGTGCAAAATTTCTCATAAATTTCATTTGCGCTTTTTAAAATTTCCTTCGCCTCTTTGTTGCCATTTTCCATGCGCCATAAATTTGCCACCACACGAAGTAGCGGCATGAGCGTCGTGTGCGAGACTAGCACCACTTTTTTCTCATATCCGTAGTTAAACAAATTTGGATCAAATTTCAAAGCCTCCAAAAATGCCGGCTCAACTGGCACAAACATCAGCACAAAATCAGGGCTTTTCACAAGCGATGAGTAGTCTTTTTTAGCTAGCTCGTCGATGTGCTTTTTTATTGAGGCGATATGCTCGCCAAGAGCTAGTTTGCTCTGCGCTAGGTCAGCCGCCGCAACCGCCTTTTCGTAGGCATGGAGTGAGACTTTGCTGTCTATTATCATCTGTTTGTCGTCTGGGAAATTTATAACAAAGTCAGGTATGAGCTTTTTGCCACTCACGTCAAAACTCTCTTGCGTAGTGTAGTGCGTGCCCTTTTCTAGCCCTGCAGCTTCCAGTGTTCGCTCAAGCTGCATCTCGCCCCAGTTGCCAAGGACCTTGTTGCTGCCTTTTAGCGCCGTGCTTAGCGAGTTTGCCTCTTTTGACATATTTTTACCAAGCTCAACCACCTCTTTTAGCTGCGCACTAAGCTCTCCTGCGCTCTTTTGCGAGTCGCTGTGGGCGTCATTTACCCTCTTTTCAAAGCTTGTTATCTTCTCTCCAAGTGGCGTTAGCAAGAGCTCAAGCGACTCTTTGCTGTTTTTTGAGAAATTTGCACTTTTTTCTTCAAATATCTTATTAGCAAGGTTAGCAAACTCTAAATTTAGCTCATTTTTCACCTTTTTTAAATTCTCTTCTTGCGATCTTAAGATATTTTCTTTTGCCTCGATCTCGCTTTTTAGTGCGACAAGCTCACACTCTAGTTCATTAACACGTTTGTGAGATTTTTTAAATTCATCATCTTTAAAGTCAAGTTCATTTTGCACTTTATTTAAATTTTCTTCTTGTGATATTAAGCTTTTCTCTTTTGTCTCCACCTTGCTTTTTAGAGAAATTATTTCACACCTTAACTCATTTTCTAGTTCATAAGATTTTTTTAAATTAATCTCTTTTAAATTGAGCTCACTTTTTGCCTTGTTTAAATTCTCTTCTTGTGATCTTAGGATGTTTTCTTTGGCCTCGATCTCACTTTTTAGTGCGACGATAGCGCGTTTTAGCTCATTTTCACTCTCGTTTGATCTTTTTAGCTCATCCTCTTTTGCACCAAGCTCGTTTTGTAAATTTATAGATAGCGACTTTGCCATCTCAGCCATCTTTGTCTGGCTGCCAAGCTCCTCATTTAGGCGCCTTAGCTCGCGCTCTAGCTCGTCCTCTTTTTCATCTTTTTGCTTGAGCGAAATTTTATACTCATCTAAATTTTTAGCTAGCTCATTTATCTTGTCGTTATTTGCTTCAAGCTTTGCTCTTTGCTCGATATTTAGCCGCTCGCTATCTTTTAGCTCATCTTGTAAATTTTCTAAAGCATCTCTTTGCTTTGTCTTTTGCAAATTTGCATTTATCAAAAAAGCTGCCAACACCACGCAAACAAGCGCAAGAGCTGCCACCAAAATGTATAAATTTTCTATCGTTAGCACCGAAATTTCCTTTTAAATTTTGGCTTTATTATATTTGAAAATTTGTAAAAGAGTTGTGAAAAATATCTTGCAACCAAAAAGGAGAGATAAAATTTAGTGGTTAAATTTAATAAATTTAGGTGAAGTATTTTTCGCTTAGACGAGACGAAATTCGATTTTAAGCGGAACGTGTTATTAAAATAAAAAATCAGGCGAAATATCGTGAGATGGATTTAAATGTTTTGAAGTAAATTTCGCCTCAAGGCAAGACAGATAGTCTGCCGCAGAGCGAAATTTACAAAATCATTTAAAGGCGCTCACGAGACAAGTCTAAATTTAAACTTCGTATCTTTCGCCGGGTTTCATTTCTATCATCTCCCACGGCAATCCCTGCTTATTTAGCTCATCCATAAAAGGTTTTGCGTCAAAATTCTCCATATTAAAGACGCCTTTGCCGCTCCAGATGCCTTTTGCGACCATTAGCGAGCCGATCATTGCTGGTACGCCCGTGGTGTAGCTAACAGCCTGCGCGCCTGTCTCAGCGTAGCAAGCCTCGTGGTCGCAGACGTTGTAGATATAGATTTGGCGCTCTTTGCCATCTTTTAGCCCACGTATCACGCAGCCGATGTTTGTTTTGCCTTTTGTGCGTGGGCCAAGGCTCGCAGGATCAGGCAGAAGCGTCTTTAAAAACTGGATCGGCACGATTTTCATGCCGTTATGCTCGACTTCGTCTATACGCAGCATTCCCACGTTTTCTAGGCACTTCATGTGGGTTAGATAGCTTTGTCCAAAGGTCATGAAAAAGCGAATTCTCTTTAGCCCTTTGATGTTTTTAACTAAGCTTTCAAGCTCCTCGTGATAGAGCAGGTAGCTGTCTTTGACGCCTACTTTTGGGTAGTCCCACTTAAACATTATCTGCATCGGCTTTGTTTCGATCCACTTGCCAGCCTCCCAGTAGCGACCATTTGCGCTAACTTCTCGTAAATTTATCTCTGGGTTGAAATTTGTTGCGAACGGATATCCATGATCGCCAGCGTTGCAGTCTAGGATGTCGATCTCATGGATCTCGTCAAATAAATTTTGCTGTGCATAGGCGCAAAATACGTTTGTCACACCTGGGTCAAAGCCGGAGCCAAGAAGCGCCATGGTGCCAGCGTTTTTGAAGTCACTATCCTTCGCCCACTGAAGCTTATACTCAAATTTTGCGGTGTCTGGGTGCTCGTAGTTTGCGGTGTCGATGTAGGGTATGCCAGCCTTTACACAAGCGTCCATGAGAGTTAAGTCTTGATACGGCAGTGCGACGTTTAGAAGCAAATCAGCCTTTGTTTGTTTGATGAGCTCCACCACGGCCGCTGTGTCGTCAGCGTCGATCTGCACGGTGTTTATCTGCACGCCAAGGCGATCTTTTATAAATTTAGCGATCGCGTCGCACTTGCTTTTTGTGCGGCTTGCTAGGGTGATATTTGTAAAAACGTCCGAGTTCATCGCACATTTTACGGTTGCGACTTGGCTAACGCCGCCTGCTCCGATGATTAAGATATTTGACATTTTGGCTCCTTAAAATTTTAGTGATTTTAGCAAAGTTAATATAAATTTCTAGCTTCAAAAGGTAAAATGAGCCAAATTTTAAAGGTAAAAAGATGAAGAAAATTTTGCCATTTTTAGCGCCTATTTGCCTCTTTGCAAGTAGCTGTGACGAGCTGGTGCAAGAGAGTGTGAATGAGTTTTATAAAAGCGATATAAATTTAGCCGAGCAAGCGACTGATGTCTGCTTAAAAGAGGGCAACACCGAGCAGGCGATCACTTCGCTCATAAATGGCGCCAGCATTTGCATGGTAAATAAAGAGCCACAAAGGGCTCTAGAGCTCTCACAAAGAGCCCTAGAGCTTGCGGCAAACGTTAGCGACAAACTGCTGCTAGCTCGCTCTTATCAAAACATAGGCGCAGCAGAAAAGATGCTAGGCAAATACGACGAAGCGCTTGCTAATTTTCAAGAAGCTCAAAAAATTTATGACGTCACGCCAAATACCCCAATGCGCGACGAGCTGCTTTGCATAAAGTCCATCGGCAGCACCTACTACATGAAAAATGACTTTGCAAATGCCTACGACAAGCACATTTTAGCGTTAAATTTACTTGATATCACACCAGAGTTAAGTGGCAACGAGCTTGTGCGATCAGAGCTTTTAATAGAGGTCGCTAACGACCTAGCAAAGCTTGATGGAAAAGATTAAGCCGCCAAAAACTACAAAGAAGTGCTTGAAATTTTAAAAGGCAAGGAGCAAAACCCTCGCGCGCAGGATCTTTTGGAGCGAGCTAGCAAGGGGCTAAAGGAGCTTAACTAGGGCTCTATCTTTAGCGTGCCCTCTTTTATAGAGCTTGCTAGCATCTTGGCAAACTCATCGTCTGCGTAGCTTTTTAGATACTCTTCTAAGTATGGTAACGCGCCTTTTTGATCCATCCTAGCAAACTTTACTAACGCAAGACCTAAATTTGCCCTTTTTACGCCTAAATTTAGAGCTTTATCGTAGTTTTGCTCTGCAAGCTCTAGGCGGTTAGAATTTGCTAAAAAATCAGCAAATTCAGCATAAATTTCCCCATTATCTGGCGTCAAATTTATAAGCTCGCCGTAAATTTTATCCGCCTTCTTAGCCTCGCCCTGCACGTCAAAGTTATGCTTCATCACGTGGATCCTAGCTTGGCAAATTTTAAAATACCAAGCCTCTTGCCCGCCTAAGCTCTTAGTAAAGCCCTCTTCGTCCATAAACTCAAAAATTTTCTCCACCTTTAAAAGATCGCCAAAGGCCGCCTTCTTTTGCTGCTCATCTTTAAAATTCAAAGGATATGCTCTTGCATAGATATATAGCTCGTCCGTTGCCTTAAAAAGTGCGATGTAGTCGATCTTTCCGTTGCTATTTTCGTCTTTATAAACTATGCTTTTATATTCAAGCGCCCTATACTCACTCGCCACCAAAATGCCAAAAGTAAAAAATATAAAAAGTAAAATTTTCTTCATAAAAATAGTCTTATTTGTAGTTTTTCTTTAGACTTTTTAGCACAAAATTTGCAAGCTCCAGCCCCTTTGAGCGGTGAGAAATTTTAAGCTTTGTCTCGTTATCTAGCTCACCAAGCGTCTTAGTAAAGCCATCTGGGATAAAGAGTGCGTCGTAGCCAAAGCCGTTTGTGCCGCGCTCCTCGTTTATCGCCTCGCCATACATAAAGCCATGGGCCGTGTAGTCTCCAAATTTCGAGCTAATGGCGATACAGGCGGTGTAGTGAGCTAGCGAGCTCTTTAAATTTAACGCCTTTAGCTTGCTAATTAGCTTTGCTCTATTGTTTGCGTCATTTGCGTTTTTGCCGCGCACTTTGCCATTTTCATCAAGGTCAAAGTAGCGCGCTGAGTAGATCCCTGGCTCGCCACCAAGCGCATCCACACTGATGCCACTATCATCGCTAAGTGAGACAAATTCGCCCTCAAGTCCCTGCTCTTTAAGCTTTGCAAAGACGGCTCTTGACTTTATGAGCGCATTTTGTTGAAAAGTGCTACCATCTTCAACGATCTCAAATGGCTTCACAACCTCGCTTAGTGCGTAAATTTCATAGCCTTTTAAAAACTCTTTTATCTCTTTTACTTTGTCTAAATTTGATGTCGCAAGCACGATTTTCATCGCAAAACTCCTTGATTTTTGGGCGTATTTTACAAAAAAGTAGATTAAATTTTTAAATTTAAATTAGTATTAAAATGATAAACTTAGTCCTTTTAAAAATAAGGGAAAATTTATGTTAAAAAGCGTTTTGCCACTATCTTTTATCGTAGCTAGCAGATTTTTTGGACTTTTTATAGTCCTACCGGTGCTTAGCCTTTATGCCCTAAATTTAGAGGGCGCAAACGAATTTTTAGTTGGGCTAATAGTAGGCGTCTATGCGATCTCACAGATGATATTTCAAGTGCCTTTTGGCGCTCTTTCAGATAAGATCGGCCGCAAAAAAGCCCTAACCATCGGGCTTTTGATCTTTGTGGTTGGCTCTATCGTCTGCGCTCTAGCAAGTGAAATTTACACGATGCTTTTTGGCAGATTTTTACAAGGTGTGGGGGCTGTAGGAGCCGTGGCAACAGCGATGATAAGCGACTTTGTGGCTGAAGAAAATCGCTCAAAAGCCATGGCGATAATGGGCGCTTTTATAGGGCTTAGTTTTACGCTTTCGATGGTGCTTGGACCGCTACTTGCCAAAGACTACGGACTTTCAAGCCTCTTTTATCTAAGCGCTGCTCTTAGCCTGCTTTGCGTCGTGCTACTCTACACCGTCGTGCCAAAAGAGATAAAAGTGAGCGCAAAGGCCCAGAAGGTGCCATTTGGCAAGCTCTTTTTACAAAAAGACTATATGATCATAAATTTCACCTCTTTCATGCAAAAAATGCTTACAAGCATCGCATTCTTGGCGATCCCGATCATATTAGTAAAAGAGTATGGCTATGAAAGTGGCGAGCTTTACAAGGTCTATACGCTTGGCGCCGTGCTTGGCTTTTTGGCTATGGGGCTGGCTGGATTTTTGGGCGATGGCAAGGGGCTTAGCAAGGTCATCTTGATAGCTGGCACGCTACTTTTTGCCATAACCTACGCCATTTTTGCCCTTAGCTTTACGAAATTTCTCTTTGTGGTTGGCATCGCGATATTTTTTGTAGGTTTTAACCTTCACGAGCCAATCATGCAATCAACCGCGACAAAATTTGTAAAATCCTCACAAAAAGGCACCGCTCTTGGCATCTTTAACTCATTTGGCTACTTTGGAAGCTTTGTTGGGGGCGCTGTTGGCGGATATATCATGCACACCTTTAACTTCAAAGTGCTTGCCATCGTCTGCGTGGTGCTTTGCGTGATCTGGCTTGTTTTGCTATTTAGCCTAAGCGATCCAAGAATCTTTAAAAATATCTACCTAAGCCCAGAAGCGAGCTTAAATTTAGAGCTTCTAAACAGCCAAAAAGGCGTGGTGGATTATTACAAAAACGAGAAAAATCAAGTGATCAAATTTGACTCTCGCCTAACAAGCGAGGTAGCTTTAAAAGAGAGCTTGAAGTTTTGATCTACGACGTCATCATCGTTGGTGCTGGCGCTAGCGGGCTCTTTTTAGGGGCAAATTTAAAAGGCAAAAAGGTTGCCATTTTAGAGAAAAACAGCAGCGCTGGCAAAAAAATCTTAGCAAGCGGTGGCGGCAGGTGCAACATCACAAACCGCTTTGTAAGCGCTAAAAACTACCTTGGCGAGCAAAAATTTATAGAGCAAATTTTAAAAGTACTAGGCCCTGATCAGGTTTTGAAATTTTTTAGTGAGCTTAAATTTAGCGAGCAAAAGCAAAATCAATTTTTCTGTGATAGCGGTGCAAAGAGCGTTTTGAGCCTCCTTTTAAAAAGGCAAAATGCAGAAATTTTTTATAACAAAGAGGTTATCGGCGCTAAAAAAGTAGATAAAATTTTTGAAATTTTGACAAAAGATGAGAAATTTAGAGCTAGAAATTTAGTTATCGCAAGTGGCGGACTAAGCTACAAAGCCCTTGGCGCAAGCGATATTGGCTACAAGATAGCAAGTGAGTTTGGCATTGAGCTCTCACCTACCACTCCTGCTCTTGTTGGCTTTAGCGTGCAAAAAGATGAGTTTTGGTTTAAAGAGCTTAGCGGTGTTAGTCTAAGTGCGGACGTGGAGATAAATGGCAAAAACGAGAGCCATAAATTTAGTGGCGATGTGCTTTTTACGCACAGAGGTATAAGTGGTCCAGTGATACTAAACGCCTCACTTTTTTGGCAAAAGGGGCGAATTTGCATAAATTTTTTGCCTAAATTTAGTGAGAAAAATTTAGTAAATGGCAAAAAGCAACTTAGTTCAGTTTTGCCTTTGCCAAAGAGATTTGTGCTGGAGTTTTTAAGAAATTTTGGCTTAAAAGATAGAGCTTATTATGAATTTAGTGATGATGAAAAGAGCATCATAAAAAGGCTTTTTGCTTACGAGTTTGCCCCAGCTGGGACATTTGGATTTGAAAGGGCTGAAGTTACAAAAGGCGGTGTAAAGACTAATTTTTTAGATGAAAATTTAGAGTGCAAAAGCGTAAAAGGACTTTATTTTATAGGCGAAGTCTTAGATATTACCGGTATGCTTGGTGGATATAACCTGCATTTTGCATTTGCAAGCGCTCTAAAGGTGGCTAACGCTTTAAAAAATAGTTAATCAAATAGAAGTGAAATTTAGCTAGTGGCAGCCAAAACTGCCACTAAATTTACTACTTCTCGCTTAAGCTCACAAAGTTTCTTATCTGATTTATAAATTTTATTATTATCTTGAGCTGGGATAAATATTTGAAGGTGCCTTAAATTTCCTATCTCAACAATAATACCTTGAAAATAAGAATGTATAAATTTCTCATTTTGCTCGCTCTTGCTATCGCCTGTTTTAGCTAATTTTTTATCTTTACACTCACAAAGCCCCCAAAGCCCCCAAAGCCCAGCTCTGATCTTATAAAATTCTTTATTAGTCTGAACTATCCATTTTATACTAACAAACTAGGTTTTGCTGCCCCAAGTGCTAACATCAGTTTTATGATAGAGATCAAAAAGCGTTGCCATGCCACCAAGCTTAGCCAACGCTTCTATTACACACTCTTTTTGATTCATCTCTTGCTTAGATACTCTTGTAGGCTTTTTACTTCGAGTGCTTTGCCAGTTTGAACTGTGCTTAGCGACTTAGCAGCTGCGAGTGCTGCGCGGATAGTTGTGAAGTATGGGATCTTAAATCTAGCCAAATTTTAAGCTCTCAAGCATTTTTATATCACTAAATTTATCTCTAAATTTTATAAAATTTGCTTCTAGTTCAGCCTTTCGTTTAAGCGCAATATCTATAAAATTCCTGCTCTTTTTCAATACCAACAAAATCTCTACCTAACAAATTTGCAGCTATGGCAGTTGTTGCAGAACCTGCAAATGGATCACAAATGACGCTATTTTCATTACTTGCCATCAAGATAAGCCTTATCAAAAGCGAAAGTAGTTTTTGTGTAGGATGCTTACCGCATGCTTTCTCCCAAGGAGCTATCGCAGCAAAACTCCACACATCTTTCATCTGCTTATCACCATTTATCCGCTTCATAAGCTCATAGTTGAAGATGTGCTTATGTTTCTCATCTTTTCTAGCCCAAATGATCTGTTCAGTGCTATGTGTTAGATACCGGCAGCTAAAATTTGGCGGAGGATTAGTTTTTTGCCATGTGATGATGTTTAAAATTTTATAATCAAGCTTTTGAAGTGCCCTACCGATAGAAAAGATGTTGTGATATGTCCCGCTTATCATTATGCTGCCATTGTCACTAAGTGATCGTTTAGCAAGCTTGAGCCATTTTAGGTTAAATTCATCGATCTCATCTATATTCGTTCCTTCATCCCACTTGCCTTTATTTACACTAACTATCTGTCCGCTTTGAATACTAAGTCCGCCATTTGAAAGAAAATATGGTGGATCCGCAAAGATAAGATCAAACTCGTCTTTAAATTTAGCCAGTTCGTTAAAGCAGTCGCCATTTATGAGCCTGAAATCGTTACGCATTTTTAAGCTCATTTATAAAAAGGTGCAAATTTGCAAAGTTGTAAATCCTCACACTCTTATAGGCTTCTTGTAGCTTATTTCTAGCATCGTGCCAACCCCAACCATCAGTGATCCAGATAAATTTATACTCTGATAAATGGGAGATCTTTTTAGCTATTTCGATGTAAGCTCTTGCTACTTCGTTTAATTTTGAGCCGCCACCACTATAAAAATTTGCTTCGATTAGATAAGTGATATTTTGTGCGCAAATCACAAAGTCAAATCTCTTCACATCACTACCTAAATTTAATAAAAAATTTGAGCTTGATACTTCAGCTTGAAAGCAGATATTTCTACACTTTTTAGAGAATATCGAAGCTGTTTTGAGGTACTAAATTTATTAATCGCCGTTAGGGAAAGTAATAGAAAAGTTGTGAGTTTGAGTGGTAATCTACTTGAGCTAAAGAGTTATTTTGATGAGCCAGAGAAAATTTACAACTTTCTTTTAGAGACTGGGCTTGATGAAATTTTCAAGGATAGGAAAATTAAAAATTTATGTGATTATGCCTTTGGTGTAGAAGTTGGACTTGACACAAACGCTAGAAAAAACCGCAGTGGAACAAATTTTGCGAATTTAATCTCAGAAAGGTTTCACTCTGAAAATATCTGTTTTCAAATCTTTTGAGCCAAGCAAGGAATTTAAAGCATTAAGTTTTATGGCAACCTCTGCAAGATTTTTAGAACATTTTTTAAAATCACAAAAGTAGCCAAGCGTGGCATTTGTCTCTTTTAAACTTGCCATAAAATCATCAAAAGGAGTTATATTATTCATTTTTTACCTTGTTCTTTTGGCTTATTTGTGGAAAAGGTATTAAATTTCACCTCTGTAAAATCATCAGCTCCGAGCACGATCTCGCAATTTTCATAAGCCATTTTAGCGATCTTACACGCCTCATGCTGATCTTTTGCTTTAAGTTTTATCTTTTTGTTTAAAATTTCAGTTATCTCAACTTCGAATTCGCCCATTAAATCCCCATTTTTATAAATGCTTGCTCGCTCTCTCTTTCAAGCTGCCTTGATATATCTTCGTAACTAGCAAATTTCACCTTTTGAGCTATCCGTTCGTAGATACTAGCTCTTAAAACACTCTCATACTCTCTTTGTCTCATTTTGTCTGCGACTATAAACATCCTAGCATTAAAGTCTTGAAGCTCGTAAAATTTATTTAGTGAGTTTTTAAAGTCCGTGCTATGCTCGACTTCGTAAAATGAGTTTGGCAAATTTCTTTCATTAAACCATATTGTATCTATTGTTTTTGCTCTTTTAACAATGTATTCGTAACTAAATTTATATATGTCACTCAAGCTCACAAGCTCATAAAGTTTCTTATCTGATTTATATATCTTGAGCTGGGATAAACGTTTGAAAATGCCTTAAATTTCCTATCTCAACAATAACACCTTGAAAATAAGAATGTGTAAATTTCTCATTTTCTTCACTCTTGCCATCACCAGTTTTTGCTAAATTTTTATCTCTAAAATCACAAAGTCCCCAAAGCCCAACTCTGATCTTATAAAATTCTTTATTAGTCTGCACTATCCGTCTTATGCTAGCAAATGGGGTTTTGCTACCCCAAGTGCTAACATCAGTTTTATGGTAAAGATCAAAAAGCGTTGCCATGCCACCAAGGCTAGCCAACGCTTCTACCACACACTCTTTTTGATTCATCTCTCGTTTAGATACTCTTGTAGGCTTTTTACCTCGAGTGCTTTGCCAGTTTGAACTGTGCTTAGAGACTTGGCAGCTGCGAGTGCTGCGCGGATCGTTGTAAAATATGGAATTTTAAATCTAAGTACATTTTGGCGGATCTTTTTGCCATCATCCACGCTTGATTTTGTATCACTTGTATTTATAACAAGCGCGATATCGCCGTTTTTAAGTCTATCTTCGACGTTTGGTCTGCCCTCGCTTATCTTATAGACGAACTCGGCCTCCACGCCAGCTTCGGTTAAAATTTTATGCGTGCCACCAGTTGCGATGACGCTAAAGCCAAGGCCGATTAAATCCCTTGCAAGGTCTGGTGCGTAAGATTTGTCGCCATCAGCTAGCGTTAAAAATACCCTGCCCTTGCTTGGCAAAGTGTTGCTCGCAGCGATCTGGCTCTTTGCAAATGAGCTTGCAAAGTCGTGGCTGATACCCATGACCTCGCCCGTGCTCTTCATCTCAGGGCCAAGGATGAGATCTGCGCCACTTAGCTTGTTAAACGGCAGCACGCACTCTTTTACGCTAACATGCGAGCTTACGCGAGGTTTTAAGATGTCGCCCTCTTCATAAACAACTCTATAATCATCATAAAATTTAAGCGCCTCACGTAAATTTCCCTGCCACATAACCCTTGTCGCCACCTTTGCCATAGGCACGCCAGTAGCCTTGCTCACAAACGGCACGGTCCTGCTTGCGCGAGGATTTACCTCGATCATATAAAGCTCGTTTTCATAGATAGCAAACTGGATATTCATAAGGCCTACAACGCCTAAATTTAGCGCGATATCTCTGGTTTGTCTCTCCACTTTTTTTATCATCTCATCGCTTAAGCTCATCGGTGGCAATATGCAAGCTGAGTCACCAGAGTGAATTCCAGCCTCCTCGATGTGCTCCATTATCGCACCTATATAGACCTCTTTGCCGTCACATATCGCGTCTACATCGAGCTCTTTTGCATCTTGTAAAAATTTATCAAGTAGCACTGGCGAGTGGTTGCTAACCTTTACTGCCTCGCTCATATACTCTTTTAGCTCGCTCTCGTTATGCACCCTTCTCATCGCTCTGCCGCCAAGGACGTAGCTTGGACGAACAAGCACTGGGTAGCCGATAGTTGCAGCCTTCTGCAAGGCTTCTTCTAGGCTAGTGGCGGTATCGTTTTTAGGCTGAAGGACGCCTATTTTATTTATAAATTCGCTAAATTTCTTTCTATCCTCGGCCACGTCGATCACTCTTGCGGTTGTGCCGATGATCTTAGCGCCGATCACGCTTAGGCGTTTTGCAAATTTAAGCGGAGTTTGACCTCCAAAATGCACGATCACGCCGTCTGGCTTTTCACGCTCGATGACTGATCTAACGTGCTCAAAATCGATCGGCTCAAAATACAAAATATCGCTCGTGTCGTAGTCGGTTGAGACGGTTTCTGGGTTGCAGTTATACATTATCGTTTTTATGCCAAGGTCTCTTAGGGCGTAGCTTGCATGCACGCAGCAGTAGTCAAACTCTATGCCCTGACCGATCCTGTTTGGACCGCCGCCTATTATCATCACCTTTTTAGCGTCTTTTGCCAGCTCTCTTTTAGGAAATTTAGTGATATTTGTGGTTGAGTAAAGATATGGCGTTAGCGCCTTAAATTCGCCCGCGCAAGTATCTACCTCGTTGTATTCAAGCTCGATGCCAAGCTTTTGCCTAGCAAAATAGATATCATTTTGACTAAGCTCAAGATCGTCTTTTTCATTTATAAGCACGGCTATCATCTTATCTGAAAAGCCCATGCTTTTGGCCTCTCGCAGTAGCTCTTCGTTATTTAAGATATCCATGTCGATCTTATCTTCAAATTTAACTATCTCATAAATTTGCTCTAAAAACCAAGGATCGATCTTGCTAAACTCATGCACCTCAGCCACGCTAAAGCCATCTCTAAATGCCTGCGCGATATATAAAATTCTCTGCTCGTTTGCATTTCTGATGCCATAAATCAAAGCGTTTTTCTCTAAACTAAGGCTGTTAAATCCGCAAAGATCGCGCTCTAGGCTACAAAGCGCCTTTTGGATACTCTCTTTAAATGTCCTACCAATCGCCATGACCTCGCCAACTGACTTCATCGCAGTGCCTAGATATGGGTTTGATCCTGGGAATTTCTCAAATGTAAAGCGTGGAATTTTTGTCACGATATAATCAATCACCGGCTCAAAGCTAGCAGGCGTGCCAGTGATATCATTTTTGAACTCATCTAGGCTAAAACCAACTGCAAGCAGTGTCGCAACCTTTGCGATCGGATAGCCAGTAGCTTTACTAGCAAGCGCTGAGCTGCGGCTAACGCGTGGATTCATCTCGATAACGATCATGCGGCCTGTTTTTGGGTCTATGGCAAACTGCACGTTGCTGCCGCCAGTATCAACGCCGATCTCACGAAGTATGGCAAAACTAGCGTCACGCATAGCCTGATACTCTTTATCTGTGAGCGTGAGTGCTGGTGCGACTGTGATGCTATCGCCTGTATGCACGCCCATTGGGTCAAAATTTTCAATAGAGCAGACGATGATGCAGTTGTCATTTCTATCTCTAATGACCTCCATCTCATACTCTTTCCAGCCAAGCAAGCTCTCTTCTATCAAAATTTCATGTATCGGGCTTGCGTCAAGGCCAGTGTTAGCTAGCTCTTTAAACTCATCCATATTGTAAGCCACGCCACTTCCTGCGCCACCAAGTGTGTAGCTAGCTCTTATGATGAGTGGGAAGCCTATCTCGTT
Source organism: Campylobacter concisus (assembly GCF_902460675.1). Lineage (GTDB taxonomy): Bacteria > Campylobacterota > Campylobacteria > Campylobacterales > Campylobacteraceae > Campylobacter_A > Campylobacter_A concisus_AJ. Next base: position 95,023 of record NZ_CABPUQ010000002.1, on the reverse strand, counting down.
TGCCGCATTCAGCGCGTCGTCCATGTTATAAGCATATCTACTCTCAGGCAGGTCCATGCCGATCTTTTGCATGGTCGCTTTAAAAATTTGTCTATCTTCGCCCTTTTTTATCGCTTCTGGGTTTGCACCAAGAAATTTGACATCCTTTAAAAGGCCGCTCTCAAAGACCTCCATAGCGGCATTTAGCGCCACTTGACCACCCATCGTTGGCAAGATAGCATCAATATTTTCTTTTTCGATGATCTTTAAAATGCTATCTTTTGTGATCGGTTCTATATACGTTGCGTCGGCGAAATTTGGGTCAGTCATGATGGTGGCTGGGTTTGAGTTGATAAGCACTACGCGGTATCCAAGCTCTTTTAGCGTCTTGGCCGCTTGCGTGCCTGAGTAGTCAAATTCGCAGGCTTGACCGATGACGATAGGGCCTGAGCCGATTAGCAAAATGGTATTTATATCTGTTCTTTTTGGCATCATTTTTCCTTTGTTACAACGTATAAGTAGTTTGGTATGTTTAGCTTCGCATAGGACTCAACTATCACGCTTTGATAGGAGCTCTCTTTTAAAATTTTACTCACGCGCCCTACTGGCACCCCACTAAAAAATATCCCGTCAAGCCCGCTCGTAAAGACCTCGTCGCCCTCTTTTGGGCTGAGCCATTGTGGGATAAATTTCACCATTATTTGGCCTTGATTTCCATGCGCGACGCCTGGAATTTTGTCATTTCCTATATAGACTGCAAATATACTTTTTGGGTCATTTTGCAAGTATGCTAGTGGCTTGCCATCTTTTGCGATGACGATGCCAGCGCTGCTTCCTTGATAGATGAGCCCATAAATTTTATTTGGGTCGTATCCTTCAAACTCGCTTATCCAAATTTTATTATAATCCCCGATATGCACATAACTAAGCCCTTTTACTAGCTTTACAGCTGGGGCGTAGGCAGTTGAGTTTTTATCTTTTAAAATTTGGTTTAGCTCGTTTGCAAAAGTAGATAGAAGCGTAGCTGAGCGCTCTAGCTCTTTATTTTGCGCTCTTAGTTTTTCTATCTCGCTAGCCTGCCTAAAATATTCGTTTATATAATCTTTCACGCTTTTGGCAAAATTGTCGTATGAATTTATAGCGTAGTTGCTAAATTTGATAGAGATGTTGCTTAAAATTTCGCCCTTAAACATCGAGGCGCCAGCAAGCAACGCTATAAAAACAAAAAGAACAATCTTACTCTTCATTTGTTAGCTGTTGTAAAAGTCCGATCTCTTGAAGTGCCTTGCCTGTGCCTCTAGCAACAGCAAGAAGCGGCTCATCAGCTACAAATACTGGAAGCTTAACGATATCAGATAAGAACTTATCAAGCCCTCTAATTAGCGCTCCACCGCCAGTTAGCACGATACCAGTCTCGACGATATCGCCAGCAAGATCAGGCGGCATCATCTCAAGCACGGTTTTTAGCGCATCTGCGATCTCTTTTAGCGGCTCTCTCATCGCCTCTCTCACATCCTCACTTGTTAGCTCGACCCTGCTTAAAAGACCGCTCACTTGGTCGCGTCCTTTTACCACTACGCTTAGTTCTTTTTCTAGCTGCACAGCAGAGCCCACAGCGATCTTTATCTCCTCGCCTGTTCTCTCGCCTATTAGTAAGTTGTATTTTTCTTTTATGTAATTAACGATACTGCTATCTATCTTATCGCCAGCTGTGCGGATTGATTTTGAGATAACTAAACCGCCAAGCGAGACGACGCCGATCTCAGTTGTGCCACCGCCGATATCAACTACAAGGTTGCCTTGTGGCTCGCGAACTGGTAAATTTGCTCCGATAGCCGCTGCCATAGGCTCTTCTATCAAAAATACCTCTCTAGCTCCTGCGCTTAACGCGCTCTCTCTAACAGCCTTTCTCTCAACCTGAGTAAGTCCGTATGGAACTGAGATAATGATCCTTGGGCGTAAGAAATTTTTCCTTCTATGAGTCTTTTCTATAAAGTAGCGTATCATCCTCTCTGTCATGTCAAAGTCTGCGATAACGCCATCTCTCATCGGTCTTATCGCCTCGATGTCGCCAGGAGTTTTTCCCACCATCTCTTTTGCAGCGTGGCCGACTGCTAGAATTTTTTGTTTTCCATATTTTTCACGTCTTACTGCAACAACCGATGGTTCATTTATGATTATTCCCTTATCTTTTACCAAAACCAAAGTGTTTGCCGTACCTAAATCTATACCCATATCACTTGAGAAAAAACCTATAACCTGATCTAAAAACATCTATTTCCTTTACGCTGTTAATTTATTGTGCTTTACCAAAATCGGCTTTGCCTTATCTTTTACCGTCTCTTTTGAGATCACGATATCGTAGTCTTTTAGCTCTGGCAGATCATACATTATATCTGTCATGAGCTCTTCCATTATGCTTCTAAGCCCTCTTGCACCAGTCTTTCGCTCGATAGCAAGGCTCGCTATCTCTTCAAGCGCTTCATCATCAAATTTAAGCGTAGCGCCGTCGATCGCACAAAGCTTTTGATATTGTTTTAATATCGCATTTTTTGGCTCGGTCAAAATTTTAACCATATCCTCTTTTGTTATCTCATTTAATGTAGCCACCACGTGAAGTCTGCCGATAAGCTCTGGGATGAGGCCGTATTTTACAAGATCGTCTGGCTCAAGCATGCTTAGTAAATTTTCTTTTTCATTTTTGCCACGTTTTTCTTGGTTAAAACCAAGTACGTTTTTACCAACTCTGCGCTCTATGATGTCAAGAAGCCCGTCAAATGCACCACCGCAAACAAATAAGATATTTGTCGTATCTATCTGGATGAAGTCTTGGTTTGGATGCTTTCTGCCGCCTTTTGGTGGGATATTTACGACGCTGCCTTCGATGATCTTTAAAAGCGCTTGCTGCACGCCCTCGCCTGAGACATCCCTTGTGATGCTTCTGTTTTCGCTCATTCTAGCGATCTTATCGATCTCATCGACAAATACAATGCCCTGCTCCGCCTTTTTCACGTCGCCATTTGCAGCTTGCAAGAGCCTTGTAAGGATATTTTCAACGTCCTCGCCGACATATCCAGCCTCAGTTAGGCTTGTCGCGTCGCAAATCGCGATAGGCACGTCAAGAAATCTCGCCAAAGTCTGAGCCATCAAGGTCTTGCCGCTACCAGTTGGACCAACAAGCAAGATATTTGACTTTGAAATTTCAGTGTCGTCTTTGATGTCGCTTTGTTTAAAAATTCTCTTATAGTGGTTATATACGCCGACGCTAAAGACCTTTTTAGCCCTATCTTGACCGATCACGTAGTTATCAAGTACCGCTTTTAGATCCTTTGGTGTGAGCTTTTGATACTCTATCGCCTCATCGTTTTTGCTCTCTTCTACACTCGTGTCACCATGTATCATATCGTATGCTGCTGCTATACAGTACTCGCATATATAGGCGTTTCCTTCGATATCTGCTAATAATCTTCTCTCAGCAGACTCAGCCTCGCCACAAAAATTACACTTTCTAGCCATTAATCTCTTCCTTTTGCAAGCGGAATTCCTCTTGTCGTTTCTAATATAAATTTACACATTTTTTTAACATTTTCGTCGCTGGTTTTTGCGATCAGCTCGTTTGCTTGATCTTTTAGGCTGATGCCTTGATTAAACAAAAATTTATAAGCGCGAACAAGCTCTTCAACCTGCTCTTTGTCAAATCTACGCCTAATGCCAACTAAATTTAAGCTTCTTATATAAGCTCTGTTGCCCTCAGCTAGGCAAAATGGTACTACATCTTGACTGAGCGCACTAGCCCCTGCGACCATGCAGCTTTCACCTACTCTAACAAACTGATGAATAGGCGTAAGACCGCCAACAACAGCGTAGTCGCCAAGCTCGACGTGGCCTGCTAGAGTTGCGTTATTTGCCAAAATGACGTTGTTACCGATAATGCAGTCGTGTGCGATGTGAGAATATGCCATGATAAAGGCGTTATCGCCGATCCTTGTTATACCATCACCCTTGTGCGTGCCTGAGTTTATCGTGCAAAACTCACGTATAGTTGCGTGCTCGCCGATGATAACGCCAGTATCGACCTCATCTTTATAGCTGATATCTTGCGGGATGTCGCCTACGATCGCGTAGCTAAATACACGAGAGTTATCGCCGATCCTCGTCTTGCCAAGCACCCTTGCGCCTTGTTTTATCGTGACGTTGTTGCCAAGGACCGCATCTTTACTTACAAATGCGTAAGCCTCGATATTTGCGTCATCTCCAATGATCGCTCCATCTTCTATAACTGCTGTTTGGTGGATATTTTTCATTATTTCTCTTTTTCTTAAGCAAAAGCCTATTTATCGACTATCATCGCTTTAAGTTCAGCCTCGGCGCATAGCACATCATCGACGTATGCTTTACCCTCAAGCACCCAGATATTGCCTTTGTGTTTTAATACATTTAATCTATACTCTAGCCTATCTCCAGGGCGGACTGGATGACGAAATTTCGCTCCGTCTATGCTCATAAAATAGACCACTTTGTTCTCGATGCCAGCTTGGTGCTCGTCACTCATACTCTTAAACGCTAGCACGCCGCCAGCTTGCGCCATACCCTCAATGATCATCACGCCAGGATAGATCGGGTGACCTGGGAAGTGCCCCTGAAATATCGGCTCGCCAATGGTTACATTTTTATAAGCGACGATATTTTTCGCAGGCTCTAGCTCGACAACTCTATCGATAAGCAAAAATGGAAATCTGTGTGGGAGAATTTTTTGAATTTCTACGACGTCTATCACGTTTTAGCCTTAGTAATGTAAATTTTTGCCGATTGTAACAAATTTATACTAAGAAAAAAATTATTAGCCTCTTTTAAAATCTCTGAAATTTAGCCTTAATAGGTCTAAATTTAGCCCTCTAAAACCAAAATTTCTTCGCTGTCGTTGTAAAAAACAGCCTTTGCGTAAATTTCGTAGCTGCCCTTTTTGACCTCATCTAAGATGATAATAGGATTTTGCGAAAACTCCCCGCATATCTGCCTACGAAATTTCATCTCAGCGTCAAGCTCAAGCGGCTTTTTACAAAGCTCATCAACGCTTTTAAATTTGCTATTTGTAAATTTATTAAAGCGCTCTATGCTCATAAATATCGCACCCTCTTTTAGCTCATCGTCCATTTCGCAGTCACTCTCCACATTTAGCCTTAAGCTCTCTCTTTTAAAGCCAGAGTAGAGCACAAAGTAGCTTGGCACCACGGCGCTTTGAAATTTTACACTAGCGCGTAAAAGTCTGTAGTTTAAAAATCGCCTTCTAAAAAGGTGAAATTTCTCTCCTCTCGCCTCGCACTCGCGCACCTTTTTGTAAAGCTCAAGTCTAGCTTCTATGCTGCCATAAAGCGCCCTTGCGCGAACATCGCTCATTAGCTCACTTTGGGGCAAATTTTGCGAGTCACGCTGTTTTTTTAGCGCAAAGACGCAGCCACAGTAGTTTTGGTGATATAGTTTGTCTTTTTTAGCGAGGATAAACTGTTCGCTTGTGCCGCCATTTTTTCTATAATCAACCGCAACCGCTTCTAAATTTGATCCAGCCACCGCCTCATCAAGCGCCTTTTTAAGCTGAGAAAAGTCCTTTTTTGGGCTCATCAAAAGCGTTGTCGTGATCTTATTTAGACCAAGTTCTATCGCCTTTTTAGCAGAGTCTTTCATACGAAAATCAAAGCAGTACTCGCACCTTTTGCCCTTTTCTGGTTCATCTTCAAGTCCCTTTGTGCCGCCAAGCCACGCTTCATAGTCGTACTGGCCGCATAAAAGCTTGATGCCAAGCTTCTCGCAGCTTCGCTTTACGTCCTCAAAACGCAGTAAAAACTCACTATATGGATGTATATTTGGATCGTAAAAATAGCCTACTATTCGCTCGTTTGGGAACTCTTTTCGTAGGCGCTGTAAAAAGTAGTGGCTATCGACCGAGCAGCAGATATGAACTAGCAAATTTGACCTTTTTTGCTTGCATTATATCAAAGTTTGCCCTCATAAAATTTGGCTGCATCAAGGTATTTTTTAAGGACATTTTGACTTGCAAGATCCTCAAATTTACCCCACGCCACTTGCTTGCCAGATTCGATTATTAGCACCTTTTGCGCTATCTTCATCGCACTTAGGATATCGTGCGTGATGAAAATTATGCTGATATTTTCATCCAAGCTTAAAAGCAAATTTATGATCTTTTGCTTTGTCTCGTTGTCAAGTCCGCTTGTTATCTCGTCGCAGATTAAAATTTTTGGTTTTGAAAGAAGTGCGAGCAATATCCCAACCCTCGTCGCCTCGCCGCCACTTAGTTGTGATGGATATTTTTCTAAAATTTCATCTTTTAAATTTAAATTTCCCATAAGCTCCTTGAGCTCATTTTCGCTAAAGCTAAGCTTAAGATACGACCTCACGTGAGCGATGGCTGTTTTTACTTTTAGCGCTGGATTTAGGGCTTGTTTTTGGTTTTGCAAGATATATCTGATATCTTTTTTGAGCTCATTTTTGTCCGTGATCTCTTCATTGTTTATATAAATTTTGCCCCCACTTTTTGGCTCACTAAATGATATGAGCTTTGCAAGCGTGCTTTTGCCACTGCCACTTTGACCCAAAATGGCTAAATTTTCGCCATCATCAAGCTCAAAATTTATCCCCTCCAAAAGGTGCAAAACTTCAGCTTTAGCGTTAAAATGCTCCTTAAAACTTAAACTTTTTGAGACGTTTCTGAGCCTTATTTTCACGCATTTTCCTTTAAATTTAGCCGCCCATCTCTCATCTGCCAAATTTCATCGCTAAGATAGTTCGTTAGCGCCTCATCGTGCGAGATAAAGATGACGCTCATCTTGCCCTTTAGGCTCTCTAAGATGCCCGCCACATGGCTACCGCTAATGCTATCAAGCCCGCTTGTTATCTCGTCGCAGATCAAAATTTTTGGCTTCAGGCAAAGCGCAAGAGCGATCTGCACGCGGCTTGCCTCGCCGCCACTTAGCTCGTATGAGTATTTGTGCCAGATGAGATTTGCATTATCTAGCCCAAACTCCCTAAAATAAGCAAAGGCAAGCTCTTTATTTGCCCTTTTATCGCCATCAAGATAGGCGTTAAAGTGATCGCCCACGTTTAAGAGCGGATGAAGGCTGGCAACTGAGTTTTGAAAGATGAGCGCAGCGACCTTTCTTCGGTGCTCTTTTAGCTCATTTTGACTAAGTTTTAAGATATCTTTTTTATAAATGCTAAATTTATCCGCTCTCACTCTAAATTCATCATCAAAAAGCCTTATTAAGCTCTTTGCAAAGAGCGATTTGCCGCTACCACTTGCACCCGTGATACCTATAAATTTACCCTCGCCCATGGCAAAATCAAGCTCACGCAAAAGCTTCTTATCCTTATAAAAAACGTTTAAATTTTTAATCTCTATCATATTTTTATATTGCCATTTTTTGAATTTGATGTGATGATCGAGGTTGCAAGGATGAGCAAAAAGAGCGTCACGCCAGGGAAAAGCACCATCCACCAAGAGCCCAGAAAAAGCGCCTCTTTGCTCTCATTTAGCATGATGCCAAGGCTTATTTTATTTGCATCGCTACCCACGCCAAAAAAGCCAAGCGTAGCCTCCATGACGACTGCGTTTATCGCGTTTATGCCAAAGATGCTAACTATTAAATGCTTTAAATTTGGCAAAATTTCAAAGCAGATAAGGCTAAATTTGCTAGCGCCATTTATCACAGCTTGCTCGGCGTAGTCGCACTTTTTACTAAGCCTTAAATTTTGCATAAAGACTTTTGCGCCCTGCATAAAGGAGCAAATGGCGATGATAAAAGAGGTAATCAAAAGATCACCACTACTAAATGAGCTAAAAAGCATGATAAAAACGATGTTTGGTATGCTTAAAAAGGCATCAAGCCCCTTATCAAAAAGGCTCTCGCAAACCCTACTCTTGCTCGTGCCAAAATATGCATAAATGAGCGAAAACAAGGTCGTTAAAAAGCCAGCTAAAAGCAAGACAAGAAGCGAGTTTTTAAGCGCGTAGGCCACTCTTATGAGATTGTCCCTGCCTAAGATGTCCGTGCCAAAGATATGCTCGCTACTTGGGGCTAAATTTACCGCCATAAAGTCAGTGAAATTTGGCTCAAATTTAGAAAAAAACGGCGTCACAAAGGCAAATAAAATAAGTGCCAAAAAAGTAACGCAAGCTAGAAAAAATATGACTTTTCTCATAAATTTCTCTTATCTGTCAAGATGGCAAAAATTTTAGCTAGCAAATTTGCCAAAACGACAAAAACAGCCGTTAGCAAAATGGTCGCAAGTGCGACTGGATAGTCTTTGGCGATGACCGCATCAAGGCTAAGCTTGCCAATGCCAGGAAATGAAAAAATGCTCTCTATGACGTATGAGCCAGCAAAAACGCCAGCCACAAGAGTGGCGAAATAATAGACTATATCGGTGCTTGCGTGCTTTATGGCAAAGAGATAAATTTTGCCGCGCCCCAAACCTCTAGCGTGAGCCGTTTGGATAAAGTCGGCGTTTAGGCTTTGATTTAGCCTGTCACGCACAAATTTTACGTTTGCTCCAAGGTGTGGCAAGATGATGGCAAGCGTTGGCAAGATGATAAATTTCACCCCAACGCCGCTAGATCCTAGCTCGTTTGCCCCAGAGCTTGGTAGTACGTTTAGATAGACGCTAAAGATCGCTATTAGCACGAGTGCGATGTAAAAATGCGGCAGTGATGCCAGCAAAAACGAGCTAAAATTTATAAAAATGTCAGCAAATTTATTCTTATAAATGGCACTTAAAAGCCCCAAGAAAAAGGATAAAAGAGTTATTAGAAAAAACGAAGTAAAAAATAAAATGAGCGAGTTTAAAAGCCTCTCTTTAATGAGCAGCGACACGCTTGCCCCACTTACAAAACTAGTGCCAAAGTCGCCCGTGACAAAGTGAGCTAACCACCTAAAATACTGCACGAAAAAGTTATCTTTTAGCCCTAAATTTCTTAAAATTTGCTCTTTTATGGCTAAATTTATCGCTTCACTTCTTGAAAACATCGCGTCAGTGATATTTCCTGGCAAAAAGTATATAAGCAAAAATAGAAAAAATGAGATAAAAAACAGCAACCCAAGGCTTGAGATCTCTGTTTTTAAAATGGCTCTAAACAAAGTTTTTATCCACTATTTTACTTGCCACTCTCTTATGTTCCATAAAAATCCAGCCCCATGGTGGCCTAAAATTTGCGTCTTTATGCCTGAAATTTTGTTGTTAAAAACGAGTGGATAGTCAAGATAGGCTATAAAAATGTAAGGTGGATTTTCAAAAAGCGCTTTTAGAAATTCTTTGTAGTATTTTTTCCTAAGCTCCACGTCCTTTGTATATCTTGCGTTTTTTAGGGCAAGATCGACGTTTGCGTCCTTGTAGTGGCTAAAATTCCAGCCATTTTCATTTACGCTCACATCGGCAAATCCGCCAAAAATTCTATACGTATGAAAGTCTGGATCAAACGGGCTTCCCCAGCCGATCACGAAGCTATCGACCTTGCTTATGCTAAAGGCTGTTCTTGGCTTAGCGTAGGCTTTGGCTCTCACGCCAAATTTCTCAAACTCACTGCTTAAAATTTTGGCTAGATTGACCCTTAAGATGTCGTTATTAAAGGCGTAGATATCAAAGCCAAGCTCCTTGCCGTCCTTTTCAAAAAAGCCAGCCTTGTTTTTCTTAAAGCCGCTCTTTTCAAGTAGCTCTTTTGCCTTTTGCGGATCGTAGCTAAATTTAAACTCGCCGTCGTTTGCAAAGCTTTTTTCTATCGGGTTATTCGCTACGCTTGCATATCCGTGAAATAAATTTTTAACTATCTCGTCTTTATTTACAGCGTAGTTTAGGGCTATTCTTACATTTTTATCTTGAAAGATAGGATCTTCAAAATTAAACATCAAAGCTCTATAGTCCGCACTTTTAAACTTAAGCAAGCTTAATTTCTTATCATCTTTTATGAATTTTACACCAGTTGGAGAGATGAGTGCGACGTCGATCTCACCGCTTTTTAGTCCAACTAGTCTTAAATTTTCATCGCCAACGATCTTAAAAAATACCTTTTTTATCTTTGGCTCGCCTTTATAGAATTTCTCATTTGCCGCAAATTCCAAGCTCTCATCTTTTTTCCATTTTACAAGCTTGTATGCGCCAGTGCCGATAGGGGCGTCATTAAATTTATCAGTTGCGATATCTTTGCCCTTTAAAATGTGCTCAGGCAAAACGCCAAAGCTAAGTGCGTCAAGAAACGGCGGAAAAGGCTCACTAAGCGTGATCTTAACTTTATAATCGCCTAAAATTTCAACGCTTTTTACCACCTCGTAGTTTGAGATAGCAGGCGCGTTTAGCTTCTTATCTTGAGCCGCTTCGATGGTAAATTTAACGTCCTTTGCGCTAAATTTCACCCCGTCATGCCAAAAGGCATCATCTCTTAGCTCAAAAACATACTCCAAGCCATCTTCACTCACCTGCCAAGACTTGGCAAGCTCAGGCACCACATGGCTATTTTCATCGTGGCTAGTAAGCCCAGAGAAAACCAGCGAAAGCGTAGGATCGTGATCCTCGTCGTAGAGTGGATTTATACGAGGTGTTTGCTCCTCGATAGCGACCACAACGGCATTTTCATTTGCATAAGCAAAGGTAGAAAACAACAAAAACAATAAAGTCAAAAATCTCTTCATCACTCGCTCCTTTGTTTAAAAAATATTTGACGAATAGTAATACGAAATGCATAAAAGTATTATTAAGATAAATGTAAATTCAATGTATAGAAAATTTGAAATTTCTAACTATCTTTTAACCTTTTTTAAAGTAAAATCAAGGCTCATTTTAGCTGACAAAAAGGTAAATTTCACAATGGATAAAAAGAAAAAAATAGCCCTGATCACTGGCATCTGCGTAGTTTCACTCCTGCTTATTTACACACTTCTTGGCTTTTTTGGTCTGCCTTATGCTATCAAAAATATCGCGCCAAAATACCTAAAAGACTACAACGCAACGCTTTTTGTTGGCGATGCTAAATTTAACCCATTTACCTTTGAGCTAAACGCTACAAATGCCGAGCTAAACACCACTTCGCCGCTTTTTAGCACGAAGCAGATCGACCTTAAGTTAAAGCCATTTTCTATCTTTAAAAAGCTAGTTGAGATAGACATTTTTAGGCTAGATGAGCCAAAAGTAAAGATCGCAAGAGATAAAAAGGCAAATTTTAACTTTAGCAATTTTATAAGCGATGATAACGCAACTAGCGAAGATAACAGCACTAGCTCGATAAATTTCGCGCTAAATAACGCAAAAATCATCAAAGGCTCATTTTCATATAGTGATCAAAATTTAACAAAGCCATTTAATGTAAGCTTTGATGATATAAACTACGAGCTAAGCTCGCTAAATACGAAGAAAAATAGCGCTGGCAGTCATATCTTTGACTCAAACTCAAGCCTAGCACACAAGATCGATCTAAATGGCGATATCAAGCTAAATCCACTAAAAATAGAGGGTAACGTCAGCATAAAAGACTTTAGTATAAAGCCAGTTGCGATAAGCTTCATCGACAATGACGCGTTAAATCTCAAAAATGCCATTATAAACTTAAAGATAAACTACGCTTTAAATGCCGACGAGAACGCAACTAAGATAAATTTAAAAGATGGCTTTTTAAATGTAAAAGGGCTAAGTTTAGATGAAGGTGCAAATGAGCTTAGCATTGGCGAGCTAGAGCTTCCAAAATTTGATCTTGATAGTAAGATAGCGGATAAAACGGAGGCTGCGCTAAATTTAAGCGCTGTAAATTTAAATGACATCTCTTTTAAAAGTGCTATCGCTGCGAGCATAAAATCACTAAATTTAAATGAGATCTCGCTGCTTGCAAATTTAAATGAAAAAAGCGAATTAAACGCCACAGCCAAGCTAAAAAATATGGGGGCAAACGCTTTAAAAATAGATGAAGTAGATAGAAATTTAGCAAATTTAAAAGATATAAATGCTTCAAATTTAAATCTAAATTTAGCAAATAACAAAACCGCCCTAACGCTTGAAAAAATAGCACTAAATGGCATCAACGCGCCACTTAGCAAAAGCGCAAGTGCATATGTAGCAAGTGCTGGCGTGACAAATACAAGCTTTACAATGGATGGCAACAAAAGCCTTGCGAGCCTTGATGAGCTAAATGTAAAAAATATAGAGCTTAAAGCAAAAAATAAAGATATAGCAAGCGTCGCTGACGTGGCGATAAAGAGCATAAGCTTTGATCTTTTAAAAATGGCTCTAAATATCGCTAGTGTCGATGTTGATAAGCCTAAATTTACTTCAGAACTAAACGACAATGGTCTAAGCGCTGTAAATGAGCTAGGATTTGACGAGCAGAGCGCAAAACCTGCAAAAGTGGCAAAACACACTAAAAAAGTAGAGAAAAAAGCTGAAAATAAAAGTGCTTCAAAAAGCAAAGAAAATGAGTTTAAATTTGATATAAAAAATATAAGTGTAAATAACGCAGATATCACTTTGACGCATCTTTTTGAAGGCGAAAAGATCGCTCATAAATTTGATAATCTTTTTGTAAAAGTAGCAAATTTAAGTAGCGATTTTAGCAAGCCATTTGATGCAAAAGTGGCGATGAAAAGCTCACAAAAGCTAAATTTGGATGTTGATTCGAAGATAAAGATCGAGCCACTTGACGTGAGTGCTAAAATCAAGCTAAATGATACAAATTTACCAAAGTATTTTGCCTACGCAAAGCCCTTTTTAGAGGCCGATCTAGCTAGCGGTCAGATGAGCGCAGATGCCCAGCTTCACTACGCAAAAGATATCAAAGCAGACGCAAAAGTTAGCATCAAAGATATAAGATTAAATGGCAAAAAAACTGAAAAACTAATCGCCTTTAAAAGCCTTGATCTTGAAAAAATTTCATTTGCCAAAAACGACCTTACTATAAGCGGGGTGAGCTTAAATTCTCCATTTATCAAGGCTCATCTAAGCAAAGAGCGTAAATTTAACCTATCTCAGATCGTAAAAGAGGATAAAAATAAAGCTAAAACTGAGGCAAAACCTGAGACCAAAAAAGTAGCTAGCAAAAAAGAGGACGAGCTAAAATTTAGCGTGAAAAATTTCTCTTTAAAAAATGGCGAGGTTGATTTCTCGGACGCATCGCTATTTATGCCATTTGCCACAACGATCTCAAAGCTTAATGGCAAGCTAACAGACATCGATAAAAAGCGCCCAAGCTCAGGCGAGTTTCAAGGTGTGGTTGGCAAAAATGGCTTTGCTCAGATCACTGCAAAACTCTTTCCGTTTGAGCTAAAGCAAAATACTGATATAAAGCTTGACTTTAAAGATATCGATCTAGTTAATGTGACACCTTATAGCGGGCAGTTTGTGGGCTATAAGATCAAAAAAGGCAAGCTAAATTTAAACCTAAACTATAGCGTCACCGACTCAAAACTAAATGGCTCAAATTTTATAAATTTTGACTCACTTACACTTGGAGAGAAGGTCGAGTCAAAAGATGCTGTAAATTTACCGCTTTCGCTTGCTATCTCGATACTTAGCGATCAAAATAATCAAATAAACATCGATCTGCCAGTTGAGGGAAATTTAGACGATCCTGACTTTAAATATGGCGGCGTCATCTGGGCTGCAGTAAAAAAGCTCTTTGCCGACATCACGCTAGCTCCATTTAGATTTTTAGGTAACGCCCTAGGACTTGGCAGCAAAGATCTTAGCTCTATTGATTTTCTTGCTGGAAGTAGCGAGCTTATAAGCTCAGAAGCGCCTAAGATAGCTGATTTTATAAAGCTAACTGGCTCAAAACCTAAAATGAAGCTTAGCATAACGCCAACATACTCAAAACTCGATGAGAGCTTTTATAAAAATAAAAAACTAGATCAAAAGATCAATCAAATCATCGCTTCAAGTGGCAAAGACTACATCGCGGTTTTAAATGAGCTTGTGCCAAATTTAAAAGATAGAAGCGAAAAAGCCTTAAGAGAAGAGGCGTTAAAGGGCATCGAAGTCGATAAAGCAAAGCTAGTAGAGCTTGCAAATGAGCGTGCAAATGCGGTAAAAGAGGCACTTATAAAAGCTGGGCTTGAGGCTAGCCGCATAAATATAAACGATGCAACAAGCTCAGAGCCTAAGCAAAATACCTACACAAGCGTGCTAATGGGAGTGGGGAACTAAATTTCATTTATTTCGCTGCTTCTTGCATTATAGACAAACCAGCTAAGAAGCATAAGCATCATAAATGCCCCAAAAATGAGGCTTGCGTAAAAGTATAGGTTAAAATCAGCTCCCAGCAAATTTGCGTTGTGAAGGGCGATCATGACGCCAGCTAAAGCGATTAAATAGCCAATTAGCTTGATGATGAAAATTTTTGGATTTACAAGGATAAGCAAAAGACCGCAAAGTATGATGCCAAGGGCTATTTGTAAATTTGAAACATCAGCTTGAGCGTTTGAGCTAAGTGTTAAAAAGCCAGCTAAAAGTGCCATTAGTATCATTAAAACTGCATAAACTGCCCTGCTTCGTCCAAAGCCATACATAAAGCAAACAAAGCCCTTATTTTGCCTGTTATAATCCATTTTCACTCCTTTTGGAAGTTTGCTTATTTTAATGCCAAATTCTTAAATAACGGCTTTAATCTGAAATTTCACTCATTTTGGCTAATATTTTGCATCTTAAAAAAGGAGCAAAAATGCCTTATGTAAATATCAAAATAGCAGGCCCAGAGCCTACAAAAGAGCAGAAAGATCAAGTTTTTAAAGAGGTAACCGAGACGCTTGTAAGAGTGCTTGGCAAGAAAAAAGAGGCGGTTATGATCTTTATCGAAACTCACGACGCTGGCAATATCGGCGTAGGCAGCGAGAGCGTAGAGGATAAAAGAAAGGGGATGAAATGAGCGAATTTAGCAAAGCAGACATTGAGAGAAAGATAACGCTTGAAGTTGGCGATAAAGCGCCAGAGTTTGAAGCGCTAAATCAAGATGGCGTAAAGGTCGCATTAAAGGACTTTATAGGCAAAAACGTGGTGCTTTACTTCTACCCAAAAGACAACACTCCTGGCTGCACGACTGAGGCTTGCGAATTTAGCGCAAACTACGATCAGTTTATCAAAAATGACACCGTTATCATCGGCGTTAGCCCAGATAGTGTGAAGTCGCATGTGGGCTTTATCGCAAAGCAAAATTTAAAGCACATCCTCTTAAGCGACGAGGATAAAGAAATTTCAAAACTTTATGGCGTTTGGCAGGTCAAGAAAAACTACGGCAAAGAGTATCTTGGCATCGCCAGAAGCACCTTTGTGATCGGCAAAGACGGCAAGATAGCTAAAATTTACAAAAGCGTAAAAGCCAAAGACCACGCCGCAAAAGTCCTAGCTGATCTTGTGAAGTAAGGTAAAAAATGACCAAATTTTTTAATACCATTATAAAAAGTCCATTTATAAATATATTTGTGGTTACAACACTTGTAATGTTTATCGCAAATATCTATAAAATTTACTTTTTTGAAGGAACTGACCGTATAGCTCTTATGCATATGGCAAGAAGCTTAACTACTATATTTTTACTAAATTTAGTTATCACTCATGTTCTTTACTTGCTAAGTCGTGGGTTATTTAAAGGGGTTTATCTAGCTTATGCACTAACCATTTTTGTTCTATGTTTTATAAATTTTTTCACTTTAACAAGTTTAAAAACAGATATAAATATAGCAATAATAGATAGTGTGCTACACACAAATCCAGATGAAGCCGGTGAGTTTTTTCAGACATTTTTTGAAGCTAAATATCTAGTAGTTGCTATACTTTTATGCATCATCTTTTATTTTATGACAAGATATAAAAGATCTAGCACAAAAGAATTTAGCCGAAAAACTATTATTGTCCTTTCGGTAATTTATATAGCCTTTGCAGCTGTATTTTTTACAAAATCAGCAATGAGAATATCGTCTAATAAAGCTGATAGAGCTATAAGCAAGCTCTCAGAACACATCCTGATAAACTACGCTTTTGTTTTAAAAAAATATCTTTTAGATGATAATTTTTTAGCTAGCAATAAGCAAATTTTAAAAGATTATGACGCATCTAAAGTAGCAAATCAAAACATAAAAGCCGAGCAAAAAGTAGCAAATGTAGTCTTTGTGATCGGTGAAAGCTTGCAAAAAAATGAGATGAGCGTTTATGGATTTGGTTTGCCAACTACACCAAATTTAATGGCTTTAAAGCAAAGTGGCAATGCTATAGTCTATACAGATACTACTGCCCCTGATACATATACAAATGGTTCTCTTTCAAAGGTTTTAAATTTTTCAAACTATGAAAGCAAAGAGCCTTGGAGCAAGAGTTTAAACATCGTTGATATGTTTAGTCTAGTAGGATACAAAACAGCATGGATAAGTAATCAAAGCAATATCGGCGGATATTCTACAACACAAAAAAGTGTTGCAGATAGAAGTGATATCACATTTTTTACACAAAAATTTGCATCAGCTACAAATTATGCCGGTAGAGAAACAGATGGCATACTTTTGCCTGAAATTTTAAAGATAAAACAAAGTCTTGGAGAGTCAAATTTTTATATCATTCACCTAATGGGAAATCACTTTAAATACAACCTAAGGTATCCAAAAGATTTTGCAAAATTTACAGCCAATGATCTACAAAACAAAATGAATCCTGGACAAAAAGAGAGCTTTGCTTGGTATCTAAATAGCGTACTT
This sequence comes from Campylobacter concisus, assembly GCF_902460675.1. Lineage (GTDB taxonomy): Bacteria > Campylobacterota > Campylobacteria > Campylobacterales > Campylobacteraceae > Campylobacter_A > Campylobacter_A concisus_AJ. The sequence goes on along the minus strand of NZ_CABPUQ010000002.1, from coordinate 78,317 downwards.
TATAATGACTACGTGATAAATGAAATTTATAAAATTTTTAAAGACGATGAAGCTTTGATAGTCTATCTCTCAGACCATGGCGAGGCTCTTTTTGAGATAGATGGCATAAGAGGTCACGGCATGATAAACCGCTTTGTTTTAGAAATTCCGCTTATATTTATAGGAACTGATAAATTTAAAGCAAAATATCCACAAATTTGGCAAAAACTTGAAGTGGCAAAAGATTATAAATTTATGAGTGATGACATCATTCACACTTTTGCCGACATCATAGGTACAAAACCACTTGAATATAACGCATCAAGAAGCTTAATAAGTGGTGAATTTAATGCGAGCAGAAAGCGCCTAGTAAATGGTACTGACTATGAAAATATCAAAAATGTAAAGCCGCAATGGTAAATAACAAAAAATAATAAGGAGCAAAGATGAAGCTTATAAAAATGCTAATTTTAAGTGCGTTTTTTGCGCTAAATTTATCAGCACTGACTGAAGGTGTGGAGTATCAAACTCTAGCAAAACCGCTTAACGTGCCTAAAAACTCAGTCGTTAAGGTCTTTAGCTACGACTGCCCTCACTGCTATAAATTTGACCGAACGATCACAAGAAAGTTGATGTCAAAGCTTGACGGGGTCAAATTTATCCCATATCACCTAAGCACCAAAGGCAAGCTTGGCGAGACTACAAGTAAAATTTTCGCCGCTCTTATATCGATAGATGAGGCAAATGGGACTGATCTGCTAAGCGATGAGTCTAAATTTAAGCAAGCTAAATTTGCTATCTACAAAGCAAGACACGATGAAAAAGATGACTTTAATGATGGCAAAGACAAGCAAAGATTTATAGATCTAGCGCTAAATGCGGCTCACGTGAGCAAAGACGAGTATGAAAAAGCGCTAAGCTCAGAGCGTGCAAAAGAGCTTTTAAACGAGTGGTTTGCCTCTTATGATGTAGCAAGCATCAGCGGTGTGCCAGCCTTTGTGGTAAGTGGCAAGTATCTGATAAATTTAAACGCAGCATCGTCGATCGACGAGATGGCAAAGACGATAAAAGAGCTTTTAGATAAGTAACTTTAGCCTAAAATTTACGGACATTTTGGGCTTAGAAATGTAAATTTAAAGCAATTTTAGATAAACTCGGATCAAATTTCTAAAAAAGAAAGGTTTAATTATGAACGCTTCAGAATTCATCTGGATGGATGGAAAACTAGTAAAATGGGACGATGCGAAAGTACACGTTCTAACTCACTCTTTGCACTACGCTAATGCTGTATTTGAGGGCACAAGAGCTTATAAAACAAAAAAAGGTCTAGCTATTTTTAGACTCAAAGACCACACAAAAAGACTTTTAAGATCAGCAAAAATGACCGTTTTAAACGTGCCTTATACTGAAGAAGAGCTTGAAAAAGCACAGATCGAGCTACTTCGCGCAAATAAATATAACAGCAACGTCTATATCCGCCCACTTATCTTTTTAGGATACGGCGTAATGGGCGTAGCGCACACAAAAGCACCAGTGCAAACTGCTATCGCTTCATGGGAGTGGGGTGCATATCTTGGCGATGAAGGCTTAGAAAAAGGCATCAGAGTTAAAATTTCAAGCTTTGCTAAACTTGCCCCTGCTGCTCAAATGAACAGAGCAAAGGCTAGCTCAAACTACCTAAGCTCACAAATGGCAAACTACGAAGCAAAAGAGGCTGGATACGACGAGGCGCTACTTCTTGATAGCGAGGGCTTTGTGGCTGAAGGTCCAGGTGAGTGCTTCTTCATCGTTGAAAATGGTGCATTGATCACTCCACCAAACGATAACAGCCTAGTTAGTATCACTCAAGATACGGTCATCAAACTAGCTCACGACCTTGATATCGAAGTAAGAAGAGAGCGTATCACAAGAGATCAGGCCTACACAGCTGATGAGGCGTTTTTCACAGGTACAGCAGCCGAAGTAACACCGATAAATAGCATAGATAACCGCATCATCGGCAATGGTGCTAGAGGCGAAGTGACAAAGAGACTACAAAAAGCTTACTTTGACGTAGTTTATGGTCTAAACAAAAAATACGAATCATTTTTAACATATATTTAAGATTTAAAGGAACGAAATGCCCGCTGATTTAAATGATTATTTCAACAAAAAAAAGCCAGGTAATGACAACAGGGGCTCAGGTCAAAATAATGACAAAGAGCCACCTTTTAAAAAGGATTTTAAAATGCCAAATATACCAAGCGGCTTTGGCAAATTTGGTGCGCTAGCCTACATCATAATCGCCATTATCGCGATCCTTGCTATCACTCAGCCATTTAAAGTGATACACTCAGGCGAGGTCGGCATCAAAGCCACAGCGGGTAAATATGAGCCAAATCCTTTGCAACCAGGGTTTCACTTCTTTTTGCCATTTATCCAAAACATCATCGTAGTTGATACTAGAGTTAGGATCATCAACTACACTTCAGGCGAGGACATGGGCGAGAGCTTGCAAAAGTCTTATCAGGGAGCTGGAATTTTACGCAAAAATTCGATCTCGGTTTTGGACGCTAGAAATTTACCAGTTAGCATCGATATCACCGTGCAGTACCGCCTAAATCCAGAAAATGCACCACAAACTATCGCATCTTGGGGTCTTAGCTGGGAGAGCAAGATCGTTGATCCTGTCGTGCGCGACGTAGTTCGCAGCATCGCTGGTAAATATACAGCCGAAGAGCTGCCAACTAAGAGAAATGACCTAGCAAGGCAGATCGATGAGGGCATAAGAAAAGACATCGACTCTCAGCCAAACAAGCCAGTCGAGCTTCTAACTGTGCAGCTTCGTGAGATCATCTTGCCTTCAAAGGTAAAAGAGCAGATCGAGCGCGTCCAGATCGCTAAACAAGAGGCCGAGAGGACAAAATACGAGGTCGAGCGGGCAAATCAAGAGGCTCTAAAACAAGCTGCACTTGCCGAAGGTAGCGCAAAAGCTGCGATCATCGAGGCAAAGGGTAAGGCAGATGCTATCAAGATCGAGGCTGATGCGACTGCGTATGCAAACAAAGAGATCGCAAAAAGTGTCGATCAAAATTTATTAAATTTAAAACAGATCGAGACACAAAATAGATTTAACGACGCTCTTAAAGAGAACAAAGATGCCAAAATTTTCTTAACACCTGGCGGGGCTGTGCCAAATATCTGGCTAGATGCAAAAGATAGGGCAAAAGCTAGCTCAGTTAGCGAAAGGTAAAAATGAATAGCGTAGCAAAAAGTATAGACTGGCAAAAGGTTGGTGGATTGCTCCCGGTAGTGGTTTGCGATCACGCTACAAACGAGGTTTTGATGCTTGCTTATATGAACGAAGAAGCACTAAGCTTAACTCTATCTAGCCGCTACGCTCACTACTTTTCACGCACTAAAAATAGAATTTGGAAAAAAGGCGAAGAGAGTGGCAACACGCAAGAGATCAAGGCTGCGTTTTTAGACTGCGACAACGACACCTTGCTTTTAAAAGTCGTTCAAAACGGAGGCGCTGCTTGTCACACTGGGGCAAGGTCTTGTTTTTTTAACGAGATAAATTTAGAAAATTTAGAAATTTCAGATGAAAAAAGCGAGGTTAAAAAGCCAAGCTACGGCGTCATTGACGAACTTTATCACGTTATAGAGGATAGGAAGCTAAACGCAGATCCGCAAAGCTCATACGTGGCAAGTCTTTTTAAAAAGGGTGAAAATCAAATTCTAAAAAAAGTTGGCGAGGAGGCTACAGAGCTTGTCATGGCGGCAAAAGAGCTTAGTTTTGCCAAGCAGACAAAACAAGATGAGCAAAAGGCAAAAAATGACCTCATCTACGAAGCAGCCGATCTTTGCTTTCACGCACTTGTGGCGCTTTCAGCCCACAACATACATCCAGATGCCGTCAAAAACGAACTTGCAAGGCGTTTTGGCATGAGTGGCATCGAAGAAAAAAGATCGCGAGATGTTAAATAGCATCAAGCACAACATACTTTTCATACTTCAAAACGCCAAACTTATCGACTTTCTAGCCTATGGCTGGGTCTTTTTAGCCTTCGTTTTTATCGTGCTTTTGGGAATTTTCATCGCGATAAAGTCGTGGTGGCAGATAGGATTTTTATTTATCCTAGCTGGTTTTTTGGGACTTTTTGCAGGTAACTACTACGCAAACAAATATATAAATGAAAGCCTAAGACCTATTAGCATAAGCAAAATAAACACAAAACAGCTTCAATATGTCGATGCGTTGATGGTTGATTTTAACATCACAAATAATTCAAACTACACATTAAACGTTTGCAAAATTGAGCTTGGCTTCTACCTTGGTTCAACGCAAAGCACGAGAAATTTTCTAAATTCACTAAACCCTTTTGCTAAAAAACGTATCATTTTAAATGAAGCGCTTTTGCCAAAGCAGAGCAAGCAGATAAGAGAATTTGTCAATGACTTTGCCTTCATTGACTACAATATCACCAAAAAAGCGGAGTGTTTTTGATGAGTTCAGCCTACTTTACGATCGTTCATATCATCGTGCTTTTCGCGATCGCACTACTTTCTATCTTGTTTCTTGTGCTCTCACTTAGAGCTGAGCGAAAGCTATTTTTATCGCTACTTTTTACAAATATTTTGGTCTCAACCACGCTTGCCATTTTTTTGATGCTAGTTCTTGACAAATACACCAAAAAAGGCATAGTCGAGGGCGTAAAGAGCGAGCGAGTGTTAAGAAATGAAAGCATCGTCTTTCGAGGTCAAGTAAGAAATGTCGGCAAATTTACCATTAGCAAATGCACTCTTACAATTAAGCTCATAAATCAGCCACTAAATAAAAACGATCTTGGTGGCGAAGCGCTATTTAAACCAAGCGGGCTCTCATTTTTCTCATGGGTTTTTGGAGGCGATGAGGACGAGAGACCAAACACTGTTGCATACAAATTTGACATAGCTCAAAATTTACCAAAGCAAAAAGCGGTGCCATTTACCGTAACTATGCCCTATCCGCCATATTTTAAAAATGGTATGAATATCACAAAACTTAGTTGCTACTAATAAATTTAGATAAATTTTTTAGTATTTATTACATTTTATAGTTACAAACTGACTAAATTTCTCTTAAATTTAAAAAGTTTAATACCTAAAAATTTGGCTTATATATAAAATAAGAAATTTTAAACCAAAGCCAAAAGGCAATGGTTTAAAATTTAGTTTTAATGTCTTGAAAGATAGTTTGTATCGTAGTTGTTGCTTAAAAAGTCTTTGTTTTCCATCATGGCGATGTGAAAATCTTTTGTTGTTTTTATGCCACTTATTATGAGCTGATCAAGAGCTACTTTCATCTTGTGAATGGCTCTATTTCTATCTGTGTCCCAAACTACGAGCTTACCTATCATACTGTCATAATACGGCGGTATAGAGTAGTCTTGATAGATGTGGCTATCCATTCTCACGTTGCGGCCACCTGGGCAGACATATTTTGTGATCTTACCAGGGCACGGAGTAAAGGTGTTTGGATCCTCAGCTGTGATCCTGCACTCGATCGCATGACCTTTTAGCTCGATACTCTTTTGTGACGGTAGCTTTTCGCCCTCAGCCACTTTTATCATAAGCTCGATGATATCAAGCCCACTTACCATTTCGCTAACTGTGTGCTCGACTTGAAGCCTTGTGTTCATCTCGATAAAGTAAAAGTCTAAATTTTTATCAACCAAAAACTCAAACGTACCAGCTCCCTCGTAGCCGATCGCTTTTGCCGCTTTTATGGCAGTTTCATGTAGCCTCTCCCTTGTTTTTTCATCAAGTAAGATAGCTGGGCTCTCTTCGATCAGCTTTTGGTGACGGCGCTGCATAGAGCAGTCGCGCTCACCTATGTGAAGCACGTTGCCGTGGCTATCACCGATGATTTGAACCTCGATGTGGCGTGGATTTAGGATATATTTTTCCATATACATTGTGCCATCGCCAAATGCACTCATCGCCTCACTCTCAGCAGACCAAAACGCCTTTTCTAAATCAGCCTCTTTTTCAACCACGCGCATACCGCGTCCGCCACCACCTGCAGCAGCTTTTAGTATGACAGGATAGCCTATCTTTTTGGCTAGCTCTTTTGCTGCTTTTGTGTCAGCCACAGCGCCGTCTGAGCCTGGTATTACTGGCACGCCAGCTCTTTGCATGACCTGTTTTGCCTTGCTCTTGTCACTCATCAAAGCCATCGCAGCAACGCTTGGTCCAATGAATTTGATCTTGTGATGTGAGCAAATTTCAACAAAATTTTGATTTTCACTTAAAAAGCCATAACCAGGGAAAATAGCGTCTGCTTCGCTGATCTCAGCTGCGCTTATGATAGCTGGGATGTTTAGGTAGCTGTCGCTTGAGCGCTCTTTGCCGATGCAAATAGCCACGTCGGCGTATTTTACGTAAAGCGCGTCTTTGTCAGCGGTTGAATAAACTACAACGGCTTCTTTACCCATCTCCTTTATTGTTCGCAAAGCACGAAGAGCGATCTCACCGCGGTTTGCGATTAAAATTCTTTTTAATTCCATTAATTTTTCTCCACGCCAAATAACGGCAATCCAAACTCAACTGGCTGTCCGTCAGAGACTAGCATCTCAGTGATCTGGCAGTCAAACTCAGCCTCGATCTCGTTCATGATCTTCATAGCTTCGATGATGCCTACTACATCGCCCTTTCTCACTCTTTGGCCTGCTTTTACAAATGGAGCAGCGCCTGGGCTTGGAGCAGCGTAGAAAGTACCTACCATAGGAGATTTTATGCTATCTTTTGGCGAATTTGCAGCTGGTTTTACCTCTGAGCTAACGACAACATTTACAGGTGTTGGCGTTGGAGCTGCTGCTTGTGCTACTGGCTTCGCAGGCGCGCAATAATCAGCAAATTTCTCTACCTCAACCTCAAAATCACCACTTTTTATCTTGATATGATTCATCTCCATACCATTAAAAAATTCGATAAGCTCTTTTATATCTTCTTTTTTCATAGAAAATTCTCCTAAATTTTTATATAAGCCCCTAATTGTAGCGAAATTTAAATAAATTTAATTTTTAGCTGGCACAAATTTTGTGCTAAATCCTACTTTTTTCTAGCAAATTTATAACCCAAAACAAAATAAAACTAAGCACAACCAAAACAAGGCTTAAAGCGAGTGCCTGATCGCTTCTGCCGTCGTAGACTGCGTTATAGATAGCAAGCGAGATGGTGTCTGTTTTGCCTATGATATTGCCGCCTAAAATGAGCGTTATACCAACCTCGCCAAGCCCTCGCGAGAGCGCTAGGATAAAGGCCGCCACAATGCTTTTTGCAACGCTAGGCAAAAGCACCAAAATGGCTGTTTGAAATTTATTTTTACCAAGGCTATATGCCGCCTCGCTAAGGCTTTTTGAAAGTGAGCTAAGCGCTGAAGCTACGGGCTTTACAAATAGTGGCAGTGAGGCTATAAAGGCGGCTATCACAAGGGCTTTAAAGCTAAAGACGATCTCTAAATTTAAAGCCTTGCCGATGATGCCATTTTTGCCAAGCAGATAAAGCAGCAAAAATCCCGTTGCAATGGGCGGAAATATGAGCGGAAAGGTGACTATCATCTCGGCAACTACTTTAAATTTAGACCTACTAAAGGCTAAAAAATAAGCTAGAGCTAGTCCAAAAATAGCAAGCAAAAGCCCCTGACATAAAACGACCTTTATACTTAAAAATAGCGGATCAAAAAGCCATGTGAGCTCTTGCAATCTTAGCCCTATCTTATGCCAAATTTAGCGTAAATTTCTTTTGATCTCTCGCTTTTTAACTCGTTTATAAATTTCTCGCAATCACCCTTTTTCTTGCATCCTTCAAGCTTTGCAGCTACGATGTTTGCTGGTGCATAAAGCGCCTTATCTATCAAGATAAAACTACCAAATTGATCCTTGTGCGCGTTTAGCTCAGTTTGGTTGATAAAGCCAGCATCAACTTCGCCGTTTAATATATAGGTAACGACCTGCGGTACGCCATTTACCGCTAAAATTTTATCCTTTAGCTCGCCGTCTAAATTTGCTTTTTGCATAAACTCACTAGCTCTTTTGCCATAAACTGTCTTTACTGCGTCTGGCATAGCGATCTTAGAAAGTCTTTTTAGCTCGTCAATTTTTTCTATTTTTACGCCCTTTTTGGTAGCTAGCACCAAAGCGCCTTGGCCTAAATTTACAAATTCTAAAATTTTTAGATCAGACTTTTTCAAAAAGTCCTCATCGCCCACTATCACGTCTGTTTTGCCCTCTTTTGCCTGCGCCATGATCGCTGTGATGTTTGCAAAAGAGGTATCGATATTTACGCCATCTTTTTTGAGATTTTGCGCGACTGCCTCGACTATCTTTTTATATCCACCGCCTGCACTTACTAGCAAATTTTCATTGCCAAATGCAAAAACTGCGGCCATTAAAAGCAAAAACTTTTTCATACTTTTTCCTTTAAAAATAAAATTTTACGATTTTATAAAATATACTCTTATATATTCTTAAAATATATTTTTACAATTTTACTCTTTCGCTAAAATGGTATAATCTCACAAAAACAAAAGGATAGACATGAACGAACTTGAGCTAAAGATGCAAGGCAAGATAGATAGGCTAACAGATAAGACTTTTAGGCTAGATCCTAGGATTGGCGAGGGCTATTTCACGGCGAAATACTTTTTAAAAGTAAACGAGATAATTAAGCAAAATTTGCCTGACCAACACGTGACAATGCAGTTTTTCCAAAGGCGCGATGATATCGTGCTTTGCGGTATCGACGAGGTTTTAGCTATCATCAATAAATTTGCCAAAAGTCCAAGCGAGCTTGAAATTTACGCACTTGATGATGGCGATATCATAAACGCAAACGAGCCAGTTTTAAAGATAAGTGGCAAGTATGAAAATTTCGGCTTTTTAGAAAACGTGATCGACGCGACGCTTACTAGAAGAAGCTGCGTGGCGACAAACTCCAGAGACGTGATAAAAGCGGCAAATGGCAAGGACGTCTTTAGTATGGCTGATAGACAAGACGACATCTGCACGCAGCCAGGCGACGGATATGCCTCATTTATCGGCGGCATCAAAAAGGTCGCCACAGACGCTCAGGGCGAGCTTACAGGGCTAAAAGGTGGCGGCACCATGCCTCACGCGCTCATTCAAATGTGCGGTGGCGATGTAGTGAAGGCTTGCCAAATTTATGCTAAAACCTTTGAAAATGAGCAAATCACGGCTTTGGTTGATTATAACAACGACGTGATCACGGACGCTTTAAAGGCTGCAAATGCCCTAAAAGAGAGGCTTGGCGCAGTTAGAGTTGATACTAGTAAAAATTTGATAGATAAGTATTTTGAAGGCAAAGATACGAGTAAATTTGACCCGCATGGCGTTTGCAAGGAGCTTATATTTGCTCTTAGAGAGGCGCTTGATAAAGCTGGCTTTAAACACGTTAAAATCGTCGTTAGCTCAGGCTTTAATCCGCAAAAAATGAGTGAATTTGAGAAATTTAACACCCCAGTTGATATTTACGGCGTGGGAAGCTATCTTGTTAAAAATGATATTTGTGGCTTTACAGGCGATCTTGTCGAGCTAAACGGCAAAAACGAGGCTAAATTTGGCAGGAAAAATTTCACTTCAGATAGACTAAAAAGAGTGAAATTTTAGGAGAAAAGATGAAATTTATCAAAATTTTAACGTTTCTAGCGCTTTTGCTCTCTAGCTGCATGGCCGCAAACTACGCTAACGCCTTTGAAAAGGTTGGCATAGTTGAAGACGGCGTTTACCGCTTTAGCCAAAATGGCGTAGGAGTCAAAAAAGACCTGCTTGTAAAGGTGATCTCGGTGCAAAATGCGGACAGCCCCCGCAAAAAGATCATCTCCATGCTAAATATCCCTAAAAAATCTAAAATCACGGACTTTAAAACAAGCGACGCAGGCGTTATAGTCTGGCCATTTTATGAGTTTGAGGGCAAATTTATAACGACAATAATCGTTGAAAATATAAAAAAAGAAGATAGCGATCAAAAACTGCTTAAGATGCTTGAACTCAAACATCCGTTTTACTCAACGATCCTAGCTCGAAGAAAAGGGGCTAAAGACGCCATAGACGTGAAATACGTGCTAAATTTCAAAGAGGCAAAGCTGGTAAAATCGTTTCAAAACCACCCTTAAAACTTTATTTTAAATAAATTTCATTAAAATGGCGTAATCAAAAAAAGGATCATCTTTGCATAATCTAAAAACCATAAACGTCGCTCACTCGCCGGACGCTGACGATATTTTCATGTATGCCGCGGTCAAATTTGGCTGGGTCAGCAGTAAAAATTTAGCCTTCACATCAAAGGCGCTAGATATTGAGACACTAAACGAAGAGGCGCTAAAAGGTACTTATGAGGCCACAGCGATCAGCTTTGCACTCTATCCTAAAATTTGCGATGAATTTGCACTTTTACGCTGTGCGGTGAGCTTTGGCAACGGATATGGCCCAAAGCTTATCAAGCTAAAAGATAAGCAGCTAAAGCGAAATTTCAAGGTCGCACTCTCTGGCAAAAACACGACAAATGCCCTGCTCTTTCGCATAGCTTACCCAGAGGCAAGGATCGTTTATAAAAATTTTCTTGAGATCGAAAATGCCGTGCTTAGCGGCGAGGTCGATGCTGGCGTGCTCATACATGAAAGTATCTTAAATTTCTCTGACAAGCTCTGCGTCGAGCGTGAAATTTGGGACATCTGGAGCGAACTAAACGGCGAAAATTTACCGCTTCCACTTGGTGGCATGGCGCTTAGACGAAGTCTGCCGATAACTGACGCCATCGAGTGCGAAAGAGTACTTAGCGAGGCGGTTCGCATAGCCACTTCGCACAAGCCATTTTTATCTCACATGCTAATGGAGCGAAACCTCATCAGAGTTGGCAAAGACGAGCTTAAAGCATATCTAAATTTATACGCAAATGACGAGTCTATAAGCATGAACGAAACGCAGCTAAAAGCGCTAAATAAGCTCTATCAAATAGGCTTTGAAAAAAGCTTTTTTGAAAAGCCAATCGACATAAATGAATACCTAATCCCAGCTGAATACAACGAAGTAAGGTTTAGCTAATGCAAAGTACGCTTGTCTCACTTGGAGTTGAAACCTTTAAGATCGCCCTTTATATCAGCCTTCCGATGCTACTAAGCGGCCTGATCGCTGGTCTTATCATCTCCATCTTTCAAGCGACCACGCAGATAAACGAAACCACGCTAAGCTTCGTGCCAAAGATCTTACTAGTCGTCGTTGTCATCATATTTTTAATGCCTTGGATGATCTCGATGATGGTTGAATTTACCACTCGCATGCTTGATTTTATACCGGAATTTATCCAGTGACGAGGCTTGTTGATTTTTCTAAATTTACCTCTGTTAGGATAGGTGGCGTGCATGAAATTTTCGAGGTTGATAGCCTTGAAGATCTAAGCTCACCTCACTTTTTAGGCGCTGTGATGATAGGCGGAGGCAACAACCTTCTTATCTCGCCGCATCCCCCAAAAATGGCGATGCTTGGCAAGGAATTTGACTATATAAATTTTAATCCGCTCGGCGAGAATATCCACCTTGAGATAGGTGCTACGACAAAATCAGCAAAAATTTACAACTTCGCTAAGCAAAACAATATAGCCGACCTTGAGTTTTTAAAAAATATCCCTGGCACGCTTGGCGGACTTATCAAGATGAACGCTGGACTGCTTAAATTTAGCATAAGCGACAATCTCACGCATGTGCGTCTGGCTCGTGGATGGGTGAGTAAAGATGAGATAAGCTTTAGCTACCGTCACAGCGGTATAGATGAGGCCATTTTGGGAGCTAAATTTGAGCTTCATAGTGGTTTTGACGCGAGCATTTCTGATGAGATAAGCGCAAAAAGGACAAATCAACCAAAAGGGGCTAGCTTTGGCAGCTGTTTTGTTAATCCAGATGGGCACTTTGCAGGGGCATTGATTGAAGCAGTTGGGCTAAAGGGGTATGCGATCGGCGGAGCGAAATTTAGCGAAGAGCACGCAAATTTTTTGATAAATTTTAACCACGCAAGCTTTGAAGACGCCACAAATCTTATAAATTTAGCAAAGGCTAGGGTTTTAGAGAAATTTGGCGTAGAGCTTAAGACTGAAGTTTGCATTTTATAAGGATAGTGATGAGTGAGTTTTTAGCAGAAGTTTTAACACTTTCTATTTTGTTTATTATGATTGGTTTTTATGCCGTTTATAGGGCTAAAAAGGCGCAAAGCGAGCATGAGAAAAATATGGCTGATTATGATAAAAATCTACTAAATTTTGCTCAAATTTTAGGTGTGCAAAACTACATCGACCTAGTTAAATTTGATGAAATTTTAGCCCAGGCCTTAAAAGAAAAACTAATTTTTAAATTTAATAAATCTACCTCACAAGAGAAGTTTATCTCTTTTATAAAAGAAGAAAATTTCAAAACCAAACCCCAAATTTCACAAAATCATATCGATGAAGCTTTTTTAAACATTTGCGCAAGCTCCCTTGTAGAGCCGCTTAAGCTAGCGATACTAAAAAACGAAGATCAAATTTATGGATTTTTGTTTGAAAAAGAGCAGCTTTTTGCTCTTATTGATAGCGCTGCGCTGCTTGGCGAAAATATTATAATTTGCGAGTAAATCAAGTAAAATTCATCTCTTTTTAGATAAAATCAAGCCAAATTTCAACTATAAGGTAAAAAATGGCAAAAGAAAAAGATAGTGATAAAAAGATAGCTATCCCAGAGAGCGAAGCGGACAAGAAAAAGGCGCTTGAGCTTGCGCTAAAGCAGATCGATAAAGCTTTTGGCAAAGGCACGCTTTTAAGACTTGGCGACAAAGAGGTTGAGGCGATCGAGTCGATACCGACTGGCTCGCTAGGACTTGATCTGGCTCTTGGCATAGGCGGCGTTCCAAAAGGCAGGATCATCGAGATCTACGGACCAGAGAGCTCTGGTAAGACTACTCTCACGCTTCACATCATCGCCGAAGCGCAAAAAGCTGGCGGAATTTGTGCATTTGTCGATGCAGAGCACGCACTAGATGTAAAATACGCTTCAAATTTAGGTGTAAATACCGACAACCTTTACGTCTCTCAACCAGACTTTGGCGAGCAGGCACTTGAGATCGTTGAGACACTTGCAAGAAGCGGTGCGATCGATCTTATCGTAGTTGATAGCGTTGCTGCACTTACTCCAAAGAGCGAGATAGACGGCGATATGGGCGATCAGCACGTTGGTTTGCAAGCAAGGCTTATGAGCCAGGCGCTTAGAAAGCTAACTGGAATTTTAAGCAAGATGAAGACAACTGTTATCTTCATCAACCAAATTCGTATGAAGATCGGCATGATGGGATATGGCACGCCAGAGACCACAACTGGTGGTAATGCGCTTAAATTTTACTCATCTGTAAGGATCGATGTCAGAAAGATAGCCACACTTAAACAAAACGACGAGCCTATCGGCAACCGCACAAAAGCAAAAGTTGTTAAAAACAAGGTCGCGCCTCCATTTAAAGTAGCTGAATTTGACATCATGTTTGGCGAGGGTGTGAGCAAAGAGGGCGAGATCATCGACTATGGTGTAAAACTCGACATCATCGACAAATCAGGTGCGTGGTTTAGCTACAAGGCCGAAAAACTAGGTCAAGGTAGAGAAAACGCCAAAGCCTACCTAAAAGAGCACCCAGAAATTTCTGATGAGATAGTAGCGGCGATCAAAGGCTCAATGGGCATAGATCACCTAATAAGCAGCGGCGCAAAAGACGAAGACGACGACACAAACGAAGCAGGAGATGAATAATGGTATTTATTGAAGATGTAGAAGCTCACGAGGTTTTAGACAGCAGAGGCAACCCAACAGTTCGTGCGACAGTTAGACTAAGCGACGGCACCGAGGCAAGCGCGATCGTACCAAGCGGTGCAAGCACTGGCAAGCGTGAGGCGCTCGAGCTTCGCGACAAAGACGAAAGATATGCTGGCAAGGGCGTTTTAAAGGCTGTTTCAAATGTAAATGAAAAGATCGCTGAAGCGGTGATAGGCCTTGATGCTTATAACCAAAAAGCAGTCGATGCAGAGATGCTTGAGCTTGATGGCACGCACAATTACTCAAATTTAGGCGCAAATGCGGTCCTTGGCGTATCTATGGCAGTAGCTCGCGCAGCTGCAAAGAGCCTAAATATCCCGCTTTATCGCTACCTTGGCGGTGCAAACGCTAGCATATTGCCAGTGCCGATGTTTAACATCATAAATGGCGGCGCACACGCAAATAATAGCGTTGATTTTCAAGAATTTATGATCATGCCATTTGGCTTTAGCACATTTAGTGAGGCACTTAGAGCTGCGACTGAAATTTATCACAAGCTAAAATCTATCCTAAACGCAGCTGGTCACAGCACGGCTGTCGGCGACGAGGGCGGCTTTGCTCCAAATTTAAAAGACAACGAAGAGCCATTAAAGCTTATCTCTCAGGCTGTAAAAGAGACTGGATATGAGCTAGGCAGCCAGATAAAGCTAGCACTTGACGTCGCTTCAAGCGAGCTTTACAAAGACGGCAAATACGAGCTTGAGGGCAAGAAATTTAGCAGTGACGAGCTTATTAGCTACTACGAAAAACTTTGCGAAAAATATCCGATATTCTCTATCGAAGATGGCCTTAGTGAGGATGACTGGAGCGGCTGGGCTGAGCTTACAAAAAGGCTTGGCAGCAAGGTGCAGCTAGTTGGCGACGACCTTTTTGTTACAAATGAGAAAATTTTACGCGAAGGCATCGAGAAAAAGATAGCAAACGCTATCTTAATAAAGCCAAATCAAATAGGCTCAGTCACGCAAACTATGCAAACTGTCCGCCTTGCTCAAAGAAATGGCTACCGCTGCATCATGAGCCACAGAAGCGGCGAGAGCGAAGATGCGTTCATCGCTGACTTTGCAGTCGCACTAAACACTGGCGAGATAAAGACAGGTGCCACCTCAAGAAGCGAGCGCAACGCAAAATACAACCGCTTGCTTGAGATCGAGCTTGAGGCGGGTGAGTTTTTAGGGGATAATATTTGAGCGAAATTTTAGATGAATATGGCAAAGAAGATGGCATATTTCATAAAATCGTAAAATTTGTTCGGCCGACACTGCGCTACGTCATAGCCACCATTTGCGTGGCTATGTTTGCCTTTTACGTGGGCAACATGATGTTTGGCAAACGCTCACTTGACGTGATGCTAAGCCTTCAGAGCAAAAAAGAGAGGCTTAGCGAAGACGTGGAAATTTTAAAAAAACTAAACGCACGTCTGCAGAAAGATTATTTTGAACTACAAGGCCTTGAGCCAGACTCTAATAAAAAGTAGGAACGATGAAGAAAATTTGGTTAGTTTTATCTATATTTACAGCGAGCTTATGTGCTAGAGAAAACCCATTTATGCCTATTAGCGAGCTAAACACAAGCGTTATGACGACAAATGTCGTAGAAAAATATGACAGCTTCAACTCGCTCTCGTTTAAATTTCCAAGCGATGCGATGCTTCTGCTTGATGTCACCATAAGATATAGAGCAAATGACGGCAGCATAAAAGAAAAAAGACTAACCGATATAAACAAAACTATCGACTGGAACGATGAATTTGCCCTAAGCAAGATGAAAAATCCAGAACCAGTCGCAGCTAAAAAACTAGATGTTTCTGTCACGATGGCAGAGGTACCAGCTCAAAAGGTGAGCACGCCAGTCATAATAGAAAAAAATGAGACTAAAATTTCAAACAAAGATAGAAATAAAACCTCAGATGTGCCAACTCCAAACGTCGTGGTGATCGACCTTGGCACAAAAAAAGTAAAAGAGCTAACTAAGCCTGAGCAAAAGCTAGTTGAAGTAAAGATCGAGCCAGCCTCAAAGCCTACTCAAGAGATAAAAAGCAGCGAAAAAGAGGTTAAATTCTTAGGATTTGTGAGCTTTTTAACACATGAAAAAGAGCTAAATATCATCACAAAAGCTAAAAACTTAAAGCACTTTGCATATGAAAAAAACAAGATCGTGCTTGACTTTGCAAAACCTCCAAGAAGCTTTAAAACTAGAAATTTAAAGCTTGAAAACGATACTTTTAAAAACGTCATAATCGGCTGGCATGACAAATATTTCAGAGTGGTTTTAGAACTTGATAAGATGCATAAATATAGGCTTGAAACCGCCGAAAATGGATATGTGCTTAAACTTTTATAGTTTTTATATTTAAATTTAAGCCTACTATTTTAATTTCTCTTGGTCGTAACCAAAAAAGCTTGACACTAGCGTAAGAAGCTTTTAGGCATGCTAGCCTAAACACCTCACGAATTTACATGCACTTTGATAGTGATAAGCTAAAACTTGCTGCAAAAGTGGCTGAGGATCTGGCGAACTAGAGTACTTAAAGATAGAGCAAACTAGCAATATTAAATTTAACCAATACAAAATTTAAAACATCAAATTTAACTATGAAACTCTATAAATATATGAGAATTTTTAGCTTATAATCAGCCTAAAAGCTTACCCTGTATCTAAATTTAAATTTACAACGCACAAACAAAAAGCTGCACGAAAGTGAAATTTGGCAAGCAAATTTTACTCTGCTCGCCAAATTTATCAAACTAGCCTATCTTTCTTATCTTTGCAGGAAGTGCTTGTCTAGCGCAAGTACCAACCAACCAGTCATTTAGGCTAAATTCGCCATTTCTTTTTGGATCAAGAAGTCCGAGTTTGTTGTGATTGACCCCTTTTTCTAAATTTGCTATCCCAAAAGCTGGCTTTCCATCGACGATGTGCGTTCTTATACCAAACTCATCATGGCCAAATCCATGCTCTATGCTGATAACCCCGCTAGAAACGCCGTCCGTTACAAATGCCTCGCCAACTTGCGCTCCATAAGGTGTAGTCACTTTGACCTTATCGCCTGAGCGAATGCCCTGCTCGCTCGCTACATCTGGCGCCATCCTTATGAAGTTGCTAGGATGGACAGCTCTTAGTCTTGGGCTAACAAATGTGTAGAAGTGCTGGATATTTGACTTTCTTGAGCTAACTGTGTATTTCCACTCAGAGCGTGGGAAAAATTTCTCAAGCGGCGTGCCGTCACTTGCTACTGGTAGCATCAGGCTTGGCACTCCTGGCATATATTCGCCTGTTATTGAGTGTCTGTGTCCGCCAAGTGGCTCATAGTAGATAGAAGCTGGCGTAGGCGCTGGCACTTTTACGGTTGCTTTATCGCCCTTGTATGCGCTCTCATAGCTATCATATCTGCCGCCTTTTGCTAGCACGTGCGCTACTTTTGGCCTCTCTTCGTCTTTTAGATAAGGATCAAGCTTTGTCATCACTCTTGATATCTTACTAAGCTTTTTGTCCTCGTCGCTTATATCTTTCACGCCCTCGCCGTCAAAGGCTAAATTTGCTAGTGCAGCTGCATAGTACTGCTCTTTTACGTCAAGGTCCATGAAATTTCCGTCTTTATCTTTGAAGGCATTTTTACCAAAGCCTTTTAGTCCAAGCCTCTTTGCTACGGCTATATAAAACGCCTCAACGTCGATCACGCCGCCATTTTTATCCTTTGCCTGCTTTGAGCTAACGGCTGGATAGCGCACGACTGAAGTTTTAGCGATCGTTCCCCAAAGAGAGTTTGGAAGAGCCCAGTTTTCTAAATTTACCCCGTCTGGCACGATGTAGTCAGCATAGGCGTTTGTCTCGTTCATGAAGGCGTCGATACCCACAAAAAGTGGTAAATTTTTACTATCTTTTAGCGCGTCTAAAACCGCTCTTTCAAGTCCTGCTTGGCCGTAAAGTACGTTTGTCATGTAGTTTATGAAAACTTTTACTTTATATGGATAGCCAGCCTTGTGGCTTGTAAGCGTTTCGTTTACAAGTGGCATAGAGATAGGGTACCATGGCTGAGTTGATGGATAGCCGCTACCGCCAGCTGCTACTTTGCGCTTATACTCAGAGCTTGTTTCATAGTATTTGCCCGATCTTGATAAATTTAGACCATTTGGCTTATAAGCGCCTTCAAAGCTCTCAAGGTCATATCTGCCCTTTAAAAACTCGTGTGTGCCGGCACTTGCATTGACGTTGCCGCCTTTATAGCCGTAAGTACCCATTAGCGTGTTTAGACAAAGGATCGCAAAAGTAGTCATACCAGCTTGCGTATGCATCATACCGCCATGCACGTTTGTGCTCACCTGTCTGCCATTTTTGGTGAAATTTTCGCAAAGCCAGATGATATCTTCAACGCTTACGCCACAAATTTTTGAGTACTCCTCTAAGCTGTGCTTATAAGCTGACTCTTTTAAAAGCTGCATTGAGCTTTTTACCTCGACTTTTTTGCCGTCTATTAAAATTTTGCCTTTGTAGTAGAGCTTGGCTGGTTCATTTACCTTGTAGCTTTGTGTCTTGCCATCTTGCGAGCAGACCTGCCACTCGTTATTGATAAGTGCAAATTTGCCGTAGTCTTTGTGACCTTTTTCGGTGATGACTAGATGCGTAGCGTTGCACCAGTGTATCTCGCCTGCTAGCTTTGCTTGGTCTAAATTTGGCTGGATAAGGTAGTTTGTAGCGTATTTTTCATTTTCTATGATCCAGCGTATCATAGCCATGGCTAGAGCTGAGTCGGTGCCTGGCTTTATCGCTATCCAGCGGCCTTTGTCTGAAGAGGCGTATTTTACAGCATTTGTAACGCTTGGGTCGACCACTGCGTAGCTAAAGTCATCTCTAGTGCCTCTTGCGTAAGAGAGCATTTTTGCCTGTTTTTGGAAAGGGTTGCCACCATTTGACGGCGAAGTGCCCCAGTAGATAACAAATTTAGAGTTTTCATAGTCTGGTTTTGTGTGTGCAAAGCCCTTTGCGTTGTGCGCGATCTTGCCGCCGACCCTAAAGCCGCCGCCGCAAATTCCGCCGTGTGAGTAGTGATTTATAGTACCAAATGACTTTTTGACAAAGCGATCGACGATATCAGAGCGTCCGTCATATAGGTAAAAGCTTAAAAATTGATTACGCTTGGTGCCGTACTCTGGGTTTTCGCTGTCGATTAGCTCGTCGCTATATATCGCTCTTAGCCCGTCCACGTGTCCCTCACCAAAGAGATCTCCGCCCTCTACTACCTCTTCTACTAGCTGCTCAAAGCTTATGCTCTTCCACTTGCCCTCGCCTCTTTTGCCAACTCTTTTTAGCGGAGTTAGTATCCTTGCAGGTGATTCTATCATCTCAGGCAATATCGCCCCTCTGGCGCAAACTGTGGCTCGCTTTTCATCTTCGCCGCTTAGTGTTGTGGCAAGCAAAGCGTCGTTTATCGATGTGTCAAAATTTGCCCAGTGTACGTTTGAGAGTGGATTGTATGGGTTGCCGCTACATCTTAAAACGCGGTCGTTTTTGTCATCTACGTGAAGTCTTATGCCACACTTTGTCGTACAGCCGTGGCACATTGAAAAGACAACGCTATGTCCGTAGTTGAGTGAAATTTTGCCGTCTTTTACGCTAAATTCAGGCTCTAGTGAGTTTGACTGCGGTTTGTAGTCGTCTTTTTCGCCGTCTGCTAGCACAGCGCTTGCGGTTAGTGTTGAGAGTACGGCTGATCTTTTTAAAAATTCTCTTCTTTGCATTGCTTATTTCCTTTACTGTGCTATCTCTTCGCTCCAGTTGATAACCTTTTGATATCCGTTTTCAAGCTCGAGTTTCTTATCGTTTTTAGCCAAAATTTCGCTGACGCCGTGGTAGAACACCTGTGGATTTGTATTTTTAGGGCTATCTATGACCATAGTCTCATGTGTGGCTAGAAATTTTCTGATATTTGAGTTAGGATCATTAAGATCTCCTATTATACGGCTACCGCCCACACAGCTCTCTACGCATGCTGGCTGAAGTCCCGCTCTTAGTCTGTGGTCGCAGAAGGTGCATTTATCGGCCTTGTAGGTATGCAAGCTAAGATATCTTGCGTGATATGGACAGGCCTCCACACAAAGCGCACAGCCTATGCACTCTTTTGTGTCGATCTTTACGATGCCGTTGCTTCTTTGGTAGCTTGCTCCAGTTGGACAAACGTCGATACAGGCTGGCTTGTTGCAGTGGTTGCAAAGTCTTGGAAGTGACGCAATGACCGCCATTTTGCCGCTCTTATCCTTTGCCTCGTACTCAGAAACGATGGTCCTAAAAGCACCTGGTTGAACGTCGTTTTCCAACATACAGCTCATAGTACATGACTGACAGCCAACACATCTTGTTAGATCTATCGCCATGCCGTAGCGAACGCCACTACCGCCAAAGTCCTTTGGTGCTGCTTTTAGCGCAGTCGTAGCGAAAAACAGTCCTGCAGCTGTGATGAAGCTGCGACGAGAGTTTAGGGTCTGTTGCATAAGAAATTCTCCTTTCTTTTTAGAAGTTTTTCTTATTCTAACATAGTAAATTTTTTTTCTAAAGTTTATTTTATATTTTTGCAAAATGTATTAAATTTTGAGAATTTTTGTAGCACTTTGTAGGTAAAATTTGAAGTTAAATTTAAAGAGAAAAAGATAGAAATTTAGCTTCTATCTTTTTTAAATTTATGATTTGTGGTTTAGCATATAAAGGCGGATGACTTGCTCGGCAGTCATCTTTAAATTTCTAAGGGCATTATCTTTTCGCATGGCTTCTTCAAGGCTCATTGGCTCATTTAGTATGCAAAAATATGCGTCAATGCCGTGTTTATGGCAGTCTTTGGCGCACCTTTGCACGCTTCCAGCAAGCGCGATGACTGGCTTATGATGCCTCTTAGCTATCTTTGCCACGCCTGTTGGGGTCTTGCCCATGGTGCTTTGAAAGTCCATGCGGCCTTCGCCAGTGATGACAAGATCAGCCTTTTTGATCTCATCTTCAAGTGCTATTGTCTGCGTGATGATCTCGATGCCAGGCTTGAGCTTCGCTCCCAAAAATGCTACAAAAGCAAAGCCGAGTCCGCCAGCTGCTCCAGCGCCCTTTTGCGTGTGAAATTTGGTGCCATTTTTCTCTTTTACAAGGCTTGCAAAGTGCTTTAGTCCGTCATCAAGTTGCTTTACCATGCGGCCATTTGCGCCCTTTTGTG
Organism: Campylobacter concisus; assembly: GCF_902460675.1. GTDB lineage: Bacteria > Campylobacterota > Campylobacteria > Campylobacterales > Campylobacteraceae > Campylobacter_A > Campylobacter_A concisus_AJ. Next base: position 57,285 of record NZ_CABPUQ010000002.1, on the reverse strand, counting down.
GGGCATAGACGTAGGCTGCGCCCTTTTGACCGTAAAGTGGATTATCCACGTCACAGGCGATTAAAAATTCGCACTCTTTTAGCTCTTTTAGCGCCCCTTCATCTGAAAACTCACAAATTTGAGCTAGATCCTCACCTTTGCCCTCAAGCAAAGCGCCATTTTTATCATAAAATTTAAACCCTAAAGAGCTTAGCATGCCTGTGCCAGCGTCATTTGTCGCACTTCCACCGATGCCTATGATAAATTTCCTTGCCCCCTTACTAATGGCATCTTTTATCATCTGACCAAAGCCAAATGTGCTAGTTTTCATAGGATTTCTCTCATCAGGATTTATAAGAGTAAGTCCTGAAGCGCTTGACATCTCAAGTATGGCAAGGTCGTCTTTTAGGGCATATCTAGCTAAAATTTCAGTCCCAAGCGGGTTTTTGACGATGGTATCTATAAATTTCGCATCAAGCGCGTCAGCCATAGCCTCCACGCTGCCCTCACCGCCGTCAGCTACTGGTTTTACTACGACGTCGCAAAAGTCTTCAAGCGCCTCTTTTATAGCAAGGCCCGCCTCAAGCGAGCTTAGCGAGCCTTTTAATGAATCTATCGCAACCAAAATTCTCATAAAAGCACCAAAGATAGTATATAAACGCTGATCATTCCAACAACGCCCATGATAAATGTCATCGCTGTTTGTGTGCGGTAACCTTGATCTGCAGTCATCTTACTAAAGTTTGTCACGACCCAGAAGTAGCTATCGTTTGCGTGAGATACGCACATAGCACCTGATGCTATCGCCATGACACAAAGTGCGGCTGAAATTTCGCTCGTAAAGCCAAGCGTGTGCATGAGCGAGTTGTCAGCGCTAAATGCACCCATGATAGAGGCTGTCGTGATGATAGCCACAGTCGAGCTTCCTTGAGCGGTTTTTAGCACGGCTGAGATTATGAATGGGAAGAAAATTCCTATCGCTTTTATAGTTGAGGCATTTTCTTTTATGAAATTTACAAAGCCAGCCTCAGTGATGACGTTGCCCAAAACGCCGCCAGCTGCGGTGATAAAAAGTATTGGACCTGCGATCTTTAATGATTCGTTTGTTATGTGGTCAAATTCTCTCATCTTTTTGGTTTCAGCTAGCAAAAATACGCAAAAGATCACGCCAATAGCAAGGGCGATGATAGGGTTACCTAAAAATAAAAATATCTTTGGCAAGAGCGCAGCTTTATCAAGCATGCCTTGTTTTGCTAAAACGTCTATAACAGAGCCAACCGCCATGAAGATGATAGGCATGATGATAGGGGCAAGGCTTAAAAATCCGCAAGGCAATTTGCCAAATTTATTTAAAAGCTCCTCGTAGCTAGCCGTTATCGTAGCGTCAGCCTCTTTATCGCTGATAGTTACGCTTTTAGCGATGCTTTTTGAAAAGAAATAAACAGCTACTAAAACAGGCACCGAAACTACTGTACCCATAATGATGACAAGAAGTAAATTTCCTCCAAGGCCAAGCGTGCCAGCAGCTGCTATCGGGCCAGGAGTAGGCGGGATGAAGACGTGAGAAGCATATAGGCCGCCACTAAGTGCTACTGACATAGCAACTGGGCTTGCTGAAATTTTCTTATAAAGTGCCTCGCGAATAGAGTTTAAGACGACAAAACCGCTATCGCAAAATACTGGTATGCCAACAACCCAGCCCATTATAAGCATGGCAAGCTCAGGGCGTCTTTGTCCGACTAGCTTTACGACCATGTCAGCTAGCTTTAGCGCAGCTCCCGTTTTTTCAAGCACTGTGCCGATGATCGTTCCAAAGATGATGACGATGCCGATGCTCTTAAATGTGCCACTAAAACCAACGCCTATCATCGCTGGGATATTGGATAGATCGATACCTGCGACTATTGCTAGCACCAAAGATATACTCATAAGTGCCAAAAATGGATGCACCTTGAACTTTGAGATCATAAGGATCATAAGGATGATTGCTATAACAAAACAGACAATCAAAGCTATACCGCTCATGAAAACTCCTTTATTGTGAGATTTTGCTAGTGATTTTAGCAAAATTTGCTTATATTTTTTCTAATATTTTTAAGTTTTTCTATTAGTTAAATTTTTTTCATTATTTATGTAAATTTTAGATTATCTGCCCAAATTTAGCCACTTTATAAGATTAAATTTTTAAGGCTATTTTAAAATAACAAAGCCAAGACCAACCTTATCTGTGTGCCTGTTGTAGTCTATCAAGCTCTCGCCGTATCCAGTAAAATACTGCAAATAGCCATAAACACCGGTTGAAAATATCGGAAACATATATGAAATTTCAGCTGCGCCTTTATTTGTTTTATCAAAATGTAAGTTATTTCTTAGCATTAGGCTAAAGATGTGGTCGTTTAGGTTGTAGCTAAGCCTTACGTCGCCGTGTCCGATGTATTTTAAGATGTCCTTATTATCGCTCTTGTCGCCAACGACTATCCAAGCTCTTGGCGAGACGCTAAAGTTGCCATAGACAAAGTCACTTTGCACGTAAGCTCTGTTCCAGCTCCTTGATTTGCTGCCATCTCGTCCATTTGACTCATGCAAAAGGCCAAATTTTAGATTTTGGATGCCGATTCTCTCTAGATATTTTGGTGAGGCAAAATTTAAGAAAATTTCTGGCTGATAGTTTGTCTCGCGAAACGGCGATGACTTTTTAGTGATCTGCCACCACGAAGTCTGCGTATATGCCGCTACAAGGCTCTCTCTAAGACCAAAAACGTCGTAGAATAGCGGCTTTGCAAGGCTTATTTGAAACTTGGTCTCAACGCTCTTTCGCCCATCATCTGGCACAGTTTTAGCGTAAGTTACTGGCAAAAGGTAGTTAAATTTATAAAGCTCGATACCAAGTGCGTTTTGCAGATGATGTTCAGCCTTATTTTCTTGTGTGATCTTAGCCTGCTTTACCTTTGCTTCTGGCGTCGCTGGCTCGGCATTTAGGCTAGCCTTGGAGGCTAAGCCTTGCGCGTTTATAGAGTTTTCGGCAATGCTTTTATAAATTTGCATAGCACCTTTTATATCGCCACTTTGCTCAAGTGCTTGCGCCCTTTGAAACTCGCTAAGTTCGCTTGCTGCTAAAAGGCTAAAGCCAAGAGCCAAAAATAGTATAAATTTAGGCATCTTTTTGCTCCTTTTTTTGAATTTCATTTGCTATTTTGTATTCTTCTGGGAAATTTACGTTAAAAAACTGCTCTTTATCATCAAAATTTACTATCTTGCACTTGCAGTTTTTTCGTAAAAGCCCGATTTTATGCTCATTTTTTTGGTAAAGCTCATGCGCAAACGGGGCTAAGCTTGGGCTAAAAAAGCCACAAAGTGAGTGGATATGCTCATCATCGCCAGCTACGACCATCTCAAATTCATCTTTAAATTTAGCCAGCTCGTCAAGACTTTTTGGGTCAAAAAATGGCATATCAGCTGGGATGATAAAGACGCTATGATCAAAGCTTTTTAGCACGCAGTAAAGCGCTAGCATCGGCGAAAAATCCTCACTGCTCTCATCTTTTATGAGCTTTAGCGGTGGGTTAAATTTCTCAAATTTAGAGCTTACAAAAACCTCATCAAAGACTTTGCTAAATTTAGCGACCTGATAGTGCGTGAGTGTTTCAAATCCCCCAAATGGCAGCAAGGTCTTATCCTGACCCATGCGCGAGCTCTTGCCACCTGCTAAAATGACGCAAGTTTGCATCTTTTATCCTTTTAAATTTTAAAAATTACAAAAGTATAACCAAATTTTCTAACTCATCTTGTTTTAAATTTATTATCACTTTACAAAGCTTTGCCCTTAAATTTGCAAAAAAGAGTGTTTTTTGGCAGATAAAATTAATTTTTTTACATCGCTAATCATAAAGCTAAAAGTAATATAATGGCTTACTTTTAAAGGAGATCACATGAGTGAAAGAAATTTACAAATTTTAGGTTGGATAGGTACGTGCCTGTCGGTTGTTATGTATTTTTCATACATCCCACAAATAATAGGCAACCTTGATGGCCATAAAACGCCTTTTATACAGCCACTAGCGGCTGCGATAAACTGCACGATCTGGACAAGTTACGGCCTACTAAAAGCCAAAAAAGACTACCCACTTTCTGCTGCAAACTTGCCAGGCATAATCTTTGGACTTTTGGCAACTATAACAGCGTTTTAATGCGCTAGCTTCAAGCTTTTTACACTAAAAATAGCCGATAAATTTGCAAATTTATCGGCTAACAAATCTAAATTTTACAAATAAACTAAAATATCAAATTTAAGACAGGTCTAAAAGTAAATTTCACAAGAAATTTCATCAAATTTTGTCAAAAACGTAAGGTGAAGTATCGCGAAGCGGGCTTTAAAATTTAGCGGCAAGATTTTAAGATAGATTTGGATGTTGTGACGAAATTTTCACACAAGATAAAACACGTAGTTTATCGAAGTGTGAAAATTTCTAACTCATTCAAAGATACTTAAAAGCTAACGCCTATAAGTCCCTTGGATCGGCGATTTTACCAGCTATGGCTGAAGCCGCCACAACCGCCGAGTTAGCTAGATAAATTTCACTCGTTCTATCGCCCATACGACCGACGAAATTTCTATTTGTAGTCGATATGCAGCGTTCATTTGCACCTAAAATACCCATATATCCGCCAAGACAAGCACCACAAGTTGGGTTGCTCACAACTGCGCCAGCTTCTATGAAAATGTCGATTAGCCCCTCTTTTTCAGCAGCTCTTGCGATCTTTTGCGTCGCTGGAGTGATGATGAGCCTTGTTTTGCGGGCTACTTTTTTACCTTTTAGGATTTGTGCTGCGATACGAAGGTCGCTTAGACGGCCATTTGTGCATGAGCCGATAAATGCCTGATCGATAGCTAGATCGTCGCGAACCGCCTGTCTTACGCTCTTGCCGTTGCTTGGCAAAAATGGATATGCGATGACTGGATCAAGGTTTGTGACATCGATCTCTAAAATTTTGTCGTATTTTGCGCCCTCGTCTGAGTAGAAAAATTTTGGTTTATCGCGTAAATTTTTATCTTTTAAAAACTCTTTTGTGATCTCATCAACCGCGATGATACCGCTCTTTGCGCCAGCTTCGATCGCCATGTTACACATTGAAAATCTATCATCCATGCTAAGGCCATCTATCACCTCTCCGCTAAACTCAAGCGCCTTGTAAAGTGCGCCATCGACGCCTATTTGGCGGATGATCTCAAGGATGAGGTCCTTGCCATAGACGTGCTTATCAAGCTTACCTTTAAAGACGACCTTGATACTCTCAGGCACTTTAAACCAGTTTTTGCCAGTGATCATCGCGTAAGCTAGGTCGGTGCTACCCATACCGGTGCTAAACGCTCCAAGAGCGCCGTGCGTACAGGTATGACTGTCTGCGCCGATGATGACGTCGCCTGGGATGACTAGCCCTTTTTCAGGCAAAATCGCGTGCTCGATACCCATATCTTTTTCGTCAAAATAGTTTTTAAGGTCGTGTTTGTAGGCAAATTCGCGTGAAATTTTGGCTTGATTTGCGCTTAGGATGTCCTTTGTCGGGATGTAGTGGTCCATCACGATGGCAAAGCCGTCTGGATTAGCTAGCTTTTTAGCGCCACTTCGCTCAAACTGCTTGATCGAGATAGGTGTCGTGATGTCGTTGCCTATGATCATATCGATCTTACTCTCGATGATCTCTCCTGCGCTTACCTCTTTGCCAACGTGATCTGAAAATATTTTCTCGGTGATGGTTTGTTTCATAAATTTCCTTTAAATTTTGGGGCGATTTTAACGAAATTTGTATAAAAAGATATTTAGCCAGCGCTTTAAATCACTATAAATTTGACAAAAAATTTATGCTAAAAATTTGGGCAGATAAGATTTGTAAGATAGCATTTTCTTTTTTATATATTTTAAAATTATAATTTAAGCAACTAAAATAAATTCAATGTAAAATTTAGCTTTAAATTTTATGCTAAAGCCCTAAAATACTCTATTTATTACTTTCGATAACTAAATTAATAAAATTTAGTAAAATTTATCATAACAAGCGTTATTTAGCTACTTTTTGCTATTTTTTCTTAAAAATAAAAATTAAGAGATATTGTTTAACTTTTATTATAAAATACGCCGAAAATTTTAAAAGGATTTAAGATGAAAAGACTTTTTTCTAGCTTGTCTAACAAGATAGCCTTTTTGCTGACAGCTTGGATGCTAGTAGGCATAGGCATATTTTTTAGCATAAACTACTCAAATTCCAAATCGGAAAAAATTCAGTCCTACAACAATGTGCGTAAAACTGGGCTAAAATCGACGATGTACTTTGTCGATGAGTTTTTAAAGTCAAGACTTCACATGGTGCAAAACTTTGCAAAAGAGCTTGAGGATAAAAAGCTCTATGCTAGCAGGGACGATATGGCCGAGGCACTAAAGGGTGCGTTTGTCATTTCGCCATTTGACGCGCTATTTGTGGGCTACGCAGACAATGGCAACGTCATAAAGACTGATCTTTTGAAAAACAATCAGCCATTTTTGATACCAAATTTTGATGGTCGCACGAGGGCTTGGTTTCAAGGTGCTAGCAGCAGCGGCAAGCCTGGATTTTCAGAGCCATACGTAGATGTCACGACAAAGAATTTAACCATCACAGCCTACGCTCCTATCTTTGATAGCAACCATAAGCTTGTAGCGGTAATTGGTGCAAATATCTTCTTAAACAGCTTTAGCCAGGAGCTTTTAGAGATAAAAACGACTAAGACTTCAAGTATCATGATCGCCGATGACAACGGCAAAGCGATAGTTCATCCTGATGTAAATTTGATCACAAAAGAAGATGAAAACTACAAAAGCCTTATCAAAGAAAATATGAAAAAGAGCATAGAGGGCGACAAGGTTTCGCTATTTTTCCATAACGGCATGAGAAACGTCATCTACTGCCAAAACCAAAAGCTAACTGGCTGGAACGTCTGCATAGTGGCTGATGCTGATGAGTTTGTGGCTGAAATTCAAAGTGCTTCAAATAAGCAAATTTTGATGTTTAGTCTGTTTTTGATCTCAGTCATCATCGCTATTATGGTGGTCGTTAGATACTTCTTAAGGCCGGTTTTAACGATACAAAATGGGCTAATCGAAGTCTTTAAATTTATAAACAACAAAACTTCAAACGTTGAGCCTATCAAGCTAAAAACAAGCGACGAGCTAGGCGTTATGGCCAGCATAATCAACGAAAATATAGAAAGCACAAAAGAAAATTTAAATAACGAGCGCGAGTTTTTAGCCAAAACGCAAGAATTTGTAAGCAAGATAAAAGGTGGCGACTTTAGAGCGACGCTTGAAGCGACGACAAATAGCCAAGCTCTGCTAAAGCTAAAAGAGGCATTTGGTGATCTACGTGACTCGCTAAAGACAAATATCGCTTCAAATGAGCACGATATCTTAAAAGCGCTAGAAATTTACTTTAAAAACGACTTTACAGCTAGGATAAACGACGAGGGCGTCATCGCAAAAGGCATCGACGCGCTTGGCGATAAAATAGCGCAGATGCTAAAAAATAATGAAGATGTCGCAAAACTGCTAGAAGACCGCGCTAAAGCGCTAAAAGGCTACATGCAGGAGCTTACCACTAAGGCAAACAAGAGTGCGACTTCGCTCTCTGAGGGTGCGGCCGCGGTTGAACAGATGAGTGCGTCTATGAGGCAGGTAAATGCAAGATCAGATGATGTCAAAAGGCAGTCTGAGGAGATAAAAAATATCATCACCATCATCCACGACATCGCCGATCAGACAAATTTACTAGCTCTTAACGCTGCAATAGAAGCAGCACGTGCGGGCGAGCATGGCAGGGGCTTTGCGGTTGTGGCTGATGAGGTTAGAAATTTAGCCGAGCGCACTCAAAAAAGCCTTGGCGAGATCGAGGCAAATGCAAATATCCTAACGCAAAACATCGACGACATGAGTGCGGCGATAAATGAGCAAACCATAGCGATCGCTCAGATAAACACGTTAGTTGCCGACATCGATAATCTAACAAAAGAAAATCTTGAAGTGGCAAATCAAACAAATAAGGCCACAAACGAGGTCGATGAGATAGCTGATCAGATCGTAAAAGAGGTCGCTAAAAACAAATTTTAACTTTTGTCCTAGCAAACCAGCTAGGACCTTTTGTTAAAACATTTTTGCAACATTTCTGATATAATCCCCACATGAAGTACGCACATTTAGTTCAAATAGCAAGTTATCTATCAAAATTTAAAAAGATAAGCCAAGCAAAGCGCGTAAGCGACATGGCTATACTTATCGAATTTAGCGGCGAAAAGATCATTTTTGATCTAAATAAGTCAAACTCTGCTATCTATAAAGATGACGAGCTAAAAGAGGCGAAAATTTATCAAGCACCCTTTGACAACGTCCTAAAAAAGCGCTTTAACGCCTCGCACATAAAAAGCGTCGAGTGCCTAAAAGACAATAGAATTTTAAAATTTACTTGCACGCAAAGTGGCTCATATAAAAGCGAAAATTTCATCCTCTATCTTGAATTTACTGGCCGCTTTACAAACGCCGTGATAACTGACGAAAACAACGTCATCATCGAGGCTCTAAGACATATTGACAATAGCTACCGCAAGATAGAAACTGGCGAAGTTTTAGTTGAGCTGCCAGCCATAGCTATAAAAGAAAAGCCGTGCGAGCCTATAACGGACTTTGATGAGTTTTTTAAAAGTGAAGCAGCTAGGATAAATGAAGCAAGGATAGCTAGCTTAAAAGAGGCAAAGCTTGCTAGCGTGCAAAAAAAGATAGATAGTATGAGAGAAATTTTAAACTCGCTTGAAGATAAAGATGAGCTTATGAAAAAGAGCGAGGAGTTTGCAAACTACGGCACGCTTTTGCTTGCAAATTTGGCAAATTTTAAGGGCTATGAGAGAGAAATTTGCCTGAAAGATTTTGAGGGCAACGAGATAAAACTAGAGCTTAGCGACACGCCAAAAAATAGCGCAAATGAATTTTATGCAAGGTCAAAGAAATTTCGCGCAAAAGCCCTTGGTGTGGAGATAGAAAAGAGAAATTTAAGTGAAAAGATCGAGTTTTTAGAGGGGCTAAAGTCACTTTTAAAAGAGGCAAATAGCGCTTATGAGCTTGAAATTTTAAGCCCAAAAAACAAGGCAAAACAAAGAGAGCGCCAGATAAAAGATGTGAGCGAAAATGCTGAAATTTTCTATGTTAGAGAGTTTAAAATTTTAGTTGGCAGAAACGAAAAAGGCAATATAAATTTACTTGATCTCGCCAAAAAAGACGACATCTGGCTTCATCTAAAAGACGCCCCAAGCGCTCACGTCATCATAAAAACAAACAAAAGCAAAGTGCCAGAAGACGTGCTAGAAATGGCGGCTAAATTTTGCGTGGAATTTAGCGTAAAAGGGGCTGGCAGATACGAGGTGGATTACACCAAACGTGAAAATTTAAGGCGTGAAAATGGCGCAAACGTCACTTACACAAACTACAAAACTATCATCATAAATAAAGGCTAAAAATGGCGGTAACACCTCTAGGAAACACCAACTTCATCAACCAAAACGCCCCAGTCGTCTCGCAGGTGCATGCAAACCAGCAAGCACGCTTTGACATGCAAGCGCTAATGGCATCTGAGCTAGCCACCCAGCAAAACGAGGAGATCAAAGAGGTGCGTCCGATGGAGGAGTCGTATAAACTTGATCCTGAAAAAGAGCACGAGCGTCAAAAGAGCGAAGAAGAGGCGAGCGAGTTTGGGAACGAAGAGCAAAACGCAAAAGCCAAAGATCAAGAGAATTTAGAAGACGAGCTTGATAGCGAAGAAGAGAGCGAAGAACCGCACGTTTTGGATATAAAAATTTAAACTTTAAATTTAAGATGGTTGTTTAAATCACACAATTATTTTTAAAAGTTACTAGCTAGCTACGCCTAAAATCATAAAAACAAATCATTTAAAAAGTAGAAATTAAAGAAGTAAAAGTGGCGAGAGGATGAGAGAATCGAACTCCCCACCAGACGGTCAACCGCCCAGTCATCGGGTTTGAAGCCCGTGAGCATCACCAGATTACTTTATCCTCCGTGCGTGTTATTTTAGCAGATTTAGATAAATTTTAGCCCATTTTCTATAAACTTTTTGAAATTACAAAAGGATTTATGATTTTTAAATTTAGCGTTTTTGCATTTTTGGTCTTATTTTTTTGCTCTTGCTCCTCAGTCCTCACCCCAGCAACAGCGCCACTAAATGTATATGACGCATACTCCATTTCTCGCGATAAACGCGGCATCTACTCGATCTCACGTGATAAATTTATCCAAAGCAAGCTACAAAGCAAAATTTTGTTTTCAAAAGGACTTAGCAACATCGACATCGAGATAGAGGTCTTTTATGGCGACGCCTATCTCATAGGGCTTGTTGATAGCAAAGAGCTTGAAGGTAAGCTAGTTGAGCTTGCCAAAAGCACAGACGGCGTGCGAAAAATTTACACCTATCTTAGGGTAAAAAAGAGCGAGTATCCGTGCGATAGCCTAAGCATTCTTGCAAACTTAAAGCAAAATCTCTTTAAAGATAGCGTCGTTGAGGGCACAAATGTGCGTGTTAGCATCGTTGGCTGTGACGTTGTTTTTAGCGGTGTGGTAGATAGCATCGAACAAGAAAAGCACGCCATTTGGTACGCTAAGCACATTGACGGCGTGGCTGATGTCTATTCGTTTATCAAAGTTATCAAATAAATTTATACCTCGCGCTTTTTCACAAAACTAGCTATCAGACTTGGCAAGATTATGAGCGCACCAAGCAGCATAAATATCATAACTAGATCGGTCAGCAAGCCAAAATAAATTGTCGGTATAAAGTTGCTAGTTATCATGACGCTAAATCCAAGAAAAATGGTAAATGAGGTGTAATACATCGCGTATCCTATGCTCGCGTGCGCAGCCTTAATGCTCTCAAAAACGTTCTTTGTAAGCAGCTCCTCTTTGAAGCGGTGGATGTAGTGGATGATATCATCAACACCGATACCTATACTAATGGCTGCTATCGTAATGCTCATCACGTCAAGCGGTATTCCAAAAAATCCCATCACGCCAAAAAGAGTGCAAAGCGGGATCAAATTTGAAACTATCGCGATGGTTGCTAGCTTGATACTTCTAAAAACAAAACAAAATATGACAAAAAGTATCGCAACCGTTAGTCCAAATGTATCAACCTGCGAGCTAAGTAAATTTTGAAGCATGTTATTATAAAGTACCATCATACCGACAACTTCGATGCTTACGTTATCGTTTTTAGTTAGCTCTAAAAGCCCTTCTCTAAGCTCTTTTAGAAATAAATTTCGTCTAAGCTTTGGATCGCTATCAACGATCCTTAGGCTAAATCTAAGCTCGTCGTTTTCAACACTCACGTAAGGACTTAACAAGATCTTTTTATACTCAAGTGGTAGCTTCTCATACATAGCAGCAAGCAAAAAATCATCACTAACGCCGTTATTTAGCTCTTTTATTGCTTTTATGAGCGTTGCAAGAGAGCTTACGTTGCCTACAAATTTTTGCTGCATCAAATGGTCGTGAATTTTCTCTGCAACTCTTGTGTGATAGCTGTTAAACCAGTATTTTGCGTCTTTTGCGTCCTTTTCAAATTCGCTCTCAAACTCGTCTTTTTCTTCACTACTCTCTTGCTTTAGTTCGCTCTCTTTAAATTTCACTATCACATCAACCGGGATCGTGCCACCAAGCTTTGTGTCGATAATCTGCATGCCTTGGCGGATCTGCGTGCTCTCTTTAAAGTAGCCAATGAAGCTGTTTTCAACCTTTATCTTGCTTATGCCATAAATGCCAAAGCAGACGACTAGCACGCAAAATACGTAGATGATCTTTCTTGAGTTTAGGGCTAAATTTGCGCAGTATTTTGTAAATTTAAAGCTGTTTTCAAATGTCCTAACAGGGGCGAGCTTCTTTAAATTTGCATTTACCGCGCCAAATAGCAAAAAGGCAAGCACGAGTGAAACGCTAATGCCCGCACTCATCATAATGCCAAGCATAATAACTGGCTTTATATCGGCACTCATTAATGAGCTAAAGCCAATAACCGTTGTAAATATCGCCCAAAAAGATGGAGAAAATTTGTCACGGAGTGTCAGATAGATGAGCTGATTTTGGCTGTATTTTGGGTGTTTTGCGTAAAATTCTCGGTAGCTAACGACTAGGTGGATGACTGTTGAGATGGTGATAATTAGCTGAAGTGCGATGTAGTTTGAGCTAATGACCGTCACTTCCCAGCCAAACATACCAAAAATCCCAGTCGTAAAAATGGCACTTACTGCGCAGATAAACATCGGTAAGACGATCCATCTAATCTGCCTAAAAAATAGCCACAAACTAAAGCTAAGAAGCGCTAGAACACTTAGGCCATAAACCAAAAGATCGCTCTTTATAAAGCCTATCATATCATCAGCGATCATATTTGCGCCGCCCAAAAACAGCTCGTCATTTGCGTTAAATTTAGCGATAGCTGCCTTTATGGCTTCAAGGTTTTTGTGATCACTCTTTCTAAGCTCATCTCGGTAGGCCTTAAATTCAGCCACAAGTGCTTGAAATTTAAGCTTTTCTGCCTGCGTGATAGTGCCGTTTGACTCTTTTTGGCTAAGTAAATTTCGCTCATTTAAAAGCTCGTTAAATTTCTCATCTTGCTTTAAATTTAGCGCGATCGCTGTGGTTTTTAGATCTTTGCTTATCAAATTTCCACTATAAATGGGACTTTTTGCAAACTCAAGCTTTGCTTTTGAGATATTTATATCTTTATCGCTTAGCGTTGGCGTATGCTCTAAGATGCCAGTCACGCCGCCTTTTACGCTATTTAGAAGCGGCACATTTAAGATAGAGATGACGCTGCTAACCATATCGTTTTTGGCTAGCTCATCGCTTAAATTTTTAATAAGCTCTAAATTTTTAGGTGAAAAAAGATCATCTTTTGGGGTAAAAGCGACCACCAAAAGCCCTGGCGAGTCGTAGCGTTTTGCTATCTGTCTATAAGCTTTTAGATCAGGGTCGTGTTCAAGCAGCAAGGTCTCAGCTGAAGCGTCGATACTAAGCTTTGTGCTAAGGTAGCCAAAAACTACGCTTAGAACTAGCACAAGCGAGATAACAAGCTTGTTTTTGGCAATGATAAATTTAAAAATTTGTCGCATTAAGGATTAGTTTTATTTTGATCAGGCAAAACCGCTTCGTTTAGTTTTTGTAAAAGCGTATTAAAATCGCCATTGTTTAGCACGTCGCCAAACTGGCTTCTATAAGTTTGAATGATGCTCACACCAACGATATCAAGGTCGTAAATGAGCCAGCCACGCTCCTTTGCGTCGTAAAATTTATAGACAAATTCATAGCTTTTGCCATCATTTACTAGCTCAGATGTGACCCAGTATCTATTTTTTTGTGGCTCACTTTCTCCAGTGATGTGGATCTGTTGGTCTTTGTAGCCTAAAAGCTTGTCGATGTATGAGCTTTTTAGCTTTTGCTCAAATGCAGCGTCAAATTTAGCTTGCTCATCGGCATTTAGGCTGTTGTAGCGTTTGCCAAGGCTGATCTTTGCCATTTGCTTGTAGTCAAAAAATGGATCAAGCAGAGCAAATATCTCTTTTGTCTTTGCCTTGTCATCTAAATTTGCATTTTTTAAAACTTCAATCACTTTAACAGTTTTTGCCTCTATCTCAGGCTTTATCTGCTCTTTTGACATAGCAAAAAGGCTAGTTGTAAAAAGTAAAACCGCTGCAAGAATTTTTAAAATTTTCATACTTACTCCTTGATAAGTTTATCGCGTCTTTGCTCGTAAGCATCGCGTAAAAATGGATATAGATCGATCGCGTCTTTGCGTAGTTTTTCATATGCTGTTGGGTCTTGTGAAAAGCTATTAAACGTCCTATAAGATTTGATACCAACCGATAAAAGCATAGGGTCTACGTAGCTGATAGGATCGGCAAAATAGTCGCCAACTAGGCCGCCAGTATCTCTTAAATTTGATGGTCCGATAAGTGGCCAAACGATGTGAAAGCCGCTTCCAAGCCCCCAGTAACCAAGGGTCTGACCAAAGTCCTCGTTGTGAGCCTTTAGATCATAGTATTTTGCCCCGTCCGTTAGCCCACCAAAGCCAATTATCGTGTTTGCTAAAAAGTGCAAAGTCTCTTCGCCCGCGTTTTGAAATTTAAACTGAAGCAGGTTATTTACAAAGCGCACTGGAAAAAGGAGGTTGTCAAAGAAATTTGCAACCATCGTTCTAGCTGTGGCTGGCACGACATAAGCGTAGCCTTTTGCTACTGGAGTTAGCATGTTTATATAGATAAAGTCATTTACGTTTGTCATCACTCGGTTGTAGCCACTAAGTGGGTCAAATACATCTTTTTTTGCTTCAAATTCAACATCAAAGTCATCATTTTCATTGCCATTAGTCGCGTTTATGTCGGCGCTGGCACAGGCTAAAAGCAGGCTACAAAAGATAGCAAGCAAAAATTTCATCATAAAACCTTAAAATTTATTTATAAAATGTGGCTTAGATTTTATCCTCTTGAAACTTTACAAAAAGTTAAAGAAAATTTGTAATTTAAGCTTGCGAATTAATATAATTAGATATACTTTGCAAATTATTATTATATATTTAGAGGTTAAAATTTTGAAAGCAGATATAAATTTAGAGCTATTTCTGGGCGAAGATACGCAGGTTTTAGCAAAGCATATAGCGCTACTTAAGGCGATAAAAGAGACAAAAAGCATCACAAAAGCAGCCGAGGCTGTCGGCATATCATACAAGAACGCTTGGGACTGCTTGGATACGATAAATAACAAAAGTAGCAAACCGCTAATCGTAAGAGCTGATGGCAACAAGAAAAATAGCGGCTCAGAGCTTAGCCCATATGCCAAAAAACTGATAAAAATTTATGACGCTATTCTCGAAACACAAAAGGACTTTTTGCAAAAAATTTGCCAAAAGGTTGATTTTGAAGATGTTGATATCATAAATTTACAAAGAATGAGTATGAATTTAAGTGCGAGAAATCAGCTCTCATGTGAGATCGTTAGTATAAACAGAGGCGCTGTAAATTCTGAGATCACTGCAAAGCTAAGTAACGGCAACACGCTTGAAGCGACCATAACAGTTGAGAGCGAGAAAAATTTAGGCCTAAAAGTGGGTCAAAAGGTAGTTTTCATCTTTAAAGCGCCATCTGTCATCCTCGCAAAAGATCTTGATATAAAAATAAGCACTAAAAATCAGCTAAAAGGTGAGGTCATCGAGGCAAAGATAGGCGCTGTAAATGCTGAGGTCACGCTAAAGCTAAGTGATGAGCAAACTTTAACTGCTATCATCACAAAAGATAGCGCAATGGATATGCAAATAGGCGTTGGCGACACGCTAATAGCGATAGTAAAATCATCTGAAATCATAATAGGAGTTTAAATGAAAAAGGTTTTTAAATTTTTATGTGTGGCAGCACTGCTTGCCATGAACGCACTTGGTGCAGAGGTAAATGTCTATGCCGCAGCAAACACGACCTATGCGTTTCCTGAGCTTATAAAAGAGTTTAACAAGTTTCATCCAGACGCTAAGATCAACCTAACTCTTGGTGCAAGCGGCGGGCTTGTCACGCAGATACAAAACTCGGCCCCAGCTGATATCTTCATGGCTGCTGATATGGGCTTTGCGCAAAAAGCCTACGACACAGGCTTTGCAGTCGCTGCTCCAAAAGTTTATGCACAAGGCGCTTTGGCGATCTTTTCTATAAGAGACGTGGATTTTAAAAAGGGCATAGAAGTGGTTCGCGGACTAAAAGCGATCTCAGTAGCAAATCCAGAAACAGCACCTTACGGCAAGGCTAGCATCGAGGCTCTAAAAAACGCGAAAATTTATGATGAAGTAGAGAAAAACATCGTCTATGCTCAAAAAATTTCTGAGACTCTATCTCAGGCACTAAGCGCTTCGGATGTTGGTTTTATCGCTGCTAGCGCGCTTTTTAGCGAGAAAATGGCAAAATACAAAGAGGGCACTAACTACATCTTCGTGCCTCAAGAGCTCTATGCTCCGATCGATCAAGGCATCGTGCTCTTAAAACGTGCTGAAAATAACGCTGATGCGAAGGCATTTTACGACTTTGTCCTAGGCGATAAAGCAAGAGAAATTTTCAAGAAATTTGGCTACAACGTCCCTGCTAAATGATAAGAGCAAAGATCGTTCAAATTTCTTCCAAAGATGACGTCAGTTTTTTTGAGCTTGAGTGCTTAAATTTAGGAGCAAATTTATATATGCTAGCCTTAAACGAGGCTAGCAAATTTGCTCTAAATGATGAGGTTAGCTTAAATTTTAAAAGCTCAGACGTAGTTTTATCAAAGATAAAGCTTCAGGCTAGCTCTCTTGAAAATGAGCTAAAATGCGAGGTCGCTGGCATAACTCGCGGCGAAATTGTAAGCATAGTTAGCCTAAAGTGTGGGCAGCTTTGCTTTGAGGCTATCATCTCAGATCACGCCCTAAAAGGGCTAAATTTAGTGATAGGCGAGCAGCTCTTTGCCTACGTTAAATCAACAAGTATCCACGTAAGCGCTTAAAAATGATAGAAATTTCTTGCAAAAAAGAGCTAAATGGCGGTGGTGGTAAATTTATGCTTGAGGCTGAGCTTGCCTTTGAAAGTGGCGAGTTTGTCGCACTTTATGGAGCAAGTGGCGGAGGCAAGACTACGATTTTAAGGCTCATCGCTGGCTTTGAAGCCCCGCAAAGTGGCGTGATAAAGGTCGGGGATAAGATCTTTTTTGACGAAAATACAAATTTAGCCCCGCAAAAGCGAAATATCGGCTTTTTGTTTCAAGACTACGCCCTTTTTGAAAATATGAACGTCTTTAAAAATTTGCTCTTTGCAAATAATGATGAAAATTTAGCAAACAAGCTACTTGAAATTTGCGAGCTAAAGAGCCTAAAAAACGCCAAGATAGGCGAACTTTCAGGCGGTCAAAAGCAGCGCGTGGCACTTGCTCGTGCGGTGATGAGAAAGCCAGAAATTTTACTACTTGATGAACCACTAAGCGCCCTAGATAACGCTATGCGTGAGAAGCTGCAAGACTATTTGCTAGCACTTCACGATGAGTTTAAGATGAGCGTTATCTTAGTAAGTCACGACATAGCTGAAATTTACAAGCTTTGCAGCAAGGTTTTTGTCCTTGAAAATGGCAAAATTTCAAGGTCTGGCAGTGCGAGTGAGATATTTTTAAAAAGTGCAGGATCGCAGAAATTTGCATTTAACGCTAAGGTTTTGGAGATCAAAAAGCGTGACGCCATTTTTATGGCAAGCGTGCTAATAAACCGCCAAATTTGCGAGGTCGTGCTAAGTAGCGCAGAAGCTAGTGGGCTAAGAGCTGGCGACACCGCCATAGTTAGTACAAAAGCCTTTGGCGTAAATTTGGTAAAAGCATGATGAGTGAGCTACTATCTATCGACTACGAGCCATTTTGGCTATCTCTAAAACTCTCTTTTATCACGACATTTATCCTATTTTTCTTCTGCGTAGCACTGGCATACTTTATGTCGCAAAATAAATTCTTTGGCAAGGCATTTTTAGAGTCTGTTATCTCGCTGCCTTTGGTGCTGCCGCCAAGCGTTCTTGGCTTTTATCTGCTTATTTTTCTCTCGCCCTACTCGGCTTTTGGTAAATTTATCGAAGATCTCTTTGGCGTGAGGCTGGTTTTTAACTTCACTGGCCTTATTGTGGCAAGCTGTATCTACTCGCTGCCATTTATGTTTGGGCCCATTTATGCTGGGCTAAATAGCCTAAAAAAGAGCCTTTTTGAGGCGAGCTACAGCCTTGGAAAAAGCAAGCTTACGACCATTTTTAGAGTGATCTTGCCAAGTATCAGATCAAACTTACTAACCGCGATCGTTGTTAGTTTTGCTCATACGATGGGCGAATTTGGCGTGGTTTTGATGATAGGTGGCAGCGTGACTGGCGAGAGTAAGGTCGCTAGTATCGCGATATTTGAGGCGGTTGAGATGCTTGACTATACCAAGGCTCACATCTACGCACTTTTGATGCTAATAATTAGCTTTTTCGTTCTTTTTGTCGTCTATCTCTTAAATTCAAAAAAAGCTTAAAGATATATAATAGATAAAAATTTTAAAGGATGAAAGATGATAAAAGTGCCCACAAGCATCTATCTAAGGACTTTAGACGGTAAAGAATTTGACTTTTCTGCCTTCGCAAGGAGCCATGACTGCGTGGTTTTTATCTACCCAAAGATAGGCGAGGATTTTGAGCTTTTAAGCGAACAGCTACAAAATACTGCGGGCATGAAAGGCTGCACCAAGCAAGCGATAAACTACAAAAAACTTCTTAAAGAATTTAACGATCTTGGCTTTATGGTAGTAGCTATTGGCTCCCAAGATATCGCAGCTCAAAAGAAATTTGAAGAAGAGACTGCAACTGGCGTGATGTTTTTAAATGATAGCGAGTTTATGCTAGAGCGCGCACTTGAGCTTCCGGTATTTGCAGCTTCAAATGGGCATAAATTTTACTTTCGTCAAACGCTTATCATAAAAGGTGGCAATATAAGGCGCGCATATATTGTTGATGAGCCTGAAAATGACGCTAAAAATATGCTAGAAAAATTGCAAAATAAAGAGTACTAGGAGGGTAAAATGAGCCAAAATAGCAAAATCGAAAAATCTTATGATGAACTAACTTACAAATCAGCAGCATTTGCGCAGTCATCGCCTTATAAACTAGAGGCCTGCGCTACGCTACTTGGTATCAACCCACCGCCTTGCAAAAACGCAAAAGTTTTGGAGATAGGGTGCAGTTTTGGCGGAAATTTGATCCCATTTGCTGTAAATAATAAAAATGCAAGAGTAGTTGGCATCGATCTTAGCGGTGAGCAAATAAGGCGCGGGCAAGAGATCGTTAAGGAGATAGGACTAGATAATCTAGAGCTAATTCACGGCGATATCTGTGAGTTTAAAAGTGATGAGAAATTTGACTACATAATAGCTCACGGTGTCTTTAGCTGGGTGCCTGACTTTGTAAAAGATGCTATTTTAAGGGTAGTAAGAGAAAATTTAAGCCAAAACGGCGTGGCGTTTATATCTTATAACACATACCCAGGCTGGAAAGTAAAAGATGTCGTGCGTGATCTTATGCTGCTTGCCGCAAAGGATAAAGAGAGCACGGAGGATAGACTAAAGGCCGCAAGAGAGGCGCTTTTGGTTTATAAAGATTTTTTACTAACCAAAGATAATGAATACTATGAGAAAAAAATACCTGCCAAAATGCTCATGCACTGGGTGGAAGAGGTTTTAAGCAAAAGCGACTTTTATATAGCTCATGAGTTTTTAAAGGATATAAATGATCCATTTTACTTCAAAGATTTTAATAGTATGCTTGTAAAAAACGGACTAACTTATCTTTGTGAATATACACTTGAAGATATTTTTGTCCCCGATCTTGGTATAAGTAGGGTTGATGATTATAAAAACGATAAATTTAAAGATAGGATCGATCTAGAGCAGTTCATTGATATTGTTAATAATAAAGTCTTTAGACAAAGCTTGATCGTACATAGTGAGGCCTATGAAAAGATAGCCAATAAACAAATAGGCCCAAGCGATGTAAATAAAATTCACGTTGTAGCTGATTTTAAAAAAGAAAATGGCTTGTGGAAAGATAGATATACTCTCATGCCGCAAGATATCTCCTGGCTTTGCGAGGTCTTTTATAAGATGTATCCAGCAAGTATAAACTTATCTCAAATTTTAGAAATTTTGCCAGAAGATAAGCTTATGGTTTATAGCGCTTTTGTAAGAATTCTAACCAACTCAGCTGATGCGATGATAGTAAAAGATGAGCTAAAAGATGTGGAGTACAGACCAGGATATTCAAAGCTTAATCCAAATTTGATCGGCTATATTAAGTATTTTTTAAAGCATCAAAATGACTCGGACATAGCTTTTGCAAATCAATTTAGTATGTCGGAAAAGCTTAATTTGATTGATTATTATATATTTTTACAGCTTGATGGTAAAAATAGCCTAAGTGATGTTGCTGCTAAAACTTTAAAATTTATTAAAGAAAAAAATATTCAAACACTTGAGGTAGATGGCAAAAAGATAACAAAGAATGTTATAGCGGCAAATATAATAAACTATGTAACAGACACTGCAAAAATGGCCAGCATTCTCTATCTACTGGAAGAAATTTAGGGCTATGAAAAATCTTTCCGCCTTTTTGTTTTGTATATTTCTAGCAGGTTGTGCGAGCCAGCCAAGCGTGAAAAACTTAAATCTTAAAAGCAGCCTAAAATACGGCGGCGAAGAGCTTGCAAAGATACTTGAGCAAGATGATGCAGTGGCATTTAGCAGTAACTTGCGTGAGGGAGTTTTCATCTACATAAGTAACGCTAAAGCCGCAAACTATCTTGGCGTAGTAAGAGCTGAGAGACACGCTAAATTTAGCGTAAAAGAGCTAGGCAAAAACGATCTTTTGATAAAAAGCGTAAATGATCTAATGCAAAGCTTTGATGCCAGTTTAGAGCGAGCTAGAGAGCTAAAATGTGGCACTTTAGTGATCAGGCTAAAAGACAAATTTCAAGATTTAGAAGCGGCAAATAAATTTTTAGAGCAAAACGAGAGCGCATTTTTAAAGATGAGCGATGAGATAAGGTGTAAGTAGCCTTATCTGCCCTGCTCTATCAGCCTAAAAACTTCATCCTCTAAGCCCAAAGCATTTTTGCCAAAAGCTACGTAAAATGGGCTTTTTAGATCAGCTAGCTTGTAGCTTGGCTCGCATCTGTCACTAACGTTTAAGACCTTGCCACCGCTAAATTTCACTACCGCCTCGCCTGCAGCATTGTCCCAAAGATAGCTTGGGCTAAATCTCACATATATCCCGCCAAGCTCGGCTAAACGGCAAAATTTAATGGCAGATCCGATGCATTTTTGCTCTAAATTTAAACTATCTCTTACAAGTTCAACCCTCTTCGTCTCGCCTCTTCTGCTTGAAAAGATGAAGTTATTTAAACTTTTAGCTTTTTCATTTAGATCATGCCTTGCTACGACCTCATCATTTGCGCCTAAAATTTCTTTAAAAGCGCCGTTTTCATCGGCGTAAAAAAGCTCTTTGCTAACTGGGATAAAAATGACACCAAGCACCGGTCTAGCCTCTTTTATAAGTGCTATACAAACGCAAAATTCACCATTTCTAGCTAAAAATTCTTTCGTGCCATCAAGGGGATCTACTAGCCAAAACTCGTCTTTGTCGCTATCTTGTAAGATGCTCTCTTCAGAGCAAATTTTTATCCCACTTTTACTTAGCTCTTTTAGTATCACCTCATTTGCCGCTAGATCAGCGCTAGTTAGCGGCGAGCTGTCATCTTTTAGGCAGACTTTAAGCGCCTGGCTATTAGATGAGTAAAATTTCATTATCTCACCCCCAGCGCTGATGGCTGCCTTGATGGCTAAATTTAAAAGCTCGCTCATTTTGGTGTTCTGTTTGTCTCTCCGACGTAGAGCTGTCTTGGACGGACGATCTTTATAGTGTCTTGCTCTTTTAGCTCGATCCACTGGCTGATCCAGCCTGGCGTCCTGCCGATCACAAAGATGACGGCAAACATATTATTTGGTATGCCAAGCGCCTTCAGGATGAGCCCTGAGTGAAAATCAACATTTGGATACAAATTTCTACTTACAAAGTAGTCGTCATTTAGTGCGATCTCTTCGATGCGGTTGGCGATCTTGATGAGCTCTGAGCTAATGCCGATCTCGTCCATCAGCTGATCTCTCATCTTTTTTAGCACCTTTGCGCGTGGGTCAAAGTTTTTATAGACCCTGTGACCAAAGCCCATTAGTCTAAACGGATCGTTCTTATCCTTTGCTCTAGCGATGTATTTATCGACGTTTGCGACCGAGCCGATCTCTTCAAGCTGGCGGATAACGCCCTCGTTTGCTCCGCCGTGAGCCCAGCCCCAAAGTGCGCCGATACCTGCGCTTATACATGCGTATGGGTGCGCGTGCGTAGAGCCAACAGTCCTAACGGTAGTCGTTGAGGCATTTTGCTCGTGGTCAGCGTGCAGCATAAAGACCGTATCAAGCGCCTTTATCTCGATAGGCTTAAGATCGACGTGCTCGTATGGATAGCCCCTCATCATGTAGAGGAAATTTTCTGTAAAGCCACGATCTAAATTTGGATAGATAATAGGAAGTCCGCGTGAGTAGCGGTAGCTAAAAGCCGCGATCGTTGGGATTTTGGCGATTATCCTCATAGCCATCTCGTGATACTCTTCAGGCTTATCCATATTTAGGTGGTCTGAGTAAAAGGCACTTAGCGCTGAGACTGCTGCCTGCAAGATCGCCATAGGGTGCGCCTTGTCTGGAAATGCGTCAAAGAGCTTCATCATGCCCTCGTGTATGAAGCTTCTTTTTTTGAGCTCATCTTTAAAGCCCCTGTATTGCTCATTAGTTGGTAGCTCTTTGTTTAAAAGCAGGTAGGCAACGTCCAAAAATGTCTTATTTTCAGCCAAATACGCGATGTCGTAGCCTCTATACATGAGCTCGCCCTTTAGGCCGTCGATGTAGGTTATGGCTGAGCGGCACATCGCAGTTGAGGTGTAGCCCCTGTCAAAGGTAAACATCCCAGTGTCGCTAAAGAAGGTCGATATGTCGATGACATCTGGTCCCATCGTGCCTTTTAGGATAGGAAATTCATAGCTCTTGCCAGTTCGGTTGTCGATTAGTGTGGCTGTATTTGATGACATTTTTACTCCTTGCTTTTTGATTGCATTAAAATTTTGATGATTATAGCTCCTATTATAGCTTGTGCGAGGCTTGCTAGGATGAAAGATGAGTAAGAATAGTCACTTATCTCGCCTGATTTGTGTGCGATAGTAGCAACTGCGATCAAAAGAGTGAGCGGCATAGACTGCGAAACTGAAAATAAAAATATCCCTCTAAAGCCAAGCTTGCCCAAAAAGAGCAAACTAGATACAACTCTGGTGCCAAGCATCGCTAAAAATATAAAAATAGCATCCTTTATCACTTCGCTAGATCCTAGGCTTGAAAGCTTGAAAGTCGAGCCTATGTGGATGAAAAATATCGGCACTAAAAAGCCAAATCCAAAGCTTGAAAGCTTATGCGGCAAGTCCTTTTTGTGATCAAAAAATGTCGTGATAAACATACCTGCGATAAACGCACCAAAGGCGACTTCTAAATTTAGATATAACATCAAAGCTATCATTGTGAAAAATACCGCGATGCAAAGCCTGATGTCCTTCTCGTCCTTATCGTAGTGTGGCATGAGCACCACTTTAAGCCCCGGATACCACCAAAAAAGCACATCCAAAATTTTAAAACTAAGCACGCTGATAGCCAAAAACAGGATCAAATAGCCTATCGTTAGCCATAAATTTATACTCGCTCCAAATTGCAAGTAAGCAGCGGTAAATGTTAGAAGCGTGATGCTTAAAAGCTCGCCGATAGTTGATATTAGCATGCTTAAATTTAGCCACTCTTGCTGCCTACCATACTCCTTAAATAGCGTAAATACCATACCAACGGCCATTATCGGGATGATGATGATGTAAAGCAGACTAAGCTCAAGTCCTAGCGTCAGGGCCGTAGCTAGAGCGTAGATGAGCGCAAGGTAGATGAGCCCAAGGCGCAAAATTTTACGGTCGATGTTTATGAGCATCCTAAGATCGATCTCCATGCCAGCTAGAAACATCAAAAAGAAAAAGCCAACTTCGCTGATGAGCTTAAACATCTCGTTGTCGCCAACGACTCCGATGTAGCCAGCAACCGCTCCAAGTAGTATCTCAGCAGGTGCGACTGGGATGCGTAAAATTTTAGAAATATAAGGCGAAGCAAAGACGATAAATGCCAAAACGACAAGGATGCTAAGCTCGCTTGCTTGGTGTAACTGCAAAAAGATCCTTAAAATAAAAATGCCTGATTGTATAAAAAGCTTTGTTATTTTTTGATTAAGCTAAGCGAAATTTGGGCAAAATGGCAACTATTTTAGAAATTTGGAGTGAAATTTTATGCGCAAATTTAGCCTTTTTATTTTGATATTTTTTGGCGCCTTTTCTTTGGCAGGCGAGCTCAATTTAGTTGAGAGTTTTAGATTTGATGGCAGCACATTTTATAAAAAACAAGTGGTTAAAAATGAGAGTTTTTACTTTTTAAAAAATGAAAACATGGACGAGCACTTTGCCTCTTTTAGAGTAAAGTTTGACAAAGATGCCAAGACAAAAAACGAACTAGAAGAGCTAAAAATGGCTCTTAAGCAAGATAAAAACGTGCTTTTTAGCGAAGAAAATGATCAAATTTTAGCCCTCATAAAAGATGAAACTAAGAGCAAAAATATAGAAATAATCCACTTTTTACTTAAAAAAGATGGAGTTATGATGCTTTCGTATGAGAGGATTTACGATCCAAAAACCTTAGCAGATGCGCTTAAACCAGTGCTTTTAAGCGAAGCTAGAAATTTTATGCTACAGATGCCAAAGGTAGAGGCTAGGTAGAGATGCGCATGTGGCGGCGCACTGCATGGGGTTTTGTTAAATTTGAGCAAATTTTAAATTTTATGAACGAGTAATTTCGGCTTTAAAATTTGAGCTAAGCGGCAAGCGAAGCTAAATTTTAGTAGTCAATTATTAGGGGTGAATGAAATTTAAAAATTTGTCGCTACGAACTAAAAATTTAATTTTTACAAAAAAGTTCTAGCAAATTTTAAAATTTACGAGCGAGCATATCACGCTTCCAAATTCAGTGGCAAGTGATAACGAGCCCTAAATTTAGTAGTCTGCTAAGGCGAGTGAGTAAAGTTTTAAAATTTGCTCTTAGAAATAAAACTATGCGAGAAATTTAAATTTTATAGCATTACTTTTTCTTATAAATTTCCGCTCTCTCTTTTAAAAGTCCTGTTTTTAAATTTGGCAAAGCACTAAGCTCATCAAAAAGTCCAAAAAGTGCATGCTGTGGCGGCAAGCTAAGGTGAGTGAGGGATTTTAGAGACAAGATAGGCGAATAGTCCTTGCTTTTTAGCCTAGCCACCAAGATCACAAGGCTCGTAAGTCCTGGCATCTGGCGTAAGAACTCTAGGCTATCTATGTGGATAAATTTAGGCGAAAGTCCGTCGCCACTGATCTCTAAACTCTTTAAATTTTGCAAATTTGAAAATACAGAATAGTCGCTTATCTTTTGAAAATTCTCCACGGCTAGGCTTTCAAGTACGGCAAGTTTAGCGATCGGTGCTATGCTTTTTACGTTAGCTCCTGAGCCGATAAAAGGCTCTTTAGACTAGAAATATTTGCCAGCGCGTCAAGGCTCTCATACGAGCCCCATTTTATGTGAAGGCTCTTTAAATTTCTTTGGCAGCACACTGCGTCAAAGAGCTCTTGAGGCATTTTCGTGCAAAAGCTAAGCTCATCAAATGCCTCTTGCTCGCTTCTTAAAAAGTCGCACCACTCATCAAGCACTACTCTTTTTTGCTTGGCGGTTTTATACTGCGGCGTGAAGCTGTCGCCTAGCTGCGTGCAGTTTATCACAAGGCTTTTTTGCTCTTTATACTGGCTAATTTGTGTGATAGTTTCAGGCATTTAAAGTCCAAATTTATAAAAGCCAAATTTAGGCTCAAAATCTCAAATTTGGCTAGAAGTTTTTAGTTTTCAGAAACTAACGTCTTTTTCTTGCACTTTGTGCACTCTATAAATGTGCCTTTTTTAAGCTCTTTTTTGATCATATCGCCGCCGCACTCGTCGCATTTTTGCGCGACTGGCTCGTAGTTTGAGATGAAGTCGCATTTTGGATAGTTAGCACATCCATAAAATTTACCGCGCCTGCTAAATCTCTCGACGATCTCGCCACCACATTTTGGACATGGCACGTCAAGCTTTTTAAGCTCACGTTTTGGCTTAGCTGCCGTAGTAGTACCTGTATCTGCGCTCTTTTCATTATCTTTTGCGATGTTTCTTGAGTATTTGCATTTTGGGAAATTTGAACAAGCGATAAATTCGCCATATCTGCCCTTTCTAAGCACTAGCTCACTTCCACACTTTGGGCACTTCTCACCGATCGGAGTGGCTGTTTTTAGGCTTTTTATGCCAGTTTTGCCAGCGCTTATTTTTTCCATAAATGGATAGTAAAAGTCGCTTAGCACCTTTTGCCAGTCAGCCTTGTCAAGCGCGATCTCATCGAGCTTTTCTTCAAGATGTGAGGTAAATTCGCTATCGACGATGTTGCTAAAGTGCTCCTCCAAAACGCCTATCATGCTAAATGCGATCTCATTTGGTATGAGCTGCTTTTTCTCGATCCTTACGTAGTCTCTTGATGTTAGCAGCGAGATGGTCGGTGCGTAGGTGCTTGGGCGGCCAATCCCTAGGCTCTCTAGCTTTTTAACAAGGCCAGCTTCAGAGTACCTAGCTGGCGGCTCGGTGAAGTTTTGCGTGCTTTTTATGCTTTGCAAACTCATCTCATCGCCCTTTTTTAAATTTGGCAAAATTTTATCCTTATCAAGCTCGCCATAAACTTTGTAAAAGCCGTCAAATAGCACCTTTCTGCCACTTATCTTAAACTCGCCTTTTTCGCTCGCGACATAGACGTTTTGCGTTTGGCTCACACATGCGCTCATTTGGCAGGCTAAAAATCTATTGTAGATGAGCGTGTAGAGTTTGAGCGCGTCTTTATCTAAAAATTTAGCGGCAATTTGCGGTGTGAAGTTTAAATTTGTAGGGCGGATCGCTTCATGGGCTTCTTGCGCACCTTTTGAGCTTGTCGTGTAGTTTATCGCTTTGGCTGGCAGATACTCTTTGCCGTAGTTTTGCAGGATGTGCTCTCTAGCGGCTGCGACGGCCTCTTTGGCTAAATTTAAGCTGTCCGTTCTCATGTAAGTGATCGCACCCATGAAGCCCTCGTTTGTTTGCACGCCCTCATAGAGGCTTTGCGCGATCATCATGGTCTTTTTAGGGCTAAAGCCAAGGCGGTTGCTCGCACTTTGCTGAAGGGTTGAAGTCATAAATGGCGGGCTTGGCTGGATCTTTCTATCTTTGCTCTCGATCTCACGGACGCTAAATTTCTCATTTTGTAAATTTTCAATGATGTATTTTGCGCGGTCTGGATTTTGGATGGTTAGCTTTTCGATCTTTTGATTTTCAAATTTAACTAGCTCAGCATCTAGATCTTTTTTAAAAACGGTGTCTATAGTGTAGTACTCAACCGGCTTAAATGCCTGAATTTCACGCTCGCGGTCGACTATTATCTTTAGCGCCGCACTTTGCACACGTCCAGCGCTTAAGCCTTTTTGTATCTTTAAATTTAAAAGTGGGCTTAGCTTGTAGCCAACGATGCGGTCAAGTAAGCGCCTTGTTTGCTGGGCATTGACGCTGTTCATATCGACGTGTCTTGGGCTTTTTAGAGCGTTTTGTATGGCGCTTTTGGTGATCTCGTGAAAGACGATACGAGGCAGGCTGGTTGGTTCTTTGCCGATGGCATTTGCGATGTGAAATGCGATCGCCTCACCCTCTCTATCCTCATCGGTCGCGAGGTAAATTTCATCTGCACCTTTGGCAAGCTCTTTTATCTCTTTTACGATGGTGGAGTGATCACTGCTGATGCGATACTCTGGGGTAAATTTATCATCCTCTATCTTGATGCCAAAGCTCGTTTTTGGCAGGTCTCTGATGTGGCCCTTTGAGGCGATGACGTTGCAGCTTTTGTCTAAGAAATTTTTGATAGTCTTTGCTTTTGCAGGAGATTCCACGATGATTAAGCTTTTCATTTATATATAGCCTTTGAATTTTTTGGCGTAATTGTAGCAGAAATAATTTTTTAGAGTGTAACGTGCAAAAAATTTTTAGATGGAGCGCAATTTTTGTTTTTTATAAAAAATTTTTATGCATAACTCTAAACTTTTTTAAAAACCGATCGATATAGTTTTCGTGCGACATGAAGTCGTAACTTAAAACATAAAAGGATTTACAATGAGTTTTCGTATTAACACAAACGTAAACGCACTTAACACACACGCTAACGCAGTTAGCAACAACACTGACCTATCTAAGTCACTTAACAAACTTAGTTCTGGTCTTAGAATTCAAACAGCTGCAGATGACGCTTCAGGTCTATCTATCGCAGATAGCTTAAGAAGCCAAGCTTCAGCTCTAGGTCAAGCTATTGCAAATGGTAATGATGCTATTGGTATCATTCAAGTTGCCGACAAAGCTATGGACGAGCAGCTAAAAGTTCTTGATACTATCAAGACTAAAGCTACTCAATCAGCTCAAGACGGCCAAACAACTCAATCACGCCAAGCATTGCAAGCTGATATCGTTCGTCTAATGGAGGAGCTTGACAATATCGGTAACACTACTTCATTTAACGGTCAGCAACTACTAAACGGAACATTCTCTAATAAAGAGTTCCAAATAGGTGCTTATTCAAACCAAACTGTTAAAGCAAGTATTGGTGCGACTACATCTGACAAGATCGGTCTTACACGTTTTGAGAGTTCAAAACTTCTAACTGGTACAGATAAAGTTAGCCTTAAATTCTTAAGCGTTGATGGTGTAAATGATATTAGTATAGCTTCTACTAAGATATCAACTGGTCTTGGAACTGGTGTTGGTAAATTAGCAGAAAATATCAACAAAACATCTGATAAGACAGGTATTAGAGCTACATTTGATGTAACTAGAACTATGTCAACTTCTATAGTAAGCGTATCTATCAAAAGCTTTGCTATCAACGGCGTTAAAATCGGCGACCTTGATGTAAAAGAAAACGATAGCAACGGCGCATTGGTAAATGCAATCAACGCTGTTAAAGATCAAACAGGTGTTGAAGCTTCTATCAATACAGAAGGCAAAATGGTTCTAACAAGCCGTGACGGTCGTGCGTTTAGTGTTTCAGGTGATAATATCTCAAAAGCAATCGGTATGAAAAAAGACCAAGTTTTCGTTGGCCGTATCAACCTTGTTCGCCTTGATGGTAGAGATATCAAACTATCTGCAAAAGGCGCAGCTGGCGGTGATGCTCTAAAACTAGAGTCAGAAGCTTTCTCAGCAAAAGGTGGTGCTCAAGCTTCAGTTGCTTTAAGAGATGTAAGAGGTCAAATAGACGGCAAACTAGCTAGTGCTATGGGCTTCCAAAGAATGACTAAAGTGCTTACAGTAGCTCAATCAGCTGGTGTAATGACACTAAAAGGCGCAATGGCTGTTATGGACATCGCTGAGTCAGCTCAAAAAACACTTGATCAAGTTCGTTCAGACCTTGGTTCAGTTCAAAACCAACTTCAAGCTACAGTTAACAACATAACTGTAACTCAAGTTAACGTAAAATCAGCAGAATCACAAATCAGGGACGTAGATTTTGCTAGCGAGTCTGCTAACTTCTCAAAGCATAACATCCTAGCTCAATCAGGTGCTTATGCTATGAGTCAAGCAAACAGCGTTCAACAAAACGTAATGAAGCTACTACAATAGTAGGAGCTGAGTGAAGTTTTAAATAGGGCTTTGTTGCAGTAGCAAAGCCTTAATGTGTTAATGCTTTTACAATACGCAAACCCCCAGCCCCAAAGCTAGTCTTTGGGGTTTTAGATATTTTTCCATATTAAGTTAAATTGTAAAAATAGAAAAATTATAGATAACAAGCTCTTGCTTGGTAAAATTTAGTATGAGAAAAAGTGCGTATAAAAAGCGATATATAAATTTATCTAGCTTAGACTAGATAAATTTATACTATTTTATTTGTATTTTTATAGGCTAAAGCCATCATCAACTACGATATTTTGTCCATTTACATATTTTGAAGAATCGCTTAGCAAATACACTAAAGCCCCGCATATATCATTTACATCAAGCATACCTTTTGTGCCACATCTCTTTTTATATTGGCTTAAAAATGGCTCAGGCTGTCCATCTAAAATCCCTCCAGGACTTATGGCATTTACGCGGATATTATCTTTTTTAAACATCTTTGCCATATATTTCGTCATACCAAGAAGGCCATGTTTTACAACTGTATATTCAACTGGAGAGTGCATATTTGTCCCCTCATATGTCTCAAAAGCAGGGGCTCCGATACCTTGAATGGATGAGATGTTTATGATATTACCATAACCTTGTTCCAAGAAGTACTTGATGAAATTTTGCGAGATATTAAAGTATCCACCAAGATGTAAATTTAAAAAAGCATTAAAATCATCCATATCGATCTCAAAAAATTTCTTACCGTAATTTTTACTTTTTGGATAGGCATTATTTACTAATGCGTCTATGTGCCCATACTTTGAGTGCAAGAAGTTTATAGCCTCATTGATAGAATTTGCATCACTGATATCAATTTGCAAAACCTCGATCCTTGCATCTTTTTGCGAGCTTGTAATCTCATCTTTTAATAAATTTGCCCTTTTTGTATCAACATCTGCTATCACACCAATTCCATTTTGGTTAGCAATCGCTCTTATGAAAGCACTTCCTATCCTGCCAGCCCCTCCAGTAACTACTACGACCTTATCTGTTAGCATTTTTTTCCTTCATTATAAACTCTACAAATTTAAAATCAAGCTCACAATCTATATCAATCGATCTATCTTCATCCATCACATAAAGTCCAGTTTTTGGTAGAAATAAAGTATCGTTATTTAATAAAACTTCACGCTTCCATATGTAAATAGAAGCGTTCATATCATAAGTTTTTGGTGCATCTTGACGGCGCAAAATAGCATTTGGTAAAGTTTTTGCAAGTGCTACGTGTCCATCTAGATAAATTTCAACTAGGTTAAAATATGGACTTCTTCTGCTTGGCATAGCGGTTATTAGGTTGTCATTATCATCACGCAAAAACTGCTCAAAAGAATTTGTTATGTCACTCACATCACGAAGCGGGGCTGTCGCATCAAGGTCGATCTCATAGTCAAATTTACGTCCGTAATGTTCCTCACTTTTTAAAAAAGCATCTTTTATAACATCAAGTTTTCCTGCCGTATCGCTAGCCATAGCAGCATCTCTTTTAAAAAAGACCTCCGCACCGTACTTTATAGCTGCTTCTGCTATCAGGTCACTATCTGTGCTAATAACAATATGCTCAAACAAATTTGATGCTATTGCCTGCTCTATAGTGTGGGCTATAAGTGGCTTACCACAAAGCTCACGCACATTTTTACCTTTTACCCCTTTACTACCGCCTCTTGCGCATATCGTACATAAAACATTACTCATTGTTTTGCCTTTGAATTTGATCTATCGCGTCCATCACATCTAGCCCCTCATCAAAGCTACAAATATATTTTTGCTCACCCAAAACATCTTTATGCATAGCTAAAAACATCTCATTTCTTGCCAAATTTGGCATGTTATAAATTTGCTTACTACCATCTTGCCTAGTAAGTGTGCCTGCTATAAAGTCAAGCTCATATGTAGAGCCTTCGCACTCCACCCGCAAGCTTCTATGCGTTATATGGCTTAGATAGTCGATACTTAAATTTGCTATGGCATCCATTTTAGTCCTACCAAAAACCACACATAGATCATCGCTTGTTATCTCTAAATTTGAAATTTTACCTTGAAAGCTCTTTAGGCTTTCAAATTTACCGCATAACCACATGGTGTAGTCTAGCTCATGGCTAAGATCTAGCAAGACACCGCCACCTTTTTCTTTGCTAGCACTATAGCACTTTCTATAGTCGCCACTTCGCCAACTTGGTAGATACTGACCGCAATTAGCATTTAGATATAAAATTTTCTCGTTTTTTAAAAACTCTTTTAGCTTTTGTAAGAGCGGATGAAATCTCAGTACATAGCCTACAAAAATTTTATTATTTTTAGGTGTAAAACTATATTTTTTTTCAAATAATGGCTTTTCGCAAAGTATGATCTTGCCACTAACTCTTTCATCTATAAATTTCAAATTTTCTAGATGCAAAAATGTGGGAGTCGCTATGACGAAGTAGTCAAACTTGTCTAAATTTGAGACCTCTTCTAAGCTTTTGTAGCAAATTTTATCAGCCACATCTTGGCTAGTGACTAGGCAAATTTCATCTATCTGTGCTAAAGTCTCTAAGACCTCGCAGTGTCTTTTGCCGATCGAGCCATAGCCTACAACAAGAGCTTTCATCTAAAATATCTTTGCGTATTCTTCATTTGCCTTTTGATACTCTTCAAGGCGTCCTATGTCTATCCAGTACTCATGTATCGGAAAAGAGATTACATTTTTATTTTGAGCTATTGCCTTTTCAAAGAGCGTAGGCATATCATAAAACTCATCTTGTGGGATCAGATCTAAAATTTCAGGTGAGAGCATATATATCCCAGCACTTACGAAAAATTTCTGTACTGGTTTTTCTGCGATAGCAGTTATTTTATTATCATTCATCTTTACCACGCCGTAAGGAACCTCGTAGTCGTACTCTCTGACGCACATTGTAGCTGTAGCTTTATTTAGCGTGTGATAGTTAAAAATGTGCTCGAAATTTACATTTGTAAGAAGATCGCCGTTCATTACGAAAAATGGCTCACTTGGACGCTCTTTTAGCAAGCTTAATGCCCCTGCTGTGCCCATCCTTTTTTCTTCTAAAACATAGTCTATATTTACGCCAAATTCTTTTCCGTCGCCAAAATAGTCTCTAATGATACTTGCATTAAAATTTACACACATTGTGATATTTACAAAGCCATACTCTGCAAATTTCTCGACTATCGTCTGAAGGATCGGCTTGTTTCCAACCTTTAGCATCGGCTTTGGCGTATCTTGCGTGAGTGGTCTAAGCCTAGTGCCAAGGCCTCCTACCATTAGGATAACTCTATTTGTCTTGCCAACTGGCTTAATAATATCTTCTATGTCTTCTATACCTACAAGCTTGCCGAGCTCGTCAACCAATGGAATTTTATGAAGTTTTTTAGCAAGTGCTATCTTTAAAATAGACTCTTTAGTATCACCGACACTTGCTATACTTGGGCTCTTGTGCACCACTAGACTGACGCTACTATTTAGATCAAGGCCGTTTAGCAAACCGCGTCTGATGTCACCATCTGTTACCGTGCCTACTAGAGCATCGTTTTCATCAACAACGATGGCGATTTGAAGCCCTCCGTTGTTGATAGTCTGCAAGGCATCTTTAATGGTTGAATTTATACTTAGTTTTATATCGTTTACTATTCTCATTTTATACCTATATCATAAAATTTCTTTTTCAAAATACCATCAAGCTTGATCTCTTTTAAAATTTTAACCATTTTTTTGCTTGGATTGCCACCATCATAAGGGTTGATCGTATCTTTTAAAGTTTGTTCAAATTCTTTTGAATACGCTCTTTTGATAGCAGCTAAAATTTCTTCTTTCGCAGGCCTAACATCTATCACACTGCTAGCTCGAGCACGTCCTTTTTGGCGGTCGCCTATATTTATGGTGGCCTTTTTAAAGCTTGGAACTTCCAAAAGGCCACTTGAGCTATTTCCCAGGACGATATCAACAAATTTTATTGCGCTTAGGTATCTTAGCTGTCCAAGTGAGACAAAAGCCACGGCCTTTTGTGGGTTTTGTCTCACATACTCATCTATCATTTTATTTATCACATCGCCATCTGTATCGCTATTTGCCTTTGTGAAGATAAAATTTGTATCATCTAGTTCATCAAGTGCTTTTAAAAGCTCATTAAACTGCTCTCTTGCACTACTATTTTCAAGTGTAGCTGGGTGAAAAGTGATGAGGATATTTTTTTTAGCAAGCTTAAATTTTATAGATTTTTCAAACTCATCTTTGTTTAGTAAATTTAGCTTTTTTATATTTTCTATGCCAGGACCACCAACATTAAAAACTCTACCAGGCTCTTCGCCAAGCTGAATTATGCGGTTTGCATACTCATTTGTAGCTGCAAAATGTATATGGCTCATCTTTGTTATGCTGTGTCTAAAAGCTTCGTCAAATGCTCCTTGTGTGGTCTCACCGCCATGGATATGTGCCATTGGTATCTGCATGATACTAGCAACACCTGCTACACCAAATATCTCATATCTATCGCCAAGAAGCACCAATATATCAGGCTTAAGCTCAGCTAATGCCAGAGCAAATTTCTCATAAATTCTTGCCATCTCAGCGCAAATATCAAGACTTGTATGCGAACTACTTAAAATTTCTATCTTTTTATCTATCTTAAATTCTTTTTCTATCTCTTTGTATGTGAGTCCAAACTCGGGACTTAGGTGCATGCCAGTAACAATAAGCTGAAGCTTAAGCTCACTATCTGCCTCGATCTCTTTTAAGAGCCAGTAAAGCAGGCCATATTCAGCTCTAGTGCTTGTCACTACACAAATTTTTCTCATATCAGTTCATCTCGTTTATAGTCTTTTTGTGAAATTTGCCCGATCACCTCATCCCACCTCATAGGATTTATGCCATCTCCTGGGCGTTTTACGCAGATATTTTGCTCGCTAAAAATTTCACCCTTTTTTATATCTCGTTTTGCTACAATCGACTTTCTAGCTATTTTGATATTTTCGCTCTCGCTTTTGCTAAAGTGCTTTAGTCCGTCTCCAAGGGCTAGCTCGATATTTCTTATGGCTTCAACCATAGCCGATAGCTCATCTAGCTCAAGGCTAGCCTTATGATCAGGTCCAGGCAGGCTCTTATCAAGTGTAAAGTGCTTTTCTATGATCTTTGCGCCCATCGCAACCGCTGCGATATCAACCTCGATGCCAAGGGTATGATCACTATATCCGACCTCAAGCCCAAAGGCATTTTTAAGAGTTATCATCGCCTTTAAATTTACATCCTCCATCGGCGTTGGATACTGCGTATTTGCATGAAGAAGGCTTATGTTTTCACGCTTTGTACCGCTTTTTACAAGTACTTCTATCGCAGCTTCCACCTCGCCTAAATTTGCCATTCCGGTTGAGAGAATGATCTTTTTATTGAGCCCGCCTATCTGCCTAAGATATGGCAAATTTGTTATCTCGCCACTTGGGATTTTAAATATGCTAAGCCCCAGCTCGTCAAGAAGTTTTATGCTGTCGCTATCAAAAGGAGTTGAGAGAAAAGTGATATTTTTTTCTTTGCAGTAGGCTATAAGCTCTTTATGCGTGCTCTCGTCTAGTTCAAGCTTTTTTATCATCTCAAACTGGCTTTCATTTTTATCGGTAGTTTCTTTTTGATAGCTAGCCTTTTGCGCGTTTTTTGAAACAAGATTTTGAGCCTTAAATGTCTGAAATTTCACCGCATTAGCGCCAGCACTAGCTGCTACATCAATCATTTTTTTGGCTAAATTTATATCGCCATTGTGATTAACCCCAGCCTCAGCTATGATAAAAACTCTATTTGACATCAAATTTCCTTTAAAATGCTAGTTTTAAGCCTTTATAAAAGCGTTTTTCTCCAAGCTTCTCATCACGCTAGTTCCGCCGCCTATGATAGAACTTTCGCCTATCACGATATACTCTTTGCTGGTTGCATTGCTACCAAAAAATGTCTCATCTTGCACGACAACGCCACCATTTACCACACTTGCTGTTGAGATATGGCAGTGATCGCCGATAGTTGCGTCATGCTCCACAAGCGCTTTTGTGTTTATGATGCAGTTTTTGCCGACATTTGCACCAGCGTTGATCAAGGCATGATGCATCACAACCGTTCCCTCACCTACACTTGCATGCTTCGAGATATACGCAAGCGGAGAGATGATGGCTGGAAGGTAAAAACCTATCTCTTTTAGTAGTGCAAACAGCCTTTTTCTAGGCTCACTACTTTTTATCTGCCCAACCGTCACCACAGCATTTTTGCATGATTTAAAAACCTCAGCCAGATCATCATCGCCACCGATGATCTCGTAGCCAAGCACCTTTTTGCCAATATTTTCTGCCGTATCTATGATACCAATTATATTAAATTTAGCCTCGCTCTCGATGACATCTATCACACTTTTGCAGTGTCCGCCGCCACCTACTAAAACTATATCTTGCACGGCTAAACTCTCGCGCTACTTGGGATATTTACTATCCTATCGCTTAGAAATTTAGCATTTTTTAGCTCATCTCTTTGGCAGTCCTTAAACATATCAAGCTCATTCATAAGCTGCCAGATAGGACGTGTGAAAACGCCATTTTCATTACTAAATTTCAAAAACTCGTCTCGTTTTTCACGGCTTTCAAAGAGCACCGCATTTAGCCAAAAATTTGACCTAGCGTCCGCTGGCTCATCTATAAATTTCACATCATCAAATTTAGAAAAATACTCTTTATAAATCATCGCAAGCTCGCGTTTGCTCTTTAAAAATAGCTCCAAATTTTCAAGCTGCGCCACAAGCAGGGCCGCATTTAAATTTGGCAAGCGGTAGTTGTAGCCGATCTCGCTGTGACGATACTCAAAAGGATGTGGCACCTTGGCCGTTGTGGTGATAAATTTAGCGTGCTTTGCTATCTCCTCATCGTTTGTGATGATAGCTCCGCCACCTCCACTTGTGACGATCTTATTGCCATTAAAGCTCATGGCTGCAAGCTTGCCAAAATTCCCTGTATGAGTGCCTTTGTAGTAGCTACCAAGGCTCTCAGCGCAGTCTTCTACTAAAGCAATGTTCCAACGCTTACAAATTTCAGCTATCTCATCTATCTTGCAAGGCAGTCCAAAAGTGTGCATAGGCACGCAGGCACGCACTATCCTGCCGCTAGTTTTATTTACACATTTGCCGCCTTTCAGCTCGCAGTTTTTCTCCAAAAACGCACTAAGTGACGCTGGCGACATACCAAGCGTATCAAGATCAACGTCCACAAAAACCGGCTTTGCAAAAAGGTAGCTAATGGCGTTGCAAGTGGCTATAAAAGTAACTGGCTGGGTGATCACTTCGTCATTTTGCTCTACACCAGCTAGTTTTAGGCAGATGTGAAGCGCCGAGGTGCCATTTGTCGTGGCAACTGCAAATTTAGCACCGACCATTTGAGCTAGCTTACTCTCAAACTCATCGACAAATTTGCCGACACTTGAGACAAAGCTAGAGTCGATACACTCAAGTAGATATTTTTTCTCATTGCCTATAAATTTAGGCTCGTGAAGCGGGACTTTGTCCTTGCCAAAAGTGCTTTTTATAAATTTCAAAACCTCGTCAAAATCACATCTTTTCATCGAGATATTTTCCTGTTTCTTTATGCATAAAATTTGGTATGAGCTCGAAAACTTCGTGCAAAACGTCCTCTTTGCTCCATGCTAAGCCTGATTTTAAATTTAAGATATTGTTTTTGAAAATTTCTAGCTTTTCGCCATCAAAATTTGCATCATTTTTAACTATGCCGATATTTTGAAGTCTTTGCATATCAAGCCTCTCGCCATCAACAAAAAACTCCTCATAGTCCTTCTCTCCAGTCGTATCGCTAGGCGCAAAAAGACAAGGATAAAAGCCATCTTTTGGAAGCACTTTTGCAAGCTTTCTAGCCTCCTCCTCATTTTCACACAAAAATGGCTTGTAACCCAAATTTGCCAAGTATCGCTTAGCTATCTCACTAAATGTTATGAGGTCTAAATTTTCATCTAATTTTGGGAAAAATATATCTCTATTTTCTCCAAAAATGGTGCTTAAAAGGCAGAGCTCACCGCTCTCTTTTGGCGTTAAAAAGTAGCGTCTGACGTCGTTTGGAGCGACTATGGGCTGAGCCTTTTCTATGCGTTTTTGAAAGCCAAAAAGAAGCGAGCCATCGCTAAATGCCACGTTGGCAAATCTAGCCATCGAGACATCTATCTCTAAAGAGTGCCTAAACGCAAACATCTCCATGATGCGCTTGCTAGCTCCCATTAAATTTACAGGGTTTGCGGCCTTGTCGGTGCTAACGCAGAAATATTTTTTTGACTTCATACACATAGCTTGAGCCAGCGTTTTGTCGGTATTAAAGATATTTGTTTCAAGCATTCTCATGAGTGTAAATGGGTCTTTTTCGCTTCTAACGTGCTTTAGAGCTGATAAATTTAGCACGTAGTCAAACCCACCATTTTGCGCTAAAAGTGCGTCAAATTCGGCACTTGCAACATCTATGGCAAAAGTTTTAAAGTCACCATTTATATATCCAAACTCACTTCTTATGTCACGCACTAGCTCGACAAGGTTGTTTTCAGAAATATCAACGACGTAGAGTTTTTTGGGATCTCTTATAAAGATCTCTTTTGTCACGGCAGACCCTATCGAGCCAGCACCGCCGATAACTAGAAAGCTTGAGCTTGAAACTATCTCTTTTAGGTCTTTATCAAGTGCATTTATATCATCTTCAAAGAGGTTTTTTGTGCGACCTATTAAGCTTAATATATCCATTATTAGTCTTCTTTTGGAAAGATTCCACGTTTTTTAAGTTCTTTTATAAGAGGTTTAGAGGCTTCTTTTGTTGTTTCTATATCAGCATTTATGCCACCAGCCGCTGAAAATAGCCAGTATTTATGCGCATTTGCCCATTCAAATAACTTATCTATCTTTTCTTTGTTTGTGTCACTTGGTGCTACAGAAATTTTAGCAAGCTCTAGCTCCTGGTAGAAAACCGATATCATAAAAACATTTTGTATGTATTTCATATACTTTCTTTTTGATATAAAGTCTTTAGCTTTGTCTACTTTTTTAACTATTTTTAAAAGTTCATCAAAATGCTTTTGAGTTATCTTGTCTTGTTCTCTTAGTAAATTTAACTCATCTATCCTAGGAGTAACTTCTAAAAATACTTTTTCAAGCTCTTTTTTCAAAAAGGTTTGCATTTTTATCTTTTCTTGTATCACTTTATAAGCTCTAAGCATATCGTTATTTGTTGTTTTTTCGCTATTTTTTGGTATGTTTGGCAGTTTCTTTTCTTTTTTATCTGCACAAAGCTCTTTCATAACCTCCAAAAATGGTCTTTCTATTGTTCCTTCTATCCTTGCACCGCCTTCAGTACAGTTATATGATGTTATATTCTCGAGTTTAGACTGTTCGATATCATTTTCAAATTGATTTTTAAATAGCGTCCAAACATAAGTTGTTCGTACTTCACCTTCGCCACCATAAGCTGTGATATATAAATTTTCATCCGGCTGAGCTATAGTATGACCTTTTGCATGACTTGCCCCATCTTTTCCAAAAGCAAGATCTTGGCCTATAAAAACAATATTTTTATGCCCTAATACATAAGCAAGCTGATAAGCCATGTTTGCACAACTATGCCCGACACCCAAATAGCCATATTTTCTTAAACCAAACATCTTCTCTTCATGCTGTGGCTTCATGGTAAGTACCAAGCGTCTTGGTAAGATATTTTTTACGCTTTGCGTGTGGGTCACAGAAGAGATAACAAAATGTATATCCTCATCAACGTCTGGGTATTCTTTCTCAAAAAAGGTGGATGTCGGTATCATACGCTCGATAGACGTAACATAGTCAGGCTTTATGCCATTTCTAGCAAGTATTGGGTATGAGGCATCGACACTAATAATACTTACATAAGGTGCAAATTTTTTAAGTGTCTCTAGTTGTTTGTCTAAACTTGGGCCGGTTGAAACAATTATAGCCGTATCAACTAGCTTATGTCTCTTTTTGATTAGATCATGGTAGCAATAGTTTTTAAGCATCTCTGGCAAATTTTCTATATTTTGCCTTGTACCTATCAAAAGATCGTCTATAGAGTTACCATGTGCTATAACTATATGAGAAAATGCCTCTGCGAATTTTTTGTTTATATCTATATAGTCATCTGAAAACTGATCATAAAATTTAGAGTGTATTATTAGATTATATGTCTTTGAGTAGGGTTCTAACTCAGCGTTTACTATAAGATAGTGAAACTGTGTGTGAGTTGTAAATTCTGAGAAAAATAGCACTATCTGCTCTTTTTCTAACTCTTCAGATAGATCGATCAAATTTAAAACGCTATAAATTATTTCAATCTCTGGTTCAATGATAGCAATGCTTTTATGTGTCACATTTTTTGCTAGAGCTTTATAAAGTACGCCATTTCCAAGACCATAGAAAAAAAGACCTGGGTATCTTTTGTATTTTTTTTCTATCTCATCAAGCATCTTATATGTCTCTTCGACAGGATTTTCATATATGGATTCAGACGTCTCTTTGTTTATGATATTTATATCCAAAGGATCATTTTTTCCTAAAACTATCTCATATTTATTTTGGGATGTCATGCTAAATAATCTAGCAGCTAAGACTTCGTCTTGTTGAAATAACGCTTGTAGGTTCTTTTCAAAGATCGGATTTATTATACCGTTTAGCTTTGTTTCTTTTGTCTGTTTAGCCGCTTTTTTACTTTTTTTCTCTGACATGTATATCCTTATATTTGAGCTTGATTTATGTTCTAGTTTATAAATTTTTAAGCAAAAGCTGTGCCAAATTTAAAATTTGTTTATCAAAGCTCTGCTCTTTCTAGCTTCTATTTCGTCAAAATTTCGTTATTGTTTAGGGTTTTTATAAAAAGTGGGCGATAAATTTAGCCTTTGCAAAGTCGCAAAGGCATGAAAATTACTTCAAAATTCTAGGTAGTGTGATGCCTTCTTGGGCTTGGTATTTGCCATTTTTATCAGCATAAGTCACCTCGCAAGGCTCATCACCCTCGATAAATAGCACCTGTGCGATGCCCTCGTTTGCATAAATTTTTGCAGGAAGTGGTGTCGTGTTTGAGATCTCTATCGTGATATGCCCCTTAAATCCCGGCTCAAAAGGCGTCACATTTACGATGATGCCGCATCTTGCGTATGTGCTCTTGCCAAGGCAGATCGCTAGCACGTTATCAGGCATGTTAAAGTATTCGATAGTGCGTGCTAAAGCAAAAGAATTTGGCGGCACGATGCAGACATCGCCCTTAAAATCGACCACATTTTTCTCATCAAAATTCTTTGGATCAACGACGGTTCCGCCGATGTTTGTGAAAATTTTAAACTCATCGCCCACGCGGATATCATAGCCATAGCTAGAAACGCCATAACTAACGACGCCGCGGCCCACTTGCTCCTCGGCAAATGGCACGATCATCTTCTTTTCAACCGACATTTTCCTTATCCAAGAGTCTGATTTTAAACCCATTTTTGCTCCTTTTTTGGGGCGATTATAACGCTTTGCGTCTTTAAAGTAAATTTAATGGCACTTTGCAGTAAAACTAGTATAATTTTGAGAGCAAAATTTCATAAAGGACAAAAATGCAAGAGAGAAACGCAGAAATTTTCACTGGCGAGCGAGCGATGTTTGGCGCAAAAGGGGCAAAATTTATAAACTGCATCTTTGAAGAAGGCGAGTCACCGCTAAAGCACAGCTCAAATTTAGAGCTAAATGAGTGCGTTTTTGCCTACAAGTATCCGCTCTGGTATGCAAGCTACATCACTATAAATGGCGGCTACCTCGAGCCTTTGGCAAGGGCTGGCATGTGGTACAGCACAAATTTAAGCTTTAAAGACGTGCTCATAAATGCGCCAAAAAGCTTTAGAAAAAGCTCGCAAATTTTACTTGAAAATGTAAGTTTCTCAGACGCCGCCGAGACACTTTGGGGCTGCTCAGACGTGAAGATAAAAAACGTCTTTGCAAAAGGGGATTACTTCGGGGCAAATAGCGAAAATTTGGAGGTTGATGGGCTAAGCTTGGACGGCAACTACTGCTTTGATAGCTGCAAAAACCTTCTCATCACAAACTCAAAGCTCATCTCAAAAGACGCCTTTTGGAACTGTGAAAACGTGCTCGCGCAAAACTGCTTCATCTCAGGTGAATACCTAGCTTGGAACGCTAAAAATGTGACGCTCATAAACTGCACGATAAAGAGCTTGCAAGCCCTTTGCTACGTAGAAAATTTGGTCGTGAAAGATTGCACTTTTATGGATACAAGCCTTGCTTTTGAATATTCAAGCGTCGATGTGAGCACAAAAAGCAGCATAAAAAGCGTGAAAAATCCAAAAAGTGGCGTCATAAGAGCTGGCAAGATAGAGGAGATCATCATAAACGGCAGTTTGGTTGATGCAAGCAAGATAAAGATAATCACCGATGAAATTTAGACAAAATTTGAAGGAATAAAATGCAAAATGAAAAATTTAGAGCGAAATTTAGTATAAAAAATGATGCTAAATTTAAAAAGCTACTACGCGAAGTCTCACGCACCGTCTATAAAAAGAATAAATTTGTATTTTTAATGAGAATGATTGAACTACCAT
This sequence comes from Campylobacter concisus, assembly GCF_902460675.1. GTDB lineage: Bacteria > Campylobacterota > Campylobacteria > Campylobacterales > Campylobacteraceae > Campylobacter_A > Campylobacter_A concisus_AJ. Next base: position 15,162 of record NZ_CABPUQ010000002.1, on the reverse strand, counting down.
TTGCTGCGCTATGTGGAGTAGCTTTGGTTGTGCTTTTTGACATTTCTGGGCACGAGTTAATAGTATATTCTGACATGGACGATGTCTCTACTTTGGCAAGAAATTTAGCCATCGTTTTGTGCGTTGGCATAGTCTTGCTCTATATTTATGCGGCCGTCGTTAAGCCGGTTTTATTTACTAGAGCCATTTACTCAAACATCGATGTTGAGCGCGAGCAGAAGATCGTTATATATGATGATGAGGTCTTGTTTATCACAAAAAATAGCACGGTTCATTTTTCGTTTAGTGCGTTTCTTGGCACTTGTGAAACGGATGATTTTGTAGCTTTGATCTTAAAAGAAGGCTCATTCTTATATATCCCAAAAGAGTCACTAAATGAAAAAGCGCAAGAAATTTTGGAATTTCTAAAAGAAAAGATAGACCAAATTTAGTAACAAATTTTTAGGCGTTATGAATTAAATTTGCTGGCTATATTCAGAATAAAATCTCTAAAAATATAGAGATCATCACGGATGAAATTTGATTTGTTTTTAAAAAAACATTTGCTACACAACTTAAATTTCTAAAGCCGAAATAGCTCGCTAATAAAAGATCTTACAAATTTCGTAAAATTTAATAACTTTTATCCTAAGAAGTAGTAAAATAGTTACACTTTTTTGATCGGAAATGATATGAAATTTAAAGATTTTAAAGAAAAAAACAGTAGTAACTATGACTTTTTCACAGCTGATGAGATGAGCTATAAAGAATTTGTGCAACTAAGCTTTAAAGAGTTTTTAACTAGCGATAGTGGCTCAAAGTGGCAGCTTGACATAGATGATAAAAGGTTTAACTCATTTCCAAATTTCACCCAAAAACATCAAATTTGCATATCGAATTTAGACTATGAAGATAATGTTTTTCAGTTTAGAATTTGCTCTGAAAACAACGTATCAAGCCTTGGCTACCGCATGTTTACGAGCTTTGATAGCGCGCATAAAGACTTTGTCACAGACGATATCAAGCACTCTGATGAGGTTATGATGAGTCTAAAACTTGGCGAGCTTAAAGAGTTTCCTTGCATATCAAAATGTGGCTGGTGGATCAAAGATATCTGGCGAGACATGTATCCTATCTTAGACGAGACTAACAGCGAGGACTTTGTGGCTGGCATTATAAAAAACGAATTTACCAAAAAGATGACCGAGATAAACGAATGCCTAAAAAACGCTCAAGATAGCGGCAAGCTTGACGAAGTGATCGCCAAACTAAAAGCTAAAATCAACTGAATTTAGAAATTTCCACCCACCGCACACGAGCTAGCTGGATATGAAGTAAGTCCGTAGTCAGCTGACTCAACATTATAAAAGTCTAAATTTGCACTTCGCGAGATGATATACTCAAAGCCTTTTTGATTTAGCTCGATCAAAATTTCAAGCTCTGTATCTCTTTTGCAGACTATGCTTTCAAAAAAGTGAGAGAAGAAAGAAATTTTGGCATTTTCTTTTTGCATTGAGTGATTTAGCATGAGCTCCATGTTGCTAAAAATTTTAAAGATAGTTTGATTTGTCTCAAATTTACCAAACCTTGCGTAATAATTTTGCAAATTTGCATCACTTAGTACGATGTTTTTAGTGCAATTTTTAGTGATCTGCTCGTAGATAAGACCAAAGAGCTCGATAGAAGCATTTTGATTATCCATCACCCTATTTTCGTGGTTTGTGACGACTACAAAGCCATCTTTTATCTCATATTTTTCATTTTTATAATAAAAGCTAACGCTTGCCACCTCTTGCTCAAAGCGCTTTTTATAAGCAAAAGGCAAATAGTTTAAAACGCCCATTTTATCGATGATAGCCGAGCTTCTTACGCCGCCATCTAGCTCGTGCTGCATGAAGTATCTTATGAAGCTACCTTGTTCTATATCAAAGCTGTTTAAATACTCGATCTTGTCAAGATAGATGCATCGGTAGAGCTTTACAAATTCTGGGTTTAGCCTCAAATTTATCTCATCTTGTAGCTCGCCATACTTTTCAGTCTGATCTGCGTCTATAAATTCGATGATATTCATCTGCTTTTCGATCTTATCTTTTACAAAGATCGAAATTTTCACATCTTGCATCTCGTAAAAGCACTTTATCGTATCTGTGGCACTTTTTGTGATGTCTGTTTTAAATTTCTTAGCAAGCTCTGCTTTTTTAAGGGTGAGCGAAAAGTCGCCATTTTTTAGTTTATTTTGTGAGTACAAAAGATAGAGTAGCTGCTCATAGACCATTAGATGCGAGTAGGTTAAAAATGTATTATCCACCACGATGACGTAGTAGCAACGCGTTATAGAGTACCTTTTGTTATTTTGCAAAAATTCATCATAAATTTTTAATTTGCTTGGGGATTTACATACCTTAAAAACATCATATGATTCTAAAAATATATTTTCCATTACTACCCCTTTTTACCTTTTGCAAAAATATTACATAACTATTCTTTAAGCTAATTTGAATTTATAAGCTAACTAATAAAAATAATTTTGTAAAAATTAATATTAATTTAATTAAATATAGCTTAATTATATAAAATATTTTTGTATAAATCTATTTTTATTTACGAATTTTTATTATATAAAGTAGAAATTAGCTATAAAAATATATTTTTTAAACTAAATTTAATAAATATAGTTATATTATTTTTCTCAGATAAGCATGCTTGTAGTTGAAAATTTACAAATTGGGAGCTCAAAATGGAATTTCTAATTTTGACGCTATTTCTGATTAGTGGGCTTATCTTATACATAAAGCCACAAATGAAGAAAATAGCAACGTCCTGTATGGCTTTGGGGTGCGTAATACTAGTTGCACTAGAATTTTACGTAAATTTATGGGTAGTCTTGCCAATAGGCAACTTTTAGGAGGGCAAGATGCAAACAAAACAAAACGAAATCCCAGCAAACGAACAAGGCTTTTTCAACCTTATGTCACTAGCCATCACTGCTCTTGTGGCACTTCCAGTTGGTATCGCCTGCTTGGTGCTTGGCTTTGGACTAGGTGATAACCCTTGCGTAATGTGCTGGGCCGAGAGGATCACGATGATAGCTATTAGCCTAATAGCGCTTTTTATCATCAGGTACGGACTAAAGCCTGGCTATCTAGCAGCACTTTTACTAATGGCTTGCTGGGGCATATTTAATGGCTTTATCCACTACAGCCTTGATGGAACATTTGGTGGCTATCTTGACATCAAACAAGGTTTTGGCCTTGAAATTTTAGGTGCCCACACTCAGTTTTGGGTTATGGTTGTTGATTTTTGCGTGATCATATTTTTGGCTTTTATATTTTTGTTTAGCAAAAATTTGGGCCTTATAATGCAAAAAAGCTCAAATGGCGAATATGGCAACTTTCTAAGCTACTTACCACTTGGCAAATTTGCAAATTTAGTCTTTATTGTGATCATCCTTGCAAACTGCGTTCAAGCCTTTATAGCTTCTGGTCCACCACCATATCTAGGATCTAGCACACCACCAAGGATGAGTATTGATCCTTCAAAATGGTTCTGGGAGAAAGACCACTGGGATAGCTCGCTTGATTTTAGATTTGACTGGAACCCTGAGCTTCCAGACCTAGCAAAGTAAGGAGTAAAAGATGAAAAAACTAATATTTTTTGTCGCATTGGCAAGCCTTGCTTTTGGGTTTAACTTTGACATGGATAGTAAAAATGGAGCGATCCAAAACGTAAAAGAGCTAGGTCTTAAAGATGCGCTCACTCTAAATTTGCAAAATGATAATGCAATAACTGGAGCCGACTACGATGAGAGCAAAAAGCACTTTGCCATTGTCTCAAACGACAATGAATTTTACATCGCAGATGAGAATTTAAAGCCTCTAAGTTATGCTAAGCATGACCGCCATTTTATAATGGAGATGGAGGCAACAGTCGGAGCTACTTGGTATAAAAAAGAGCTTGGCATGATAAGTTATAACAAAACTTTTGTCTTCTATGAGCCAGCTAGCAACCTTAGCAAAGACGAGCAAAATAGCCAGTGGAGGCACCTATTGGCTGGATATGACGCATGGAAGCTAAATGACCTTGGCAACAAGGGCAGATTTTCTACCATCAGATCAAAACAGCAGTACATCTTAGGCTGGGACTACTTAGAAAGTGAGAATAAATTTTTCACAGCTAGCGTGCCAAATGACGTTAGAGACTACTGGAGTGTCGCTATATTTGACGGCGACGATAAGATGATCTTAGAAGAATTTATGCCAAAAGCTGGAGCAAATTTGCAGCTAAAAGAGGGTAAAAATTTAAACAACTACTACATTACTGGTGTTGATGTGAAGCCTGGTGCGCTCTATCTTTTAAGCAAAAATTTCTCAACTATTTTAAAGTTAAATTTAACCACCAAAGAGATAGACGAGGCATTTAGTTTTAGTGGGGTAAATAACCCAAGAGCATTAGCAATCAAAGATAATAAATTTTACATCTTCTCACGAGAAGGCAAAGAGAATAAAGTTTTTATCTTTGAGGTGAAATAGCTATCAAATTTAAGGAGAAAACATGCAAAGACGTTCTTTCCTAAAAGGCACCGGAGCGGCTCTAGCAGCAGCTGGGACAGCTCCTAGCCTATTTGGTATGGAGCAATTTGAGGTGGATTTTAACCCAAAATCCTATAAGAACGAGGAAAATGTAGAGTACTACTACCTAACCTGTCCTAGAAACTGCCGTGATGCCTGTTCGATGATCGCTGAGATAAAAGATGGCAAAATGGTAAGCATAAAAGGCGATCCAAAGCACCCACTAACGCAAGGCACAGTCTGCGTCAAGGGTCACACCTATGCCATGCACCTATATAACGCTGATCGCATCATGCACCCTATGAAAAGAGTCGGTAAAAAAGGCGAAGGGAAATGGGAGAAGATAAGCTGGGATCAAGCCTTAAAAGAGATAGCTGCAAAGCTAACTGAGATAAAAGAGAAATTTGGCGGCGAAGCCTTGACCGAGTTTGTCTACTCTGGCAACGAGGGACATATCTCAAAAACTATCGCACCAGGAAATTTCTTTGAAAAATATGGAGCTACAAGGCTTGTTAGAAACCCTTGTGACTGGCCAAGATACGCGGGCACTCCTAGCGTTATAGGTACTGACTTCTCAAAAGATGCACTTGAGATCGATGAGAGCGATATGTATATCAGCTGGGGATCAAACGAAGCTTACACAGCCGTACACTGGATAAGATTTGCTCACCGCGTTAAAAAAAGAGGCGGAAAGATCATCGTTATAAATACAATAAGAATTCCTCTAGCAAACCAAGCAGATATGTTTATCCAGCTAAAACCATCTAGTGACCCTGCATTTTGTCTAGCGGTCTGTAAATTTTTAATAGAAGAAGATCTATATGATCATGAATTTGTAGAAAAATACACAACAGGCTTTGAAGATCTAGTGCACGAGTGCTCACTCTACACCTATGGCGAGCTATCTGAGATGTGCGGAGCAAGCGTGGATCAGATCAAAGTTTTTGCTAGAGAGTACGCTCACGCAAAAGCACCAGCTATCATGCACGGCGATGGCGGACAAAGACACTTTAACGGAGCAAGACTTGTTCGTGCGGTTACATTTTTACCAGTTTTAACTGGCGCCTTGACAAAGCTTGGTGGCGGACTATTTTGGGCGTATGTGCATGTAAAAGGCTGCTTTAATTTCGACAACTGCATGCCAGATCTCTCTCCAAAAGATAAAGATGGCAAAAAGATAGAAAGACAGCAAGTAAGCTATATAGAATTTGGTAAAGGCATACAAAAAGAAAATCCAACATATCTTGACAAGCCTATAAACACGGTCATTAGAGCATGTATCAACTACAACTCAAATTTAATGGTAACAGCACCAAATACAAATTTGATCAAAAAGCGTGTAATGGACGATGACTTCTTTTTGGTTGTAATTGATCCTTACGAAACAGATACCTGTGACTATGCTGACTATGTTCTACCTGGTGTTACATTTATGGAGAGTGAGGATATCCAAAACGACCAAATTTCTGGATACGTCTGTTACAACGCTCAAAGTGTAAAACCTCTTGGCGAAGCTAAGACAAATTTAGAGTTCTTTAACGCTCTTGCAAAAGCTATGGGCTATACAGAAGAGTGCTTTAACTGGGATAGTGAAACGGTTTGCAGACGCTTTTTGGATACAGAATTTGCCAAAAAGCAAAACATCACCTATGAAAAACTAAAATCAGTCGGCTGGATCAAACCATTTAGAACACCTGAAACGATGAAGGATCAGTTCCCATACTACCCTTATGCACCAAAAGACAAACTAGTTTTTGGCACAAAGAGTGGAAAATGCGAGCTTTACTCACAAACCTTTAAAGACGCAGGATATCATCCGGTAATAGACCTTGAAACTGACTGGGACTACTATGAAAAGAGCAATAAATTTGGAAAAGACTATCTCAAAAAATATCCGCTTTATTTCATGACGCCAGGTACTCAGCTCCAAGATAACTCAAACTGGGGCAATATGCCTTATATCTTAAAAAGGGTTATCGTTAAAGGCAATGCTGAGCTATTTATGACACGTGAAGACATGGAAGCACGCGGTATCAAAAACGGAGATACAGTTGAGGCAACAAACGAAAAAGGTACAGCCGTCTTTACAGCAGTCGAGACAAATCAAATGAACCCAGGCATAGTCTATGCGTGGAACAACATCTGGGTAAAAGTGACAAAATCAAGAACTGGAGCAAATATACTTTGCTCTGACGGCGTTAGCGATCTAGGAAATGGCTCAACTTATACAGCTAGCTTTTGTGAAGTAAAAAAAGCAGCTAAACAAGAGATGTAAAGGGGTCTAAGATGAAAAGAAAACAAGGTTTTTTATTTGATTATAACTTTTGTATAGGCTGCAAGGCTTGCGAAATTTCATGTCAAGTCTATCACAACCAAGATCCAGACATCAACTGGAGACATGTTGATGGCCTTATGATACATGAAGATGGCATAGAAAAAGAGATCTTTATAACTCACTCTTGCCACCACTGCGACGAGCCAGCCTGTATGGATGTCTGCCCAGTTGGAGCATATATCAAGCTAGAAAATGGTGTCGTACAGCCACTTCATGATAAGTGTATAGGCTGTGGATACTGCTTGATGGCTTGCCCTTATGGCTCTATCACAAAAGGTAAAGACGGTAAAGCTCAAAAGTGCAATCTCTGCGCTGAAAAACTTGAGCGTGGCGAAGAGCCAGCTTGCGTAGCAGGCTGTCCGTGTGGAGTACTAAAACTAGTTGATAGCAACGTTAGCGACAGCGCTGGTATGCAAAAAGAGATGCCAGGCTTTAAACACTTCTTTACCAAGCCAAATATCCGCTTTTATCCAAGAATGAAGCGAAATGATTTCATACACTAAAGAGTAAAAGATGGATAAGGTCAAAGAAAAGCTTAGCGTTAGCCTTAGTGTTGAAGACTTTTTAAGGCGATTTTTCTTAGTAGAGCTTAGAGAGCAAAATTTAGATGAGCTCATAAGCATAAGCCTTAATTTTAGTGATAAATTTAAAAATCATGACTTCATACTTTGGCTAAATAAGTGTAAAGATGATCTAAATTTGCTAGACGAGCTAAGATATGAATTTAATAGGCTATTTGTAGGGCCAAGACACCCAAAAGCTGAGCCATACGAGTCGGTTTATTTTGATTATAAAACGATGTTTGGCGAAAAGACTATGCAGGTGCGTGGCTTTTATAAAAGCTCTGGACTAAAGCTTAGTAAAGAGCAGTTTGATAAATTTCCAGATGATTTCATAGGATACGAGCTGCAATACCTTTACTTTCTAAGCTTCAATGCCTTACAGGCAGACGAAAAAGAGAAAATGGATGAAATTTTACGTAAAAAATATGACTTCATCCGCACTCATCCGTTTGAGTGGTTTTATAAATTTAGTTCTCGCTGTAAGGAGGCTACAAATTTAGAAGCCTATGTGAGCTTTGCTGATTTTTTAAATTTATATCTTGAAAACGAGATAGAGCAGTCAAGAGCTCTTCTAACTTTTAAGAGTTAAAGGATAGATAATGGAACAAACAACTTGGGGATGGCTCATAGTCATATATCTGTTTTTGGGCGGTTTAGGTGCTGGGGCATTTTTGTGCTCGGCTTTAGCCTATAAAGGCTTTTTGGGCAAGCTCGATGAGAAATTTTACAAATTTGGATTTTTGCTAGCGCCAGTAGCGGTCATAGTTGGAACTGTACTTTTGCTATTTGACCTAGCACCAAGTGCGGCGATCAATCCAGCTAAGATCATAGGTCTTTACACAAGACCAGTTTCTATAATGAGTATCGGCACATATCTTCTAACATTTTTCATAATAGTTAGCGTGCTCGTGCTTTTACAAGTTAAAAAAGGTGGCAAAATTTGCGATATGATGCTTAGTTTTGGCTCGCTACTTGCAATTGGAGTGATGGGTTATACTGGACTACTTTTGTATGTTGTAAAAGCGATCCCACTATGGGCAAGCATATGGCTACCGATACTATTTACTATTTCAGCCATATCAACAGGTCTTAGCGCAAACGCTATATCTGTGCTAAGTGGTGGCGGCATTTTGAGCCACGAGTCGCATAAATTTCACACTATTTTGGTGGCACTTGAAATTTTTGCCCTCTTGATGCTATTTGCAAGCGTTAGAAACGAAGCTGCTGGCATGGCTAGCATAACCAAAATAGTATCAGGCTCTCTAGCACCGATGTTTTGGATAGGCTTTATAGTGCTTGGTCTTGCACTGCCATTAATTGGCGGCAGTAAATTTATGCTACAAAGATGTGGCGTGACAAAAGATGGAGCAGTATGCGGATGTAGCGAAGGCATCAAAAGCTGTGTATATAATGAATATGGTGTTTTAATCGGCGGTTTTTGCCTAAGAGCATTTATCGTTCTCGGCGCGGTTTATATATTTTAGTTTCTCCCTTTTCCTAATACTTGGGTCGGATGAAAGTCCGACCTATTAAAATATCTTAAAAATATTTTTAAAAGATTCGATAAAATACGTAAATACTTTATTTAGGAATAAACATGGATTTTGAGGACCAAATATTAAGAACTTGTGAAAATATAGATAAAAATCTTGCGAACAACAAATTGTGTGACGAGCGAGGATTTGTTAGCCAAGCTATCTTATCTCAGCTTAGAAATTTAGTAGAGTATATTTTTCAAAAAATTCACTCTAGTGAAGAAAAAATAGATACCAACGAGTATCAGCAGGTAATTAATGAAAATGCTCTTAAATTTGTAAGATCAAGAAAAGGAAATTATGCGTTACTGGTTAATTTCCACAATTTTTTACAAAAGGCTGCTTCGCATTATATGCTTAGTGAAAATTCATCTGAACGCTTGATGTTAAAATATTTTTTATTTTTAGTTGAATGCAAGAAATTTTTAAAAGAAAAATACGACATTGAAGTTCTTAGAAATTTAAGTAAATTTCCACTTAATTTAGATAAAAAATTTATGGAATACTATGAAAAAATTGCAGAAAAGATAGGGAATCAAAGTGATTTAAGTAATTCCGACAAAAAAAGCAATGCTTACTATGTGACAAAAGTCAAGCCTTTCATAGCAAAAGGACAAATTTATTATGAGGTAACATTTGTTAATGCTGTTGATAATTTTAGCAAATTTGATAAACTAATTGCATTTTGTAAATTTAGAATTTTTGATAATTATGCTGTCAATTTATGGATTCGTAATGAAAATATAGAAATTCTAAACAAATCACTGCAGGTAAAAATTATTGACTTTTTGGAGGTTGCTATTAGGCCGGCTGAATTACAAAATTTTGGCAAGATATTTGGACTTAGTCAAAAAATAAGTAAAACAAACGAATATAAAGAATTAATGCAATTTTTGACACGTGAGGAAATTAGCTTAGTTGATTTGATTGATAGATATGACTACCAAGACATAAAAAGAAATATTATTTCTAAGGGCCATGTTTCACATATTTTTGATATTTTAGATAAGGCAAAGACAACTACTGGAGATGGTAGAAATACAATTAGGTATTTACTACACAACTTACGTAATCAAGTAATAAAAAAGCAACTTCCAAATAATGAAGACAGACGCTTATTGAATTTAGAACTAAATTCAAAATGTCTTCCATTTGAGCAAATGCCGTTTGCTACATCTTTAATAAATCACAATCCTAGCTTTTATGATTTGTTAGAATGTATGGATACAAGCAGAAGAGAGCATGAATTATTTGCTAGGGCAGTAAAAAGTAGGATTGAAAATAGCGGAAGCTTATTTGTTGATAAAAAGGAATTTAATTTTAACAATATAGATAATCTAAGATCTCAATTTAACTCAAAATTATGGCCAGGAAATAAAAACAATCCCAAAGGGCATACCGGTAGGAGAATTGAGGAATTTCAAAGTCACTTTTATATCAAAGAGTATGTCGAAAAATCTATCGAAATTATTGATGGGCTTGACAAATTGACGCAGGGCGGTATTCAAAACTACTCAAATTCTGCAAAAGAGTGGATAAAGAACAATTTGACGCTAATTGATGATAAAGAAAAAGAAAATATTGTTATTAATCTATTTGAGAAATCAAAAGTCGCCTTGATTTATGGCGCAGCCGGTACTGGTAAAACGACTTTAATTGATTACGTATCACAATTTTTTAAAGAAAATAGTAAAATATTTTTAGCCAATACAAATACTGCTGTAGATAATTTAAAAAGACGTATTGCTGCGAGCTCAAAAAGTGAATTTAAAACAGTTGCTAAATTAATAGCGGGTACAGACACAAAATGCGATGTTTTAATTATCGATGAATGTAGTACAATAAGTAATGATGATATGCAAAAAGTACTCAATAAAGTAAAATTTGAGCTCATTCTCTTAGTAGGAGACATATATCAGATAGAAGCGATATCATTTGGCAATTGGTTTAAAATCGCTCAGAGTTTTCTTGATAAAGCAACTTTTACATTAGAAAAAACATATAGAACAAAAGACAAAAAACTTTTAAAACTCTGGGATGAAGTAAGAAGTTTTGGTGATTGTATTAGTGAAATTTTACAAAGAGAAAGCTATTCGCAAAAATTAGAAGATTTAAGTTTTGAAGCTAGTGATGATGAGATTGTTTTATGTCTTAATTACGATGGATTATATGGTATTAATAACCTAAATACTATTTTGCAAGAAAACAATAAAGCAAAAGCTGTAGAATGGGGTCTTCATAGATATAAGATCGGCGATCCTATTTTGTTTAATGAGGTAGAAAGATTTAAACCACTTATTTACAATAATATGAAAGGAAAAATTGTTAATATTGAGCTTGAAGAAAAACGAATTTGGTTTAGCATTGAACTTGAAAAATCAATAACTGGACTAGATGCACAAAAGTATGATTTTGAGTTATTGGAGAATAGCGATAAATCGGTGATAAAATTTTATGTTAATCAATACGGAACGGCTGATGAGGAGGGGAATCCTGAAAATAATGATGAAGAAACTGTTGTACCGTTCCATGTGGCATACGCCATTTCAATTCATAAAGCACAAGGTTTGGAGTACAAAACTGTAAAAGTAGTAATAAGTAGCGAAGTTGATGAAATGATAACGCATAATATTTTTTATACAGCAATAACCAGAGCGAAGGAAAATCTACAAATATATTGGTCGCCGGAAGTCGAAAAGAAAATTCTAGAAAGCTTCAAAAAAAGAAACAGCAATAAAGATATTGATTTTTTGCAGAAATTAAAGAAATAAAAGCCGCCCGCAAGACGGCTTAAATTTTATCTCTCGAAAATAAAAATTTTATTCACACCGTCCTCTCTGGACGCGACGTAGAATTTACTCTCTTTGATAGCGAGCGCATGGGCATCGCTCGCGCCTTCAAAGCTATAAATCTCCATGATCTTTTTGCTGCACGGATCAAGCTTTAGGATGCTTGAGTATTGCTTCGAGAGTAGATAAACAAACTCGCCGCTCGCATCCATACCCGTTACATAGTAGTCATTTATCTCTCTGCCCTCTTTTACGCCAAGACTCTCATCAAAGCTCGGAATAAATTCTGTAGACAAAAGGTTATCGCTATCACTAAAACTAGCAATACTCCAACTTTGCTTTATGTCATCTGGCACACTTGCTATAAAAAATTCGCCATAGAAGTCAGAGTGATCCCAAGAGAGGATATACTGCTGTTTTGCACGAACTGTGTAGTATCGGTCCTTAAAATCAAGGCTAAATTTATCATAGCCATCATGCAAATATCTCCACGCCTTATTTGCATCATCCTTGCTTTGATCTGGCATAAATTTGAAAAATTCATACGTTTTGTTATAGCTAATCAGCCCAAGAGAACCTTTAAAAAAGCTTGCACCAACCGTATCTTCCATCTGTATGATCCAATCAGGCGTGCTTCTTAGATAGCTTTTTATCTGATCTAAATTTTCATCCATAGAGTAAAGCTCAAATTTTAGTGTGCCGACCAAAAAACTTTTGCTCTCCTCATCATAGTCAAGACCTGTAACTGGATTGCTATTATTTAGTTTTAGCTCTATTTGTCCAGCTTTTTTTAGTGGAGTTAGATTTGTAACTGCACCATTTGCTGCATTTAGATCAAACTCTCCACCAAATGCCAAGCAAGTGCAAAGTGCTATTAAATTTAAAATTTTCATTCCATATCCTTACTTTGGTAAATTTGGTAGTTTTGGATTCCAGCTTTCGCGAAAATCTATCTCATGTTCATCCCAGTGATCAAGCTCCCAAAACCATTTAGAAGGATCAGCGCTCATGCGAGAAGGCGTAGCCGATGCTAGATATGGTGGTGGGCCAGCTGTTATAAAAGCTTGAATGCAGTTAAATGCCATAATGACCACAAAAACAGCCACAGCTATCTTTCCCAATAAGAAATTTGGTAAAACAACTCCGTATGCGTTTTCTTCGCTATTTTGCATGATCTTGCCAACATTTTTACCAAGCATCAAAATAACACCTAAAAAGATAATGACACAAAAGTGTACGACAACAACCCAAAACTGCGTATGAGCGCCTAAAATTTCAAGTCCAAAACCTTGCTTTATATCAAGATATCCGCCGCCTGTGCCATCTAAACTATAGTGTAAAAAGCCATCATATAGCCCAAGGCACGACAAAAAGATGATTGTGACCAGATATCTAACCTTAAAGCCGTAACGTACAACGATAAGCGCCATAAAAGAGATCGCCACCATGCAAAATCTCTCATGCCAACACATTATACAAGGGCTATCACCCATGCCAAATCCAAGTATCAGACACGCAATGCCAACAGGAAGTGCGACCAAAGCGAGGGCAGCAGCTGCAAAGAGATTGAAAAATCTCTTTTCGTCATCACCCCAGTTTGCAATTTTTTTATTATTCATTGCCTGCCCCTAAAAATTTCCCATTGGCACAACAGCAAATTTATTTACCCATGCCATCATCATAATAAGCACAACCATTCCAGCAACACCAAACCCCATTACTGCCTGCTTTTTCTCTGGTTTAAACAACAAAAATAGACCAGCAATTAAAAACATCAAAACCATTAAAAATTCCATTTTTTATCCTTTATATGAAATTTAATATTTATTAAAATATACTACCTGATTTATAATTTTAATCTTAAAGGATATTTTTTTATTATTATAAATATATTTTTTACTTAATATTTACAAATATAAAATGTGTTTACCTAAAAATATTTATTATATTAATTCTGAATTATGCTTTTTATATTAATGTACCTAAAAACAATTTTAAGTCAGATAGTATAAAACTATTAAAATTATTGATTTAACAATAGTAAATTTCAATCTTTTACCAGCAAGCTTTAATATTATTTGGCGGTAGAAATAATGTTTAAATTTACATTGACGAGTTGTTATCTTATTTGGTAACTGGTTTTAGATCAGCACTAATAAACACATCTTTTGAAGTTGTGTATTCGTCCAAAATATTAAGATAACACATTCAAATAAAAGGCTTTAAAATATTTATACTTACTTATAGCTGGTTAGTAATTATCAGTGATTAAATTTTAACAAAAACAAGCATCAAAACCGTTAATAAATTATCTAAGATAGAATACTCTCCAGTCCGTCAAACCTAAAAACACAACATTAACACCTATGTTGCCAACCAATATAGCCGCACCTTTAGCCAAGAAATAAAATAAGCCTGCCATTTCGTCAGCTCCCGCATCCGTTCTAACAGTTTAGTGCTTTAAAGACACTCTTTTTAACATCAGCATCACGTCCAAGACCAAAGATAGCATACTCCATATCTAGCTTATGCTCTTTTAGCTGTCTCGCGCTCTAGCTCTTGTCACCAATACTTATAGCTATACCACCACCTGCTTTTGTTTTTTTAGTCATGCATCTATTATGTCTTTTGTATTGGATTAAAATTTTGCGTCATCAAATAGCGCTTTTTGTAGAGTTTTAACCTTGAAGCATAAATTTACTCTACCTATATTTTACTATTTAATAAATACATTTTTATTTAAAATTATAAAGCATCTATACGTATTACATTTTAACCACACCAGCCAAAAAGCAATAACTACCCAAACGATAATAAGCAACATATCTCAAACAAAAATAAGAACTATATACCCAATAAAATAAATCTTCCATATTGGCTTACAATTTCCCATTAAAAGTTTACTTCATAAACAACAAATTTATTTTTAAACCATTAAAATATTGCCCACTAATTATAAAAACAGCATTATACAAGCCATTTTTTACATCACATCAACCGCAATCTAGCAAATAAACAACCCTTAACACCAATAAAACAATAAATTTAAAAAGATAAATAACCCAATAGTATAAAAACAAACATAAAAGCCTTACTATACCTAATCAATAAAAACCAATTAAAAAGAAATAAGAAAATAAAAACTAATATTTTGCACTCAACAGAAAGTAACAATAATAAAAACTAGGATTAAAAATATAAGAACCAAGCAGATAAACAACAAAGCCCGCAACGACCTACTTTTCCAACATCCCAGTAAGGGAGAGTATCATCAGCCAGGACGAGCTTAGCTTCTTGGTTCGAGATGGAGCAAGGCGTTTCCTCGTCTGTATAGTCACGGGCAGTGTTAAATAAAAGATATATTAGCAAATCTCTTATTTAACACTACTAGAT
>NZ_CABPUQ010000001.1:1687455-1790271 GCF_902460675.1 Campylobacter concisus | reverse complement strand
ATATATGAGATATATGTTATATACTCCATTTTTATCAGAATTTATATCTACTAAATGCGTGGTTATGGAGATAAATGGAAATGATATGTTTGAATACAAATTGAGTAATATAATCAAATACTATTATAACTATTTTTTTAGAAAATTGATTTTGAATAAAATTAAGCACTATATATATGTTAGCCATGAGCTTAAAGATATGTATTATGGAGATTATAGAAATAATGTTGTTATATCAAACGGGGCTGATGTTTTAAGCCATCCATTAAAAAATAATGTTAACAGTAGGCCAAAACTAGTATTCGTTGGATCGCCAGGACAACCGTGGCAGGGATTTGATGTTGTTGTAGAGATGTCTAAGCTTTTTTTAGAATATGATTTTGTCATTATAGGCATATGTGGAGAAAATACGTCCAATCTAGAGTTTAAAGGCAAGTTAGCATCTACAGAGGTATTAAAAGAAATAAGCAAGGCTGATGTTGGTATAGGAACTTTGTGTATGTATGAATATCAAAAAATGAAAGAAGCTTCACCTCTAAAGACAAGAGATTATTTTTCGTGTGGTTTGCCGGTTGTATATGCATACAACGATACGGATCTGACTGGCAATGAGGCATTTGCTCTTAAGTTGGAAGAGGGCAGTAACCTAAAAGACAACTACTATAAAATTTATGAATTTGTAAGTAGGGTTTTTAGAAATCATCAAGTTAATGTTGCTGCTAGAAATTTTGCTGAAAAAAATCTAGATGTATCTGTAAAAGAGAGATTAAGGCTTTCTTTTTTTAATAGAGTGTTGTTGCAACAATGAAAAAAATAATATTCATAGCGGATGCTGGCTCAATACATACCAAAAAATGGGTAGATTATTTTATTGATTCTGGATATGATGTTTTTTTAGCAACTTTTTCCAAAACAAATATAACAAACTGTAAAAGTATTTTTTTTCTTAGCAATAAAACTGTTGATAATAGAGGAGGTAACTATTATTATTTATTCTATATTTTTAAATTGGCTAAAATTTTTAATGATGTTAAACCAAATGTTATAAATGCTCACTTTAGCTATAGTATGGGTCTTATTTCTTTCTTGGCTAAAAAAATTTCAAGCATAAAAGCATTATTTTGTGTTGTTTGCCATGGTAGTGATATTTTGAATAAAAATATTTTTTTAAAAATGATTAATAAAACTATTTTGAAGAGAACAGATGCTATTTTTGCTGTATCAGACCAAATAAGAGATAAAATTTTATCTTATGGCATAGATGCTAGTAGGGTATTTGTTGGTCAATATGGTATTGAAAAAATATCTTTAAAATATAGCGAAAAAAATATAGATATATTGTCAAATAGAGCGTTTGTGCCAAATTCTAGAATAGAAGAAGTGCTTGAATATTTAAAATACTTCAAAAATAGAAATTTAAAAATAGTTTTTGTTTTGCCTCACATAAGCGAAAACGATCTATTAAAGTTAAAACAAAGTTATAGTTTTATTGATTTTTACAAGAGCATGGATCATAGTGATTTATTAAAAAAAATGGATAGGACGAAAATATATATAAGCAATACAATGTCAGACGGTACTTCTTTGTCATTGTTGGAGGCTATGGCATGCGGTGCCGTTCCAGTTGTATCTAATATTATGTCGAATAGAAGCTGGGTGCTCGATGGAGTTAATGGTTTTTTATTTAATGATAGTGATCAATTTATAAACGCTATAGAGAAAATTCTAGACAACAATACTAAAGACATGATGCTTATAAACCAAAATATTATAAAACAGAGAGGACTATATATGGAGCAGATGAAAAAGATAGAAAAATTTATTAATAAATGGTTGATATAAAATGAAGCTTCTAACAATTTTAGGTGCAAGACCACAGTTTATAAAAGCAGGATCGGTGAGTCGAGAGATATCCAAATTTGATAGCATCAAAGAGATTATAGTTCACACTGGACAGCACTATGATGCAAACATGAGTGATATATTTTTTGATGAGATGCAAATACCAAAACCAAACTATTTTTTGGGCATTGGAGGTAAAACTCATGGTGCTATGACCGGACAGATGATGGAGAAAATAGAAGAGATAGCTTTCAATGTAAAGCCAGATATTATAATGGTATATGGCGATACAAATTCTACATTAGCTGGTGCATTAGTTGCTTCAAAGCTGCACATAAAGCTAGCCCATGTTGAAGCTGGGCTAAGAAGTTTTAATACAAAAATGCCCGAGGAGATCAATAGAATTTTGGCAGATCGTGTGAGTCAAATTTTATTTTGTCCTACTGATACCGCAGTGCAGAATTTGAAAAACGAAGGTTTTGAAAAATTTGACTGCAAAGTAATAAAAAGTGGCGATGTAATGCAAGATGGGGCAATATTTTATAAAAAGTTTGCAAAAAAGCCAAATTTGAATGTTGATAAAAAATTTATACTTTGTACTATACATAGGGCTGAAAATACAGATAATGAGGTTAGACTTAAGACTATTTTTGAAGCTTTAAATGATATAGCTAAAAATATCCAAGTTATCTTACCACTTCATCCAAGAACCAAAAAGATATTGCAAAATTTAAACATAAATACTATAAATCTTACCATTATAGAGCCAGTTGGTTATTTGGAAATGACATGGCTTATTGATAATTGCTTTTTTGTAATGACTGATAGCGGAGGACTTCAGAAAGAGGCATTTTTCTTTAAAAAACAGTGTATTACATTACGTGATGAAACGGAGTGGGTGGAGCTTGTAAAATGCAAGGCAAATATTTTAGTGGGCGCAAATAAAGATAAAATTTTAGCTGCCTTTTCAACTATAAAAACTTTTAATGAAAATAATTTGGAATTAAATTTATATGGTAATGGTAAGGCAAGCGAGATAATAGTTAATATGTTAAAAGAAATTGGAGTATAAGTATGTGTGGAATTTTTGGACAAATATCTAAAACAAGGATAAATAAAGAAAAATTTAAAAAATTAGTAAAACATGCTGAGCAAAGAGGTGTTGATTCAAGTGGTATAGCCTATTATGATACTGATGTATATAAAATTCTAAGAGCTGATTATAATATTGAAAAACTTTTAAATAATGTTAATCCGTATAAATCAAAGGTAGCATTTGGTCATAGTAGGCTAATAACAAATGGTTTTAATGATAATCAACCAGTTGTTAGAGATAAGATGTGTGTTATCCATAATGGAATTATTGTTAATGAACAAAAGATTTGGGATAATATAGGTCTTGATAGATTATACAAAATAGATTCAGAGTGTATAGTGGCTATTGCTCAGTATTGCTTAAAAGGTGGACTTAGTGTAGATGAGATACCAGAGAAAGTATTAAGCATGTGTCAAGGTGTGGTTGCATGTGCTTTATTGTTGCCAGAATATGGTAAGTTATTGCTTTTCTCAAATAATGGTAGTTTATATATTGGGCATTGTGAGGAGGATATTTATTTCGCGTCGGAGCGATATGCCTTGGATGAAATAGCATGCGAAGACATAGAGCAAGTAAAGCATAATTATAAAATTTTAGATATACCGTTTTGTGATAAAGATTTCATCATAAGCGACAATAATCAAAAAAGAGAAAATTTAATACCAGAATTTAAATTTATTAAAGCAGAAGATGCTCTGTTGGAATTTGGTCGTCCAGCTTTAAAAAGGTGCAAAAAATGTATTCTGCCAGAGACAATGCCATTTATAAAATTTGATGACGATGGTGTGTGTAATTATTGTAAGAACTATAAGTTAAGAAATAATCCAAAACCTAAGGAAGAATTGCTAAAGCTTGTTGAGCCTTATAGAAGAAGTGGCAATGATCTGGATTGCATAGTGCCGTTTTCTGGTGGTAGAGATAGCTGTTATGCTCTTCATTTAATAGTAAACGAATTAAAGATGAAGCCTGTAACATATACTTATGACTGGGGCATGGTTACTGATCTTGGTAGAAGAAATATTAGTAGAATGTGTTCTGAACTTGGTGTTGAAAATATTATTGTTGCGGCTGATATTTCAAAAAAAAGAGACAATATAAAAAAGAATTTAAATGCATGGTTGAAATCACCACATCTTGGCATGATGGCTATGCTTACAGCTGGTGACAAACATTTTTTTAGATATGTTGAGGTTATTAAAAAACAAACAGGTATAAATTTGAATCTTTGGGGTGTAAACCCACTTGAAGTGACGCATTTTAAAACAGGTTTTCTGGGTATAGCGCCTGATTTTGAGGAAAAACGCGTATATAGCCACGGTATTATGAAACAGCTCAAGTATCATGCAAAGAGATTTATGGCTATGCTTCAAAGCCCTGGATATTTTAACTCATCTTTATGGGATACGCTTTCTGGGGAGTACTATAGAAGTTTTACTGAGAAAAAAGATTATTATCATATATTTGATTATTGGCGTTGGGACGAGAACATTATAAATGATACCTTGGTAAACCAATACTCTTGGGAAAAAGCTGTAGATACAAGTACTACATGGCGTATAGGTGATGGAACGGCAGCTTTTTATAATTATGTGTACTATACAGTAGCTGGTTTTACAGAGCATGATACTTTTAGAAGCAATCAAATTAGGGAAGGACAAATAAGTAGAGATGAAGCATTGAAGTTGGTTAATGATGAAAATAGACCAAGATATCAAAATATAAAATGGTATTTGGATACACTAGGTCTAAATTTTGAGGATGTGATAAAAGTTGTTAATTCTATACCTAAGCTTTATTTCAAATAGGCTAAAAAATGAAGAGTGTGCTATTTTTAGGCCATTATAATGGCGGCAAAAAAGATTTTGATGCTAGACATTTTTTCTTTGCTAAAGAACTAGTAGAGCTTGGCTATAAAGCAACAATAATTAATGCTGCATTTTCACATAGAATTAGAGGTGCAATGGTTATATCTGAACCTTATAATAGTCATATCGAAGATGGTGTTAAATTTATAAGTATTAAGACACCAAAATATATTGGTAATGGTTTTGGGCGTATAATAAACATGTTTACTTTTGTTATTAATATTATTAGATACACAAATAGTATATTGGCAGAACTTGGAAAAGTAGATGTGATAGTGATGGCGTCTCCTCATCCATTTCAGTTTTTTGCAGCCAAGATATTATCCAGAAAACTGAAAGCAAAATTAATTATTGAGATAAAAGATATTTGGCCTTTATCCATTATAGAGATAATGAATACTAGCAAATTCCATCCATTTGTAGTATTGCTATCAATTACGGAGCGCTTAATGCATAGATACTCTGATTTAACAATTTCTCCTCTGGATAATTTAAATGAATATTTTAAAGATTATAATATAAAAGCAAATTCAGCGTTTGTTCCTACTGGTCTAAACTTAAGCTTTTATGACAATATAAACAGCGACGAGTTAAGTATAAAATTACCAGAAAATAAATTTATTATAGGTTATATTGGTGGATTAACTGAGTCAAATGCTATCGATTTTCTTTTAGAAACGGCATCTTTCTTTGATGATAATTATAAGGATATTGTTATTTTAATAGTTGGAGATGGTGCTCAAAGAGAAAAACTAACAAATATTTATAAGAATGAAAATATAATTTTCACTGGTGCATTATCCAAAGATGACGCTTTTAGAGTTATGCAACGGTGCAATGTCCTATATAGGGCGTCTCCTGGTTTAAATTTGGATAAATATGGCATATCTCCGTTGAAAATTAATGAATATATGTATTCGAAAACCCCAATAGTTCATGTTTTTGATTTGGAAGAACAAGATATGGTAAAAATAGCTAAATGCGGTATGAGTATAAAATTTGGTAGTAAAGAAGAACTTATAAATGCTATCTTAAAAATTTACAATATGCCAAAAGAAGAAAGAGAAAAAATGGGGCAAAACGGTAAAGAGTATGTGAAAAATAATTTATCGTATAAAGTATTAGTTAAAAAAATGATAGAAGTTTTGTGACTAAACTCCCTTTTTTTCAAATATGATTGCAATAGTTTTTGCTATGATCTTTATCTCCAGCCAAAGTGACCAGTGCTTTATGTAGTAAAGATCATACATCAGCTTTTGTTTGGCATCAAGTGCATTTGCGCCGTAAGGGTAGTTTACCTGTGCCCAGCCGGTGATACCAGGTCGGACGATGTGGCGTTCGTTGTAGTAAGGTATCTCTTTTTCAAAGAAATTTATCCAGTATCTTCGCTCTGGTCTTGGTCCTATTAGGTGCATCTGCCCGCGAAGCACATTTATGCACTGCGGTATCTCATCGATGCGAGTTTTGCGCATAAATTCGCCAAATTCAAAGACTCTCTCATCGTTTTTGCTAGCAAATTTAGCCCCGTCTTTTTCAGCGTCAACTACCATCGAGCGAAATTTAATACATTCAAATTCTTTGTTTCCAAGCCCAACCCTATTTTGCAAAAAGTAAAGGCTACCAGGCGACTGCTCGTCTATCTTTTTCTTTACGTAAAATTTAAGTACAAAAAGCATCACAAGAAGCAGTGAGCAGCTTACATAGTCGATCACACGTTTTAAGGCGTATTCAAGGGCATTATAGGGCTTGATATCGTTTAAAAAGTTTAAATTTTCGCCATTTTCTGGGATGTAGCACTTTTGCAGATAAATTTCTAAAAAGCTCTCCACATTTAGAAATTTGATCTTTTTATACTTCGTCTTAAACTGCAAAAGCGTGAGAAATCTCACCAGCTTGCCATCAACTGGCTTTTCAGTATTTAGCACTATGAGCCTTTGATCGCCTGATTTTATGAGATTTTCCAGTGCGCTTCGCAAAGCCTTAGCGTCGCTATTTTCATGGGATAAAAAATTTACCTGGCCAAATTTCTTCCTAAGCTTCTCTAGCTCGAGTTTGGTGAAAGTATATTTTTCGCCAAGGATGATCATAGGCCTATCCCTTTATCTTTATTTTAAATTTGCATTATAAAATTCGTCTAATTATACCCAAACGTGCTAATTGCATTTTTAAAAAAATAGTTAAGGTTAAAATATGTCTCATAAATTTCTTGCTGTGCTCGTTCTGGCGCTGATCTGTGCCATTTCTTTTGCGCTCTCAAACACGGTTTTGGCTAAATTTCACACTAGTCCGCTCATCATCTCGATCATTCTTGGCGCCATTTTTGCAAATCTTTTCACCAAACAGACTCAAATTTTAAAAAGTAGTGGCGTCGTGGCGATCGCTGGGAAGCAAATTTTAAGACTTGGTATCATACTTTTTGGCTTTAACATAAGCCTTAGCCAGATCGCAAGTGTCGGCACTCTAGGCGTGATATACGCAGCTTTTATGGTCTTTGCGACCTTTGTCTTTGCACTTTTTGCCGCTAAGGCTTTGGGGCTTAGCAAGGATAGTGCCGTGCTCATTGGCTCAGGGGCAAGCATATGTGGCGCAGCTGCTGTCATGGCTACTCAAAATGAGATAAAAGCGGACGCAAACAAGCTTGCTATCGCCATTTGCACGGTGGTGCTATTTGGGACGATTGGCATGTTTATCTACCCATTTATCGCTAAATTTCTAGCTCTCACGCCACAGCAAACTGGCTTTTTTATCGGCGGCTCGCTTCACGAGGTAGCTCATGTAGTGGCAGCCTCAGCAGCATTTGATAGCACGACAAGCAGCACCGCTGTCATCATAAAAATGCTTCGCGTCATCATGCTAGTGCCATTTTTGTTTTTGCTAAATTTCTTAAATTTAAGCCAAAATAGTGACGGCTCAAAGCTAAAGAGCATTCCGTGGTTTGCGCTATTTTTCCTAGTGGCGATCTGTGTTAGGTCTTTGCCATTTTTCCCTGAAAATTTGGTGCAAATTTTAAAGCTCTTAGCTAGCATATGCCTTTGCGTGGCGATGTGTGCGTTGGGGTTTGGGATAGATAGGAGTATATTTAAAGCGACGGGCAAAAAGCCATTTTTGCTAGCATTTTTTATATTTTTATGGCTTATTTGCTCATCGCTTGTCTTTGTTAAGACTCTTTGCTAGTTTTTAGCTTTTGCAAAAACTCTTCGATGTTGTATTTTGCTCTGTAGGCTGGGCTCAAAAGATGTATCAAAATGTCGCCAAGGTCCATCACGATCCAATCAGGCGAGCTCTCTGTGCCTATAAATTTCTCTCCAAGAGGCTTTAGCTCCTCTTTTAGATCTTCACTCAGCGAATAAGCGTGCCTCTCACCGAGCGTAGTAGCGATAACTACGGCCTTTACGAAATAATCATCCCCGCTCATATCAAACACTTGTATCTCTTCAGCCTTTTTTGCGTCTAAAACCTTAACTATACTTTCGGTGCGCTCTTGCATCGATCTTTCCTGCATCTTTAATCCTTGGTAAAAATTTATAATCTCATCTTTTATCTCGCTAGGCAGCTCATCAAGCCCCTTTTGATGCCTGATCTGCGACGAGCTAACATTCACATGCACGTCCATTTTTTGTAAATTTTGTGGAATTTCTATGTGATTGCGCTTGGCGATCACAAACTGCACTAAATTTTTTAGCTCCTCGTAGCCGTGCCACTTATCAAGCGTGGCTAGGTGGTCCGCGCCTATTATGAGATAAAATTTCTCTATCTTGAATTTCTCATACAAATACTTAACCGTCTCTATGGTAGGCACTGGGCGAGCTAAATTTATCTCATAGTCTGAGATCTCGACCTTCTCTAGGCCGCCCCAAATTTCTCTTATCCACTTTAGGCGAAGCTCTGGCGGAGCTGAAAATTCGCTCTTAAAGGGACTTATAAAAGTTGGCATGATGATGAGCTTGTCGATATCAAGGCCGCTTAGTGCCATTTTTACAATGCTATCGTGTCCTAAATGAACCGGATCAAAGCTCCCGCCAAAAAGTGCTAACTTCATCTATTAAAGTGCCTTGTTTATATTTGTTTTAAAATTCTTTTTTGTAGAATTAGGCGTAATTATATCAAAAGGAGCTAAGATGTCAGTTAAAGTAGCAATAAACGGCTTTGGGCGTATCGGTAGGTGTGCTGCTCGTATTATTTTAGAGCGAGATGATGTTGAGCTTGTCGCTATTAACGACACCGCAACAAGGGATATGACGAGGTATTTGCTCAAATACGACAGCGTGCATGGCGAATTTAAGCAAGACGTTAAGGTGATAAGCGACGAATTTATAGAAGTAAATGGCAAAAAGATAAGAGTTTTTTCTACTAGAGATCTAAACGAGCTTAGCTACGCAGACTACGGCGTAGACGTGGTTTTAGAGTGCACTGGCAAGTTTTTAACCACCGAAAAATGTGAGCCATATCTTGCTCGCGGCGTCAAAAAAGTCGTCATGAGCGCTCCAGCAAAAGACGACACTGCCACATTTGTAGTTGGCGTAAATGACGATAAATACGCAGGCGAAGCGATCGTCTCAAACGCAAGCTGCACCACAAACGGCCTAGCTCCAGTGGCAAAGGTGCTAAACGATAAATTTGGCATCGTAAAGGGGCTCATGACTACGATCCACGCATATACAAATGGCCAAAGCCTAGTTGATGTAAAGGCTAAAGATTTCCGCCGCTCACGCGCAGCAGCGCTAAATATCGGACCTACAACCACCGGAGCTGCAAAAGCGATCGCTAAAGTGCTCCCCGAGCTAAGCGGCAAGCTGCACGGCCAAGCAGTGCGCGTGCCAGTGGCAAACGTATCAATGGTCGATCTAACGGCGGTTTTAAAAAGACCAGCTAGCAAAGAGGAGATAAACGAGGCATTTAGAGCGGCTGCAGAGTCAAATTTAAAGGGAATTTTATTTGTTGATGACGACTACAGAGTTAGCAGCGACTTTTGCACAAGCACCTTTAGCAGCATCGTAGCGAGCGACACTACGCAGGTCATCGCTGATGATATGGTGAAGGTTTTTGCGTGGTACGACAACGAGTGGGGCTACTCAACAAGGCTTGTAGATCTTGCTAAGATCGTGGCTACAAAGTAAATTTAAAGGGTGAAAAATGAGTGATATTTTATCGATCAACGACCTTGAGCTTAACGGTGCAAAAGTCTTTATAAGGTGTGATTTTAACGTGCCTATGGATGAGTTTTTAAACATCACTGATGACCGCAGGATCCGCTCAGCGATACCAACTATCCGCTACTGCCTAGATAACGGCTGCAGCGTGGTTTTGGCTAGTCACCTTGGACGTCCAAAAAACGGCTTTGAGGAGAAATTTTCACTTCGCGGCGTAGCAAAAAGACTATCAAGACTGCTTGATAGAGAGGTGATATTTGCTGAAGATGTGATCGGAAATGACGCTAAGACAAAGGCTGAAGCGCTAAAAACTGGCGAAATTTTGATGATAGAAAATTTACGCTTTGAAAAGGGCGAAACCAAAAATGACGAGGCTTTGGCAAAAGAGCTTTCAGAATTTGGCGAATTTTACATAAACGACGCATTTGGCGTTTGCCACAGAGCTCACGCATCGGTTGAAGCGATCACTAAATTTTACGATGAAAAGCACAAGGCGGCAGGATTTTTACTACAAAAAGAGATAAATTTCGCTCAAAATTTGATAAAACATCCATCACGTCCATTTGTCGCAGTTGTCGGTGGCAGCAAGGTGAGCGGTAAGCTTCAAGCATTACATAACCTTTTGCCACGTGTTGATAAGCTCATAATTGGCGGTGGCATGGCATTTACATTTTTAAAATCACTTGGCGAAAACATCGGAAATTCGCTCCTTGAAGAAGAGCTCATCGAAGATGCAAGGCAAATTTTACAAAAAGGCAAAGAGCTAGGAGTGAAAATTTACCTGCCAGTAGATGTCGTCGCTGCTCAGACATTTTCGGCTGAAAGTGCCGTGAAATACGTCCCAGCTCAAGAGATCCCAAATGGCTGGATGGGGCTTGACATCGGACCAGCGTCGATTAGGCTATTTAAAGAGGTCATCGCCGATGCGCAAACCATCTGGTGGAACGGACCTATGGGCGTTTTTGAGATGGATAAATTTAGCAAAGGCAGTATCAAAATGAGCCACGCTATCATCGACACTCACGCGACAACCGTCGTTGGCGGCGGTGATACGGCTGACGTGGTCGAGCGCGCTGGAGATGCCGACGAGATGACATTTATCTCAACTGGCGGCGGTGCGAGCTTGGAGCTCATTGAAGGCAAAGAGCTGCCTGGCATAAAACCGCTTAGAAAAGAGGAGTAGGTCTTGAAATTTCTAGCGAATTTAAAGTGCAACCACACAAGAGAGAGCTTTAGAGAGTACGCGAAAATTTTAGACGCAAATTTAAGCGCAAACGACGATGTGAGCGTATTTGCTCCAGCTAGTGCCTTTGATGAAAAAAGGCATATTTTTAGGCTAGGGGCGCAGAATTTCTACCCTTGCGAGAGTGGGGCATTTACCGGCGAGATCGGCAAGGCTATGCTTGATGAATTTGATATCAAAGATGTGCTGATCGGCCACTCTGAGAGGCGTGAAATTTTAAAAGAGAGCGAGGAGTTTTTGCGAGCGAAATTTGACTTTGCTGCAAAAAATGGCTGGAATATCATCTACTGCATCGGCGAAAATTTAAGCACAAACGAAAGCGGAGCGACCAAAGAATTTCTAAGCCGCCAGCTTGAAAATATAGACCTTGGCTATAAAAATTTAGTCATCGCCTACGAGCCGATCTGGGCGATAGGAACTGGCAAGAGTGCTGGCATAGAGCAGATAGATGAGGTGCTAAGTTTCTTAAAGACAAAGGCAAATGTGCCGCTACTTTACGGTGGAAGCGTCAATGCAGCAAACATAGCTGATATCGCAGGTATAAAGAGCTGCGATGGGGTGCTAGTAGGCACAGCCAGCTGGGATGCGAATAATTTTCTAGGGCTTATTAGCGCGGCATCTCGCTGATAAATTTAAACGATCTTGCAAATTTCACCCTGCGACAGGCTATTTTGCCTAGTCTTGGGATGAAATTTACTGCGAAACATTTAAATTTACCTAGCGATATATCCGCTTGTTGGTTTATTTAAATTTCGAAACGCAAATTTAAACATCTGGAGTTGCGTGATACTGCCGCTATTAAATTTGGTTTAAAATTTGAATTGCAAAATTTTAAAGGAGAAATGATGATTTTAAAGGGTAAAAAAGGTCTTATCGTAGGCGTCGCTAATGCGAAATCAATCGCTTACGGCATCGCAAAAGCTTGTCACGATCAAGGTGCGCAGATGGCATTTACATACCTAAATGACGCTCTTAAAAAGCGCGTTGAGCCGATCGCTGAGGAGTTTGGAAGTAAATTTGTCTACGAGCTTGACGTAAATAACCAAGAACATTTAGATGGGCTTGCTAGCCAAATCAAAAAAGACCTTGGCGAGATTGATTTTGTCGTGCACGCTGTGGCGTATGCACCAAAAGAAGCGCTTGAGGGCGAGTTTGTAAATACCACAAAAGAGGCATTTGACATAGCGATGGGCACTAGTGTTTATTCGCTGTTAAGCCTTACTCGCGCGGTCCTACCGGTGCTAAAAGAGGGTGGCTCGGTGCTAACTCTTACATATCTTGGCGGACCAAAATTTGTGCCACACTACAACGTCATGGGCGTTGCTAAAGCCGCACTTGAAAGCTCTGTTCGTTACCTAGCGCACGACCTTGGCGCTAAAAATATCCGCGTAAATGCGATCAGCGCAGGTCCTATCAAAACGCTTGCTGCAAGCGGTATAGGCGACTTTAGGATGATTTTACGCTACAACGAAGTAAATAGCCCACTAAAACGCAACGTCACGACTGAAGACGTCGGCAACAGTGCTATGTACCTACTTAGCGACTTAGCTAGCGGCGTAACAGGCGAAGTTCACTACGTAGATTGTGGCTACAACATCATGGGCATGGGCGACGTGGCTACCGATGCCGAGGGCAACACTATCCTAGCTTGGGACGCAAAATAACCTATCTATATAAATTTGGCGGGGCGGCTCGCCAAATTCTTCTTTTAAATTTCACCGAATTTATCGAAAGGACAGAAAATGAGAGCTTTAGACGAGCTTATAGACGTAAATGAGCCAGGTTGGGTGCTGATCGAAGAGTGGCTAAAAGAGGCCAAAAACGACTATGAAATTTTGCCTTGCGATGAGAGCAGGGCGCAAAGTGAGCTTTTAGGGCTTCAAGTTACCACTCGCTCACCGATGGGAGCGCTTGTTTATGGGTGCGGCGGCATAGTGATAGATGGCGGCTGGCTGCGTGTGCTTGGCTCAGGATGTGAGCAGATAAAGCGCGGAATTTACAGCTTTAATCTTGGCAAAAGCTTTAGCGAAGCAGGGCAGATGCCTAGCTATTTGCTCGTGGCGGACGATGTTTTGGGTGGATTTTTCGCGGTAAATGGCGGTGTCTTTGGTGGCAAAGCTGGCAACGTCTTTTACTACGCACCAGACAGCGGCAAATGGGAAGATACGCAGCTTGGCTACTCGCAGTTTTTATACTGGGCGTTATGCGGCGATATATCTAAATTTTACGAGCTTTACCGCTGGAGTGGCTGGCGCGATGATGTGAGAAATTTTAGCCTTGATAAGGTTATGTTTGCGCTACCACCACTTCTTTGGCAAGACGCCGACGTAAGGGCAAGGCTAAAAGATATGAAAAAGGATGGCATTAATATTGATGAGTATTTTGTTTCTTTGTTTAAGGAGGAGAAATAGATAAATTTTAGTAGCTTTACAAATTTTAAAATCTTATTCACTCACCTTAGTAACTTACTAAATTCAGGTCTCGTTATCACTTGCCACTAAGTTTAGAGCCGTGATATGCTCGTTTATAAATTTTAAAATTTGATTGACACTTGCATGATGATAAAACGCATGCGGCGCAAAGCGTTATCGCATGCCACCTCTAACGTCGTAGGGCTTTACTTCGACTTCGTCTCGTAACTGCAAAGCAGACAGGGGATTGTTAAGGGGGAAGGGAGCGACTTCGTAATTCAAGCCTCTTCCCCCTTAACAAAGAAATAAAACTTTAAATTTTAAAAATCTATTTTGCAAATTTTAAAATTCCATTCACTCGCAAGAATTGACTACTAAAATTTGGCTTCGCTTATAGCTTAGCTCAAATTTTAGAGCCGAAATTACTCGTTCATGAAATTTTAAAATTTACTTGACACTCATTTGATTTGACAAAACAAATTTGCAATTTTTAAAATTTACTAAACACTTTTAAGATCATAAAACGAAAATCTCTATAAATCCAAGAATTTAAACAAATATCCTAAAATAACCAAAAAATTTAAAGGAAATTTCATGCAAAATAAGCTTTTTACGCCGCTTAAGATAGGCGGCATCGAGATAAAAAACCGCATTATCATGGCTCCGATGTGCATGTATGAGGTCAAAAAAGAGGATGGTCGTCCAAGGTGCTTTCACAAGCTACACTACGCTACAAGGGCGATAGGCGGCGTTGGTATGATCATCGTTGAGGCGACGGCTGTTGAGGCGCGTGGCAGGATCACTAAAAAAGACCTTGGCCTTTGGAGTGACGAGCAGATCGAGGCTCACGCGGAGCTGGTAAAAGGATGTGCTAAATATGGCGCCAAAATGGCCGTCCAGCTAGCTCACGCTGGCAGAAAGGGCACGTGTGAAGACATCATTGCGCCAAGCATGATCAAATTTAGCGATGACTACGCCACGCCAAAAGAGATGAACGCGCAGGATATCGCAATCGTCAAGCAAAGCTTTGTGGAGGCGGCTATTAGGGCAAAGAGCGCAGGATACGAGGCTGTGGAGATACACGCGGCGCATGGATATTTGATAAATCAATTTTTATGCGCTGGCACCAACGAGCGAGATGACGAATACGGCGGCACTTTTGAAAACCGCATAAGGCTGCTGCTTGAAATTTTAAGAGAGATTAAGGCTGGCGCTAATATCACTGTTGGCGTGAGGATAAGTGCAAGTAGCTGGCTTAAGGGCGACTGGGACATAGAGGAGAGCGTAAAGCTAGCACGTGAGCTAGATAAAAATGGAGCTGACTTCATCCACGTCTCAGCTGGCGGTGTCTATGCAAAGGTTGATAGCGCGCCTAAATTTACGCCTCTTTATCAGGCTGGCTACGCAAAAGCGGTGAAAAATGCAGTTAAAATTCCAGTCTTTGCAGTGGGACTTATCACAAAAGCAAGCGAGTGCGAAGCGTTGCTGCTTGGCGATGTTTGCGATGGCGTAGCGCTTGGCAGGGAGCTACTACGCAACCCATATTTTGCTTTTGGCGCCATGAAAGAATTTGGCGAAAGCGAAAAGATAGAAAACGCTTATAAAAGGGCATACTAAGATTTTATGGCAAGGTGAGAGCCTTGCCAAATTTCACTTTTACACAGCCTATTTTTCACACGCTGCTTTTTGCTGTTTGATTTAAATTTAATATAGTATCATTTGTGCGACTAAACTTTCAGGGGAGAAAATGAGGCAAAAGCACTTTGAAGTGGCAATTGTTGGAGCGGGCATTAGTGGGACGGCACTCTTTTACGAGTTGGCTGCATTTAGCGATATAAAAAAGGTCGCGCTTTTAGAAAAATATGACGGCGTAGCGACGCTAAATTCAAGCGGCAAGGGCAACTCGCAGACCATCCACTGCGGCGATATCGAGACAAACTACACGCTAGAAAAGGCAAAAAAGGTCTCACAAGTGGCAAATATGCCAGTAAAATACGCTCTAAAATACAACCTAGAGGGCAAATATATGTTCGCTCATCAAAAGATGACGCTAGCCATCGGAGATGCCGAAGTAGAGCGCATCAAGGAGCGATATGAGAGCTTTAAAGAGCTGTTTGCTTATCTTGAAATTTATGACAAAGAGAAGTTAAAACAGATCGAGCCAAACGTCGTTTTTGATGCAAATGGCAATGATCGCCCAGAAAATATCATCGCTATTGGCACGCAAAATGGGCAGTATACTACGATGGACTTTGGTGGCGTGGCAAATTCGCTCGTTCAAAATGCGCTAAATTTAGGCGGAGATGGCTATGAGATCAGCCTAAGCTCAGAAGTGACTGATATGAAAAAGGTGGGTGATACCTTTCATATCAAGATAAATGACGGCGAAGTGATCACAGCAAACTACGTCGTAGTCGATGCTGGAGCGCACTCGCTATTTTTAGCTCACAAGATGGGTTATGGGCTACATCTTAGCACGCTACCAGTTGCTGGAAGCTTTTACTTTGCTAACAAGCGCCTGCTAAACGGCAAAGTCTATATGGTGCAAAACGACAAGCTACCATTTGCTGCACTTCACGGCGACCCAGACATCCTAGCTAATGGCAACACTCGCTTTGGCCCAACAGCCCTTGTCATACCAAAGCTTGAGAGATTTCACGGCTGTTCTAGCTTTTTTGACTTTTTAAAGTGCCTAAAATTTGACAAAAACGTCCTTGAAGTCTTTACAAATTTACTAAAAGACGAGGATATAAGGTCATATATTTTGCGAAATTTCTTATTTGAAGTGCCATTTATCAACAAAAAAGAATTTGTTAAAGACGCCAGAAAGATCGTGCCAAGCCTAAGCGAAAATGACCTAAGCTACGCTGTAAATTTTGGTGGTGTAAGGCCACAGGTGATCGACCGCAACAAAAAAAGGCTTGAGCTTGGCGAGGGCAAGATCAGCACAGGCGAGGGCATAAGTTTTAACATGACACCAAGCCCAGGGGCTACTAGCTGTTTTGAAACGGCGAGGGCTGATATGGAGGAAATTTGTAAATTTTTGGGCAAAAATTTCGACGAAGAGAAATTTAACGCCGAGTTTTTTGGGTAGGAAATGGGAGTATTTGATATTTTTAAAAGAGGTGTAGATATGTCAAAAACAGCGCAACAAAGAAAAGATGAGAATATAAAAATTTTAAAGCAAGAGGGTGTAGCGGTGCTTGAGAGCTTGCCGCTTCGCTACGAAAATAATGAGGTTACGCCAAGAGACGTGGACGAGATAGTAAGGCGCGCAGTTTGTTCATTTACAGCGATCATGTGCGCTTGTACGATACGTGATGAAGGCTCTTTGGGCGAAGAAAATATGGCGTGGACAAAGAGCTTTTTAGGTGATGCCTACGATGGACTTAGCGTAAAAGAACAAGAGGTCATTGAGGACAGAGCTGATATGGACACGGCTGTGAATATGGGCTGGAAATATGAGTCGCTTTGGGTACTTCTTTGGGCGCTTGGCATCGCTGAAGATATCGGCCAGATGGATAAAATTTGTGACTGCGAGTTTGTGATGAATGTCTTTAGAGAGGGCGGGCTAAAAAGCCGCTCAAAGCTTCGCAGCATGGATGAAATTTTAAGCAAGCTTGATCTAGTTTATCGCTACCACTGGGCCTGCGTAGATGCAAGGGTAAATGGCAAAAAGGTGGCTGGACTTGACGAAGAGGTCGTTATGGAGAGGCGAGTAGGGCTTGAGTGGCTATGCTGCAAAGGGCAAGAAAATGACGACTTGAGCGCTGAGTTTAACTGCTGGGACTATCCTGATCTAAATACTTGATCTAAGAAATTTTAAGCTCAAATGAGCTTAAAATTTATCTTAATGTAAATGCTATAGGAAAGCGAAGATATCGAGCTTCTTTTGGCTTTGGAAACTCAGAGCTTGCTTTTTTAACATTTTCTAAAGCACCATTGTCAAGCGACTCAAAGCCTGAACTTTTAGTAACCTTTAGCTCGTCTATGCTGCCGTCTGTTTTAAGCAAAAATCTAACTTCAACAACGCCTTGATGCTTCATCCTTCTAGCGTTATTTGGGTAGTTTTTATGCTTTTTCACAGCCGCTATAACCTTGCTAAAGTCCTCATCACTTTGCGCGTTTGATAAATTTAACTCTTGTGCTACTTTTTGAGCTGGAGCTGCGGCGATAGACTTGTTATTTGCTGGTAAATTTGAATTTACAACAGGTGCTGGGGTCGCGGCAGGAGATGGCGCAGTGGTAGCAGGTGTTGGCTCAACCTTTGGCTCGATTTTTGGCTCAGGGCGAGGCTCAGGCTTTGGCAGTGGCTTTTTCTCCACTTTTTTAGGTTCAGCTTTAGGCTTTTCTACCTTTTTAGGCTCTGGTTTTGGTAGTGGCTTTGGTTCAACTTTTGGTTCAGGCTTAGGTTCTGGTTTTGGTGGCTCTGGCGGTGGTGGTGGAGCTGGAGGTGTTGGCTCTGGTATCATCACTTGTTCGCTTATCTGCGGAGCCGAAGTTTGTGGCACTGGAGTGAATGAATTTAGAGCTATTTTTATAGGTTTTTGCTCGCCTATTTTTATCTCACTAAAGTTATGTGAAAGCAAAAAATAAGCTGCCGCCACGTGCACTATAGCCGATACTGCTAAGCCACTATAGTTTGAAATTTTACTCAGAGACTGTTTGGATTGCAAAGTTTTCGTGTCCCTTTTCTTTTAATATATCTATGACCTTCACAAAGCTCTCAAATTTAGCGTTTTTGTCGCTTTTTAGCTGCACTAAAGTCTTAGTATCAATGGCATTTAGCTTATCTTTCAGCTCATCTTCCGAAATTTCCGCGTCATCTATAAAAAATTTATTATCTTTATCGATAACGACACTCACTTTTTTCTCGTCCTCTTTGATCTGCTCGGTGCTACTCGCACTTGGTAGATCAACTGCGATCTTGCCCTGGGCGATAAAGGTCGAGATGCTTAGTACGATGGCTAGCAAAACGAGCATGATATCGATAAATGGGACGATATTTAGCCCATCTTTTTTATTTAGACGCATTTTTGGCCTTGTATCTATTTATCATGACATCGACTTTTCTAACAAAGCCGTTGTAGATCATAAGCGTCGGGATCGCCACAAGTAGGCCAAATGCAGTCGCTTTTAGCGCTAAAGATAGGCCAATCATGATACTTTTTGTATCGATGCCGCCAGCCATACCCATGTCATAAAATGTGATCATTATGCCAGCAACCGTGCCAAGAAGTCCGATATATGGGGCATTTGAGTAGATGATGTAAAGTGTGGTTAAATTTTTTGTCAGCGCCTCATCGAGCTCTTCGATGTTTTTGTAGCTATTTATATCGACGCGTGAGTAAAAAATGATACGTTCTATCGTATACCAAAGCACAAAAAAGCTCATAACGCCCAAAATACCGATGATTATATAGTCAATGTTGTGTTTTAAAAGTTCCATAATGCCTCTTATTTTTAAAATTTGAGCGTGATTATAACTATATTGATAGTTAATGTCAAATATATTGTAAAAATGTAACCTAAAAATATTTTATAAGAAGAGAAATTTAAAGAGAATAGATCTGAAAATTAGCGCAAAGCTACGTTATTAATTATATTAATACGATAGATAAGCGCTAAATTTTATAACTTGATAATTGTTTTTAATATAAATATATGGCTAAATTTCTAGCTCTTTTACCACACGTGCATTTAGTGCCATTTGCATGTGGTGTAAAAATACATTTTGATAAAAATCCCCACTATGCCCTGGTGCGTCGTAGGTTTGGACTAAATTTGCAGGCACGATGATCTCCCTTTTTAAATTTTGCTCATTTGCGCTAAGTCTTAGGTGAGAAACAAGCTGATAGATGCACATATCGGTGCAGTCGCCCATAATGACAAAGCTGTCAAATTTACTTATAAATTTATTAAACTCCTGCGAATAAGCGATGCTAAGTGAGTTTTTATAAAAAGTCTTCATCTCATTAAAAAAGTCTAAATTTCTTAGCTCATCAACTGCCTCTGCCTCATTTTGCCCTTTTAAAGCATGAGCTGGGAAGCTCGCAAACTCAGCTGAATTTGGCTCATGAGCATCTTGGATGAGGATGAAATTTTTAAGGTCAAATTTATCCCTTGCCAGCCTAAAAGTATCTGCTATGTCCTTTGAGAGCTCACCCACACGTTTACTAGCTAGTGCGCCTTCGCAACAAAAGCCATTTATCATATCAACGCTTATAAAGGCCACTTTTTCGCTGCCATTTTTAAAAATTTCACTAAATTTAAGCGCCTTTAGGCCATTTTGCCACGCATTTAGCTCATCTAAAATTTCACTCATCACTTCTCCTTTATAGGTAAATTTATACAAAATGTCTTTGGCTCAAGGGTTATCTCTATGCTACCCTTGTGCGCCTCGATGATCTGCAAGCAAAGGTGCAGCCCTAGGCCATTGCCCTTTAGCTTGCTCGTCTTAAACGGCTCAAAGACGATATTTTCATTTTTTATAGAAACTCCGCTGTCATAGACTATAAATTTATGTTCATTTGGCGTCTTTTCGTAGCTTAGTCTCACCACGCCTTCGTCGTTTTCGTCCTCTTCTATAGCATCGATCGCGTTAAATAAAATGTTTTGAAAGACCATCGCGATGAGGTCAAAGTCGCCACTATAAAGGGCGTCAGGGAAATTTAGCTCAAAAGTTATATCTTTTGAATACTCATAAAATTTAAGCGCCTCTTCGCACTCACTTTTGATATCTAAAAAGTTAAATTCCTTTGGCGTGATGCTAAGCCCTTTTGTAAAAAGAAGTGTGGCTTTGATGATGCGCTCAACCCGCCAGATCCCCTTTTGTATCTGCTCGACGATAGGCAAAATTTTTGGCTCAGCCCTTTTTAAAAGCGTGGAATTTAGAAGCGAGATAGAGCCTATGGGGTTTCTTATTTCGTGAGCTAGGTGCGCTGCTACTTGACCCATCGAAGCTAGGCGCTCGGTGCGTTTTTCCTGCGTTATGTCGGTAGCAGAGATGATCTTTTTATCATCCTTTACTACCTTTTTTACTAGATAAATTTGTGAGCCAAAGTTTAGCTCGCCCTCATCTTTAGGGATAAAATTTAGCGCTTTGCCAAGCTTTTGTGCCTCTGAGTTTTGCAAGAAAATTTCATCATTTTCATCAAGCACCCAAATGGCATTTGGCAAAATTTCTACGATATCTTTTATAAAACCTTGCAGGCCCATATAAGAAGCAGTCAAATTTTTATACTCACGCTCTATCAGATAGGTCTGCTCTATTAGGCTTTTTAGGCCATTTTGTATATCGATATCACTCACAGCAACTCCTCATAATCTTTTATCTCATAAAGCCTAAGCCGCTCATCTTTTAAGCCCAAAAGCTCGTTGCTAAAGCCACTTTTTGAAAAAAGCGCCACGATATCAGGCTTTATGCCTAGTCTTTCGCACTTGTGAAGGACTAAATTTAAGACATTTTTGCAAATTTTTCGCTCTTTATACTTTGCTTCGCCGACTATTATCTTGCCATTTATGCTAAAAAGCATGTCTAACTCTATATTTTTGCTCCAAAATGAGCTTAGTAAAATGCCATCAAGCCCAAGCTTTTTAGCCATTAGTTCGCCGCTTAAAAGCTCAAATCCAAGGCTTGCATACTCGTCAAATTCTCTTCTTATAAGCTCTAAAATTTCTTCACTTTTGCCTGCTTTTAAAAGGCTTAAATTTGGCTCGATAAATCTAAACCAAAACCTTGAAAAATGGCTATTAAAATGAATTTTATCCTCTATCTTATAAGCTCGCTCACTCTTTTTTAAAATTTGACGCTTGTTTTTTACTCGTGGCTTTTCTTGGCTCTTTTCAAGCACTAAAAAATCCTTACTAAAAAGCTTTGCATAGACCCTATTTGTCATGCTTTGGGGCAAAATTTTATTTACGCTAAATTTCTTTCTGTCGCTTCTAGCAAGCTTAATGAGAGCCATTTTGATGGCCTCGTCGCTATCCTCGTCAAAGTAAAACCTAGCCATCAAATTTTTATAATTATCCAAAATTTCAGCCCTGATCGCCTCAAAAACATCGTAGTATGAGCCCTTTAATAAAAAGTCATCAAAAACAAGATGAAATTTTATAACTTCAGCAATACCAAGGTGCTTCATCCGTTCAAATGTCGATTTTATGGCTAAAATTTCGTATCCTTTGTGTGGCGGATTGTAGCATATTTTTAGAAAATTTTAATTATAATCACGCAAAAACTAAAAGGCTAAAGTTGGTAAATTTAGAGCACATTAGAAGAGATATTATTTTAAAAAAAGGGATACATTATTTCGACTACACCGCCTCAGGACTTGCGTATAAGCCTATCGAGGACGAGGTTGCTGATATCTTAAAAACCTACGCCAACACCCACTCGCTAACATCATCAAACGCCTATAAAACGCAGCTTTTATATGATAATGCTAGAAGCGAGCTAAAGCGCGCGCTTGGGCTTGATGATAGGTTTTATCTCATAGCCACTGGATATGGCGCGACTGGTGCGATCAAGAAATTTCAAGAGCTTATGGGGCTTTACGTGCCTCCAGCTGCTAAAAGAAGGTTTGATCTAAAGCCAAACAACGACTCGCCGCTAGTTATACTTGGCCCTTACGAGCACCACTCAAATGAGATCAGCTTTAAAGAGGCGCTTTGCGAGGTTGAGCGCATAAGGCTGGCAAAAGATGGCGGTATAAATTTTGGGCATTTGGAGCAAATTTTAAAGATAAACCAAGGACGTGAGATCATCGCTAGTTTTAGTGCAGCCTCAAACGTCACAGGCGTCATAAGCGACTACAAGCAAATTTACACGATGGTTAAGAAATTTGGCGGCATCGTGGCATTTGACGTGGCGAGCCTTAGTGCCTATGCAAATTTAGACTGCGACTACTTTGACGCGCTCTTTATCTCGCCGCACAAGCTTCTTGGCGGAGTTGGCAGTTGTGGGCTACTGGCCATCAAAAAAGTGCTAGCAAATGACGATGTGCCAAGCTTTGCAGGTGGAGGCACGGTAAGCTATGTGAGCAAAAACTACCATATATTTTTAAAGGATCAAGAGGCACTTGAAGAGGCTGGCACACCGCCTATTTTGGGGCTCATACGTGCAAATTTAGCCTACAGACTAAGAGAAGAGATAGGGCTTGCTACTATCTATGAAAATGAGAGCGAGCTTAGCGAATACTTTTGCCAAAGGCTAAGAGAAATTCCAGAGCTAGTTAGCTACTGCCCGGCAAATTTAAAGCGCCTTGCCATTTTTTCATTTAATGTAAAAAACGTAGCTCCATACGAGCTTTCAAAAATTTTAAGCAAAGAGTATGGCATACAAACACGTGCTGGCTGCTCATGCGCAGGCTCATACGGACACGACCTTTTGGGGCTAAAAGAGGATCCAAGCTTCACCCACAAGCCAGGCTGGGTGAGGGTCAGTCTGCACTATACGCATACCTTTGAGGATATTGATTATTTGGTGAGTGCGATCAAGAAAAGTATCGAGAAATACGCACTTTCGTGGCAGGTCAAAGACCCTTTTGACGTAAAAGAGATAAGTGGGTGTGTGGGTGAGTAAGAAAAATGTTTTGATAGTTGCGGGAAGCGACAGCGTCGGCGGTGCAGGAGTGCAGGCGGATATAAAAAGCTGCGAAGCATTTGGCTGCTTTAGCGCAAGTGTCATCACAGCCGTGACAGCGCAAAATACAAATGGCGTTAGCAGCGTGCTTGCGATGCCAGCAAAGATGGTGAAAGCTCAGTTTGAGATGGTGCTAGCCGAGCTTGACATAGACGCTGTGAAGGTTGGCATGCTCTTTAATGAGGAGATAATAGCCGTTGTAAGCGCGTTTTTAAAGGAGTTAAGAGCTAAAAATGTACCAGTTGTCATAGACCCAGTTTGCGTGGCGAAGTCAGGTGCAAAACTGCTTGAAGACGGGGCGATCGAAGCGCTAAAAGAGTTACTAAAGCTCGCAAGCGTTGCCACACCAAATGTAGATGAGGCTAGGATTTTGGGTATTGACTTTGCAAATTTGCCTTGCGATATGGTGCTAAAGCGAACAAAGGTTGATGAAATTTGCGAGGATACGCTCTATCTAAAAGGTGGCGAAGTGATGAAATTTAGCGAGGAGCTTTTTGAGCCAAAGGTGATGCATGGCGCTGGTTGTAGCTTCTCAAGCTCGCTAGCGGCCATTTTAGCGCAACAAAACGATCTAATAAGCACCATAAAAATGGCTAAAAAATTTGTGGCAAATGGGATAAAAAATGCTCATAAAAGTAAATTTGGCGCACGGCTTATAGATCATAAAGCTAGGCTTAATGGCTGAAATTTACGCTATTAGCGACGATATTTTAATGCCTGAAAATTTGGCTTTGCGTTACACTAGAGAAATTTTGGAGTGCGGGGTTAAATTTTTTCAGTTTAGGTCAAAAAAAGCGGTCAAAAACGAAAGGCTTGCAAGTGAAATTTTAAATTTATGTGAGAAATTTGGAGCGAAATTTATCGTAAATGACGATGTCAAATTTGCTAAAAAGATAGGCGCTAAGGCCGTTCATCTAGGCAAAGAGGACGAGGGCATAAAAGAGGCGTTTGAGATTTTGGGCAAAGACGCATATATTGGCGTTAGTTGCTATGGCGATATAAGCTTAGCTATAAATGCCGCTAAAAACGGAGCCAGCTACGTTGCTTTTGGCTCAGTTTTCGCAAGCCCTACAAAGCCAAATGCCCCAAAATGCGACCTTGAAGCGGCTAGAGAGGCAAAGCAAATTTTAAACCTACCAGTTTGCGTCATAGGCGGTATAAATGAGACAAATATCGGCTCACTTTCCTATGCAAAGCCTGATCTAATCGCCATCATCTCAGCGATCTATAAAGATGACAACATCAAAGAAAATATAAAAAATTTGCAAAAGATAATTGAGATAAATTTTTAAATCTAAGCTTTTTGCAAAATTTGTTTTTAAATTTTAGTAAAAAAGTATATATTCTCAGCAAATTTTAAAACTTTCATTCACTCGCAAGAATTGACTACTAAAATTTGGCTTCGCTTACAGCTTAGCTCAAATTTTAGAGCCGAAATTACTCGTTCATGAAATTTTAAAATTTGCTTGACACTCATTTGATTTGACAAAACAAATTTACAAATTTCAAAATCTTACTCACTCGCCTTAGTAGACTACTAAATTTATGGCTCATAGTCATTCGCCACTAAATTTAGAGCCGTGATATGCCAGCTCTAATTTCAAAATTTACTTGACACTCGCTAGATATTCAAACGCATGCAGTGCTTTAGCGCTGAGGTATGCCACTTCTAACGTTTGGGATCAGGGGATATTATTAAGGGGCAAGGGAGCTTCTTTGCTTCGCAAGCTTGCAACTGCAAGCAGACCGTAATTTAAGCCTCTTCCCCTTTAACAAAGAAAGAAAACTTTAAATTTATAAAAATCTATTTTGCAAATTTCAAAATTCCATTCACTCGCAAGAATTGACTACTAAAATTTGGCTTAGCTCAAATTTTAGAGCCGAAATTACTTACTCATGAAATTTTAAAATTTGCTTGACACTCATTTGATTTGACAAAACAAATTTACAAATTTTAAAATCTTACTCACTCGCCTTAGCAGACTACAAAATTTAGAGCCGTGGTATGCTCGCTCATAAATTTTAAAATTTGAGGGAGACTTTTTAGAATAGAACGCATGCAGTGCGAAGCGATATCGCATGCACCTCTAACGTGCGAGGGGATTGTGGGATATAAAGGGAGATAAGGGGACGGCCTCGTAACTTGAGTTCCCTTGTCTCCCTTTTGGATAAAGAGTTTATGAATTTAAAATCTGGATTTCAAAAATAGAAATTTACTATTTTACAAATTTTAAAACTTTCATTCACCCCTAAGAATTGACTACTAAAATTTGGCTTCGCTTGTAGCTTAGCTCAAATTTTAGAGCCGAAATTACTCGCTCATGAAATTTTAAAATTTACCTGATACCCACCTGATTTGACAAAACAAATTTGCAAATTTTAAAATTTAAATTTCACCGAGCGGTAGGTCTGATCAAACCTAAATGTTAGTAGATTTTGCAGTATCCCAAAAAGTACCATGAAGGTGACGAAGCTGCTTCCGCCGTAGCTAAAAAACGGCAGCGGCACGCCCACAACCGGCGCAAAACCGATCGTCATCGAGACATTTACCCCCACATAAACAAAGATGAGCGCGGCTATACCAGTGGCGGTCACCTGCGTGAAATAATCATTCTTAAGCCCGTAGTTTAGGCTAAGTAAGTGCGTTATAAGTGCTCCATAAAGCCCCAGCAAAAGCAACGCCCCATAAAAGCCAAAACGCTCGATGTTGTAGGCAAAAATGAAGTCACTTGTGGCGATTGGCAAAAATTTAAAGTGCGTTTGCGTAGCCTCGTCTTTTGGTTTGCCTTTTAGTCCGCCACTACCTATGGCGATGATACTTTGTTTGACGTGG
Source organism: Campylobacter concisus (assembly GCF_902460675.1). Taxonomy (GTDB): domain Bacteria; phylum Campylobacterota; class Campylobacteria; order Campylobacterales; family Campylobacteraceae; genus Campylobacter_A; species Campylobacter_A concisus_AJ. The sequence continues at coordinate 1,764,191 of NZ_CABPUQ010000001.1, read as the reverse complement.
TAGCTTGGCTCTTCGGCGATGAAGTCGTGGATCCTCTTTTTTTGGTAATCATGTAAATTTTCATACAAAACTGGCGCCGAAAATCCTATGGCCAGGATGATGCAGATCCAAATTTTCTTATTTACGCCGATGACAAAAAGGATGGTGTAGCCAACTATCAAAAGTATGAGCGCGGTGCCAAGATCAGGCTCTTTCATAATAAGTGCAAATGGCAAAAGTATGTAAAAACTAAGCCTTAAAAAGTCTTTTAGCCCATACCCATCGACCTCTGGCGGGCGCTGCTTAACTAGATAGGCTAGCATCAGCAAAAAGGCTGGCTTCATGAGCTCTGAGGGTTGAAGCGTGAAGTGAACGAAGGGAATTTCAAGCCAGCGCCTAGCTCCTAGCTTGCTAACGCCAAAGATATCAACGCTTAAAAGCAGCACGATGCAGACCCAGTAAAACATCGGGATGATCCAGTCTATGCGTCTAATAGGCAGTAAAAATGCGATGCAAAATGAGACAAATCCGATGCCAAAATATACAAGTTGTTTGTTTGCCAAAATGTCGTTTGCTTCGGAGACTAAGATGTATGAGATGGCTATGATTGGGATGATTAAAAACGGCTGAATAAAATCAAAATGTGTTAAAATACGCCGATCTAGTTTTATCAAGAAGCAAACCTTAATTTTTGGGCTAGATTATATCACAAACAAGGCTTTGATTTTGGTTAAATTTAATGTTTTAAATAGCTCAAGACTCGACGTTGCAGTGGCCAAAGAGCTTCAAATTTCACGTAATCAAGCTTTAAATTTGATAAAAGACTCCCTTGTAAGCGTAAATTTAAAACCAGTTTCAAAACCAAGCTTTTTACTGAGCGAAAACGATGAAATTTGCGTAAATTTTGCCCCAAAAAAAGAGGTGCAAAACGAATACGAAGTAAATTTCGATATCCCTATCATCTATGAAGACGACGATCTTATAGTGCTTAATAAACCACCTCAAATCGTCGTTCATCAAGCCCCAAGCGTCAAAGAGGCGACACTTGTTGAGTGGCTAAACAAAAAGGGCTTTATGCTTTCAAATTTAAACGGAGACGTTAGAGCTGGCATCGTCCACCGCCTAGATAAGGGCACGAGTGGCGCTATCGTCGTTGCTAAAAACAACTTCGCCCACGCAAAACTAAGCGAGCAGCTAAGCGATAAAAGCATGGGACGAATTTATCTAGCACTCACTGATCTACCGCTAAAAGAGGACGTCATCATCGACAAGCCAATCGGCAGAAATCCAAACAACCGCCTAAAAAAAGCGATCGTCGCGGACGCTAAATTTGCAAAAAGTGCCTTTGTAAATTTGCTAAGTGAAGACGGAGTAAATTTGATAGCAGCAAAGCTTTTTACAGGTAGGACGCACCAGATAAGAGTGCATCTTGCTAGCATAAATCGCCACATTTTAGGCGATGATTTATACGGATTTAAGAGCCAAGGCGATAAAATAAGCAGGGTTATGCTTCACGCTTATATGCTCTATTTTATCCATCCGCGAACTGGCAAAAGGGTAGAATTTACTGCAAAAACGTATGATGACTTTAACCAAATAATTTACAAAAAAATTCCCAAGGAGATTTTTGATGAAAAAATTTGCCCTACGCATATTGACACCATTTTTAGTAGCTTTCTTAGCGGGATGCGGCTCTAGCGTACCGACTCAGCAAAGCACGTCACTACCAACGATTACAAGCTTAAAAACTATTTCAGATATGACAGAAGTTGGCTTCGAGTGGAACCCAGTGAGCGACGAGAGCGTCGTTGGCTACTACCTTTACCGTTCAAATCCAAACGATGCAAACTCAAAAATGCAATTAGTTGCAAACATAAAAGACCGCTTTGCTACGCACTATGTGGATCGCGACCTAGCTCCAGAGACAACTTACTCATATCAGATGAGAACCTACTCAAGCAACGCCATCTCTCAACCAGGTGCGATCGCAACTGCGACTACTAAGCCACTACTTGACTCTGTGCCATTTGCGCAAGCTATCACAGGGCTTCCAGGCCGTGTAAAAGTGATCTGGAGACCACATCCTGATAGTACAGTAGCTAGCTACATCATCCAAAGAAGCGATGCAGGAGCTAATAAATTTAGCCAAGTAGCAGAGGTAAATGGCAGACTAAACGCCGAGTATATCGATACTGAGGTAAAACCTGGCAGGTCTTATGAGTATAGGATATTAGTTAAAACTTCTTCTGGCGTCATCTCAAAACCAAGCCAAAACATAAGCGCCACAACAAAGGAGTTACCCTAAATCAGTAACAAACGTCCAGGCGACCAAAAATGCGCCAAAAAAGATCATCTTAACGTGGGATTACGCGCCAGCTGAGGATTTTGCTTATTTTAAGGTTTATAGAACGACAAGTAAAATTTTACCTTACACATATCTAGCAAAAACGACTAGCAACACCTACGAAGACCTCATAAATACAAACGCTGCGACAAGGTATTATAGAGTGACAGCTGTCGATAAAGACGGTCTTGAGAGCTTGAAGCAAGAAGAGCCGATCGTTGGTAGCACACTTGGCGCGCCAAAAACTCCAAGCATAAGCGCTAGCTACGATGGTAGCGGTGTAAATGTAAGCTGGAACGCAGTTGATAGAGCTAGTTCATACACAGTTTATCGAAGTGGTGCTAGCGAGAAAGTCTTTAGCGGTATAAGTGATACTGGGCTTAGAGATGACAGCGTCCAAAAAGGAGCTAGCTACTCTTACAGCGTCGTAGCAGTTGATGAGTACGGCATCGCCTCTGATAAGTCATCAAAAGCAGAAGTTAGCATAAAATAATGCCAAATTTCATCGCTTCGTCCTTAAAAGAGCTCTCGTTTCCATTTGGTAACGACAAGATCAAATTTCTTTGGCAAGCAAGTGGCCGAAACGAGAGGCTCATCTACACAAAAAATGAAGATGAAGGCTTTTTTCTAGTAGTAAAAGGCGGCAAAAACGGCGTCGTCGTAAAGGGAGAAAAGCTTACAAAGCCAGCTAAAGTGGGCCTTTTACAAGAAGCACTTGAGCTTTTTAAAGAGCAAAGTTGTAACGGTATCATTAGCCAAGCATTTGCCGTCAAAAAGACAAATTTGACCAAAAAAGTGAGTGAAATTTTAAGCCTTGAGGAGTTTGTGCCAGCATTTAGCGAGCTAAAGGATAAATTTAAAGAGATATTTATCGAGATAGGCTTTGGCTCTGGCAGACACTTGCTCTATCAGGCCAAAAACAACCCAAATGCCCTAGTTATCGGCATAGAGGTATATAAACCAAGCATCGAGCAAGTAGCAAAGCTAGCTAGGGCAAATGGCCTAGAAAATGTGCGTCTCATAAATACTGACGCAAGGCTTTTACTCTCGCTAGTTGGATCAAATTTGGTTGATAGAGTCTTTTTGCACTTTCCGGTGCCGTGGGATAAGGCCGAGCATAGACGCGTGGTCTCATCGGCGTTTGCGCTTGAGTGTGAGAGGATACTAAAAGTTGGCGGCAAATTTGAGCTACGGACTGATAGCAAGGAGTATTGCGACTTTAGTTTGAGTAAATTTTTAGAGCCCACAAACTCAAAAATCGAAGCTTTTAAAAATAGAAATTTAGAAGTAACTAGCAAGTATGAAGACCGCTGGAGACGCCAAGATAAGGATATCTACGACGTTATTTATACTTGTGAGGCAAAAAGCGATGAGAGCGTTTTGGCTGGGGATTTTAGCTTTAAAGAAAAGACAAGCGTAAAAAATATCATTAAAAATTTTAAAAATTTCATCATCAAAAAAGATGATCATTTTTTACATTTTGAGGAAATTTACACCATAAGCGGTGATGAAATTTTGTTAAAAGTCGCCTTTGGAGCGTTTAACAAACCAGAGCAGTGTTTCATCAAAATAAGCGATGAGAAAAGCGAATATTTTATAAAAAAACCGATCTTAATACGTGAAAATTTAGCAGCACACGAGCTTTTGAAGGAGTATTTGGCTGATGCAAGAGATAATTAGCGCAAGAAATTTAAGCCTAGCTTATGAGCGCAACGAGGTTGTGATCAATAGCGTAAATTTAGACATCTACGCAAATGACTTTGTCTTTATCACAGGCAAGAGCGGAAGCGGAAAAAGCACGCTTTTAAAGTCATTTTACGGAGAAATTTCGCCTCTAGCTGGCGAGCTAAATGTCTGCATGACGCAAATGGACGATATCGATGACAAAAGACTTTGCGAGCTTAGACAGCGAGTTGGCATTATATTTCAAAACTACCGCTTGATAAATGAGTGGAATGTCGAAAAAAACGTCATGCTGCCACTCATCATCAAAGGCGTCAATCAAAATGTGAGCAAAAAGCAGGTGGCTAAGCTTTTAAAGCATGTAAATATGCTTCACAAAGCTGATAAATACCCTCGTGAGCTAAGCGGCGGCGAGCAGCAAAGGGTCGCCATGGCAAGAGCTCTCGCGCACAATCCAAATTTGCTCTTATGTGACGAGCCAACAGGAAATTTAGACGAATACTCAAGCGACGTCATCTGGTCGCTTTTAAAATCAGCTAGAGAATTTCTAGGAACAAGCGTGGTTGTGGTGACGCATCACATCCCATCAACGCTTCGTATCCCATACCGCCACTTCGTCATAGAAAATGGAGGCGTGCATGAGATCGCTTAAAAACCACCTTGGATTTATATTGCCGTTAATTGCGCTTTTATTTTCAGTGCAGTTTAGCCTTACAGCGGACAAGATCGTAAGAGAGTATGAGAGACTTATGGGAAATGACTACAACATCGTGGTGGTTTCAAACAAAGAGCTAAGTGAGCCCGTCTTAAAGCCAGTGATTAGCACGCTAGCAAGTGTAGAGCCACTAAGCCCACAAAAGATCATAGACCGCCTATCAAACGATATCTCGGCTAAAAATTTATCCATCCTACAAAATGCCTTGCCTAAATTTTACTCGCTAAGACTAAGTGAATTTCCATCGCCAGAGTATATGGAGGAGATAAAGCAAAAGCTTTTGAAATTTGATGGTATAAGCAAGGTTGAGACATTTTCAAAGACCCATGATAAGGTCTTTAAGATGCTAAATTTAGCTAAAAGCATATCTTATGCATTTATGGCGATACTTTGTGTTGTAGGGCTTATGCTTATGCTTAAGCAGACTAAAATTTGGCTATTTGAGCATAGAGAGCGCATTGAAATAATGACACTTTTTGGAGCGCCATTTTGGTTAAAATCAGCTATGCTATATAAATCAGCCATGGTTGATAGTATAGTTGCGACCATTGTTGTTGGTGCTTTTTTCTTTTTCTTGCCAAATTTTGAAATATTTAGAGAAAATGCCGCAAGCATCGATGTAGTCTTGCCTAGCCTTGATCTTTCAAGAGATATTTTTATCTTATTTGGCGTGGCTGTGGTTTTAAGCATTTTTGCTGTTAGTTTAGTGATGAGTAAGGCTAGAAAAAGCACGATATGAAAAAAGGAATTTTTACACTTTTGCTAGCATTTAGTCTAGCTTTTGCATCAAATACTAAAGAGAAGATAAAAGACTCCAAAAACTCGTTAAGATCGAGCCAGGTGATGAGTGAGCAGCTTAGTAAAAAGCTTGATGACTTGGCTGGTGATATCGTAACTGGCGAGAAAAAACTGCGTGGCATAAGCGGTGATATCACAAATTTAAAGGGTCAAATTTCAGTTCTTGAGACAAATGCTTCAAAAGCGCTTCTTGAGCTTGATGATCTAACAAAGCAAAACAAAGAGCTAGAGCGCACCCAAAAAGAGCTAGAGCAAAACATGATAAGGATCATCGCAGAAGATCTTTCATTTGATCTTATGATGTCAGCAAGCGAGGGCAAACAAAGCGAAGAGAGCATCATCTCATCGCAAATTTTAACCAAGCTAAACGCCATAGCTAAAGAGGACTTTAAAAGGCTTAGTGAGAACTACGAAGATACGATAGAAAAGATAAAAAATAAATCAAGTAAGATAAATGAGATAAACTCAAGCATAAAAAACTATAGGCGCAAGCAAAATGATCTACAAAGCCTAGAGAGCACGCAGAAAAATACAATAAACGGGCTAAAACGTGATAAAGAAATTTACAGCAAAAAGCTAGCCAAACTTCAAGCCCAACAAGACGAGCTAAGAAAGACACTTGAGCAGCTTGCTATCATGCAAAAGCAAGAGGATGAAGCAGCACGTGCAGCTAGAGAAAAGCAAGAAAGAGCAGCTAGCAAAGGTGGCAAAAAAGGCGAAAAGAGCCAGCCAATGGGTGGGGGCTATCAGACAAGCTCAGTTAAAAGATACTCAGGCGCGAGGACGATCGCTCCGCTTGATAGCTACTCTGTAAAACAAAAATTTGGCAATTACGTAGATCCGATATACAACATCAAAATTTTTAACGAGTCAGTCATACTTCGCTCAAGCACGCCAGATGCGAAGGTTAAAAGCGTACTAAATGGCAAGGTGGTCTTTGCAAAAGCAACTCCGATGCTTGAAAATGTCGTCATCATCGAAAACGAAAATGGCATCCACACGATCTACGCTCACCTAAGCCAGATCGCGCCAACTGTAAAAGTAGGCTCAGTCGTGCAAAAAGGCTACGTCATAGGCCGAGTTAGAAACGATCTAACCTTTGAAGTAACGCAAAGAAACTACCATATCGACCCGCTTGAAATGATCTCAAAATAGTCACTTTGTAAGCGTTATTAGCTAAATTTAAAGGCTTTTTGGCTAAAATGCGTGAATTTCAAGGAGCATGACAATGAGTAAGAGAAAACGCGTATTGGTCAAATTTTCAGGCGAGGCCTTGGCTGGAGAAAATGGTTTTGGTATAGACACAGCTGTGCTTAAATTTATAGCAAGCGAGATAAAAGAGCTTATAGAAAATGATATTGAAGTTGGCATCGTAATAGGCGGTGGCAACATAGTGCGCGGTGTGAGCGCTGCAAAAGATGGTATCATCAAGCGAACAAGTGGCGATCACATGGGCATGCTAGCAACTGTCATCAACTCGATCGCGATGCGTGAAGCTTTGGAGAGAAGCGGACTTGAAGTAAGAGTGCAAAGTGCGATCAAGATGGAAGCGATCTGTGAGACTTTCATCGTAGGACGTGCGCAGCGCCATTTAGAAAAGGGCAGAGTTGTTATCTTTGCTGCAGGCACGGGCAATCCATTTTTCACAACAGATACAGCAGCTACGCTAAGAGCTATCGAGATCGGCTCAGATATGATCATAAAAGCGACAAAAGTTGATGGCGTTTATGACAAAGATCCTAAAAAATTCAAAGATGCAAAACTTTTAAAATCACTAAACTACGAAAAGGCGATGAGCGATGACATTAAGGTTATGGACGATACTGCCATAGCTTTAGCAAAGGACAACGCACTGCCGATCTTAGTTTGTAATATGTTTAAGGCTGGAAATTTATTAAAAATAATAAATGAAGAAGAAGCAGCCCTATACTCAGTTGTAAAATAAATTTCAAAAAGGATAAAAATGAGAACAGAACAAATCACAGCAAGAGCGCTAAAACAAGTAGGAGATGATAGATATAAGCTTTCACTTATCGTTGCAAAGCGTGCAGAAGCGCTAGCAAATGGCGCCATAGCTTTAGTTGATGCTGATACTTCAAAGATGAAATTTGCCGACATCGCACTACTTGAAGTGGCTGAGGGCAAAATAGGCTTAGAGGCAATAGTTGAAGGAAAATAGTCTTTTTTTAGAGCAGTTGATAGAGCAAATTTTAGCTTGCAAAAACGTTTCAGAAGCGATAAAACTGCTCTTTTCTCTTTGTGAGAGAAGTGAAATTTTAGACAAAGCTATCGACAGCTGCGTCACATCTCACGCTGGACAATACCGCAAAAGTGGTGAACCATACGCCATTCACCCCATCTTAGTAGCCTCTATCGTAGCAAATATGGGCGGCGATGAGAGCATGGTCATAGCTGCACTTCTTCATGACGTGGTCGAAGATACTGACGTAACGTTAGGTGAGCTTCAGGCCGAATTTGGCGATGAGGTGGCAAAGCTAGTTGAGGGGCTTACAAAGATAGTTGCCATTAGAGAAAACAAGCTCGTAAGCTCGGATAGCAACGAAAAACTGGCAAGCTCGGCGCTAACTTTTAGAAAGATGCTCTTAATCTCCATAGAAGACGTCAGAGTCCTTGTCGTAAAGCTTTGCGACAGACTTCACAACATGCTAACTCTTGAAGCGCTAAGGCCTGAAAAGCAAAAACGCATAGCCGAAGAGACGCTTATGGTCTATGCTCCGATCGCTCATAGGCTGGGAATTTCATCGATCAAAAACATGCTTGAAGATCTAAGCTTTAAGTATGCGATGCCAGAAGAATACGCAAAGATCGATAGCTACCTAAACAAAAACAAGCAGCAGCTTAGCTTAAAGCTAAATGCTTTTCACGAAAAGGTAAGTCAAATTTTGCTTGAAAATGGCTTTATCGAGGGCACTTTTGAGATACAAAAACGCATAAAACACTACTACTCGATCTATCTAAAGATGCAAAGAAAGGGCATTTCTATCGAAGAAGTGCTTGACTTGCTTGCCATTAGGATCATCGTGCAAAAGCCGCTTGATTGCTACCTTGCACTTGGAAATTTGCATATAAATTTTAACCCTCTCATCTCAAGATTTAAAGACTATATCGCGCTTCCAAAGCAAAATGGCTATCAAACGATACATACGACCATTTTTGATAACAAAAGCATATTTGAGGCGCAAGTTCGCACTTATGATATGCATAAAACTGCCGAATACGGCGTTGCTGCTCACTGGAAATATAAAAACGGCGAGGGCAGCCTCTTAAATCCAAAGCTTGACTGGCTAAATGACATCAGCATGCAAAATAGCGAGAACGAGAGCAACGTCGAAGAGCTATATGAATACGCAAAAGATAGCCTTTATATCGAAGATATCGCAGTTTATTCTCCAAAGGGCGAGGTTTTTACGTTGCCGCGAGGTGCTACGGCGCTTGATTACGCTTATGAGATACACTCAGAGATCGGACTTTACGCAAAAGAAGCTTATATAAATCGCGTTAGGATGCCGCTTCTAACGGAGCTAAAAAATGGCGATATCGTTAGGATAGTAACTGGCGAAGAGGCTAAATTTCGCTGTTCGTGGATAAATAGCGTGCGAACAGGCAAGGCAAAGGCGACGATAAGGTCATTTTGTAAGCAAAAGATAAGAGATATAAACTACAAAATGGCGATAGATATTTTAAAATCAGTATTTAACGTCTCAAAAGATAGAATTTTAGAGTGGGTAGAGAGTGAAAATTTAGGCAAAAAGGTCTTTCGTGCAGCAACTGATAGCGAGTATCTGCAAGAAGTGGCAAATATGCTTAAAAAATACATCCGAAAAGAGCGTCCTTTTATGATCTCTTTGGGCGACAAATACCAGATCAAAAAGCAAAAATTTGAAAACATAGTGATCTACTCAAATCACAAAATTTCAAATGTCGAGTTTGATTATTGCTGCAATCCAAAAAGGGGCGATAGCATAGTTGGCTTTAAAAATGGTCACACCGTGACAGTGCATCACAAGCTTTGCGAGCGCGCTGGCAAGCTAATGGATAAAGGCGATGAGATCATCTTTGTCAAATGGACGAGAAATGCCCCGCATAGGTATAAAATTTTATTAAATTTAGAAAACAGAAAAGGTGCGTTGGCTGAATTTTTAACATATCTTGCTAGACTTGATATAAATTTAGCTACAATCTCGCTTAACGAAGCAAACGATCTTAGCGGAGATACGTTTGAAATAAGCGTCGAAATAGCAGAAAACATCGATGCAAACGAGATCAAAGAGAAGATCAAAGATAGATATAAGATTATTGATTTTGTTTCGCAAAGCGACCCATATCATAATTAGGAGAGAAAAATGGTTCAAGATATAGACGATATTTTACAAGAGATAAACCGCGGCGTTGCCGAGATGATCGATGCTGAGAGAGTTGAAAATTTGGTTAAAAATTATTATGAAAAAGGCGAAAATTTCTACGTAAAAGCAGGCTTTGACCCAACAGCTCCAGACCTTCACCTAGGTCACACAGTCGTTTTAAACAAGATGGCTTTGCTTCAAAAACATGGCGCTATCGTGCAGTTTTTAATAGGCGATTTTACCGCTCAAATAGGCGATCCAACAGGCAAGTCAGCCACTAGAAAAAAGCTAGATCAAGAGACCGTTTTAAAAAATGCCAAAACCTATGAAGAGCAAGTTTTTAAAATTTTAGATCCTAAAAAAACTGTGATAATGTTTAACTCAAAATGGTCAAATGAGCTAGGAGCTGCTGGCATAATTGAGCTAACTAGCACATTTTCAGTAGCTAGAATGCTAGAGCGAGATGACTTTGAAAAGAGGATAAAAGCGGGCAATCCTATATCAATCTCTGAGTTTATGTATCCACTTCTTCAAGGATATGATAGCGTTGCTATGAAGTGTGACATCGAAATGGGCGGTACGGATCAGAAATTTAACCTTCTAATGGGTAGAACCTTGCAGCGAACATATAATATCGGCAAAGAGCAAGCTGTCATCATGATGCCACTTCTTGAGGGGCTTGATGGCGTAAATAAGATGAGCAAAAGCCTTGGCAACTACATAGGCGTTACTGAAAATGCAAATGATATGTTTGCAAAAACGCTTAGCATAAGTGATGAGCTTATGTGGCGCTGGTACGAGCTACTAAGCACAAAAACACTTGGCGAGATAGAAGAGCTGATGAATGACGTAAATAGTTGTAAATATCATCCAAAAAAGGCAAAAGAGGATCTTGCATACGAGATAACAGCGAGGTATCACGGCGAGGAGGCGGCAAAGGCTGCTATGGCTGAATTTAACAGCGTGCACTCTCAAAATCAGCTCCCAACAGATATGAAAGAATTTAGCTTAAAGGCACCGATTTGGATAGTTGAAGCCTTGTCACAGTGTGGGCTAAGTGAGTCAAACTCTCAAGCAAGGCGAGATATAAAAGCAAACGCAGTTAGCGTCAATCAAGAAAAAATTAGTGATGAGCAGTTAAAATTAGGAGCAGGCGAGTATATCTTGCAGGTTGGAAAGCGTAAATTTGCGAAGATAAAGGTTGAATAAATGGAGTTAAAGCCATTAAAAATAGGTAAATACGAGATAAAATACCCGATATTTCAAGGCGGTATGGGGCTTGGCATCAGCTGGGACAAACTAGCTGGCAATGTTAGCTTAGAAGGCGGTCTTGGCATAATTAGCTCAGTTGGCACAGGCTACTATGAAAATCGCAAATTTATAGATAAAGAGCTAAATGCAAAGCCTTTTGGAAGCGAAAATTTCTACTCTACAAGAGGCCTTCGAGCTGTCATAGAAAATGCACGTAAAATTTGTGGTGACTTGCCACTTGGCGTAAATATAATGTATGCTGCAAACGACTACGCAAGAGTGGTTAAGGATGCTTGCGAGGCTGGTATAAATATCATCGTCTCAGGTGCAGGTTTGCCTACAAATTTACCCGAATTTACACAAAATTTTAAAGAGATAGCGCTTGTGCCGATCGTCTCAAGCGCAAAAGCACTAAAGATCATCTGTAAGCGCTGGCTACAAAGATATGACCGCTTGCCAGATGCTGTCGTGCTTGAAGGACCGCTAAGTGGCGGACATCAAGGCTTTACATACGAGCAGTGCCTTGATCCTGAGTTTTCACTATTTAATCTCATTCCGCAAGTAAAAGCCGAGATCAAAGAGTGGGGCGACTTTCCGCTCATCGCAGCTGGTGGAATTTGGGATAAAAACGACATCGAAAAGGCGATATCGCTAGGCGCAGACGGCGTTCAGATGGGCACACGCTTTATCGGCACTCACGAGTGTGACGCAAATATCGGCTTTAAAGAGGTTTTGCTAGCGGCTGAAGAGAAAGACATCGAGCTTATAAAGAGCCCAGTTGGCTATCCAGCTCGCGGAATAAGAACAAATTTGATAAATTTAGTCGATAAAAGAATGGGTCCAAAGATCCAGTGCATAAGCAACTGCGTGAGCCCTTGCCAAAGAGGAAAAGAGGCAAAGCAGGTGGGGTATTGCATCGCAGATAGGCTATTTGACGCATATAGCGGCAAAAAAGAGAGCGGGCTATTTTTCACAGGAGCTAACGGCTACAAACTAAAAGAGCTAATAAGCGTAAAAGAGCTAATGCATAAGCTGGTACATGGTGAATGAAACGGGTTTTAATATCTCTTTTTCTAGCATTTAGTTTTCTTTTTGCGGCGACAAATTCGGAGACTTTTGCCAAATTTGATAGAAATTTTATGGCTCTAAACAGAAGCGCGAAGATCAAGCTTCACAACGATATAAAAAATATCTATGTCGATGCGATCATTAAAAACGATAAAAACACGAAAAAACAAGCGCTATCAAGGCTAATAACAAGCTCAAAGGCGCTTGGCTTTGACTCAAGCGCATATATAAGAGATCTAAATTCGCTAAATGGCGTAAATAGTGCCAGTGCGCCAGCGGTTTTGCCAGCTTTAACGCTACTAAGTGCTACAAAGGTAAATGACACCTTGGTGCTTAAATTTAACACAAAGCTAGATACCGCAAGGCTAAAAACATCATTTGCCAAACAGCAAAATGCCTACAAAAACATCATGGATATTGATGGCAGGCTAAATGGTAACCCACTAACTTATAAAAATTTCATCTCAGACTACATCCACATCTCTCAGTATGATAAAAATACCGTCAGGATCATCTTTTCTGACAAGGTGCAAAAGACGATAAAGGCAAATGCAACTGGGGACTTGCTAATAATAAGCGCTCAAAATTTCATCTCAAATGAAAATGTAAGAGCGCCACTTCATAAGCTTAAAAATAAAAATGAAAAGCCAGCACAAAGCGAAGTAGAGCCAAATTTAAAGTCTGAGCCAGCGCACAGCGAGCCAGTAGAAGAGCCCTTGCCTCCAGTTGCTGCGGGTAAATTTTCACGCAACAAAACGATCGTCATCGACCCAGGTCATGGTGGCACAGACCCAGGCGCGGTAGATGGCAAACTGCAAGAAAAAACAGCCGTTTTAGGTGTAGCCAAAAAGCTTGGTGAGATACTAAAATCTCGTGGTTACAAGGTATATTTCACCAGATCAACTGATGTTTTTATAAATTTAAGGTCGAGAACAAAATTTGCAAACGACAAGATGGCTGACCTCTTTGTCTCAATCCACGCAAACGCCGCTCCAAATGCTGCCAAAGCAAAGAGCATGCACGGCATCGAGACATTTTTCTTATCGCCTGCAAGAAGCGAGCGCAGCAAAAACGCAGCCGCGCTTGAAAATAAATCAGACATCGAAGAGATGAACTACTTTTCACAGCAAACGTTTCTAAACGTGCTAAACCGCGAGAAGATCATCGCTTCAAACAAGCTTGGTATCGACATCCAAAAGGACATTTTAGCAAGCGCTAGAAAGGTCTATGCAGCCAGCGACGGTAGCGTGAGAGAGGCGCCATTTTGGGTACTCGTGGGCGCTCTTATGCCAGCGGTTCTTGTAGAAATCGGCTACATCACACATCCAGTCGAGGGCGAAAAACTATTTAACGAGGCCTATCAAAAAGCCCTTGCAAACGGCATCGCAAACGGCATAGATGGATATTTCGCAAAAAATAGATGAAAAATGCAAATTTAAGCTTTAAAGGGCAAATTCCATTTAGCGAAGAGTTTGGCGACATCTACTTTAACACCGAAAAACCCTGGCTTGAGAGCGAATTTGTCTTTGCGAGCGCACTTGATGAAATTTGGCAGAGCAAAGATAGCTTTATAGTCGCCGAGACTGGCTTTGGTGCTGGGCTAAATTTCTTCACACTTTGTAAGAAATTTAAAAATAGCCCCAAAAAACTTCACTTCGTTAGTATCGAAAAAAGTCCTATTAAAAAAGAAGATCTTTTAAAAATTTATGAAAATTTAGGCATTTTTAAAGCTTATGCCAAAAAGCTAGTTTCACTCTATCCGCCGCTAATTTCTGGCATACACCGCATAAATTTTGCCCCAAATATCACCCTTGATCTTTGCTACGGCGAGGCAGATCAAATTTTGCCTGAGCTCGATTTTAGCGCTGATATCTGGTTTTTAGACGGCTTTGCCCCAAGTAAAAATGGCTCGATCTGGAGCGAGGATGTTTTTAAGCAGATCGCAAGGCTAAGTAGGGTTGGCACGATAGCTAGAACCTACTCGTGCGCAAAAATGGTAAAAGAGGGGCTAAAAAATGCTGGCTTTTTGCTGAGCCTAAAAGAGGGCTACGCTAGAAAACGCCAGATGAGTAGCGCCGTGCTAGAGAAAAAGGATGAAAATTTAAAGGACGCTTGGTTTGCTAGATGCGAGCCTGTTGGCAGTGTAAAAGGCAAAACTGCGCTTGTGATAGGAGCAGGAGTGGCTGGGCTTGCCACCGCTGGAGAGCTAGCCAAAAATGGCTTTAAAGTGGTGATCGCTGAGGAAAAGAGTGAAGTTGCGACAAATGGCTCAGGCAACCACTGCGGCGCCTTGATGCCGCTAGTTACGAAGCCTGGGGTAAATTTAGGCCGCATGCACATAAATGCGTTTTTGCAAGCAGTGAGATTTTATAAGGCAAATTTGCCAAAAAGTCTCATCAAATTTAATGGCTGCATCGACTATGCATTTGATGATGAGCTTGTCAAGCGATACGCCTCGTGGCAGGATCAAAGCGCGGAGGATGTTTTTAAATTTGATGAGAGTTTAAAGCCGTATCCTGGGATATTTATAAAAGATGCGGCTTATGCTAGACCAAGAGAAATTTGTAAATTTCTATCAAGTAACTTTGAAATTTTATTTAACCACGAGTACGAGAGCAGGACGCACCTGCAAAATGGCAAGATAAGTGTTAAATTTAAAAATAAAAAAAGCTTGGAGGCTGATATTTTGATCTTTTGCACCGGCAGCAAGAGCAGTGAAATTTTTAAAGGCTACGACATGCAAATAAGTAGCGTCAGAGGTCAAGTCACGCACCTAAAGCCAGTTCTAAAAAATACAATGCCGCTAAGTGCAAAAGGCTACATCTGTCCAGCCGTCAAAGGGGTGCAAGTCATCGGCGCAACCTACGCTAGAAATGAAATTTGCGACACGCCTAAAGCTGAGGATAATGCTAAAAATTTAAGCGACGTGAGCGAGTTTTTTGACACTAGAGAAGCAACCATCATCGGCTCACGTGTGGGTTATAGAAGTTATAGCGGAGATAGGTTTCCGATAATCGGCGCCTTGCATGACGAGGAGTTTTACAAGCAAAACTATAAGGGGCTATTTTGGAGTAAAAATAAAGATAATAATCCAAAAGCAAGCTACGAAAAAAATCTCTTTGTAAATTTTGCTCACGGCTCGCGTGGTCTTGGCACGGCGATACTTGGAGCAAATTTGATAATGGATCTTGTGTTTGCTCGCCCACTTTGCATAGAAAGATCGCTATTTTTTGAGCTTCATCCTGCTAGATTTTTGATAAGAAAGCTAAAAAAAGGACTAAAATAGTCAAATTTCTTAACATATGTTAAGAACTATTATCAAAACTTGCATTATAATCCTTCACAAAAAAGGATAAAAAATGAGTCAAATTTATAATCTTGACAAAGACACAAAGATAGTTGAAAAAAGCGTCGTTAGCAAAAGGCTCTTTCAAAACAAAAACGCAAGCGTTGATATATACGCATTTGACGAGGGTGAAGAGCTTGATCATGAGATGCTTTTTATAGACAGCCTTGCCTTCGTCATTGACGGCGAAGCACAGCTTGAATACGGCGAAAAGCAGATGAAGCTTGGGCGCGACGAAGCCTGCCTTATCGAGGCAAAAACTTGGCGAAAACTCAAATTTACAAAGAAAACAAAATATTTACTAATAGATTTTAAGGAGAATGTTATGATAGATCATTTAGACAAAGCGAGTGTTTTTAGCCTCGCAGATGCCGTTAGCTACGAGAGTGGTAAGATAGTTAGCAAGACGCTTGTCAAAAACGAAAATGGCTCGATGTCGCTGCTTAGTTTTGACAAAGATCAAGAGCTCTCGACCCATGCAGCACCAGGCGATGCGCTACTTATCGCGCTTGATGGCGAGCTTGATTTAAAGATAGCTGATGAGAGCTTTCATCTAGTAAAGGGCGATAGCATCGTGCTTCCAGGCAAGATCCCACACGGCCTAAAAGTGAAAGACAAATTCAAAATGCTTCTAATCGTCACAAAAGATAAAATGTAAAATAAGCCCTATTTTAGGGCTTTTCTCTTTTATAAATCACATTAAATTTACCCTTAATAACCCAAAAAGCAAAGTCATAATATAATCGTTTTTAAAAAAAAGAAGAGCGATGAGAAAAGAAAATTCCAAACTATTTTTACTGATATTTTTAGGCGTGCTTTCAGCCTTTGGACCATTTGTCACAGACCTTTACTTGCCAGCACTTCCAGCCATAACTGAGTGGTTTAGTACAAGTATCTCTGCCACGCAGCTAACAATAACTACTTCAATGGCAGGCCTTGCGATCGGTCAGCTAATAATTGGCCCAATCAGCGATAAATTTGGCCGAAAAACGCCACTTACCATCTCGCTCATCGTCTATACGGTAAGCACGATTTTTATATTTTTTGCGCAAAATATCCAGTTTTTTATCTTTATGCGCATCATCCAAGGCCTTGCAAGTGCGGGCAGTCTCGTCATCTCAAGAGCCGTTGTGAGCGACCTTTATAAGGGTCACGAGATGACTAAATTTTTTAGTCTTATGATGGTTGTAAATGGTCTTGCTCCGATATTTTCACCAATAGGCGGCAGCTTGCTACTTAAATTTACCGACTGGCGTGGCATCTTTATGGCGCTAACGATCATCGGCATTTTGCTATTTATCGCAAATTTTTACTTCAAAGAGAGCCTAAGCCCTGCTAGCCGCCTAAAAGTGCCTTTGCTTCAGACCTACAGCGTCTTTGGCAAAATTTTAAGAAAAAAGAAATTTATGCTATTTATTGCGATCCAGACATTTACGATGGCTGCGATGTTTGCCTATATCGCGGCATCTTCTTTTATCTTACAAGAGTTTTACCTGCTAAGCCCAGTAAGCTACAGTTTTTGCTTTGCGGCAAATGGCCTAGCCATCGTCATAGGTGCTAGGCTTGCAAGCTTGCTAAATGAACGAAAAGCGCTAAAAACTGGGCTTTTTGGCACCTTGTTTGCTAGCATTTTTATAGCGTTTGTGCTTTGCTTTAAATTTGAAGTGATCGGCGTTATCATCGCATTTTTCTTGCTTTTGCTCTTTACTGGCTTTATCTTACCAACGGCCTCATCACTTGCGATGAATGAGGGCAGAGAGTACGCTGGCTCGGCCTCAGCGGTGCTTGGTTTTTGCCCATTTTTCTTAGGCGGCATCATCTCGCCACTAGTTGGTCTTGGCGACATTTTTTACTCTACTTCAATAGCCATTTTAGCTTGCAGCGTGCTTGCTTTTATCTCATTTTTAGGACTAAAAAGAGTTGCGTAAAATTTATCTTGTCTCAAACACAAAAACAGCTGATGAGAGTGTTGTAAATTTAAGCGTTAGTAAGATCGAGTTTTTGAAATTTGAGATAAATTTAAGCGAATTTGACGCGCTTGTGGCAACCTCCAAAAATGCCTTTAAGGCTTTAAAATTTAATGGCATTTTGCCTATAAATTTACCAGTTTTTGCCATAGCAAATAGTTGCGCAGCGGCGGCAAGAGAGTTTGGTTTTAGTGAAATTTACACTGGACAAAACGCTCACGGAGATGACTTTGCAAGAGAAATTTTGCCACTTTTAAAAGGCAAAAAGGTTCTTTATCTAAAGGGCAAAGATAGCGCTTCAAATTTCTTAGAAATTTTGCAAGATGGCGGCGTAAATATAAAGGCGGTCATCGCCTATGAAAATGCCTTAAATCCTTGCAAAATGGAGCTAAAACCATCAAAAAATAGCATTTTGATATTTGCATCTCCGATAAATGTAAGAAATTTTCTTAGTAATTTTGGCTGGGACGAGAGCTACCAGACGATAAGCATCGGAAAGGTCACTGCAAAAGAGCTAAAATTTACCACGCCAATAGTGAGCCAAAACCAAGATATAAACGCTTGTATCGCACTTGCCAAAACGTTACTTTAAGCAAAGAATTTATATAATTTTATTGCCTGAGTGAAGCGAGTCAGCATTTTACGGGGTCCAACACTTTTTTGTTAGCGAAAAGGTATGGGTGCCTTGCGATGTGGCTTCGTTTGAGCCTTAAACAGCGAGAAGTTGCAACCTTTTGGTATCCATCTATTTGCAAGATTGGCTTTGTTTATGGGCCACTCTTCTATGCGACGCCCACTTGGGTTTTTAAATTTACGGAGATAATATGAACATTCTCATAATAGGAAGTGGCGGCCGCGAATACGCCATCGCTCTTAAGCTAAAAAGTGAAAAAAACGATATAAATTTATACTTTGCGCCTGGAAATGGTGCGACCTCACGCCTTGGCGAGAATTTAAACATAAAAGACTTTCATGAACTAGCAAATTTTGCCAAAAAAAATAGTATCGAACTAACTATCGTGGGACCTGAAGCGCCTCTTAGCGAAGGCGTGGTGGATATCTTTAAAAAAGAGGGTTTGCTCATCTTTGGACCAAGCAAAGCAGCTGCTAGACTTGAGGCTAGCAAGGCCTATATGAAGGACTTTTTGGCTAGAAATAATATAAAAACTGCAAAATATTTAAATACAAACGACAAAGAAAAAGCATTTAAATTTATTGATACATTAAGCGTGCCAATGGTCGTAAAGGCTGATGGACTTTGCGCTGGAAAAGGCGTGATCATCGCAAATTCTAAAGAGGAGGCCAAAGAGGCAGTTAGCGACATGCTAAGTGGGGCTAGCTTTGGTGATGCTGGTAAATTTGTGGTGGTTGAAGAGTTCTTAGACGGCTTTGAGCTTAGTTTTTTTGCCATTTGTGACGGCGAAAATTTCGTAAGCTTGCCAGTGGCGCAAGACCACAAGCGCTTGCTTGATAATGACGAGGGCCCAAATACTGGTGGTATGGGTGCGTATGCTCCAAGCCCGCTTGCTTCAAAAGAGCTGATAAAAAGGGTCGAAGAAGAGGTGGTAAAACCTACGCTAAAGGGGATGAAAAACGAAGGCAGTCCGTTTTGCGGAGTGCTTTTTGTAGGGCTGATGATCGTGAAAAATGAGCCTTATGTGCTTGAGTTTAACGTGAGATTTGGCGATCCTGAGTGCGAGGTCTTGATGCCTTTGATAGATGGAAATTTGAGTGAAATTTTACTAAATGCTGCAAAAGGCGAGCTAAAGCCTATCAGCTTAAAAGGTGAATTTGCTGTTGGTGTCGTAATGTCTAGCAAAAATTATCCTTATAAAAGCAGCCCAAAGGCTAAAATTTCAGTTTTAAATGATGTAAAAGACGCCCATATAGCTTACGCAGGTGTGAGCAAAGAGGGCGATGAAATTTACGCAGATGGCGGTAGAGTGCTAGTCTGCGTGGCGACTGCAAAGAGCATAAAAGAGGCACGTGATAAGGCCTATGAGCTTTGCGAAAATGTCAAATTTGACGGAGCACACTATAGAAAAGATATCGCGTGGCAGGCTCTAAAATGAGTATGCAGATAGAAGAGAAGCTTCAAAACGAAGAAATTTCACTTGCCCCTTTTGCTAAAAGGATCATGGCGTTTTCTATCGATGAGATCATAGTTGTATTTCTTTTTATGATCATCTATTGGGAGCCACTTTCTACTAGCACTAACTTTGATGATGCTAGAAATTTAGTATTAAATCTTTTTTGGCAGATCAACCTGCTAAAAGTCATCTATCACACATTTTTCGTTTGGTTTTATGGTGCAAGCCCTGGGCAGATGATAACAAAGACAATGTGTATAAATGTAGAAATTTTAGATAAGCCAAATTTAACTCAAAGTCTTGTTAGGGCGATCTTTAGGATAGTTAGTGAAGCTTGTTTTTATCTTGGCTTTGCGTGGGCACTTTCAAACCCTGCAAGGCAGACGTGGCAAGACAAAATAGCAAAAACAGTGGTGATAAATGCGTAAAATTTTATTTTTAATTCCGGTTTGTGTTTTTAGTTTAAGTGCAGCAGTGCAAGATGTGCAGCTATTGGCTGATGATGTGAAGCAAGATAAGGGCATCGTAACGGCAAATAAAAACGTCGTTGTATATTCACAAGAGTATCTTGTGACGGCTGATTGTGCTGTTTATGATCAAAACAACTCAGTCATTGAGCTCTTTGGCAATGTCAATATGATGAAGGGCAAAGATGAGGTCTCCCGCTCAAACTACGCTAAGCTAAATTTAAAAAACAACAACGCTGCCTTTGAGTCGCTCTTTATGATGAACAAAGACATGGAAGTGTGGATGAGGAGCGACGAGAGTAGCTCTGATAGTGAGTACTACAGAGTAAGAAAGGCGATGGTATCAAGCTGCAACGTCCAAGACCCTGACTGGAGCATCACTTCAAGCTCAGCCATGCTAAACAAACAGAGTAAATTTCTGCATCTTTTTAACCCAGTCTTTCGCATAGCAAACGTGCCAGTCTTTTACCTGCCATACTTTGGCTTCTCAACTGATACTACAAGAAGGACAGGCCTTTTGCCGCCAGAGCTTGGATATGGCAAGTCAGAGGGTTTTTACTATAAGCAGCCAGTATATTTTGCGCCTTATAATGAGTGGGATCTGGAGTTTGATCCGCAGATCAGAACAAACAGAGGCGCTGGAATTTACGGTGCTTTTAGATTTACTGATTCGCCTGATTCAAGAGGTGAGATCAGCTTTGGTTCATTTACTGATAAAAACAGCTACCGAGCCAAGCAAAAAGGCGAGACTTCAAACAGAGCTGAGCTAAAAAACAAAACCCATAAAGGTGTCGGTCTAAAATACGAAAGAGATAAGCTCATAAAATACCTTAGTGAGGCTGATCTGCAAGAGGGTATGTGGATAGATGCAACCAAGCTAAATGACATAGACTATCTAAATTTAAAGGGCAGAGACGATGACTATGATTCACTTGTGACCTCTAAATTTAACTACTTCATCGCAAATGACGATCACTACTTTGGTGCCTATGCGAAATACTACATAGATACCGAAAAGATCGGCTCAAAGAACGAAAACAAAGATACGCTTCAAGAGCTTCCATCGCTTCAGTATCATAAATTTACAGATGATATAGTCTTGCCAAATATCTTATATTCAATCGATCTTCAATCACACAGATATGATAGAAAGATAGGCGTTAGGGCAACTCAGTATGAATTTACACTCCCAGCTTCAGTGCATGTGCCACTGTTTGATGATAGCTTAACATTTTCATTTTACGAGTATCTTTACGCTTCAAGGATAAACTACGAAAACAAGATAAATTCATTTGATGACAAAAGAGAAGATAAACACACAAATTTTGTAAATAACTACCATAAATTTGCCCTTCACACAGACCTTGCAAAGGCGTATGAGAGCTTTTATCACACTTTAAATTTTGGTGCTGAGTACTTGCTGCCAGGATATAGAAAAGGAAATTTAGACGACGAGTTTATCTACGATAAAGATCTAAATGAGTATGAAAATTTCTTAGCTCAAGATCAGAGCAAAGAGGAAGTTTCTGGCTATTTGACACAGTATTTCTTTAACGGCAGTGGTAGAAAAGTCGTAAAACATAGCATATCACAAGGTTACTACACAAAAGATGATGAATATTCAAATTTAAAAAATGCCATCTATCTATATCCGTTTGAGAATTTTAGCCTTTATAACAAGCTTGAGTACTCACACAAAGATAGAGAGCTTAAAAAGGTTCAAAACGGACTTTACTATACGCACGATCTATTTTGGATAAATATGCTCCATACGATGAAAAAGAGCGATAGCAAGGCTAAAAACAGCGCAACAAAAGATAGCTACTTTACAAGCAGTGCAGGCGTGAAGCTCCCTCATCAATATAGCCTAATTGGCGACTGGCAATACGACGTTGAGAGAAGTTACACAAAGAGCTGGAGAGTTGGCGTGCTTCATCAAAGAAAGTGCTGGAACTACGGGCTAATTTATCAACACGATGTCGAGCCGACAACAACGACAAATGGCTCAGCCTCAACTAAGAAAAGTGGCATCTACTTTACTATAAATTTCTATCCGATGGGCGGCTTGCACTATGACTTTTCACAAAGCAGCACCGCTTCATCAAGTAGCAAATAAGATGGCTAGATAATGGCAAGCGTTAAATTTAAAGATCAACTAGATGCAGCCAATAAGCTCATCGAGATCTTGCCAAAAAAAGAGCTAAATGACGCTAAGACGATAGTTCTTTGCATGTCGCTTGAGTCAGTTATCCTGACTGATGTGGTTTGCAGGGGGTTAAATTTAAGCTATGAGATGCTCTTTAGCGAGCCAATCCCTGCACCAAACAACAGTGAATGTGACGTAGCGATAGTTAGCGAAACTGAGGATATCGTACTAAACGATCCTCTCATAAAAGCTTTTAACATAAGCTATGACTACATCTACGGCGAAGCGCATAGAAAATATGAAGAGAAAATTTTAAAAAATGTCTATAAATATAGAAAAGGAAATTTGATAGGAGAGCTAAAGGGCAAGAATATTTTACTGATTGATGAGGGGTGTGAGACTGGCATGACGGCACTCATCTGCATAAAGACGCTGCTTGATGTGAAGGTAAAATCCATCTCATACGCAACGCCGATGATAGCCACCGATGTCTTTGCAAATTTAAATGATATGGTCGATGAAATTTACACGATAAACAAGATCGTTGATTTTATCGATGTGGATTCGTATTACGAGAAAAAGATCGAGGCTACGAGCGAGCGCATCATGTCGATATTAGAAGAGAGCCCTCACTATTTACCGTTACAAAAACAACAAGGAGATAAAAATAATGCAATATAGTATAGAAGTCAATAATCAGGTCGAAATTTTTGACCTTAATAAAGTAGCTAAACAAGCTAGTGGGGCAGTGCTTTTAAGGGTGAAAAATACCGTAGTTTTAGCAACTGTGGCAAGAGAAGATGTGCAAGTTGAAGAGGACTTTTTGCCTCTAACGGTGCAATACATCGAAAAAGCTTACGCTGCTGGTAAAATCCCAGGCGGTTACGTCAAGCGTGAGACCAAGCCAGGCGACTTTGAGACGCTAACAGCTCGCATCATAGATAGATCACTTCGCCCGCTTTTCCCAAAAGGCTACGCATACCCAACGCAGATCGTTGTAATGGTGCTTTCGGCTGATCCTGAGGTTGATTTGCAAGTTGTGAGCCTAAATGCGGCTTCAGTTGCACTGTATCTTAGCGATATCCCAGTAAATCGTCCAGTTTGTGGCGTGAGAGTTGGATATATAGATGATAAATTTGTTATAAACCCAAGCAACTCTGAGCTAAAACAAAGTGCGATCGATCTTTATGTAGCTGGTACAAAAGATGAGCTTTTGATGATCGAGATGAGAAGCTTGCCTCAGCAAACTACGCAGCTCATACCGATGGTAGCGATCGAGCCAATGATAGATCCAAGCCTAAGCGATAGCATGGCTCAAAAGCAAGTGATGAATGAATTTAGCGAAGATAAGATGGTTGAGGCGATAGACTTTGCTGGAAAGGCCATACTAAGAGCTAGCAACGCTTACGAAGAGGCGTTTAAAGAGCATAAAAAAGAGGACGCTGCGCTTGAACTAAAACCTGAGATAGAGAACGAAAATATCGCTATTTACATCGATAAATTTTATAAAGCAGAGGTTAAAAACGCTATCAACCAAATGGCAAAGAGTGAGCGTGCAAGCGAGCTTGGCAAGATCGCTAAGCAAATTTCAAGCGATGAGGTAGCTCAAAAAGAGGGCTGGGACGAGGCTGTCATCTCAAATGCCCTTGGTAAATATAAAAAGAAAATAGTAAGAGAGCAGATCATAAACGAGGGCGTTAGAGCCGATGGACGCGGACTTGAAGAGGTTAGGCCTATTAGCATCGAGACAAATGTCCTTCCAAACGCTCATGGCTCATGCCTCTTTACAAGAGGGCAAACTCAAGCGCTAGTTGTCGCTACACTTGGCACAGATAGCGACGCTCAGATGTATGACATCCTTACTGAAAAAGCTCCTTTGGTTGAGAAATTTATGTTTAACTACAACTTCCCAGGCTTTAGCGTAGGCGAAGCAAGCCCACTTAAAGCTCCAGGCAGACGTGAGCTTGGACATGGAAATTTAGCCAAACGTGCCCTTGCACCAAGCATCGATCTAGCTTCTCCATATACGATAAGGGTCGTTTCAGAAATTTTAGAGAGCAACGGTTCAAGCTCTATGGCTAGCGTTTGCGGTGGTTCACTCGCACTTAGAGCTGCTGGAGTCAATACCCAAAAACTAGTTGCAGGTGTTGCGATGGGTCTTATATTTGAAGGCGATAAGCACGCAGTTTTAACTGACATCATGGGACTTGAAGACCACGACGGCGATATGGACTTTAAAGTTGCTGGCACAAGTGATGGCATCACAGCGCTTCAGATGGACATCAAGCTTGGAGGCATCAGCTTAGAGGTGCTAAAAGAGGCACTTTATCAAGCAAAACGCGGCAGAGAGCATATCCTTGCTCTAATGACACAGGCTGATAAAAATATAGAGATAAACGAAGATGTGCTTCCAAAACTTGAGCTGTTTAGCGTTGATCCAAGCAAGATCGTAGATATCATCGGTCAAGCTGGCAAGACCATAAAAGAGATCATCGAGAAATTTGAAGTTTCAATCGACCTTGATAGAGAAAAAGGCGAAGTTAAAATCGCAGGTGGCGCTAAGAAAAATGTCGATGCGGCAAAAGACTACATCATCTCGATCACTTCAAAAGAGAACTCTCGCTCATTTGGCAAAAAGCCATTTAAACACGACAAAGACCGCGTAAAACCGACATTTAACATAGGCGATGAATTTACAGGAAGCGTAAAAAGCGTGGTTGATTTTGGAGTATTTATCGAGCTAAAAGACGGTGTTGATGGTCTGCTTCACATCTCGAAGATAAAGAGCCCATTAAATGTAGGCGATCAGGTAAAAGTGTGTGTGAGCGAGCAAAAAGGAAATAAAATTTCGCTCTCTTTGGTTGAATAAATTTTTAAAGGATAGATGATGAAATACAAAAAGTTGCTTTTTCCAATAGGAGCAGGGGACGATATCGAGCCAAGAATTTACGGTGCTTTAAAGGTTGCACAATGGTTTAAAGCTCACATGGAGATCCTCACTTGCCAACTAGATCCAAGCGTGGTTTATAATATGAAAATGACGCTTCGTGGTGGAGTGCTTTTTGAGGAATTCTTAAAATCAGCCAAGTCAGAGCTTGCGGTTGAGCATGAAGAGAACGAAAAGCTTTTTAATAAAATTTGCGCAGAGCTAGGCATAAAGGTGAGCGACGAGGTTATCGAAGATGTCTGCACTGCAAATTTCACAATCCATAATGGAAAAAGAAGCGCCATAGTCGAGCAAGAGAGTAAATTTTGCGATCTAGTCGTAGCTGCAGTGCCACTTGATGGCAAGATCACTGGCACATTTGAGTCAGCTGTTTTAAAAAGTGGCAAAAATGCGATCGTTATCCCTAGAAAGATGCGTGATTTTAAAGCTGATAATATCCTTGTAAGCTGGACAGGCACTACTCAAAGCTCAAGAGCCCTAACTGGCGCGATCGATCTTTTAAAGAGCGCTAAAAAAGTTCAGTGCATCACTTCAAAAGCAAGCCTTGGCGATAATGCCGAGCTAAATCTTAAAAAACTTGAAGAGTACTTTAAGGTTCATAATATCAGCGCTAGTTTTGAAGTTATAGCAACTACAACGATACCTGGCGAGGCACTTTTAAAAGCTGCAAATGATAGAAACGCAGACCTTATCGTAGCTAGCAGATACGGCGAAAACGGACTAATGGAGATGGTCCTTGGCGGAACATCAAGATTTTTCTTAGAACATACAAATATCCCAGTTTATCTATAAAATTGCAAGAGCTTAAGCTCTTGCACTCTCTTTTTAAAATATTAAATTTAGTATCTTTTTAAAAAAATATAAATAAAATAGTCACAAAAAA
Source organism: Campylobacter concisus (assembly GCF_902460675.1). Taxonomy (GTDB): domain Bacteria; phylum Campylobacterota; class Campylobacteria; order Campylobacterales; family Campylobacteraceae; genus Campylobacter_A; species Campylobacter_A concisus_AJ. Next base: position 1,738,143 of record NZ_CABPUQ010000001.1, on the reverse strand, counting down.
AGGTGGTGAAGGATGAAGCAGACTTTTGAGATAGTTGGCGAGTTTAAAGATGGCTTAGCTAGGATTAAGAAATTTGGTAACTATGGTTTTATAGATGAAGCAGGGGAGCAGGTCATTGCATGTAATTTTAGTGATGCAAGTGACTTTTGTGAAGGGTTAGCCAGGGTTAAAAAATTTGGCAAATTTGGCTTTATAGATAAGAATGGTGTTCAGGTAATAGAGTGTAAATTTGATGATGCTGATGATTTTTGCAATGGCTTTGCAAAGGTTAAAGTAAATGGCAAATGGTTTGAGATAGATAGTAGCGGCAAAGATCCTAATGTCAGTGAGAGTAGCGAAGAAATTCAAAAAGAGATTAGCAATGTTGATATTATCAAGCTTAAAAAAGATGAATCTGAAGATAAAGCGGAAATTTTAAAAGATGATGTAGTTATTAGCGACAAAAACAAAGTGGAAAAGTCAATAAAAATTGATGATATTAAAAGCTCAACCGTGGTTAAAAATATGGTTGAGGTAGATGGAAAATGGTATGAGACCAGCGCAACTAATGGTGAAGATAAAATAGAAATTTCAAAAGATGGAAATTTTGTAATAGTTGATGAAAATAACAATAAAGTAGAAATTCCAGTAAATTTTGCAAAATTTGATGCTCTTAAAGATATGTCACCTCATAGTGAGTTTCATGAATGGACTAAGGTTAGTGTCAATGGAAAGAGTGAGTTTTTTGATAAAGATAATAACAAGATTGATCCTTCAAAAGATGGCACATTTGTGATCCATGATGGAGATAATAAAATAGAAATTTCAAAGGAAGGCAACGCTGTAATTATTGATGGCAATAACAAAGTAGAAATTCCTCTAAAACCAAGCGACTTGAAGACCTTTAAAGAGAACTCTACCGTCGTTAAAAATATGGTTAAGATAAATGGCAAATGGCAAGAGATAGGTGGTGAGGAGAATTTTGACCAAAATGATATTAAAGTAGTACCTTTAAAAGATGAAGATACTATGGTAAAAGATGACAAAAGTAAAAAATCAGAAATTTCAAAAAATGGCAATACTGTTACAGCTAGTGAAGCCAATAAAAAAGAAAATTTATCACAAACAAGTAGTGGGAGTTTAAAAAAGGGTTCTGTTAAGCATAATGTTAGAGATTGGTTTGAGGAAAAGGATAAAAAAGAGACAGATGATGAAGATTCTCCAGGCTCTCAAATTGTATGGGCAATAATCTTTTTTATACTTATGGCTCTCTTAGGTTTTTTTGGACAAAAGTAGATTTACTTTATCTCATACCTTTTTGAAACTACGTGGTAGTAAAAGGCTCCAATAAAAAAGAGGCTTCCCATGAAGGTTGCGATCATCTCCACGCTTAGTCCAAGCTCGTATAAAAAGCCGATCGCAAATGAGATAAGTGCGCTAAATCCAAGAAAAACCATATCGTTATACGCGATCACGCGGCCGTAAAACTCTTTTTGGCAGTTTTGCTGAAGCAGTGTGTAGGTGTAGCTCCAAAGGCTTGAGGTGCAAAAGCCTGCAAAGACGATGCCAATTAGCGAGAGATAAAAATTTCGCAAAGAGAGCGCCCAGATGATGATGCCAACTCCTTGACCGATGTAGATGTAGATGAGCGTTTTTTTATTCATAAATTTACTAAGCAAGGCTGGCGCAAACATAAGCGAGATCGACCTTGAGGCGTTTAATAGGCCAATAACTAGCGAGGTTGAGAGTAAATTTGCGTATCTATAGTCAGCCAAAAGTGCGATCAATGCGTCATAGGCAGTGATGCCAACAAAGGCGTGCAAAAATATAAGATGCACAATGAGCCTATTTTCTTTTAGATATTTAAGCCCGTTTTTTAGCATTTTTAGAGGTTTTTCTATAAATTCTGGCTTTAGCTCGTCTAGCTTTAAAAGATATAAAAAGCCAAAACTGCAAAGATAAAGAGCTCCGTCAAGCAAAAAGGCGCTTTTGATGCCAAAAAAGTGTATATAAACGCCAGCAAGCCCCATGCCAGCGGTGTATGAGACCGCCCAGATGATGGAGTGAATCTCGTTTGCAAGCTTTAGGCTCTCTTTGCTTAAAATTTTTGGTAGCACGCTCATTTCTACTTGAAAATACATCCCGCCAACACCGTTTCTGATAAAAATGATAAGCAAAAGCAGCCATAAAAAATCAAGCGAATTTATAAAAAGCAGCATAAAAACGCTTATGGTCTCAACCGCCATCATGATAACAAGCATCGGTTTTGGGCTAAATTTATCAACCAAAATGCCGCTAAATGGAGCGATGACAACGCCAGGGATAAATGCCATCGCCGCACTTAGTGTAAGCGCCCACACAGGAGCGTCAAGCGAGATAAGTAGCGTAAAGATGCCAGTGTGCGAGAACCACACACCAAAGTAGCACATGAGCTGGATGGTGCTTAAAAGGCGGAAATTTCTCTCGTCCTTTAAAAGCTTAAGATACTCTTTCAAGCTACTGGTTCCACATCAGAGTTATCTGTTCTATTTGTGCCTCGTCTGGGATCTGGCTTAAGCTTGTTATCTCTTGTGCAAGTGGATTTTTAAGCTTTATGAGCATGTCGTGGCTGTTTATTTTTAGATAGATATTGTTTGCGTCGCTTTGAAATTTAGAGATGACAAGGGCGTTTTTTATATCTTTGAAATTTGATTTTAGGCTGATATTTTCAGGAGTTTTAAACTCATTTGAGTAAATTTCAATGCTTGTGATAATGCCATTTAGCAAGGTGTATTCAAAAATTCTCTCGTTTTTGCTTGTGACGATGTAGCTATTTTCTTTTTTTGTATTGTCTCTTTTTATGTTTTTTGCGCCATAAAATTTCATCACATCAGCGTTTGCTGACTCGTTTGTAAGTTTTGCAAAAAAGCCCTTGCCAAAGAGGCTAGATCTGCCTTTTTCTCTTTTGTAGTGTCCGCTTATGTGAGCATTTTTGCAAATTTTATCGTTTGCGATTATGAAGATGTCGTTAGCAGTTTTATGCACGCTTAAAGCCACGCCTTTTTCATCCAAAAGGTAAAAAATGCCCTTGTCATAAAGTAGCTCTGAGTTAAATTTACAAAGTGGTGAGCCATCTTTTAGTGATGAGTAAAAGCTTATCTTTGCGCCATTTTTGCTAGGCACAAGCACAAGCTCTAAAAAGCCATTTTTGTCTTTAAATTTAGAAAATCTAGCAAAAAAACTATCTTTATATGCCTTATTTACCGGCTCGTAGTTATAAATTTGAGCTAGCACGCCAACTCGCTTATTTTTCTTATCATCAAGCTGAAGAAGTGAGTTTTTATTTGGCACAAAGTAGCTTAGTGCGCCGTTTTCATCTTTTAGCACGATAGCGCTCTCATCGACATCAAAGGTGCCACCTTTTTCTACCAAGGTGGCAGCCTTATCCATCGTAAGCATAGTTTTTGTGTAGGTTTTGTCTTTATTTAGAGTTAGGATAGTCTTTATGCCCTCGCAGTTTGAGCATGGCAAGGTCGTGTAGTAGCTCGTGTAGATAGAGTTTGAAAGTATTAGTTTTTCTGGTTTTTTGGGTTTTTCATCTCTAAGAAGAGGTTTTTCTTCTTTTGATTTTTGTGTTTGTTCTTGATTTTGTGGCTTTAAATTTTCATTTTTCGCACAGCCAATGATGAAAAATGAGATAAGTATGGCAAAAAGATATTTCATTTGCAACTCCTTAAAAATTGCAAAATTATATCATTTTGCCTTTAAAATTTATTTTACGCGTTTGAAGATGTATTTGTCTTTTAGCTCGCCAGTGACCTCTTTTTGATCCATGTCAAGCATCTTTAGGCTCTCGCCATCGATCTTATAAAAGCTCTTCTCTTTATACTCATCAACGGTTGTGATAACGCCATTATTGAGCGAGTATTTGCCTTTGCTAACGGCTTTGTAGTTGTCTTTTGACTTGTAGTTCATCACACTTTCAAATGTGCCGTCCTTTTTTAGTGTGAGGGTTGAGTCTATGCCCATGCAGCTAGCGCAAGGTAAAAATGCCTTGTAAGTGCCTTCGATGCTGCTTACTGGAGCCATGCAGCTACCTTTTACTTCACATTTGCCTTGTGGGACGCTTGCGCTTTGGTTTGACGTAGCACAACCTGCTAAAAGTAGAGCCGCACTTAGTGCAAAGATAAAATTTTTCATGCTGATCCTTTTTAAAAGATAAAATTTAAAAATGTATTATAATACTTAAGAAAATAACAAATTATAAATTAAAGGAGAGAAGATGCAAGTTGAGACATTTAGCGTCTTAGTCGTTGTTTTGGTTATTTTTGCATTTTTGTTTTTAAAGGCTGGTATCAAGATCGTTTCACAAGCAGATAACTTGCTGATCGAGCGACTTGGTAAATTTCACAAGGTGCTTGATGGGGGATTTCATATCATCATCCCATTTGTCGATCAGATAAGAGCGATCATAACTATAAAAGAGCAGCTTGTTGATATCACAAAACAGCAAGTCATCACAAAAGATAATGTTAATATAAGTGTCGATGGCATCGTCTTTTTAAAGGTATTTGACGCAAAAATGGCGGTTTATAATGTTGATAACTACAAGCGCGCCATTGCAAATTTAGCCATGACAACGCTTCGTGGCGAGATAGGCGCGATGAACCTTGACGATACGCTAAGCTCACGTGACCGCCTAAATGCCGCACTTCAAGTGGCTCTTGGCGACGCTGCTGGCAACTGGGGCGTAAAGATCATGCGTGTGGAAATTTCTGAAATTTCTGTCCCACTTGGCATCGAAGAGGCGATGAATATGCAGATGAAGGCAGAGCGTGAAAAGCGCGCGATCGAGCTAAAAGCCTTGGCTGAAAAAGAGGCACTAATCCGCAACGCAGAGGCACTAAAACAAGAAAAAGTGCTTCAAGCAGAGGCTATAGAGCGTATGGCTGATGCGAAAAAATACGAGCAAATCGCCATCGCAACGGCTCAAAAAGAGGCTATGGATATGATAAACGATAGCATGAGCAAAAACGCAAATGCGGCTGAATTTTTGCTTGCGCGCGACAGGGTCGGGGCATTTAGCGAGCTAGCTAAAAATAGCTCAAAAGATAAAATTTTAGTCCCTTATGAGGCGGCTGAACTCATCGGCTCGCTTAGTGTTTTAAAAAATTTCTTAGCTAAGGATAAGGCGTGATAAGTCCTTTTATAATGATAGCCATCGGCGCGCTCTTGTGCGTGGCTGAGCTTATGCTATTTTCGTTTTATCTGCTATTTTTTGGTCTAGCTTTTATCATCATCGGAGCGGTAAATTTTGGCGTTGCCTTTGAGTGGCCATATCAAATTTTAGGCGTCTCGGCACTTGCGATTGTCTTGCTGGCACTTTTAAAAGCGCCGTTAAAGAGCAAATTTATGGCTAGAAAAGAGAGCTTTAATGAGGAATTTTTAGATGAAGCTGGCGTTGGCGAGATCAGAGAAAATATGGTCTATTTTAAAGGCACTCTTTGGAAGTATGACGGAGCGCTAAAAAATGGCGAGAAAGTGCAGGTTTTAGGCACTAAAGGCGACAAAGTTATATTAAAATAAAGTGCCATTTGGCACTTTATCTATTTTGCGTGGGCTGGGCAGCCTGCTGGCATTTGCCCATGCATCGCCCCTTGCATGCCGTGATGAGGGCAGCTTGGCATATTTTCTTGCATCATTTTTTGATGATGAGCACATCCGCAACTTGTACCTTGTGGCTCAGCTGGCTTTAGCTCATTTTTAGCACAACCAACTAAAAATAATCCGCAGATAACGGCAAATATCACCTTTTTCATAACTCTCTCCTTTAAAGAATTTCTCACATTTTAGCCTTTAAAAATTAATTTTTCATAACGCCTGATTTATCATATTTAAAAGCATTTTTGGCTAAACTTTCGCCCAAAAATAAGCAAAATAAAAGGTTAAATTTGAAAAGACTTAGTGTAAATGAAGCCATCGATCTTATAGAAAATGCACCGCTTCACGAGCTTGGCAAGATGGCGCTAGCTAGAAAAAAAGAGCTTCATCCAGAGGGCATTACGACCTTTATCGTAGATCGCAACATCAACTATACAAATGTCTGCTGGGTGGATTGTAAATTTTGCGCATTTTACCGCCACGCAAAAGAAGAAGACGCTTATGTGCTAAGTTTTGAGGAGATCGGCAAGAAGATCGAGGAGCTAATCGCCATTGGCGGCACGCAAATTTTATTTCAAGGTGGCGTTCATCCAAAGCTAAAGATCGAGTGGTACGAGGAGCTTGTAAGCTACATCAGTAAGCACTATCCAAGCATCACGATACATGGCTTTTCTGCAGTTGAGATCGACTACATCGCAAGAATTTCAAAAATTTCTACAAAAGAGGTCTTAAGACGCCTAAACGAAAAGGGCTTATACTCGATGCCAGGGGCTGGAGCGGAGATTTTAAGCGATAGAGTACGTGACATCATCGCCCCTAAAAAATGCGACACCGCAGACTGGCTTCGCATACACAAAGAGGCGCACGAGCTTGGCATGAAGACGACTGCGACGATGATGTTTGGCACGGTTGAGAGCACTCGCGAGATCGTCGAGCACTGGGAGCACATCAGAAATTTACAAGATGAAACGGCTGGATTTAGAGCATTTATACTTTGGAGCTTTCAGGGGCTAAATACAAAGCTCATGCAAGAGTTTCCAGAGATCAAAAAGCAAAGCTCAAACGTCTACCTAAGACTACTTGCGGTTTCAAGGCTCTTTTTGGATAACTTTAAAAATATCCAAAGCAGCTGGGTCACGCAGGGCAGCTACGTAGGCCAGCTAGCGCTTCTTTTTGGCGCAAATGACCTTGGTAGCACGATGATGGAAGAAAACGTCGTAAAGGCCGCAGGTGCTAGCTTTAGGATGAATCAAGACCAGATGATCGAGCTTATAAAAGATGTTGGAGAAATTCCAGCTAAGCGTAACACAAACTACGATATTTTGGAGAAATTTTAGATGAAAATTTTAGATATCAATGTAAAAAATATAAAAATTCCAGTCGTTTTTGAAAACTCAAAAGCGATGCCAGTAGTGAGCCTAAAACTAGTTTTCAAAGCAGCTGGTAGCTCGCAAAACGGCAAGCTAGCAGGCCTTGCAAGACTTAGTGCAAATTTACTAAATGAGGGCGATATGAAGCTAGGCTCGGCTAAATTTGCCAAAGAGCTTGAGGTAAGGGCAATTAGCCTAAATGCAAGCTGCGGCTTTGAGACATTTTGCATCGACCTAAACTGCCTAAAAGAGCACTTTGCCTTTGCGTGCGGCAAGCTAAAAGAGCTACTACTCGCTCCAAATTTAACAGATGAGATCCTAAATAGGTGCAAAACCGTCACTCTTGGCGAGATCGCAGCAAATGAAAACGACTTTGACTACGTGGCAAGGCAAGGGCTTTTTGAGATTTTATACCCAAAAAGCGTGCTTGCACAACCAAGTATCGGCACTAAAAAGAGCGTAAAAGCGATCACGCTTGAAGATGTGAGGAAATTTTTAAACGAGCATTTAGACCTTTCAAATTTGCTCTGCGTGCTTGGTGGCGACATCGACGAGAAGCAGACAAAAGAGCTGGCTAACGTTTTAGAAATCCTAAAACCTGGCAAGGTGCGAAAGCTAGAGCGCTTTAGCCCAAGTAACAAGTGCGAAAGTAGCGAGATCATCAGGCAAAGCGAGCAGGCATACATCTACTTTGGCGCGCCATTTGATGTAAAACCTGAAGAGAAATACAAGGCCGCAGTGGCGACATTTATTTTAGGCGAGGGTGGCTTTGGCTCGAGGCTCATGGAGGAGATCCGCGTGAAAAGAGGGCTTGCATACAGCGCTTACGCTAGAAATTTACTAAATCTCTCTTACAGCCAGCTTTACGGCTACATGCAGACAAAAAATGAGAAAAAAGACGAGGCGATCGCCGTTATAAAAGAGGAAATTTTAAAATTTAGTAAAAAAGGCGTTAGCAAGGCCGAGCTTGAGCAGGCGAAGAAATTTTTACTTGGTTCGTTGCCACTTAGGCTTGAGACGCTATTTAAGCGCCTTGACATCGCGCAAGGCGAGTTTTACGAACATGGCGAGCTTGGGGCATTTTTAAAGGACTTGGATAAAATTTCAGCCCTTTCGCTAAGCGAGCTAAATAGCTTCATAAAAGCCCACGCAGAGATAAACGAGCTAAGTTTTTGCGTCCTAAAAAATGAAATTTGAAGCAAGCGACAGGGCAAAACTTCTAAAAATAGGCGTGCTTAGCCTGCTCGACCTTGCTCTAGTGCTGCCAAAGGGCTTTGAGGATACGACGATCGCTAAGAGCCCAAGAGAAGGGCAGGTCTGCATAAATGTAAAGATCACCTCGCTCGCCTCGCGCCCTGGTATGCTAACAGCACTTGCCTTTTGCGAGCAGTGGCAAAGTAGCGTGAAGATCGTCATTTTTAACGCAAAGTCATGGCACTACGGCGCTTTTAAGGTTGGCAAAGAGATGGCGATATATGGGCTTTGCTCCTACGCCTTTGGCTCTTGGCAGATCGTAAATCCAAAAATCACCACAAAAATAGGCCAGATCGTGCCTAAATTTAAGACCGAGCTAAAAGATGAAGAGCTAAAAAAAATCATCTTAAAATATATAAATTTAGAAAATTTATTAACAGAGGGCTTAAATGAAAAAGAGGCTAAATTTCTAGCTGATTTGCAGCGGTTAGACGAGCAAAGCGTGCAAATTTTATACCGCCTAAAAAATGATAATGAGGGCGTGCAAATTTTAAAATTTGTAGAGATTTTTAACTACATAAAGAAGCTAAGTGCGAAAAAAACATACTTTAAAAGCCCTAAAATCAAGCTTTTTGACATAAACTCTTGGCTTAAGAGCCTGCCATTTACGCCGACAAATGATCAGCTAAATGCGATAAATGATATCAGAGACGACCTTAGCGCTGTGCAGGCAAAAAGGCGCGTCATAATGGGCGATGTGGGAAGTGGCAAGACGCTTGTTATCCTAGCAGCCGCTCTTAGCGTCTATCCGCAAAGTGCCATTTTGATGGCGCCAACAAGCATCTTAAGCGAGCAAATTTATAACGAAGCAAAGAGGCTGCTGCCCGCTTTTATGAATGTGATGCTCGTGCGAAGCGGGGAGAAAAAGATAGACTTTAGCGGGGTAAATTTGATCGTTGGCACGCATGCGCTACTTTTTCATGAGTTACCAAATTCGCCGCTTGTCATGGTCGATGAGCAGCACCGATTTGGCTCAAATCAGCGCAAAAAGATAGAAGAGCTTGCCTCAAACGAGGATGAGCGAGCAAATTTCGTGCAGTTTTCAGCTACGCCAATACCTAGGACGCTTAGTTTGATCCAGTCTGAGATCGTAAATTTTAGCTTTTTAAAGCAGATGCCGTTTAAGAAAAATATAATGAGCCAAATTTTAGGTGCTAGCGAGTTTGGCTATCTGCTCGCACACATCAAAAAACAGCTTGTGGGCGGCTTTCAAGTAGCCATCATCTATCCACTAGTTGAGAGTAGCGAGAGCTCAAACTACCAAAGTCTAAGTGAGGCTCAGGGCTTTTGGCTAAAGAATTTCAAAAATGTCTTTGTCACGCACGGCAAAGACAAAGAAAAAGAGGAAATTTTAAGGCAGTTTAGAGAAGAGGGCGAAATTTTGCTCTCAACGACGGTTGTTGAGGTCGGCATCTCACTGCCAAGGCTAAATACGATAGTGATCGTGGGCGCTGAGAGGCTGGGGCTTGCCACGCTTCATCAGCTGCGCGGTAGAGTGGGGCGAAATGGCGGCGATGGATACTGCTTTTTATTTACCAAGCTAAAAGAGGCGCCTGCAAGGCTAAAGGAATTTTGCGCAACAAATGACGGCTTTAAGGTGGCCGAGCTTGATCTGAAAAACCGCCAGAGCGGCGATATACTAAATGGCTTTTTTCAGCACGGAGCGACCTTTAACTTCTACGACTACGAGGATGATATCACGCAGGCTGCAAAGGCGAGAGTGGCGGAATTTAAAAATAACGCTCAAATTTGATCTTGTGGGTTGTGTTAAATTTAGGTAGATGATTGCTTTTGGCTAGGAGGATATAAATTTGCGTCAAATTTATGGCAAGGCTGTTAGTTTTATGCGGTTAAATTTTAATCCCTTGCCAAAACTGATCTTGCTTTTTGTCTTTTTCGATATTGCTATTAATAAAAAGGTTGCTAACAAATCGGTTTAGAACTGCCATATCTAAATTTACCTTGCCTAGCAAAATTTAACCTTTCGCAGGCTCTTTTTTAAAATTTACATGAAAATTTGATATGGCGAGATTTTTTTATCGCTCACTCCCAAACTCCTATATTTTCTTTCTTAAATTTCGCCATCATATCTTCGTTACCAGAGTTTTCGCTAATCCAAATCCACTCTTTGATATTTTTTGTTAGCCATTCGTTCTCTACCGCATATCTACACATAAACAGACCCAAATTTGCCAAGTCATTTTCATTACCCTTTGCGTGAAAAGTATTTTTGTCAATCTTGATCAAGTCGCACTGCTTGGCAAGTTGGTCTAAATATTCATAGATCACATCTAGCTTATATTTTTTCTCCCTTAAAACCTTTTCTTCATCGATCACGATCTTTGTGCCTAGTAGTGGGTAAGCCATTGTTTTTCCTTTAAATTTATTTTGCATTTTAGCATTTATGATTAGTAAATTTAAGTAGAAATTTTTAGATAAAACGACTATCTGCCCTTAAAAATTTAAGAGCAGATAAATTTATAGTGGATAAGTGAGGCAGCAGTTTCTTTTTACTTCGTCGATATAGCTCACGTTTAAATTTAGTCCGTAAAGCTTGCTTAAATTCTCACTTCTAATGATCTCATCAACCGTGCCAAATCCAACCTCGCCATCACCCTTTACAAGAGCGACATATCCGCCAAGAAGCACGGCAAAGTCAGGGTTGTGAGTGGTTAGCACGACCGAGTAGCCAAGCTCTTTTAGCCACTTGACGGTGCGTAGGAATTTATACTGGTTGCCAAAATCAAGCGCGCTTGTTGGCTCGTCAAATATGATCATCTTTGGCTGCGCAGCCATCGCACGAGCGATCATACACATCTGCTTTTGACCGCCACTCATCTGCGTGATGAAGCGATCTTCAAGATACTCGATCTCAAGCTTTTTGGTGTAAATTCTAGCGATCTCTTCATCCTCTTTGCTAGGTCTTGCAAAGATGCCAAGGTGCGCCGCGCGACCCATAGTTATAAACTCAAGTCCGGTGTAGTCATACTCAGTAACCTCGCTTTGAGCGACATACGCCATGATCTTAGCACGCTCTTTGTTGCTTAGGCTATCTACGTTTTTGCCATCAAGAAAGATCTCTCCAGAAACTGGCTTTAGCGAGCCGCTTATTAGCCCAAGAGTTGTTGATTTGCCAGCTCCATTTCGACCAAGAATGGTTAAAATTTCCCCAGCGCCTATCTTTAAATTTACATTTTCTAGTTTGCCAGCCCCATTTGGGTAGCTAAAGTTTAAATTTCTAACTTCAAGCATCATGCAACCTTTTTATTTCGCCATAAAACCCAGACGAAAAATACCGTGCCAATAAAGCCAGTAAGTACGCCAAGAGGCACTTCGCTCACGCTTATGCTGCGCGCTAAGGTATCTACAAAAAGCAAAAATATCGCACCCATAAATATGCTTGCAGGCATGCTTTTTATGTTATTTGCGCCAACTAGCATGCGCGCTAAGTGAGGCATGAGAAGTCCCACCCAAGCGACTATGCCGCTTATGCAGACGCTGCATGCTGTAAGAAGCGTAGCGCAGATGATGATGACAGCGCGCTCAAAAGCTACATTTACGCCTAGTCTTGCCGCACTCTCGTCGCCAAGAGAGAGCAAATTTATACGCCAGCTCATGGCGATAAGTAAAATGGCGCAGATGATCATTACAGGAGCTATGTATATTAAGTTATCGCCATCAAGCTTAGCAAGGCTACCAAGCTGCCAATAAACAATGTCAGGTAGCTTTGTCTCAGGGTCTGCGACATACTTTAAAAAGCCGATTATTGAGCCCATGAGGCCACTTACGATGATACCAGAAAGAACCAGCATAAGCGTGCTCGCGCGCCCCATCATCTTAGGTATGGCTAGAGTGATAGCAACGGCTGCTAAGCCAAAGCCAAATGCAAAAATTTGTATCCAAATTAGCGATAGATCAAAGATAATGGCAGTTGCAGCTCCCACGCAAGCACCAGCCGAGACTCCAAGAAGATCAGGGCTTACTAGCTGGTTTTTAAAGACGCCTTGATAGGCTGCACCGCTCACGCTAAGAGCAGCACCGACTAAGATAGCAGCTATAATGCGCGGTATGCGTAAATTTTCTATCACGTTTGTGATGTTGCTAGCTGCGCCATCTCCAAAACCAAAACCGTGAGCTAGCACGCTAAAGACGTCGTTAAAAGGTATGTAAAATCTACCAACGCCAAGTGCGACAAAGGCGCAAATAAGCGTTAGTAGAGCTAAAAAGATAACAACTATTGAAAAATTTGCGTTTTTCATATCTTACTTACTGCTACCATCTGGATTTAGGCCTTTTAAGATATAGCCATACTCTGTGTCGGTAAGCTCGTGACCTAAAAACTCTTTATAAAACTCTTTTGTTTTTACTTTCATATCGACATCTTTAAATAGATCTGGTTGGATAGTTTTTGCTGCCCATAAAATTTGAAGTACGTTTTCAGCACCATATCTATCCCAGCTAAATACACCTTTTGGGTTGCCGTAAATTTTGCCGTTTTTAACAGCGTTTGAACCAGAGAATGCAGGGTGCTCTTTTATCTTTTTGATCTGTGCGTCTGTGTCATTACCGCCAACGATGATGATATCAGGATTTGCATTGATGATCTCTTCAGCGCTAATTTCGATCATTGAACCCTCAGTATTGATAGCATTTACACCGCCACCTAGCTTGATCCAAGTGTTTTGGATGGTATTTGTACCATCAACTTTTAGCAAATTTGCACCACCAAGAAGGTGAAGTACTTTTGGACGTTTAGCGTCAGGGATGCTTTTTGTTCTTGCTGTTACAAACTCAGAGTTATCGTGGATTTTATTAGCAAGTTTTTCAGCTTTTTTTCTAGCATCATCAGTCCCTATGACTTCAGCTGTTGCGTAGATGCTTTTCTCCATATCTGGATAGTCTCTAAAGATCAAATTTACCGCGCTAAAGCCATTTTTGATAAGTTCATCTTGAAAATTTTTGTTATACACTATGATAACGTCAGGTGCAAGTTTAACAAGCTCTTCGATCTGAAGGTCTTTGCCATTTAGTGCAGCTGGTAAATTTTTAAGTCTTGGATAGATGTGCTCAAACCACTTGTTGTTTTTGATCAGATCAGTTGTGGCTACAACCTTATCCATACCGCCAAGTGCTAGGATGATCTCGTTGTTTGCATTCCACAGTGCTGCGATCTTCTCAACCTTTTCTGGGACGCTTACTTTTACGCCTTGCATATCGGTTATGCTTCTAGCAGAGTCAGCAGCGCTTAGGCTAAGAGCTGTAAAAAGTGAAGCAACAAGGCCTATTTTAGCCACTTTGTGCATGAAATTCATTTGCATATTTTTTCCTTTTTTGGTGTGAAATAGTTTGGTTGATATATTACCGCTATTTACATTAATGTTATGTAAAATTTGCATATACATTGTGAAAAAAATGCATATTATTGTAAATTTCTATAAAACTAATAGGATAAATATTCTCCTTTTATTGATATATGTCATTAATCACTATTTTGAAATGAGATAAACTTTCTCCTAAATTTTAAAAAAGGAGAATTGATGCGTGAATACAAAAGATACTGGCTCGCACTTGTTGCTGTGCTGGTAGTTTGCTTTAGTATTTTAGGCTACTATGGCGTTGAGGTTTATAGAAATTCGCCTCCAGTTGTAAATTTTACTGACGAAAATGGCAAGGTCGTAATCGACAAAGAGAGTATCTACAAAGGTCAAGAGGCTTGGCAAAGCATAGGCGGTATGCAGGTTGGCTCTGTTTGGGGACACGGGGCATATCAAGCACCTGATTGGAGTGCGGACTGGCTTCACAAAGAGCTAGTTGCCTTTTTAGAGATCAAAGCTGATGAAATTTATCATCTAAAATACGCTGATCTAAACGCCGAGCAAAAAGCAAATTTAAAGGTTTTGCTCAAAAAAGAGTATAGAGAAAATAGCGTAAAGGACGATAAATTTGTGCTAAGCGCTGATAGGCTAAAGGCAATAAGTCAAGTAGCTAGCGAGTATGCTGCGCTTTTTGGTAATGACCCTAAATTTAAGCCTTTAAGAGAAGCTTATGCGATGAAAGAAAATACGCTTCCAAATGCTAGCGACAGAGCTGATCTAAACAACTTCTTCTTCTGGTCAGCCTGGGCGACAGCCACAAACAGACCTGGTAGCGAGGCAACCTATACAAACAACTGGCCGCACGAGCCGCTAATCGATAACGTGCCAACAAGCGAAAATATCTTTTGGTCGATTGCAAGCGTCGTGATACTTCTAGCTGGCGTTGGCTTCCTTGTTTGGTTTAGCTCATTTTATGGCAAAAAAGACGATGAAAAGCTTGAGCCTATCAGCGAAGATCCGCTTAAAAAGCTAAATTTAACACCATCACAAAAGGCACTTAAAAAGTATCTCTTTGTCACATTAGCTCTATTTGCGTTTCAAATTTTAATAGGCGGCTTTACAGCTCACTACACAGTCGAAGGACAAGAATTTTATGGCGTAAATTTATCAGCCTACATCCCTTATTCGCTTGCTAGAACGTGGCATATACAAGCTAGTATATTTTGGATAGCGACCGGATTTTTAGCAGCTGGACTATTTTTAGCTCCTATTATAAATGGCGGCAAGGATCCAAAATTTCAAAAGCTTGGCGTTGATCTGCTCTTTTACGCGCTACTTATCCTTGTAGTTGGTAGTTTTGTGGGTGAGTATCTAGCCATCGCAAACATCATGCCTATAAATTTAAGCTTCTGGCTTGGACATCAAGGATATGAATACATCGATCTTGGACGTGTTTGGCAGATCATTTTGTTTGTTGGTCTTGTCATCTGGATGCTTCTACTTCTTCGTGGATTTGCAGGCGGCTTTAAAAACAAAGGCGATAAAAATTTACTTGCTATCTTTGCTATGTCAGCGGTTGCGGTTGGCTTATTTTACGGAGCAGGGCTATTTTATGGACAAAGAAGTCCATTGCCAGTGATGGAGTACTGGCGCTGGTGGGTAGTGCATCTTTGGGTTGAGGGCTTTTTTGAGGTATTTGCGACGGCTTCACTTGCCTTTGTCTTTGTTAGTCTTGGACTTGTCTCAAAGAGATTTGCTACATTTTCAACACTTGCTAGTGCGTCACTCTTTATGGTAGGCGGTATCCCAGGCACCTTCCATCACCTCTACTTTGCAGGCACTACAACGCCTATAATGGCGGTTGGTGCTAGTTTTTCGGCACTTGAGGTCGTGCCTTTAGTTTTACTTGGCGCTGAGGCATATGAGCATTACAGACTTCAGTTTGCTCAAAGCTGGGCTAAAACGCTTAAATGGCCACTTTACTGCTTCATCGCAGTTGCCTTTTGGAATATGCTAGGCGCTGGCGTCTTTGGATTTTTGATAAATCCTCCAATCTCGCTATTTTACATCCAAGGGCTAAATACAACGCCAGTTCACGGACACGCAGCGCTATTTGGCGTTTATGGATTTTTGGCACTTGGCTTTGTTTGGCTTGTGGCTACTTATTTATTTAAAGGGCAAGAATTTGATGAAAATCTGATGAAAGTTGGCTTTTGGGGACTAAATGCAGGACTTATGCTAATGATCGTGCTTTCACTACTTCCAATAGGAATTTATCAAGCATTTGCAAGCTTGGAGCAGGGCATGTGGTATGCAAGAAGTGCTGAGCTTTTACAACAGTCACACTTGCAAAATTTAAGATGGCTAAGGATGCTTGGCGACACGATTTTAATAATCGGTGGCATCTGCTTCTTTGCTCAGCTTTTAAAATTTATGCTTAACAAAAAGGCTTAAATTTATGGGGGCGCTTTGCCCCTTTATTTAAGCTATCTTTTCATAAAATAGTGCAAATTTAAAGGATAGAAATGATGACATTTTTAAAGAGAATTTGCGTTAGTTTTGTCGTGCTTTTGCACCTATTTTTGGCTTTTTTGGTTGATTTTTCATTTCCGCACTACGCAAGCGTGCAGATAACTGGCGGCGACGTAAAACGCATGGATAAAGATGGCATAATAGACGCTAAAAACCCAGCTGACGGCCCAGTGCGCGACGTCTACTTCATCTACACAAAAGATGCGAAAAACGCTGAAAAAGTTATGGCTTATAGAAACGAAGATACGGCGTGGGGCTTTCCATTTTATTTTAAATTTAACTCAGCCGACATCCAAGCCAAGGCTCAAGGCTTTACAAATAGCGATAAAAACGTCACTATCAAATACTACGGATATAGAATTTCTATGCTAAACGAGTTTAGAAACGTGATCTCGATAAAAGATAGCGGCACAAGTACCAGCTGGCCTATCGCTAGCTACGTGCTTTACTTCATTTTATTTATCTCACTTATCATCTGGATAAGAAAGATAAATAAGACTTTTGCGCCAAAAGTTGAAAATTTAGAGACAAAAAAAGAGGCTCTTTAAATCAGGGGCTTTATCAGCCCTTTTTGTTTATAAGATCAATGAGCCTAACATCCTCGCTTCTTACGATTAGGCTCTTTGGTAGCTCAAATTTAGCTATCACTTCGCACTCTTTTTCTCTCATTTGCCCATCATCTTTTTCGTGATCGAAGCCTAAGATATGCAGCAAGCCATGTGTGAAAAGTAGCGCAGTTTCGGCATCTTCGCTGTGATTTAGCTCGGCTGCTTTTTCTTTTACCATATCTTTGTTTATGACTACCGAGCCAAGTGGGGCGTGAACGATGAGCTCAAGGGGAAAGCTTAAGACGTCAGTGGTTTTATCTATGCCTCGCTCAGTTCTGTTTAGCTCTCTCATCTCATCTTTGTTGATAAAAACTAACTCAACTTCACCAGGTGTTAGATATGAGCAAATTTGATCTAAAATTTCTGGATAACTCTCTTCGCAAAGTATCATTTTTGGCTTGTCCTTAGTAAAATTTTGTATAATTTTAGCAAATTTAAAAGGCAAAATATGAAAAAAGCAGTTTGTATAATGAGCGGCGGTATGGATAGCACGCTTTGCGCTGTGATGGCAAAAAGGGCTGGATATGATGTAGTCGCACTTCATTTTGATTACGGACAAAGGACGATGAGACGAGAGAAACGTGCGTTTGACGAGATATGTGAGCGTCTTGGTGTGGTTAAAAAGATAAATTTAGACGTTAGCTTCATCGCTCAAATAGGCGGAAATTCGCTAACGGATAAGAGTCTGCAGATAAGAAAAGATGGCGTTAGTAAGGACGTGCCAAACACCTACGTGCCGTTTAGAAATGGCGTATTTATCTCAATCGCCGCCGCGCTTGCCGAAAAAGAGGGGGTGCAGGCGATCTACATAGGCGTGGTCGAGGAGGATAGCTCAGGGTATCCTGACTGCAAAGAGAGCTTTATAAAAAGCATAAATGAGGCGATAAATTTAGGCACTTCGGCTGATTTTTCTTGCGAGATCATCACGCCACTTGTAAATTTAAGCAAGGCTGACATTGTGGCAAAGTCACTTGAGCTTAATTCGCCAATAGAGCTTACATGGAGCTGCTACGAGAGTGAGGATGAGGCGTGTGGGCTTTGTGATAGCTGCAGGCTAAGGTTAAATGGCTTTAAAAAAGCAAACGCTGTTGATAAAATCCCTTATAAAAAGTAAAATTTGACTTGAAATTTAAAAGCTAGCCACTATAAATTTAGTAGCTAGCCTAAATTTCTACTCTAAATTTAGCTCGCTTATCTGCTTTGAAAGCTTCTCTTTGTACTCAGCCAAAGAGCTTTTGATGATATTTGCATAATCATTTTGGTTTATTAAGAGATACTCCTCTTTGCGTTTTACGACCGTGCTTAGCTCTTTGTTATTTACGCTTAAAATGGTGCTTATATCAGCGTTTAGACCAACTTTTACCGCACCAAGCGTCATATAAGTCCAAAGTTTTTCTATCCTTGCATTAACGCTTATCGTATCCTTATCTATCTCGTTTTCGTTTTTTACGACCTGATAGCCATTACTTCTAAAGGCGTCCTCTATACGCGCCCTTACTATACTAGTTGTCCTTTGTTTATTTTCTAAAATGACGTTCCAAAGCCCTTTGCCGTAGCTATTTCTCGTTCTGCCGATGTATTTTTGCTTCTCTTTTGCGCTAACTTCATTTACATTGTGCTTGTACAAAGATGGGGTGCTGGCTTGTTTTGGGTCGTTTTCAAAGGCTCTCACATCCTTGACGCTTTCGATGTAAATTTTTGTCTTTTTGCTAACATTTGAAGGTGCTTGCTCGTCTGGCAAGGTCACAAATATCCCCTTTGGAGCGCAGCCACAAAGCATAAAAGCGGCAAATACCACTAGTAGTAAATTTTTCATTTTCATCCTTTTAAATAAATTTCAAATGTAAATCGTTTTTTTGTAAATTTTATTAACTCTTTGCGCCAAATTTCAAATTTATATTTTGATATCCAAAATCATAAAACCTTAAATTTAATAACTAAAATTTAAATTTAACTTTTCTTGACTGCTATCAACCAAAATAGCTAGCCACATAGGATAAAATCCGCTTAAATTTTTAAATTCACAAGGAGAAAAGATGAAAGATATGAAGATGTTTTGCCATCAGTGCGAGATGAGTGCTGAGGACGGATGCGGTGCAAAGGGCCAGCCTATGGGCACCTGTGGCAAGAGCGACACGCTAGCGCTTTTGCAAGATACGATGGTTTTTGGCTTAAAAGGCCTTAGCGCATACCGCCACCACGCGCACGAGCTTGGCGCTGATACTAGCAACGTTGATCGTATTATGGCTGATACGCTTTATTTTACGCTTACAAACTCAAATTTCAACTTCGATGAGCACATCAAACAGCTTCTTGAAGTAGGCGATGCTGGCGTTGAGGTGATGAACCTGCTAAGCGAGGCTCACACGGCTAAATTTGGCATCCCAACACCAGTTAGAGTGAGCCAAAACAAGGTCGAGGGCAAGGCGATCTTAGTTAGCGGTCACAACTTGCACGCCCTAAAAGCGCTACTTGAGGCGACAAAAGACAAAGGCATCAACATCTACACTCACTCAGAGATGCTTCCAGCTCACGGATACCCAGAACTACGCAAGTATAGCCACCTAAAAGGCAACGTCGGCAAGGCGTGGTTTGACCAAACTAAGCTATTTAACGAATTTAAAGGTGCGATACTAATGACAACAAACTGCATCGTGCCACTACGCTCAAACTGCACATACGCTGATAGGCTATTTGGCTACTCGATCGCAGGCACAAACGGCGTAAAACACATCGAAAACGACGACTTCACACCACTTATCGAGTGCGCACTAGCCTGTGGCGACGTTAGCGGCTTTGATAGCGACGAGAGCCTAGTAACTGGCGGCCACTACAAGACTATCCTAACTTTAGCCCCACAAATTTTAGACGCGATAAACACTGGCAAGATCCGCAGATTTTTTGTGATCGCTGGCTGTGACGCGCCTGGCAAGGGACGTGAGTACTATAGAGAGCTAGCTGCTAGCCTTCCAAAAGACTGCGTCATACTTACTTCAAGCTGTGGTAAATTTAGATTTAACGATATCGACTTTGGCAACGTCCCAGGCACCGAGCTACCACGCTACATCGACCTTGGTCAGTGCAACGACAGCAACGGCGCAGTTAAGATCGCCCTTGCATTAAGCGAGGCAACAGGCATCGCAGTAAATGACCTACCAGTTTCTATCGTGCTAATGTGGATGGAGCAAAAAGCGGTCATCATCTTGTTAGCGCTATTTAGCCTTGGTATCAAAAATATCAACGTAGGACCTAGCTTGCCTAAATTTTTCAATGAAGAGATCATAAATTTCTTAGTGGATAAATTTAACGTTAGACCAATTAGCGGCGACGCGCAAGCTGATCTAAAATACTTCTTAGGTGAGTAAAAAACTGCCAGGGCTTAGGCTCTGGCTCTAAATTTAAAAGAGTCCGCTTTGCTCTTTGCTTTGACTAAGGCTGTCAAGTAGTTCTTCTTTTTTGCAAAGCACAAGGGCGTAGACGAAATTTTGTAGCTTCTTTATCTCGTCTAAATTTTCATAAAAAATGGCGTTTTCAACCTTTAGCGTGCTATCTTTTGGCAGACAAAATTTAAGTTCGCTTTCGCTGAAATTTCGCCTTAGAAATATGCTTTCAGTCAAAAATAGCTCCTCGTCTTCTTCAGCTATCACCGCTCTAAAACTGCTACCAAAACCAACTGGCTTAAAGTCTTTGTCGATAAAGACTGGGTCAAAGTGCGATGAAATCCTGCTCTCTGTCACTTTAAAGCCGATATTATTTTTCTTAAGATAGCCAAGAAGTCCGCAAAACATCCCAGCAAAAACTCTAGGGATGGATAAATTTTGATAGTATTTGTCATCGTAAATGAGCGTTGTAAAGAAGATCGAGCTTGGATTTAGCACGCTTATGTTTGTGTCAGTCCAGGCTGTCTCGTAAAGTAGCGAGAGCCTTTGAAGTATCCTCGTATCGTCGCTAAAAAATGTGTCAAACAAATTTGCATGAAAAATTTTGTAAAAAAGCTCGGTTAAATTTTCAGGTATGACGTGGGCGTTTTTTTCGAGGTGTGACTTCTCTAAAAGCGCTTTTATGAAGGGATTGACCGCGCAAAATTTTATATTTTTGTGGATCGCCTCAAAGCGCATGAGCTTGATGATAGCCGTTTGCAGGCTTGCTACCTTGATAAAGGCTATCTCATCGTCGCTTGGCGTGATCTCTTCTTCGCTAATGATAGCGTAGGCACCTTGCTTTATCGCAGGTGCGATCTGATCGCTTTGCGTGGCGATGAGAGCGTAGCCTCGTTTTATATTTTTAGCCTCAAACGCGAAGCTAGTCACGCTTGAGATGCTTGGGTTGTTTAAAATTTGCCCATTTATTATGTGGGTTAAATTTTCTATCGTCATTTAGCCAACGATCGCGCCGTTTTTGACCTTGCCCTGCGTGCCAAGAAGCGTTAGCGAGCCATCTGATGCGCTTAGGATCATGCCTTGTGAGACATATTTTTTCATCATCGTTCGCTCTTTTAAATTTGCTAAAACGCAAACTTGCTTGCCCACAAGCGAGCTAGGCTCGTAGTATTTGGCGATGCCAGATAAAATTTGACGTGGCTGCTCCTCGCCAAGATCTATCTTAAATTTAAGCAGTTTCTCGCTACCCTCGACCCTTTCGCACTCGAGCACTTCGCCTACTTTTATCACAATTTTGGCAAAGTCATCGATGCTAATGATACCTTCTTCTTTTTTCTCCTCTTTTGGCTCAGCTTTTACCTCTGCTTTTGGCTCTTCTTTTAGTCCTCTTGCCTCGCCCATTAGCTCTTTTTCTATCCTTGGGAAGAGTGGCTCAGTAGCTTTTGCCATAAAATTTGAAATTTCATTTTTCAATACAAGACCTTCATAAGAGGCCGTATCTATGCTAAAGCCAAGCGTATCAGCTATCTTAGCGCAAGTTTTTGGCATAGCTGGGCTAAGCAAAATAGCAACTTTAGCAAGTAAATTTGCACAAAGTGCCACAAGTGCGTTTGCCTCATCACTTTTGCCAGCTTTTACAAGCGACCATGGCTCATACTTCGCAACGGCTGCGTTTGCAAGCGTTACGACCTTCCAAAGATCCTCTAAATAGCGGTTTGTCGCTAAATTTTCTAAATTTTTTATCGCCTCATCAAGATAGCCCTTCGCCTCATCAAGCTCGGCTTTGTGAAATTTGATCACGTCTTTTGAGTCGATTTTATAGTCGCTATACTTTGCGCTCATGCCCACTATACGGCTTAGCAGGTTGCCAAGTCCATTGCCAAGCTCTGAGTTTATGCGCTCGATCAAGGCTTTTTGGCTGTAGTCGCCATCTTGTCCAAACGGCACCTCTCTAAGCAAAAAGTATCTGAAATTTTCAAGTCCATAAGCGTTTGCGACCTCTCTTGGGTTGATGACGTTGCCCTTGCTTTTGCTCATCTTCTCGCCATCTATCGTCCACCAGCCGTGCGCTGCGACGTGTTTTGGCAGTGGCAAGCCAAGGCTCATCAAAAATGCCGGCCAATAAACCGCGTGAAAACGTAAAATGTCCTTGCCAACGATATGTGTCGTATGCGGCCAAAGGTCCATTCTAGCGTTATCTCTTGAGTATCCTAGAGTTGTTAAGTAGTTTATGAGCGCGTCAAGCCAGACATACATAACGTGCTTGTCGTCGTTTGCACTCTTTGGTAGCTTTATGCCCCAGTCAAAGCTCGTTCTTGTCACAGAGAGGTCTTTTAGTCCGCCCTTTACAAAGCTTACGACCTCGTTTTTCTTACCCTTTGGGATGACGCAAAGCTCGTCGTTTTCATACCATTTTAAAAGCGCGTCTTCGTATTTTGAAAGTTTGAAAAAGTAGCTCTCTTCTTTGACTAAAGATGTCACGCGGCCGCAGTCTGGACAGCGGTTGTCCTCAAGTAGGTCTCTTTGGTTAAAAAATGTCTCGCAGCTAACGCAGTAAAAGCCCTCGTACTCGCCCTTGTAGATATCGCCGTTTGCTTGCATCTTTTCAAAGACATTTTGCACGGTTTGCTTGTGCTCTTCGTCAGTTGTCCTTATAAAATGGTCGTAGCTTATCTCAAATTCGTCCCAAAGCGATCTAAATTTCGCACTGATCTCATCAGCATACTCTTTTGGCGTCTTACCCCTAGCACGAGCTGCTTGCTCGATCTTTTGACCATGCTCGTCTGTGCCAGTCATAAAGTAGGTCTCTTTGCCTTGCAAGCGGTTAAATCTAGCAAGCGTATCAGCGATGATAGTCGTGTAGGCGTGGCCGATGTGTGGCACGTCATTTACGTAATAAATCGGAGTGGTTATATAAGCTTTTTCTTTCATATTTTTCCTTTAAATTTAAAAATCAAATCCGCCGTCACTGCCAGTGTTGCCTTTTGACATCGAGTTGTAGCAGCTATTTACATACTCTATCCTCGTCTCGCAGTCAAAAAATGCCTCGCAGTTAAAACAGCTTTTGCGACCTTTTTGCTCTTGACACTCTTGCAAGATCTTTGCCTTTTGCTTTAGGGCTAGCTCAAATGCGTCAAGTGGCTCGTTTGCTTGTGCTTCTTGCATTATTTTTGCTCGTAAAATTTATGCAAAAGAGAAATTTCATCACGCGAACCAAAGAAGCATGGCGTAGTTTGGTGAATTTTTTCTATTTTTATATCAAAGAGTGTTTGATTTTTGCCATTTGTCGTTGCGCCCTTTGCGTTTTCATATATAAAAGCAAATGGCAACACCTCAAAGACAACCCTTAGCTTGCCATTTGGATGATCGCTCGTTGCTGGGTAGCTAAAAAGACCGCCGCCTTTTAGTAAAATTTGATGCAAGTCGCTCACCATCGCGCCTGAGTATCTTAGCCTGTAGCCCTCGTTAAATAGCTCGTTTATGAAGTTTCTATGCGTTTGGCTCCAACCTTTTTGCGTAGCTCCCGTGGCATTTAGCTTGCCTTTTTCTTTTAGCTCAAGCTCTTTTACAAATTTAAACTCACCATCTTTGCCAAGCCTATAAAATTTAGGCAAAGCGCTCTTTTTCTCAGCAATTACTAGCTCAAGTCTTGGACCATAGATGCTGTAAGCTGCGGCTATTAAATTTTCTGGTTTTACCTCGTCTTCGTAGATACCAAAGATCGAGCCAACGGCGAAATTTACATCAACTAGGCTTGAGCCATCGAGTGGATCGTAAGCGATGATAAATTTAGCGTTTTTATTTATCTCAAGCTCGTCCTCTTTCTCTTCGCTAATTAGCGCTTTTACGCATGAAAGCTGCTTAAATTTAGCTGTGATGATCTCGTCGCTTTTAACATCAAGCTTTAGCTGGGTGTCGCCAGTTGCATTTTCGTGAGTTGTGTAGCCAAGATCGGCGTATTTTATCACTTCGCTTATCTCTTTTGCGATATCTTTAATGGTGTTAAAAATTTGGTTTAGTTCTTGCATTATACAGCCTTTGCATTTTTGATTATCCACGCACAAATGGCGTCTATATCGTCTAAATTTAGATTTGTGATCTCGTAAGGGATTTGCTTTTTATAAGTGGCGATCGCGTCTGAAAAGCTAAGATAAGCTTCATCGATCTCGCCTCGAAAGACGCTTAGTCTTGGCAGTGGCAGCGTCTTTAGCCCCTCGACTAAGAGAATATCAAACTCGCCGATCATCCTTATGACCTCGTCTATGCCTTGCGAGCTTTGCGAAAAGTAAGTCGTTCTAGTCGGACTCATCACGACTACGTCAGCTCCTGCCTGAGAAAATTTAAAGCTATCCTTGCCTTCAACGTCAAATTTGGCCTTGTCGCCTGGGTCGTGCTTGACCACAACGACCTTTAGCCCATCATCTATAAATTTTTTTGCGACTTTTAAGATAAGCGTCGTTTTTCCGCTATTTGAAGGGCCAGAAAAAGCAATGGCAAGTCTTTTCATAAGAGCCTTTTTCGTTAAAATTTCTTGCGATTATAGCTCATATTGGCTTTAAAATTTATGAGTGAAATTTAAAAAATAAAATGCTAAAATGCGAGAAAATTTAATATTTTAAGAGTTTTTTATGAGAAAATTTACACTATTTTTTATATTTATTTTGATGATATTTGGTTGCGCTGATCAAAAAGTGATCGTGCATGAGCCACTAAAAAATGAGCTTTTGGCCTACACAAGTAAGAGCGAGATCATCGATGGCACTGATAGAACGCTCATAATTGCAACCTATCTAAATCCTATATATAACTCAAATTTAGACGAGAGCAAAGAGCACTTTTTAGTAGCCATAAACCCAAAAGAGCATGCGCAAAATTTGAGCAACATAAAGGTAAATGGCGACTCAAATGCCACAAGCGCAAGGCTGCTTGATGAAAACGACGAGATGCTTAAATTTGCTGGATTTTCTATGCCTTGGGCGGTCTATTACGAAGTGACCGCACCAAGTAAGCAAAGCGACGATCTCGCGCTTAGTTTCGAAATTTATCAGTCAAAGCCGGTTTTGTTAAATTTTCGAAAAGTTGCGAAATCTTTATACTGGAACCATTAAGCGCCATATAGATCACATAGTTTGCAAGCACCTTCTTGCCGTAGTTTCTAGTCTCAGCCACTGGGACTAGCTCGATCGATAAAAACGGCTCAAATTTCCCCTCTTTAAACATATCATCTCTTGTTATGACTTTTTTGGTAAAGCCGATACCGCCGTTATACGCGTAGGCCGTAAAGAGCGGATGATAAAGAAATTTATCAAGATAGTTTAGGTGATGATTTGCAAATTTAAATGCAACATCAGTTTTAAAAAGATCGTCTTGGTCAAAATTTGGGATTTTTAGCTCTTTTTTGCCGATCGCATTTGCAAGAAATGGCATAAACTGCATCATACCAAGGGCGTATGAGGTAGAAATGACGCTTGGGATAAAGAGGCTCTCTTGTCTTGCAAGTGCGTAGATCATCGACTTTCGCTCAGTGCTGATGCCTTCAAGCTCAGGTGAGCTTGGCATCAAAAAGTACTGCTTCTCCCAGCCATGTGCCTTTTGCATGAAGTATGCGTATGCGCCGATGCTCTCGTTTGTGTAAAATTTCATCGCAAATTCGCTTGCTTGCGTGGCGTTCATATCCTTTGCAAGGGACATGGTTTTGTTCCATAAAAATGGATCGCTCACATCAAAATTTTCGATATTTTGCTTGCTAGGTCTTGGCACGACGACCTCAAGCGGCTCGCCACCGACCAAATCTCTTGCGTAAAGTGAGTAGATATTTGCATCTTTGCTAGCACTTAGCTCTTTTAAAAAGCTCTCATCGCCGCTTAGCTCATACTGCCAAAAGGTCGCATTATCCCTTTGCCAAGCCCTATCAAAGGTGTTTTTAGCTCTTGTGAAAAAACTAAATGCAACGTCATTTTGACCAAGTAAGATGGCGTTTAGCCCAAGTGTAAATGCGTCGCTTTTTTCAGTGACTGCAGGATCTATGCTAAGTAAATTTCTTCTAAAGCCTTCATATTTTTTATTAAATACGACGTCGTTTAGTAAATTTGTAAAGCCCTTTTGCATGTAGAGCTTGTTCATAAAATTTGCTTCAAAATTTACGCTAAAAAGAGCGTTTTTGCTTTGTGGATTTGAAGCGTTAAAAAGCTCCAAAAAGCTTTTTGTATCGTTTGCATTTGCAAAGCTAAGAGCTGGATTTGGCTCGTTTAAAGTGCGTAAAATTCTAGCTTTTTCTGGATTTGTGCTTGCAAGATTTGCCGCTAAAATTTCACGAGTTTTGCTATCAAGTTTTAGAGAAAAGCTCATCGTTGTTAGTAAATTTTGGCAAGCCAAGCTAGCACTTGTGATGTTGTTTGCGCTTATGCCAGGGCACTTGCTAGGGGCTGCTTTGGGAGGTAAAATTTTATTGATTGATTTTTGAACTAAGCCACTTTTTCTAAAAACGTCGCGTGAAAGCTCTGCTATCTGCTCCTTTGTGTAGCTACCCTCGTTTATAAGGCGGTTTATGTAGTAGTCTTTTGCAAGGCTTTTTGGCTCGTTTTTTAGCTCCTCGTAGGTGTAAATTTTAGCTAAAAGAGCAACGCAGGCTAAAGAGAGGATACTAAAGTGACGCAGCAAAAACAAATAAAAGCCTTATTAAAAATTGATCTATGAGTTGAAGTGCTAAAAGCACGATGAGTGGGGTAAAGTCGATACCGTTAAATTCTGTTTTGATGTAGCGTCTGATGAAGCTATAAACAGGATCAGTCAGCCTATAAAGTAGCTGCACGACTGGCGAGCTAGGATCAGGCTTGACCCAGCTAATGAGAGCCGCTGCGATGACGATCCACGTATATACCGTGATGATAAGATGCAAAATGTTTGCGACCGCTGAAAATAGGGTGGAAAGTATCATTTTTGCTCCTAGATTAAAATTTTGCCTAGATCATCTTTGATGAGTGGATAGAGCTCGCTAAGCTCAGGGCCGTGAAGGTCGTTTGTAAGAAGCGCACGTAGCGGCATGAAAAAGTTTTTACCTTTTAAATTTGTAGCGCTCATAAGCTCTTTTTTAAACTCATCAAATGTTTCGCACGCTTTTAAATTACGAGCTGCTTTTTTTATGATCTCAAATTCGTTTTTGTACTCATCTGGAGCTATTTTTGGTGAGTATATAGCCTCTACTTTTGCTTTTATCTCAGGCACTAGTGAGCTTTCTTGAGTATAAAATTTAACTAACTCAACCTTGCTCTCATCCACGCCAAAGATCTCTTTTATGCGCTCTTTTGAAGCAAGCTTGATGTGTTCTCTATTTATCTGCTCAAGTTTTTTCACGTCAAATCTAGCAGGTGAGCGTGAAATTTTGGTTATATCAAACCACTTCACCGCATCTTCTATCGTAAAAATTTCAGTTGGAGTTTTGTTGCCAAGAAGTATCAGATAGTTTGCGATCGCCTCAGGTAAAAATCCCTGCTCAAAGAGCCATTTGACGCTTGATTCGTTCTCGCGTTTGCTCATTTTTTTGCCCTCTATATTTAAAAGGATAGGCAAATGCGCGTAGTTCATCTTGCCGGTGTAGCCAAGCCCCTCGCGTATGAGGTCTTGCTTTGGTGTGTTGCTCACGTGATCCTCGCCGCGTATGACAAAGGTCACGCCCTCAAGCATATCATCAACCGCGCAGGCGAAGTTGTAAGTCGGAGTCTTGTCCGCTCTCATGATGACAAAGCTATCAACGGCGTCTGGTTCGAAGCTTAGCTCGCCTTTGATCGCATCTGTAAAGCTCATCGTGCGTGTTGGTTTTTTCATGCGGATGACAAATGGCTTCTCGCAGTTTAAAACTTCAGCGTCGCTTAGTCTCTCGCAGGTGCCGTCATATCTATATGCCACGCCTTGCTCTTTTGCTTTTTGTTTTTTTGCTTCGAGCTCTTCTTCGGTGCAAAAGCAAGCAAATGCCTTTTTATCGATGAGAAGCTTTGATGCAAGCTGTCTGTGGAATTTTAAATTTTCACTTTGGATGTAAATTTGCTCTGGTTTTATGCCAAATTTGCTCAAAATTTCTAAGATATCTTTCTCTTTTCCCTCGATATTTCGCTCTTTGTCAGTATCTTCTATGCGTAAAATAAAGCCACTTTTATCTTGCAAAGAACAAATATAGTTGAAAATAGCAGCACGTAAATTTCCTATGTGCATATCTCCTGTTGGAGAGGGTGCAAAACGATACATAAGCTCATTCCTTACGTTAAATTTGAAGTTTGGATTATAACACTCGCTTGATAAATTTAAAGTTATGTAATTTTAAATTTTTAGGCTAAGCAAAGCATATTTTTTATAAAATCCGCACGAAAATTTAACTATTTATAGGAGAAAGAATGAGTTTTATCAGCGAATTTAAAGAATTTGCGATGCGCGGAAATGTCATAGATATGGCAGTTGGTGTTGTTATCGGTGGGGCATTTGGAAAGATCGTTTCATCGCTAGTTGGTGATATTATTATGCCAGTAGTTGGTGTTATAACAGGCGGTGTAAATTTCACTGATCTTAAGCTAACACTAAAAGAAGCGGCAGAAGGTGCGCCAGCTGTTACGATAAACTATGGCTCATTTATACAAACAATGGTTGATTTTTTAATCATTGCATTTTGTATTTTTTGCGTCATCAAAGCTTTAAATACACTTAAAAATAAACTACCAAAAGAAGAAGAGGCAGCTCCTGCAGAGCCTGAAACTCCAGCTGATATAGCACTTCTAACAGAGATCAGAGATCTTCTTAAAAAATAAATTCTTAAATCAAAGGGAGAAAGCTCCCTTTGAAATCCGTTAATTTTTGTCCTATTTTTTATGCTAAAATGCTTTTTCATCTTAAAAGCGAGTGAAACATGATAGAACAAATCCCATTTTTTCAAGGCCTTAGTGCCGATGACCTAGCCAAACTTGAAGCAATAAGCGTTATTAAAAAATACAAAAAAGGCGAGTTTTTATTTATAGAGGGCGAGGAGCCAAAGTGGCTTACGTTTTTGATAACTGGCTCGGTTAAACTTTATAAAACTACGGCAAATGGTAAAGAAATTTTTATCCATCAGCTTGCACCTATGAATTTTGTAGCTGAAGTTGTAAATTTTGAAAATATCCCTTATCCAGCGAGTGCCATTTTTACTATCTCTGGCGAGGTTTTAAAGATAAATTATGAAAAATTTGAAGCACAGTTTTTAACAAAGCCAGAAATTTGCATGAAATTTCTAAAATCAATGGCTCAAAAGATAAGGATCACTACAAATTTACTCCACCAAGAGCTCATTTTAAGCTCTGAAGAGAAGGTAGCTAGGTTTATTTTAGATCATGAAGATCTATTTAATGAACTAAAGCATACAAAAATTTCATCAATACTCAATATGACTCCAGAAACTTTTTCGAGAATTTTAAATAAATTTAAAACAAATGGTTTGGTCAAACTTGATGAGAAGAACCAAATTCTAGAAAAAAATGTAGGTGGGCTACAAGAAATTTATTCTTATTGAAAGTTAATATCAAATAAATATTTTCATTTACTTAAAGAAAAAATTTATATATTTTTGGATAGTATTCGTCTAAAATTTTCGTAAAAATTTACGATATATTGATAAATTCAGGAGGAAATTTTGGCTGAAGTTAAGAAGAAATTTTTTGTTTGGTCATCTGTGATAATAGGCATCGTAATCGGTCTTATCGCTTCTATGGGCATAGCTGATGCACTTCACGCGACTGGTAGCGGCTACATCTGTACCATTTGTCACACGATGGATCCTATGAATGCTGCATATCACGAAGATGCGCACGGCGGCAATAACAAGCTTGGCATAAAAGCTGAATGTTCAGCCTGTCACCTAAATCATACAAGTGCCTATACCTATGTACTTACAAAACTTAAAGTATCGATAAATGATGGTTATAAGACATTTTTTACAGATACAGACAAGATCGACTGGCGTAAAAAACGCGAGCATGCATCTCACTTTGTCTATGATAGTGGATGTTTGACTTGCCACTCAAATTTAAAAAATGTTATTCAAGCTGGTAAATCATTCTTGCCACATAGAGATTATTTCGTTCTTGGAAATCCTAATAAGAAATCATGTGTTGATTGCCACGAGCACGTTGGTCACAAGAATTTAGGACTACAAATCGATAAATTTGAAGCAATTAAAAAACAAGAAAACAATAAAACCAAGTAAGGAGGAGAGATGTTTAAAAAGTCGCTAATGTTATTAGCCTGTCTAATGTCTTTTGGCTTTGCCGCAAACATGGATGCAAATAAATCTGACGCTTTAAACCTTAATGTTGTAAAAAACATTAAAGTTGCTCACAAAATGTCAGACTTATCAAAAAGCTGTGTTGAGTGCCACGCTAAAGAGACACCCGGCATAGTTGCCGATTGGAAAAATAGTCGCCACGCTCACGTTGGCGTAAGTTGTATGGATTGCCACTCTGTAAATGCAGATAATCCTATGGCTTCAGTTAAGGTGCATCCAAAAGATTCTAACAACCACGTTTCAATGCTAGTTAGCCCAAAAACTTGTGCTAAGTGTCACGAAAATGAGGTTGAAGAATTTGTTAAGAGTGGTCACGCAAGAGGTGCTATGCAAATGTATGCTAACCCTGCGATGGAAAAACTAATGTATCACTATGAAGGTATGGATCATCCAGATCTAAAAATGGCTCCAGACGCTACTGGTTGTACACAGTGCCACGGAACCGTCATCAAACTAGACGCTGATCACAAACCTACAAAAGAGACTTGGCCAAACTACGGTATAGGTAATGTTTATCCTGATGGTGGCGTAGGCGGATGTAAATCATGCCACAGCGCACACACATTTAGCATAGCTGAAGCTAGAAAACCAGCTGCTTGTGCATCTTGCCACCTTGGACCTGATCACCCAGATATTGAGATCTTTAACAACTCAATGCACGGACATATCTATAATAGCGAAGCTCACAAATGGAATTTTGATGCTGCTCCTGATACATGGGATGTACCAGACTTTAGAGCTCCAACTTGTGCAGCTTGCCACATGAGTGGTGTTGGTGAAACAACAACAACTCACAATGTTTCAAGAAGACTAAAATGGAACCTATGGGGCGTCAGCAGTAAGCTAAGAACAGCTGGTGATGAACAAGCTGCTGTTGTTTACGAAAAAACTGGCAAACTAACCATAGGAACGCCACTTGCAGGTCATCCAAATGGACCAGAAGCAGCAAGAGCTGAGATGAAGCTAGTTTGTAAAGCTTGCCATACATCAACTCATACAGATAACTTCTTCATTATGGGTGATAAGCAAGTAGAGCTTTATAACGTTTACAATGCTGAAGCAACTAAGATGCTTGAAGAGTTGAAAGCTAAAAACTTACTACTCGCAGACGCTTGGGAAGATGAATTCCAAGATGTTTACTATCATATGTGGCACCACGAAGGTCGCCGTATGAGACAAGGCGCTCTAATGGGTGGCCCTGACTACTCACACTGGCATGGTGTATTCGAAGTTAAAAATGATATAAGAAAACTTCGCAAGATCTACAAAAAAAGAATGGAATCTGGTAAAGTAGAGTAATGCTTTTTAAGGTGGGAGTTTTTCCCACCTTTTTATTTTTAAATTCCAAATTTTATCTTTTAGTTATTATCCTAAGGCAAATATCTTTTAATAATTATTTTTGTAAATTTAAATTATAAAATCATACGGCTTAGCACTACAAATTGTTCTAAATAATTAATAAAATTTATAATGTAAATTTAAAAATATAAAATATAATCCTTGTTTTCAAGGAGATATTTTGGGACTTTTTCGGATTATTATTGGGGCATTTATCTTTAGTGTTTTTACAAATTTATACTCATATAAACGTTTTATAAAAAAGGTATCTTTTTTTACTCCACATCTTAAAAAAATTCGCATATTTTTCTATATTATTAGTGTGCTTGAGTTTGTATTTGTTCTTCAGCTAAGATTTTCTTTTTTAAATATAGAACTCTATCTGATAGCAGGAACGCTCATTGGCTTTTCTCTATTTTTATTTGGCATTAGTTTATTTTATGATATTGTTAGATCCATTTGTTCAAAAGCTCATTTTAATCCCACAAGACGAAAATTTATTAAATTTTGCTTTGATGTGACATTTGTCATTTTTGTAGTTGCTTGCTTTTTGAAAGGAATTTTTAACGCACTTACTCCGCCAAAGATCAGACAAGTTAGTATAAAAATAAAAAATTTACAAAGTGATCTAAAAATAGCCATGATAACCGATGTGCACATTGGCGAGTTTTTGCAAAAGGATTTTGTGGCTGAGCTTGTAAAAGAGATAAATTTAGCTAGACCAGACCTAGTCGTGATAGTTGGCGACTTGGTTGATATGAGAGCTGAACTTATAGGCGATTTTTTAGATCCATTAAAAAATCTTAAAAGCACCTATGGCACCTTTTATGTCCCTGGCAATCACGAATACTACCACGGAGTTGATGGGATACTAGAAAAAATTCGCGCTCTTGGCATTAGGATACTTGGTAATAAAAATGAAAAAATAGCTGGTATAAATTTAGCAGGGGTCTATGATCTAGCTGGCATAAGGTTTAAAAATTTAGAGCCAAATTTAGATGAAGCGCTAGCTGGACGCGACCCAAATTCGCCTACCATCCTACTCTCTCATCAGCCAAAATTTATAAAAACTATGCAAAAAGATGTTGATCTAGTGCTTTGCGGTCACACGCACGCTGGACAAATTTTCCCTTTTAGTATCCTAGTTTTGCTGGATCAGGGTTTTTTACATGGGCTTTATAAGATTAATGATAAAATGCAAGCTTATGTTAGTAGCGGTGCAGGATTTTGGGGGCCTCCGGTTAGGATATTTGCTCCTAGTGAGATCGCTATTTTAAATTTAAGCAAGGACTAAAATGAACAAGGACAATCTCTTTTCTCAATTTTTTGGCAAGGTTGCAAAAATAAACTTTTTCAAACCGCTTCAAGAGCTTATCAACTCCTTTTATGTAAAGCTATTTAAGATCGACATGAGCGAGTTTAAGCCATCAAATGAGTATAAAAATTTAAACGAACTTTTCACCAGAGAGCTCTTAAAGCCAAGAGAATTTGACGCAGCAGATGAGATATTTATAAGTCCTGTTGATGGTACCTGCCTTAGCTTTGGCACTACAAAAGAGCTAGAAGCTTTTAGTATAAAAGGTATGAGCTACGGGCTAAAGGAGCTTTTAGGGCAGGGCGAGCTTGAAGGCGAGTTTGACTTTGCCAACATCTATCTTAGCCCAAAAGACTATCATCACTATCATGCACCTTGTGATATTACGATAAAAAAAGCGGTCTATATCCCTGGTAAGCTTTACAGCGTGGCGGTAAAATGGCTTGGCAAGGTCGATAGCCTTTATACCAAAAACGAGCGTGTGGCGCTACTTTGCGAGATGAAAAATGGCAAAAAACTTTGGCTAGTTTTCGTGGGTGCGCTAAACGTTGGTAAGATGAAATTTTGCTTTGATGAGCGTATCCAGACAAATGCGATGGCAAATTTTACGCAAATTTATGAGTATGAAAATTTACACATTAAAAAGGGCGAGCGTCTTGGAAATTTCGAGCTTGGCTCAACCATCGTCATACTTAGCGAAAAAGATGCGATCGAGTACAACCTCTTTGAAAACAAAGAGCTAAAATTTGCTGAAGCTATCGGTAGGATAAAAGAGTAAAATTGATCCAAAGCTAGCCTAATGCCAAATTTACAGGCTAGTAAATTCTATTTTTACCCATGCCGTTTTAAGAATAAATTTGATCTACTATTGGCTTAAATAAATTCAAAAACCTGCAAATCCTTTTAGCAAAATGCTAGCTAGATCTTGATCAAAATAGCTTTGCCAAATGCAAGCTACATTAAATCAAAGCGGCAAATTTACCAGCAAAAATTTAAATTTTATCTCACATAAATTTACTAAAGATGCAAGCCTAGAAATTTAGTTCAAATTTACAAGCTAGCCAAACACTCAACTCTTAAATTTTATAAACTTAAAGTTGTTTTTTAGTTCATTTTGGGTTGAATTTATCTCGCTAAGCTCTGATTTTACGAAGTTTGTAAGCTCTATCTTGCTAACGCTTGGAGATAGGATTTTTATATACTCTTTTTGATTTTTAAGCTCCAAGTTGTTGCTAAAAAGTAGCACTCTAGCATCTAGCTTTAGCCCAGATCTAAGCTCAGATATCGTGGCTATTAGCTCTTTCATATCAAAACCCTCCGCTGCTTCATCCACAAGCGCTAGCGAGCAAGGTTTTGTCTTTATCTTTATCAAAAACTCGCTAAAGCTATTTGCGATCTCAAGCGTGTTTTGAAACTCGCCAAGAGCGCCAGCAAATATCTTATTTTCAAGCTTCGTGCTCTTGTAAATCACTATATTTTCATTTTTGCTAAAGTATCTATTTTCTTTGCTTGGCTTATAGTTTTTGATAAATTTAGGCAAAATTTGATTTAGATCATCTTTGCTAAAAGGCTTTCTGATCTTCTCATCAAAAGCAGGTAGCAGCTCTCTTTCAGGGATATTTGAGGTGTTTGAGACCACAGCGACTAAATTTATCTTCTCTTCTTGAAGTGATCTTATCTCTTTTACGAAATTTGCCACGCTATTTTCAAAAAATGAAGCATCGATAAAAACAGCATTAAACCTATTTAAAAGCAGTGCTTGCTTAAGCTCTTTATGGCTGCTAACGCCTATAACTTCGCAGTCTAAGAAGCTAAAGGCGCGCGAAAACATCTCAAGACTAAGCGGATTTTTATCGCATAGTAAAAAGAGCACTTTCTCTTCAGCCAAGCTCTCGCCCTTGTTCTTCTCCATATAGACAAGCCGCGCAACGCTAAGTGGCGTGAGCGGATCTTTTAGCAAGACCGCATTTTTTATATTTATATTTTTACTAGCACTCTGCCTTGCAAAGACGATGTCATAGTTTTTCGCTAGTGCTTGGTTGTTTGAGATAATATTTTGAAACCTAAGCCCCATATCTTCTAAAGTAGCTGCGAAAAATTCATTGTATTTTGCATTTATATCAGGCAGATATGCGATCCTTAGCTCATGATTTAGGCTGAAATTTTGCAGTTTTCGCACCTTTTTTAGGCTAAGGATAAATTTAAACTCATTGCCAGCTCCGCCAAGCGTGCTTATATCAAGGTTTGAGTTAAAAAGCCCTAGATAAAAGCTAGCAAGTCTGAGATAAAACTCGCTCTCTTCATCGTTTATCTCGCTTTCATCTTTTGCGCTTAAAGCCTTTATCTGCTCTTCATTTATGAAAATTTGATTTGTCCTTATCTTTGTTTCGATGAGCAAAAGACCACTTTGGCTAAGAGCGTCGCTGACATTTTTTATCTCCACTATCAAGTTGGCAAATTTATCGCATTTTGTCACGATAGCTTGCATGATAGAGCCAAATACAACGCTTATCTTCTCGCTATCTCCCTCTAGCTCGTCGCTAATGTTTGCGTCAAGATAGGTTAAGAAATTTAGCTTTTTCTCTTGCGTAAAAGGTATCTGCGCTTCAAGTATGTTTGAAAATAAAATTTGTGGGTTAAATGGCTTTAAATTTAGTCCAACTTCGCCATTTTTGCTATCAAGCAAGCCTTTTATATTGCTATAATTTAGCGCGATTATTTGGCTATTTTTTTCTAAATTTTCAAAAAGAAGCTCATTTTTTACCACATTTTCATCTTTTTTTAGGGTAGCGACCGAGCTAAAGATCTGCTCTTTTGCTTGATAAAATTTCTTACTTAGCCTAACAAGCAGTCTATCTTTTATCGCAGCAAAGCTTCTTTCTTGCTCATACTTTTGAAGTAGCTCTTTATATAGTGTTATGAAGCTTTCTATTAAATTTTGTGGATTTCTATTTCCCCTTTTTAAAATCTCATCTCTTACAAGCTTCATTTTTTGATTTAAATTCTCTAGATCTTTTAGCCAGATGTATGTTTTATAGCCAGCGTAAAAGAGCCAAAATGAAAGAAAAAACATCAAAAATGTTAGGCTAAGCACCTTTACTCTAAAGTTATCATTTAGTCTCTTTAGCTCGCCACTTAAGACATTTGCTATCTTGCTAAAGAGCTTGGCTCTATTGCTTTCAAAGGTATATATCTGCAAAATTTCATCACGTGTTAGCTCATTTTTTAGCTTTAGCTTAAGGCGGATCTCGTCATAGCCCTGAGAGGTCTCTATATTATCAAGCCTATCTATATCTCTTATTATGTTGTCTTTTATATCGCCATTTGGGAGTAAATTTGCATTTATATCGTTGTATTTAAGGCTATCTAGAGATTGTTTTAACGAACTTTCAGTAATTTTTTCTTTACCCATAAGCACAGCCAAGATATGCTCTTTTGTGATATTTACGTTTTGAAGCAGCTGATAGGTTCTGAGTAAAGAGAGTATATAACGCTTCATATTAATATCTAAAGCAACATCTCTAAACACTACTTGCCCACTTTCAACAGCAGAATTTGCTAACTCAACAAAGCTAAGAAACGAGAGATTAGAGCTCTCCCAACTTGCATTTGCGTTTTTTAAAACCTCATTTAGCCTATCTCTTATCCTTTTATCATCTGTTGTGTTAGAAAGAGTGTTTGATAAACTTTCTACAACTAAATTCTTAGCAGCATTTGCCTCTCTTAAAGCCGTCTCGTCTTGTGGCGACCTAGTTTGGCTGTATCTTTCGTAAGCAATTCTTTCTGAAACGATCGCATCTAAGGTTTTTCTTATCAAACTTTCTCTTTTTACCTCGCTATTTATGCCATAAGAGATCCTAAATTTATCAAAGTAGAGCGCGCCATTATAAAAGCAAGTGATAGCAGCCAAAAATATCGGCAAAAGAACCAAAAATTTACTAACCCTCATGGCCAAGCCTTTTTGAAAATTTATTGCAAAGCGTGCTTATTTCGCCTAGTCTTTCATTGATATGAGCGATCTTTTTCATTTTGTTTGGTCTGGTAAGTAGCGCATCGAAATTTGCCACAAGCGGAGTGATCTTTAAATTTAGAGCCGGCTCTTTTAATATCTTTATGCTCTCTTCTAAAAATTTAGTATCTCTTGCTTGTACTGCACTTTGGATAAAGATCATCTTATCTTTTGCCTTGCTTAAAAATATACCAAGGTAGGTCGCAAACTCGCTTTTGCTTAAATTTAAAAAGCTAGCCGTCTCGCTAAACCAGCTCTCGTTTAAAACCTCTTCTTCTTTGTCTAAAAGCTCTTTTTCATCTACCTTTAAATTTGGCAAGCGAAGCTTTGTCTTTGCTTTTATCGCAGCTTGCTGGTTTTGGCTGTAAATTTCTGTTTGATCTAGGATTAGAAGCTCGAAATACTCTTCGTTTTTTACTGAGCTGATCTTTGAAAATTTAAGCGTCGCATTTAAAATTTTGCCGTTTTTAGTCTTTAAATTTACTCTTAAATTTGGCCTTTTTGCCAGATAGTCTATAAAAACTCCAGACTCTTTGTAGTCCAAAACTAGCTCGTCAATGTCTTTATGCTCGCTTAAAAACTCCCTTACATCTTTAAATTCAAGCAGACCAAGAGAGATATCTCCCATCGCTAAAATTTGACCGTTTTTGTCGTATATTATCACTTCAAATTTCCTTCTTTGAGCGTTAAAAGCTTTGCTGCCACGCTTTTGTTTGTTATTTTTGCTACTTCGTCTAAATTTGCTTCGCTGATTTTATCAAAACTTCCGTAAAAGCTGATTAATTTCGCGATACTGCCCTCAGATACGCCAGCTTGTCTTAGCACTGATCTTTGCATATCATTTTTCTGCCTTGTTTTTCTGTGAAAACTGATGACAAATCTATGGCTCTCATCGCGCATTTTTTGGAAAAATTGCAGTTTTTTATCGCTCGTGCTTAGGCTAAAACTGCCATTTTTTGTATAAATTTTATCCTTTGCCTCGCCCTTTGCTCTGTGAGCTTTGGCGTCTATTTTTTCTTTTGAGATAGCGATCACATCGACATTTGCGCCACTGCTTGCTAAAATTTCGCAGGCTAAGCTTAAAAGCACTTCGCCGCCGTCTATGACCCAAAGATCAGGCGGGCTAAGCTTATCAAACCTAAGTGCTCTGGCAGTTAGGCTCTCTCTCATCTGATCGTAGTCGTTTTTAGAGTTTAGGTGCATGTGACGGTAGTTTTGCTTCGCCCACTCACCATGCTCATAGCGCACCATCGCCCCCGCACTTGCCTCGCCAAAAAAGTGCGAGTTGTCGTAGGCTTCGACCACGTAAGGCGTGTGAGCTAGATTAAAATACTCTTTTATCTCGTTTAAGAGCTCGTTATCGTGTGTTTTTAGGTATTTTTCGATGCTAACTTCGGCGTTTTTTGTAGCTATCTCGCAAATTTTACGCTTATCGCCTATTTTTGGGCAAGTGATGCTAAATTTACGTCCAAACCTCTCGTTTAAAATTTCCTCCACCAGTTCGCTATCTTCAAAGTTTTCATTGACGTAAATTTTGGTGCTGATTATTGGCTGACCAGCGATAAAGCTTTTTAAAATAGCCTGCTTATAAGCCTCGTTTATCTCGTCTTTTTGAGCGTTTTTAGCCTGCGTGATATCGGTTTTTACGCCTGTTATCTTGCCACTTTGCACGCTAAATCTCACAGCGCAGATCATATCATGCACGCAAGCGACCGAGTAGGCCTCAAAGTCTTCAAGCTTAGCTAGATCGACCTCGACCTTTGTTTGCATATTTTTAAGCGTTTGCATCTTATCTCTAGTCGCGGCTGCTTGCTCGTAGTCTTCGGCCTTGGCGTAGTTTAGCATGAGCTCTTCAAGGCGAGCGATTAACAAATTTGGATTTTGCAAAGCGGCTGTGGCGTCAGCGACTATTTTGGCGTAGCTCTCTTTTGAAATTTTACCCTCGCACGGGGCGTAGCAGCGTTTTAGCTGGTGAAAAAGGCAGGCTTTTTTGCCTTTGATGCAGGACTTTTTTTGAACTAGGTTGAAATTTAGATAAAGCGCTTCAAGAAGCTCTCCCGCTCCACTAAAATATGGCCCAAAATAGCGAATGTTTGAGCCTTTTACAACCTTTCTAGTGATCTCAAATCTAGGGAATTCATCGTTTAAATTTATAAAGATATAAGGATAGGTCTTGTCGTCACGAAGTAAGATGTTGTATTTTGGCTTAAGCTGTTTGATAAATGAATTTTCAAGTATGAGCGCGTCTGCCTCGCTTGGTGTGACGATGTATTCAAGATGCACCGCCTCGCTTATCATCTTTGAAATTCTTGGGCTTAGCTTTTCAGCTGGGGCTAAGCTTGGGATAAATTTAAAGTAGCTTTTGACCCTGTTTTTTAAAATTTTGGCCTTGCCTACATATAAAAGTCTGTTTTGAGCGTCAAAATACTGATATACGCCAGGCTCGTTTGGAAGTGTTCTTATCTCGTCTATTAGCATCTTGCCTGCTCGTTTTTCTTTAGCAAAATTTCTCTTAGCTCTTCAAATTTCTTATAAATTTGCTCATTTGTGGCTAAATTTTTAAACTCGCCTTTGCTTGCTGGCGCGATGAAATTTGACCTTTGCGTAGGTTGAGGCGTGAAAAATTTTAGATATTTGCTCACGATAAATCTTATATTTTCTTCTTTTTTATTTTTTATATAGTTGATCTCATTAAGAGGTTTTGGCTCGATGACGCTTGCAAAAATGCTATTTTTATTAAATTTGTAAAAGGTTTTTAATAACCCTTTTATATCATTTATACTACTATCACGTCTAAGCTCCAAAAGCCCTGAGGGATGAGTGAGAACGAAGGTTAAAATGCCTTCTCTAACATAGCAAAAAGCTATGTAAAATCGCTTTGCTTTACCCATTAGGCGAAGAAGCTCTTGGCACTCGTCTGCCATGCTTAATTTTTCTTTATACAAAGGATTTTCGTGGATAGCATCTATCATAAATTTGGCGTCTTTCATAAGGCAATCTTATCATCTTTTATTTTAATTTTCGCTCTTTTTGCACTTAGTGGTTGCGGCTACAAGGACGATCCATTTTATGGCGATGCACCTGTGAAAGAGAAAAAAACAGATAAGATCAATAAAATTTGATCTTAAATTTCGCGTAAGATAAAAATGTAATGCAAGCTTAATAAATTTAACTAACCTAAATTTTAGGCTCATTTAAGTAAAATACGCAAATTTTTATCTTACAAGGAGAGTATATGAGGTTATTTGGACTTCTAGGCTTGTTTTTTGCTATAGCCTTTGGTGCTGACGGAGAAGCTGCGGCTATTGACTTAACTACTACATGGGCGGGAATTTTATCGCTTATCATTTTTGTTGTTGGATACTTTTTCATAGCAGCAGAAGAGAATTTTCACATCGACAAGGCAAAACCTGCTATCTTTATCGGCACTTTTATGTTTTTGCTAATCGGCGTTTATATGCTTATAAACGGCATGGATGTGCATTCGCTAGAGCACGAGGTAAATCACCTGATCTTAGAGATAGCTCAGATCGTCTTTTTCTTAATGGTAGCGATGACATTTATCGAAGCACTTGTTGAAAGAGATGTATTTAACGCACTTAAATACAACCTAGTTTCAAAAGGCTACACTTACAGAAAGCTATTTTGGCTAACTGGTATTTTGGCATTTTTCATTAGCCCAGTGGCTGATAACCTAACAACAGCGCTTATCCTATCAACCGTTCTTTTAACGATAGATAGAAATAATACAAATTTCCTAGTCGCAGGTGCGATAAACATCGTCGTAGCAGCAAACGCAGGCGGAGCGTGGAGTCCATTTGGCGATATCACTACACTTATGGTTTGGGCAGCTGGCAAGTCACCATTTTTAGACTTTTTCGCACTTTTCCCAGCTTCATTTATCGGCTGGTTTGTGACAGCGTTTTTACTTTCACGCATCGTGCCAAATACTGCGCCTCATTTTGACGTCGCAAATGAGCCAAAAGTGGTTATGAAAAAGGGCGGTAAAGCGGTTATCTTTATAGGTGCATTTACCATCTTTTGTGCAGTTATGATGCACCAGTTATTTCACTTACCAGCGATGTGGGGCATGATGTTTGGCTTCTCACTGCTTAGCCTTTACACTTACTATTTCAAAAAAGCCCATAAAGACGAAGAGCCTATGAACGTCTTTCACTATATGTCAAAGATCGAGAATAACACGCTATTTTTCTTCTTTGGAATTTTAGCTGCAGTTGGCGCTCTTCACTTTGCTGGATTTTTAAATTACGCTGTATCACTTTATGATAAATTTGGCTCGACACCTGTAAATATCGGAGTTGGCTTCCTCTCAGCAGTCGTTGATAACGTCCCTGTTATGTCAGCTGTGCTAAAAGCAAATCCGGTCATGGGAGCTGATGCGGGCGAGGCTATGAGTCAGTGGCTACTAGTGACACTTACAGCTGGTATCGGTGGTTCG
This sequence comes from Campylobacter concisus, assembly GCF_902460675.1. GTDB lineage: Bacteria > Campylobacterota > Campylobacteria > Campylobacterales > Campylobacteraceae > Campylobacter_A > Campylobacter_A concisus_AJ. The sequence continues at coordinate 1,696,641 of NZ_CABPUQ010000001.1, read as the reverse complement.
ATGATCAGTTTTGGCTCAGCAGCTGGCGTTGGAGTAATGGGTAAATTAAAAGGAATTTATACCTTTGGTGCGCATATGAAATATGCATGGATGGTAGTTTTGGGATACATCGTATCACTCATTGTTTGGTATGTGCAGTTTGAAATTTTTCACATCTACTTTTAAAAGGTTATAAATGAACAATACGATTATAGTTTTGGACTTTGGTTCGCAGTATACTCAACTAATAGCTAGAAGGCTAAGAGAAGAGGGAGTTTATACTGAAATTTTGCCATTTAACGCAAAACTAAGCGATATAAAGGCGAAAGATCCAAAAGGTATCATTTTAAGTGGTGGTCCAGCTAGCGTTTATGCTAAAGATGCTTACTTTTGTGATAATGGCGTTTTTGAGCTAAATATCCCTATACTTGGTGTTTGCTACGGCATGCAGCTACTTGCTCACACACATGGCGCTGAGGTTTTAGCAGCTGATCACAAAGAGTACGGCAAGGCTGAACTTAGCGTCGTAAAAGAGCACGATCTTTTTAAAGATACACCTTCAAAACAAATCGTATGGATGAGCCATAGCGACTATGTAAAAGACCTACCAAAGGGCTTTGAGGCGATTGCAGTCAGCGAAAATTCGCCTTATTGTGCTTTTGGTGATGATAAACGTAAATTTTATGCGATCCAGTTTCACGCAGAGGTACAACACAGCGAGTATGGCACGCAAATTTTAAAGAATTTTGCTAAATATATCTGCGGCTGCGAGAGCACTTGGAACATGGGAAGCTTCGCTAAAAATAAGATAGAAGAGATCAGAAAAACAGTGGGTACTCACAAGGTACTTTGCGCAGTTAGTGGCGGCGTAGATAGCTCTGTGACCGCAGCGCTTTTAGCAGCAGCTGTGCCTGAAAATTTGATCCTTGTATTTGTTGATAACGGACTTCTTAGAACAAACGAAAAAGAGCAAGTTGAAGCTACATTTAGAACGAAACTTGGCGTTGAGCTAGTTAGCATAGATGCGAGTGAGATATTTTTAGGTCGCTTGGCTGGCGTCGTTGATCCTGAGAAAAAACGCAAGATCATAGGCGAGACATTTATAGAAATTTTTGAGCAAGAGGCTAAGAAGCATGGCGATGTGAAATTTCTAGCTCAAGGCACTCTTTATACTGATATCATCGAAAGCTCAGTCGTTGGCTCAAGCAAGACGATAAAGAGCCACCACAACGTTGGAGGTTTGCCTGATTGGATGACATTTGAGCTTATTGAGCCGCTAAGAGAAATTTTTAAAGACGAGGTTAGAAAGCTTGGACTTGAGCTTGGACTAAGCCGCGATCTAGTCTTCCGCCACCCTTTCCCAGGACCGGGCCTTGCTATCCGCATAATGGGCGAGGTAAATAAGCCAAGCCTTGAGCTACTTCGCAAAGCCGACGTGATCTTGCGCGATGAATTAAAAAGTAGTGGCTGGTATAACAAAACTTGGCAGGCATTCTGCGTACTTTTAAATGTAAATTCTGTTGGCGTAATGGGCGATAATCGCACCTATGAAAATGCTGTTTGTGTGCGCGTGGTCGATGCGAGCGACGGCATGACTGCAAGCTTTTCAAGGCTTCCTTATGATCTACTTGAAAACGTAAGTCGCCGTATCATAAATGAGGTAAACGGCATAAACCGCGTAGTTTATGACATCTCAAGCAAGCCACCTGCAACGATAGAGTGGGAGTAAAAATATTTTATGAAAAGCACCAATGTAGATTCTCTAATTCAAATATTTGACTCCAAAAATAAAGATCTACGTAGGTCGCTTTTTAAATTAGTAGATGGTAGTTTTTCATTTAAGCGAGATAAAGGCATGTCTGATAGTGAGATGGACAGTATATGTTTGTTTTTTATAGAAATAAGCTTACATTTATCTCATATGCAAAAAGAAGGTTATTTTATATCTACTTTAATTGAAGCCGGAATAAGAGAAGAATTTGATATTCTAAGGTTTAGTAATAAATCTGTTTTGAATGTAGAAGTTAAAAGTGAGCTGCCAAAAGATGGTATATCTGCGATTAGAGATCAATTAATCAGGCACAATTGTTTGCTTAAATTATTAAATAAAGATATTATTGTATGTACATATATAGTAAAAACAAAACAAATTTATTTATTAGAAGATGATAAATTAAAAGATATTGATTTTTCAGATTTATCCAAAATGATTCCAGATGATTATGTAATTAAAAACGAATTGCTATCTATAGATCAGTCATCTCTTATAATTTCTCCATACTCACAGCCTAAAGAATTTAAGAATCATAAATATTTTTTAACAAGTGAACAAAATCAAAGAAAAAACGACATACTAAAAACTGATTATAAAAAAGTTTGTCTTGCAGGAGGACCTGGAACAGGAAAATCTTTATTATTATTGGATTTAGCAAAAGAATATATTTTGAGTGGAAATAAAGTTTTAGTTATATTTTGTGCACTAATTCCTGAACATGAATTATTATCTAATGAATTGGGTATAAAAATTGTACCAGTAAAAGGCGTTAGTATAGATCATGATCTAAAATGTTATGATGTTATACTAATAGATGAGGCACAAAGACTGTATGAAATACAATTTAAACAGCTTTTAAAGCTTGATAATAAGATGATAGTATTTTCAGTAGACCATCAGCAAACACTTCATAAATCAGAAAAAGCGTTGAATGTAGAAGAAAAATTAAGTAATGGAAGTGATATTTTGCATATAAGGCTAAAAGATAAAATAAGAACAAATATTTTTATGGCTTCTTTTATATCTAAATTCTTGCATACTAAAACCAGCAAGGTTCAACCATACGATTACGATAAAGTCCAGGTTGTATATTTCTCTAATAAAGATGACGCAAAACTATATATTGAGAAAAAATGTTCCGAGGAGCATTATGTTTCAATCGAGTTAACAGAGTATACAACAAAATCAACTAGATCCCTAAAAAGAATAATGGTCTATGCAAAATCAAAATCTACGCACAATGTTATTGGAAGAGAATATGAAAATGTGCTTGTAGTTTTAGATAAGTATTTTAAATATTCTGAAGAGGGGAACCTGATATCTTTATACAATGAATATTACCCTTACGACGAACATAGTTGTATTTTTGAAGCACTAACCAGAGTAAAAAGTAATTTATTGCTAGTTGTAATTGATAATCCTGAATTATTTATTCAGATACAGAAAATATTGTCCTGGAAAAACGACAAGTTGTATTCTGAATAAAAGTATAGCCTCTATCAATAAATCCTTTGAAAAATTTAACTACAATGATACGTAAATTTGTAAAAGGACATCAAATAGGCCAAATTTATAATCTCAATAGATATCCAAACATAGTAGAAAAAGCGTCGTTGGCAAAAGGCTCTTTCAAAATAAAAACGCAAGCATCGATATATACGCATTTGACGAAAGAGAGGAGCTAGATCACTGTAGATAGTCTAGCTTGGGTCATAGAGGGCGAAGCGCAGTTTGAGTAAGACAAAGAGTCTATGGCTTGGACTTCTCATACACAGAGGGGAATAATGATGTTTTTAATGTAGATATACTAAAAGAAATAGGGAAAAATATAATAAATCTACAGGGCAGGTTATGCTAAGATGGCTAATCCAAAGAAATGTCATCGTTGTCCCAAAATCTGTAAAGAAGGAGCGTGTGAAACAAAATAGAAGTTTTTGATTTTGCTCTTACTGATGAAGATATATTAAAAATTGCTATGCTAGATACAAAAAGAGTACAATTCACGATCCGCAAGACTTAGAAACTAAAAGTTAAAAGACACTAGCAAAGATGTGTTTTTATGTCTAAAGGCTAAATTTTAGAATATGATTAAATGCAAATTTGAAAGTTGCAGTGTTGCTGCATACAAGAAAAAAATAAAAGCTTTGCAAATGCTTATTTTGTAAATTTATATGAATAGCGAGAGTGGTTTAAGATTTAAATTTTTATTGCTATCTGGATGATTTTCTAATAAAGAAAGTAAAGTTAAATTTTAGAAATTCCCAGTTACAAGTACTAGGAATTTCTTATAAATTTAAGACCTAAAGCCTTGTCTTCATCTTTTCAAATTCATCTTTTATCACTTGCTCGTGTGGCTCGATAGTCATTTTATTTATCGCGTCGCCCCAGATACTGACCATGATGATGGCTAGGCTTGAGGTTAAAATGCCTGGTAGAATTTCATAAACATAGGCATTTAGTCCTGATGTTATCCAAAATATCACGGTCGCACCGCCAGCTATCATACCAGCAAGCGCTCCAAGTGCGCTCATGCGTTTCCAGTAAAGGCTAAAAAGAAGCACCGGACCAAAGCTCGCGCCAAATCCAGCCCAAGCGTTGCCAACGACGTTTAGAACGTTATCTGTCGAGATAAAGGCAAGTACGGTGGCAATTATCGCTACAACCACAACTGCATAGCGGCTGATCGCTGTTTGCGTGCTTTGACTCACCTCTTTTTTATAAAAGGCAAAGATGAAGTCCTTTGTGACTGAGCTTGAAGTGACTAAAAGCTGGCTTGAGATGGTACTCATGATCGCTGAAAGCACAGCTGAGATGATGATACCTATAAAAAATGGCGGGAAAAGTAGCTCACCAAGCTTTAAAAACACGGTCTCAGGATCGCTCAGTCCGCCTCTTTGGCTAAAATATACAAAGCCGATAAGTCCGCTCATAATTGCGCCTAGTAGGCCGATCGTCATCCAGCCAATGCCGATCCTTCTTGCCTTTGCAAGCTCTTTTGAGTCACGTATCGCCATAAATCTAACGATGATATGTGGCTGTCCAAAGTAGCCAAAGCCCCAAGCTAGAAGGCCCAAAATGCCCCAGAAAGTCTGGTCTCTAAATGGATTTAGGTGATTTGCATCAAGCTTGCTTATCTCTTTTATCAAATTTGTATCGCTTGGCAAGTCTAAATTTAGATATGCCACGACTGGGATCGAAACTAGGACACAAAACATCAAAAGCCCCTGAAATGCGTCAGTTATGCTAACAGCCTTAAATCCACCAAAAAATGTGTAAAAGACTACGATTATGAGCGTAAAGACCGCTCCGTATGCAAATTTTAAACCAAAAAAGCTCTCAAAAGTCTTGCCACCAGCGATGATGCCGCTACTTACGTAAAGTGTGAAAAATATCAATATGATAAGACCTGAGATGATCCTTAAAATTTTCGTCCTATCTTTAAAGCGGTTTTCCAAAAAGTCTGGTATCGTGATGCTATCGCTTGCAACCTCAGTATAGACCCTAAGTCTTTTTGCTAGAAATAGGTAGTTGCAGTAAGCTCCCACGATAAGGCCAGCTATCATCCAGACATTTGCCACGCCAGTTGCGTATAAGGCCCCGGGCACGCCAAGTAGCATCCAACCACTCATATCAGAAGCACCAGCGCTAAGTGCGGTGACGACTGGACCCATTTGACGGTTATCTAGCAGATACTCGTTCATACTTGCATTTTTATCGTAGAAATATCGTCCGATGAAGAGCAAGAAACCAAAATAGATGGCGATGGCTAAATAAGACCCAAAGCTCATAAATTTCCTTTCAAATAAAATAAAACGCTTATGTTATTACAAATTTATTTAAATTTCAATGCTAGGGCAATCCTTAAATTTATTTAAGCAAAATGATATATTTTTTTTCGTATCATTTAAGGCTACATTTTAAAGAAAGGATGAAGTTGAACGCTCAAAATTTAGCTAAATTTCTGTTTTTTATAACAATCGTCTCATTGGGCGCATATTTTTTCTACCCAAGGGAGCTTAGCGATGCTCAGCAGCTAGCCTATATCAAGAGCTACGGAGTGACGCTGGGGCTTACTATCGGTGGTGTCGCCATAGGTATTACGCTTGGATTTATCTTAGCGTTTATTAAATTTCTAAACATCAAAGTTATAAATTTTATAATAGACGAATACATCGACATCTTGCGTGGAACGCCTGTAATACTTCAACTTCTTATATTTTCAGTGGTCATTTTTGCCACTTGGAGTGACAACTTTTATGTCGCTGTGATCGCACTTGGACTAAATAGCTCGGCATACGTCGCTGAGATCGTAAGAAGCGGCATAAATAGCGTTGATAAAGGCCAGATGGAGGCAGCACGCGCGATGGGTCTAAACTACTACGTTTCGATGCGTGAGGTGGTTTTTCCACAGGCTACAAAAAACATCTTGCCAGCGCTTGCAAACGAATTTATCTCGCTTTTTAAAGAGACCTCAGTCGTTGGCTACATAAGCGTCGTTGATATTACGATGCAAAGTAAGAGCCTTCAAGCGGTCTTTTACAGCCCAGAGCCAGTCATTTTTACGGGCATTGTATATTACGTGAGCGTTAAATTTTTCACCCTTTTGGTGAAACTACTTGAGAGGAGACTAAATCGCCATGATTGAGATTAAAAATTTAAACAAAAGCTATGGCGATTTGCGTGTTTTAAATGACATTAGCGTAAATATCAAAAAGGGCGAAGTCATAGCGATAATTGGCCCAAGCGGCGGTGGAAAAAGTACATTTTTGCGTTGTATAAACCGCCTTGAAGAGCCAGATAGCGGGCATATCAAGATAAATGGCGAAGATATCCTCGATAAAAAATCAGACATAAATAAAATTCGCCAAAAAGTGAGCATGGTGTTTCAGCACTTTAACCTTTTTGCAAACAAAAATGTATTGCAAAATTTAACTCTAGCTCCGATAAAAGCTGGGATCTTAGACAAAGAGAGTGCTGAGAGGAGGGCAGATGAGCTGCTAAAGAGCGTTGGGCTAAGTGATAAGAAATTTGCCTATCCGCACAAGCTCTCAGGCGGTCAAAAGCAGCGTATCGCGATCGCTAGAAGCCTTGCAATGGAGCCAGAGGTGATACTGTTTGACGAGCCAACAAGTGCGCTAGATCCTGAGATGATCGGCGAGGTGCTTGATATCATGAAAGATGTCGCGGCCAAGGGTATAACGATGCTTGTTGTGACTCACGAGATGGGCTTCGCAAGAAACGTGGCAAATAGAATTTTCTTTATGGATAAAGGCAAGATAGCAGTTGATGATACGCCAAAAAATGTCTTTACAAATCCGCAGCACGAGCGTCTGCGAGAGTTTTTAGGCAAAATTTTAAACCACTAATAAAGGAGTAAAATGAAAAATTTATTAAAAGTTCTAGCGTTAGGGTTAGTTATGTTTTTTATAGGTTGTGGTGATGATAGTGGTAAAAAAAGTGCTACAAATGCACCAGAAGCTAGCAAAGAGGTAGTTTATAAGGTAGGTTCAAGTGCTGATTATCCTCCGTTTGAGTATCTTGATGATAAAAATCAAATCGTTGGCTTTGAGATTGATCTTCTAAATGAGATCACTAAAAAAACTGGGATCAAATTTGACGTAGCAAATATGAGTTTTGATGGGCTAATACCTGCTTTAAAAACTGGCAAGATAGATATCGCGATAAGCGGCATGAGCGCAACTGACGAGAGAAGAAAGTCTGTTGATTTTACTAAGCCATATTATTTTTCAGAGAATTTATTTATCCGCAAAAAAGGCTCAGATGTAAATAAAGACAATCTTAAAGATAAGAAAATTTCAGCTCAAGTTGGCACACTTCAAGAAGAGGCAGCTAAAAAGATCACAAATCAGTCAATCCCAGCTGAAAACGTAGCAGCAGCTATAATGTCACTAAATGCCGGTAAAATCGATGTTGTGCTTACTGATAGTCCAATAGGTGTTGAGTTTTTGAAACAAAATCCAGACTTAGAGGAGTTTTTAAGACTTCCTGACGGCACAGAGGGCTTTGCAATGGCATTTGATAAGGGCAAACACACTGAGCTTATCAAAAAAATAGACGCCGCGATCGAAGAGCTACAAAAATCTGGCGAATTTGATAAAATGCTCGCTAAATACGGCCTTAAGAAGTAACTCTCAATACAAATTTGCAAGAGGCAAAATGCTTCTTGCAAAAAATCTCACAAATTTCTAATTTATAAAATTTAATATTATTTAAATATATTGTAATAAAATTGTCAATTTACTTTAAGGAGAATGCAATGAAGTCACTCAGGATGAGAACGGCACTTGTGCTAAGTGTCATGATCTTAGTTTGTGTTAGTGTGGTTGGTCTTGTGACCTATAACATGGCTAAAAATCTATATACCGACAGGGTCGAAAGTAAAGAATTTCCACTTGCGATCAATGAAGTTGGTTATAAAATAGAGTCTTACATCGATAAGATAATCGACTCTTCTTATCAAATAACTCAAAATAGCTTCTTAATAGACTGGGTCAAAAACGGCGAGGACGAGCACGGCAGAAAGGTCTTGTTTGACTATTTTCAAACTCTTGCTAAAAATTTAAAGCTAGATACGATAATGTTTGGCTCAGATAGAACCCTAAACTACTACGTCGAAGATAAAATTTTAAAGGTCATTAACCCAGAAAATGACAAATGGTACTATGCCTTAAAAGATGGCAGCAGCCTAAGCCTAATCGACATCAACAAGGCTGAAGACGGCAGTGGCAAGATAATGATGTATATAAACTACAAAGTTCAAAAAGATGATAAATTTTATGGTATCGCAGCGACTGGCGTAAATTTAAGCGAGATAGTAAATTTTGTCCAGTCACAAAAGATAGGTCGTGGCGGTAAATTTCTACTAGTCGATGAAAAAGGCGACATCAAGATCGGTAAAGACGTAAGCGGCAACCTAAAAGATATAGTTGGCGATGCAAACCTTAAAAAGCTAATCAACGAAAATGGCAGCTACATATCGCTAGATAAAGATGGCAGAAATTTATTGATCGGCTCAAAATATATCAAAAGTATGGGCTGGTATCTTATCGGAGAGCTTGACAAAGACGAGCTTTTAGAGGATCTAAACTCACTTGCTTATGCATCTGTTGGAGTGCTTGTAGTGGTGCTTATTTTAGGACTATTGCTCTCGCTTTACCTATCGTCTTACCTCCTAAAAATCATCCTCAAACTAAAAACAGGCCTACTATCTTTCTTTGATCTACTAAATCACAAGACAAACAAAGCCCAGCCTATAGAGATAACCTCTAAAGATGAATTTGGTCAAATGGCAGAGCTAATAAACAAAAACACAAAGGCCATTGAAGATGGTATGAAAGATCAAAGTATCTTCATCCAAAAAGCCAACACCTTTGTAAATGAGATAAAAGATGGCAACTATGAAGCAAGTCTAG
>NZ_CABPUQ010000001.1:1652098-1687232 GCF_902460675.1 Campylobacter concisus | reverse complement strand
AAACCAAGACTTTACAAAAAGACTTGATGATGATGGTAAGATAGCAAGTGGTATAAACTCACTAGGCATTGAGATATCTAAAATGCTAAATGACAATCTAAACCAAGCACAAGTACTAGAAGAAAAAGCTAAACTTCTAGCTGAATCAGTATCTAAAGTAGCAAGCTCAGCAAACACTCAAGCAAATAGCTTACAAGAATCTGCTGCTGCAGTTGAGCAAATGTCAAGCTCAATGAATGCCATCTCTCAAAAGACAGCTGATGTCATAAGACAAAGTGATGAAATCAAAAACATCATAACTATCATTAGAGATATAGCAGATCAAACAAACCTACTTGCTCTTAATGCCGCAATAGAAGCAGCAAGAGCAGGAGAACACGGACGTGGCTTTGCCGTTGTTGCTGATGAAGTTAGAAAGCTAGCTGAAAGAACTCAAAAATCACTAGGTGAGATAGAAGCAAATACAAATGTATTAGCTCAATCAATAAATGAGATGAGTGAATCTATAAAAGAGCAAAGCGAAGGCATAAACATGATAAATCAATCAGTTGCTCAAATAGATCACCTAACAAAAGAAAACGTTGTAATTGCAAACCAAGCAAATGAAGTCACATCAGAAGTAGATGAGATGGCTAAAGCTATAGTTGAAGAGGTTAGGAAGAAGAGGTTTTAACTTTTTTATCCAAAGGGGGACAAGGGGACTTGAATTACGAAGCCGTCCCCTTATCTCCCTTCAGATCCCTCAAACCCCTCGCACGTTAGAAGTGGCATACAATGGTGCTGAAGCACCGCATGCGTTTTAAAAGCTCTAATAAATTTTTAGATACGCTCGCTCATAAATTTTAAAATTTGATTGAAATCTTTATAGCGTATTTGCTTATACACTTTACAAGCTTGTCTAAATTTATATCATTGCGCTAAATTTAAACAAATTTTAATAGATAAATGCCGATAATTAGGGCTTTAAATCACCTTAAAGGATAGACATGAAAAAGATCTTTGCTCTTTTACTGACAGCTTTTGTTGCTCTTTGTGCAAACGAGCTAAAATTTGGTACAGCGGCAAACTACCCGCCATTTGAATACATCGATGAAAATAACAAAATAACAGGCTTTGACATCGATCTTATAGATGAAATTTCAAAGTGTGCTGGCTTTTCATATAAGATAGTAAATATGAGCTTCGATGGCCTCATCCCAGCGCTTAAAGCTGGCAAGATAAATGGCATCATAAGTGCGATGAGTGCGACTCCTGATAGACTAAAGTCGATTGATTTTACAAAGCCATACTACCTAACTGAAAACATCTACCTAAAGAAAAAAGGCAACGATGCTCTTAAGGCTAAAGAAGAGCTAGCTGGCAAAAAAGTAGGCGTGCAACAAGGCACCATCCAAGAGCTAGCTGCAAATGCGATAAATGGCGCAAAAGTAGTGCCTTCAGAAGATACTGTGCCACTCATCATGGGTCTAAAAGTTGGCAAATTTGACGCGGTCATCCTTGATAGCTCGATCGGCTATGGCTTTATCAAGAAAAACCCTGAAGTAGAGGCGTTTTTCAAAGAGGTTGATGGTAGCGAGGGCTTTTCAATCGCTTTTGATAAAAATAAGCAGAGTGAGCTTATCGCTAAGATAAATCAAATTTTAGATGAGATGAAAAAAGACGGCAGCTACGACGCACTGCTTAAAAAATACGAACTAAAATAACACCTCCCAACTAGCCTGCAAATTTAGCAGGCTAGCTTTATCTTGCATTTTAAAATTTATACTAAAATCCGCTTTTACATAGAAATTTAAAGGACGGATTATGAGAAAAATTCTGCTACTTTTGTGCCTAGCACTTAGTCTCTTTGCCTTGCAAAATGACAAAGATATGCTAAGTGGCGAGCTAAAAAATGGGCTAAAATACTATATAAAAGAGAACAAACTCCCGCAAAATACAGCCATATTTTACCTAGTCGTAAACTCAGGCTCGACCGATGAGAGAGAGGGCGAGCAGGGGCTTGCGCACTTTTTGGAGCACATGGCGTTTAATGGCAGCCGTGACTTTAGCAAAAATGAGCTCATTAAACAGCTTGAGAGCCTTGGGGTTAAATTTGGCGCTGATCTAAACGCGCAAACAAGCTATGATCAGACGAGCTACACGCTAAGTATAAATGTAAATGAGAAAAATTTAAAGGACGTTTTTAAGGTCTTTTCAAACTGGATCGATGGCGTAAAGATCGATGCAGGCGAGCTTGATAAGGAGCGTGGCGTCATAATGGAGGAGGAGCGCCAGCGAAACACGCCAGCTTATAGGCTCTATCTTGCCCAAAGTAAGGACATCTTTGCAGGTAGCATCTATCAAAAAAGAGTGCCAATAGGCGACATGAACGTGATAAAAAGCGTGAATGCTAAGCACATGCAAGAGTTTTACGAGAGGCTTTATCAGCCAAGATTTATGAGCTTTGTGGCAGTTGGCGACTTTGATAAAAATGAGATAAAAACTCTGATAGAAAAAAGCTTTAGCGCAGCAAAAAATAGCAACTCTTACGCTCATCCAGATAAAAGCATCGCTTTTAAAGATGGGCTAAACGTCTTTAACTACGACGCAAACGAGACGGCGGTTCAGTTTGTAAGACTTAGCTTTTTTGATAAATTTAAGCCAGTCTTGGATGAGGCTGATGTGAAGAGAAATTTAAAAGATGCGCTAATAGCAAGCCTTATAAATATGCTTTATGAGCAAAAAAATGCAAATAATTCATCAAATTTAAGCGTTGATTTTATGGTGCAAACGCTTCAAGCAAAGCAAAAAATTTATAGTTTTGAGGCAAATGTGATTGGAGATGATTTTAACGCTAGCCTTAAAGATATGTTAAGCGTTTTAAAGGGCATTGAGAAATTTGGCTTTAATAAAGGCGACTTTAGCGATGTGAAAAAGGCGTTTGTGGCAAACGTGGAGGCTAAATTTAAACGCTCAAAAACTAAAAAATCAAGCGTTTATGCAGGTGAAATTTTAAACATGATCGAAAATGGCGGCTTTGTGCTAAGCGATGAAGATAGCAAAAACCTTAGCCTAAAGCTCTTAAATGAGATCACGCTTGAAGAAGTAAATGCGAGATTTAGGCAAATTTTAGCCATACCTGATGAGCGCGTGAGGGTCTTTAGTAAAGATGGCTTTAAGCTTAGCAAAGATGCCTTTTTGAAGCTAAAGGATGAGGCAAAACCTTACGATACAAATTTAGCTAACGTGAGCCTAAATAAGAGCCTTGGCAATGAAAATTTAGAGCCAAAAGATACCCTTTCTAGCGAATTTGACCAAAAGCATGGCATCTACACTTATAAGCTGCCAAATGGCTCGCAAGTCATCTTTAAGCCACTAGCCACCAAAAAAGATAGCATCTTGTTTGCAGCCATTAGCAAGGGTGGCACTTCAGATCTAGATGATCCTAAGCTTGGCGGTTTTGCGGTTGCGCTTACAAATGAAAGTGGCGTTGGTAAATTTAACAACTACGAGCTTTCAAAGGTGCTAAACGACAAGATAGTAAGCTACGAAAAGAGCATAGAGGCACTTACACAGGGCTTTTACGGCTCTTCAAGCAGTGGTGATCTTAGCTCATTGCTAGCTGTTATAAATTTAGAGTTTAGCTCTCCAAGAGCCGATGCAAACGTGCTTGAGAGGATAAAACAAAGAGCAAAAGATGAGCTAGCTAAAGAGCAAAATTTACCTGAATATAAATTTAGCACCGAATTTAGCAAGTTTTTTTACGAAAACAACAAGCGTGTAGCGCCCATTGAGATGGCAGATATCGACGCTTTAAATTTACAAGAGCTTACAAAGATCGTGCATGATAAATTTACAAATGCCGCCTCGTATATCTTTGTCATCGTTGGCGACACTGACGAGGCGACGCTTTTGCCGCTAGTTGAGAAGTATATCGCCACGCTGCCAGCAAAGGGAGACGAGGAGAAATTCAAAGATGATGGCGTGCGAAGTATCAAGGGGCAGCACACCTTTAAAAGGGAGTATCAGACCTCAAAAAGAAGCGACGTGAGCGTGGATATAGTAAATTTAGATACAAAATATAGCTTTAAAGAGGTGGTCAAGCTAAGGGCGCTAAACTCGGTCTTAAAAACGGCGCTTCGTGAAAAGATCAGAGAGGATAAGGGGCAAACATACGGCTTTAGCCTAAACGCCAAGCTCTCACGCTATCCGTATGAGCACTCAAAGGTGGTGATCGGCTTTACTTGCGACCCTGCAAACACGGACAAGATCATCGCCGAGATAAAGGAGATAATAGCTAGCATCAAGCGCAGTGGCGCGCTCTTGCCAAAACATTTGGAGGATTTTAAGGCGCAGAGTGAAATTTCTATAAAGAAAGATTATGAAAAGCCTGAGTTTTGGCAAAATCTCATCATCTCAAATAAAATTTTTAACACGCCACTTTACACGGCTGATGAGTATATAGATGCGGTCAAAGCGGTCACAAATGACGACATCAAAGAGGCTGCTAGGCTATATCTTGATGAGAAAAATATGGTGATAAGTATAAATAATCCAAAGTAGAAATTTTTTGGGCTAGGCTGGCTGGTTTTTAAATTTTAAACCTGAATATAAATTTATGGAGCAAAGCTGGCTCTTTAAAATTTAAGATTGAGCAGAAATTTGAGAAGTGAAGCTAGCTCTTTAAATTTAAGCCCGAGTAGATTTTTTTGGAGTTAAACTGGCTCTTTAAATTTAAGCTTGAATAAAATTTAGCGCGCCAGGCCAGCCCCATAAATTTAAACCATAAAGCTAAGCCAGTATATCCTTTGGCTTTAGCTTGTTTAGCTTTTGCACTAGATCATCAAAGCTCGCTCCATTTTCGACCTCACGCCTGATAAATTCCTCAAAAAACTCACGTTTTATATCCTTATCCGTGTAGGTCACGCTCTTTTTGGTAACTTGCATAGGCTTAAATTTCTCTTCTTCTATCTCTTCACCGCCATCTTCTCTAACTGGCGTAAGAGCGATATTTTGCAGCACATCAGCGATATTTTCGCCCTTTTCATAGCTTGTTTTTAGAAATTTCAAAAACTCATCTTTGCTGTTTTTGTCAGCGTAGCTTACACGATGCGCCATCGCTTGACCTAGGATTTCTATGCGCTTTTTAGCCGATGTTTGCTCGTAGTGCAAGGCTCCGTCTTTAAAAGAAATTTTCACATTTGCATGCTCGCCAAGTATCCTTTCGGCGGTAAATTCCAGCCATTTGTCTTTAAATTTATCTATGCTTAGATCAGAGTCTAGTAAATTTGTAGCTTCGCGGTTTAGATAAAGTGTGCCATTGGCGTGGTTGATTAGAATTTTCAGGTTGTCGGTGGCAATAGCATATATATTGTAAGTTTTGTTAAACTCATCTACGCTAAAGCCGTTTTTCTCGCTGGTTAGGATGGAATTTAACCTCCAAAGCTTCGTGCTATCAACGAAATTTTTAAGGCTAGCCACTTCATCTTTACTCATAGAACTATCGATGCCATTTATCTTGACCCAGATAGAAATTTTATAATTTGACGAGTAGCCAGAAAGTGATAGATGCTTGATGTCTAGGGCATTGGGAGAAATTTTTACTTTGCCTAAATTTGCGATAGTCGTTGGCTGCTTATTAAAAGCGTCTTGATAGTTAAAGCTTTGATTAAGTCCATTTAGAGCGTTTATCATGTCAGATCCTTCTAACACTATATCGGCAAATAATTTTAAATTTTAAGTTGGATTATTTTTTATTGCGGTATTTTTCGAAAATGGCGATCATCTGGTGCGAGTCTTGCGCGACTTTGAGCTTGTTTGGGTTTTTGCTAAGCAGCTCTTCTCTTAAAGCGTCTATAAATTCCTTATCCTTTTTGCAGGCTTCAAGGCTCACACGCCCTCTAAGTATAGCCATAAACATAATATCGGCAGTCGCGTTTATCATCTCAAGCATCTTTTCTTCGCTCATTTTTCTAAATTTTGCCCCTTTTTAAGCAAATATTATTCCTTTGTGCTTACAAAATTTATTATTTTCACCTCTTGGCTCTCTTTGCAAGCCTCAAGTGCAGCTGCGTTTTTCACCATGTGAGCGCTCTTCATATGCTCTTTTTGGCTCTCTAAATTTTCCCAGCTCTCCATAAAGCAGTATTCGCTTTTAGAGCCTGCAACCACGCCACACTCGTAGCTTATGCAGCCTTTGTCTTTTCTTGAAGCTGGCACGATCTCTTTTAAAATTTCTTCAAATTTTGCCTCATATCCAGCTTTTAACTTTACATTTACATAAAATCCTACCATTTGTCTATCCTTTAATATTTTTTGGCTAAAATAACGCAATTTAGACGCAAGTTTGCGTATTACATTACAAGGCCTTTTCATGACAAGATGATACAAAATAGTAAATTTATAACTCATAAAACCAAACAAATTTAATCAAATATCGGAGAAAAAATGAAAAGACGAGACTTTTTAAAACTTGGTGCCTTAAGCGCAGCAAGCCTTCAAGCAAAAGAGCTTGACGGAGCAGCTCAAGCGCTTTTTGACAAGCAAAGCGGACTAAGTGCAAATAAATTTGGCCCATTTTATGTAAAAACTATCGCAGGTCGCGTGGTAGAGACCGAGCCATTTGAGGGCGATGCGTGCCCAAATGAGCTAAACAACGCACTTCTTGATCATATCCAAAACGAAAGCAGGGTCAAATTTCCATTTGTTAGAAAGAGCTTTTTGGCTGACCCAAACAACCCAAAGCCTGAACTTCGTTGCAAAGAGGAGTTTGTGCGCGTGAGCTGGGACGAGGCGATAAAGCTAAGCGCGAAAATTTTAAAAGAAAATTTCGATAAATACGGCTCTGAAGCGATATACGGACAGGTTTATCAGTGGGGTAGCCTTGGCAAAGTTGGCCACAGCCAAAAGACCGCAAAGAGGCTACTTAACGTGCTTGGCGGATATGTAAATGAGCTTGGCGGTTACTCATACGGCGCAGCGACTGTCATCATGCCGCACATCACAGGCTCGATCGACCCAACGCTCGCACCAACAAAGTGGGAGGCTATCTTAAAAAATGCCAAAACGATCGTATTTTGGGGCACAAACCCAGTCGTTTCAAACAAGATCGCCATTGGCGTGCCGCTTCACAACTCATATAAATACTACGATGAGATCAGAAAAAAGGGCGAGAGCGGCGAGATGAAAATTTATAGCGTCGATGTTTATCGCAACGAAAGCGCAAGATATTTTGGCGCAAAGTACCTTGAAGTCGTGCCTTGCACCGATACGGCGATGATGATAGGTATGTGTAACTACCTTTTTGAAAAGGGGCTTTATAGCAAAGAATTTATAGAAAAATACACCGTTGGCTTTGATAAATTTAAAGAGTATATGCTTGGCGCAAAAGACGGGGTCAATAAAAACCTAGCTTGGGCAAGTAAAATTTGTGGCGTGAGCGAGCAAGAACTGGCGAAATTTAGCGAGGATCTAGCTAAAAACGACGCAGTCATAGTTAGCGGCTACGCGATTCAGCGGCAAGATCACGGCGAGATGGCGTACTGGGCGCTTGTGACGCTAAGTGCAATGCTTGGGCACATCGGCAAAGAGGGTTGCGGCTTTGTCACAAATGACGGCATGCACAAAAACGCCGATGAAAGCTTCATAGCGCCTAAACTAGCGGCTTTTGAGACGAAGGTGCCACAAAAATTTATCGATAGCGGGCTGGTGCCAAAGACTAAGGGCTACGAGCTGCCAAACTCAAGGCTTATAGACGCGCTTTTAAGCCCTGGCAAAGAGATAACAAGAAATGGCAAGAGCTACAAGCTACCAAAGATCAGAGTGATGTTTAACGCCAATGGCTCGACATTTACAAGGCATCCAGAGACAAATAGAGCGATAAAAGCTATGCAAAAAGTGCAAGCGATCATCACTTGCGAGCCATTTTGGACGAGCACGGCAAAACTAAGCGACATCGTCCTGCCAGCTGCACTTGAGTGCGAGCGAACGGACATCGAGATGGCAAACTCAACTAGCGAATATCTCTTTGCTATTAAGCCACTTGTTGCGCCATTTGGCGAGAGTAAAAGCGACTTCGAGATCGCAAGGCTGATCGCAAAAGAGTGGGGCAGAGAAGAGGCATTTAGCGAGGGCAAAACCGAGCTAGAGTGGGTCAAAGAAATTTACGAAGATGCCGTTAAAAAGGCTGCTGGGCTTGGGTATGAGAGCATGCCAAGCTTTGATGAGTTTTGGGATAAGGGTTATTTTAGATTTGACAAGGTCGATGAGAAAAAACGCTACTTTACAAACTACAAGAAATTCCGTGACGACCCAGAGGCAAACCCACTAAAAACGCCATCTGGCAAGATAGAAATTTACTCTGAAACGGTCGCTGGCTTTGGCTACGACGACTGCCCACCGCATGCGACGTGGCTTGAGCCGTTTGAGTGGCTGGGTGCAAAAAATAAAAAATATCCTATCGCCATAAGCGGCGCGCACTCTAAATTTAGACTTCACTCGCAGCTAAACAACTCTGTGCTTCGCCATTTTAACGAGATCGCAGAGCGCGAGCCAGTGCTCATAAACCCAAAAACAGCCGAGGCTAGAGGGATAAAAATGGGCGATGTGGTTAAAATTTACAACGACAGGGGCGAAATTTTGTGCGGTGCATTTGTGACCGAGGACGTACCACAAAACGTCGTCATCGTGAGCGAGGGCGCTTGGTACGACCCAGATGTGCCAGGCGAGAAGAGCCTTTGCTTGCACGGAAATTTAAACGTGCTCACAAAGGACGTGCCATCAAGCAAGATGAGCCAGAGCAACACCGCCCACACGAGCCTTGTCGAGGTCGAGAAATTTAAGGGTACGCCAAAGCGTGTCAGGGCGTTTGACGCACCAAAGATCGGCGCAAGAAAGGCCTAAAAGTAACACTTTGAAAATTTAAAGTGCAAAAAGCTATCCTTTTTTAAATAATTAGAGTTAAAATCTAAGAAAAAAGAAAGGATAGCTCATGAAAATCACTGAAATAGACACTCCAGCACTGCTCATAGACAGGGAGATAGTGCTAAAAAACTTAGACAAAATGCAAAAATATGCTGATAAATTTAACGTAAGCTTAAGACCACATACTAAAACGCACAAGATGCCATACTTTGCAAAACTGCAAGTAGAGTGCGGTGCAAAGGGCATCACAGTGGCAAAGGTGGGCGAGGCTGAAGTGATGGCAAAAGAGGGTCTAAGAGACATTTTCATCGCAAATGAGATCGTCACAAGGCAGAAATTTGCTCGCATTATAGCCCTTATAAGATCTGGCGTAAAAGTGAGCTTTGGCGTCGATAGTGTGGGCGTTTTAAGACTTATTGACGAGGTCTTTGGCGAGGCTGGCGAGATAGCTAGGCTACTTGTCGAGATAGAAGTTGGCGAAAACCGCTCAGGCGTCATAGAAGAGAGCGATTTTAGAGCTTTGATGGGCGCTTTTAAAGAGTGCAAAAACGTGGAATTTTGTGGCGTTTTCTCGCATGATGGCCACTCGTACAAGGCAAAAGATAAGCGTGAGTGCGAGCAAATTTTTAAAGTAGCGACTGCAAGAACGCTAAAATTTGCTGATATCGCGCGTGAGTTTGGGTATGAAAATTTCACCGTTAGCATAGGCTCGACGCCATCACTGATAAACGACTTTGAGATACCAAAAGGCGTTACGGAGCTGCGCCCTGGCACATATATATTTATGGATGCGTCGCAGGCGAATGCTTATGGTAGCTTTGATATGAACGCCGCTAGCGTGCTTAGCGTAGTGATCTCAAGGCCGACCACGACCCGCACGATCCTTGATGCTGGGGCAAAGGCGCTAACCAAAGAGAGGCGAAGTGAGGGCTTTTGCTCGACACCTGGCATGGGGCTCATCGCGGAGCATGAAGTGTGGATAGATAGCTTGTTTGACGAGCATGCGATCATCTTAAACGAGAAATTTGCAAAAAGTGTGCGCGTGGGCGATCTTGTTCGCATCTATCCAAATCACATCTGTCCGGTGGTAAATTTGTATGACTACGCCTATCTCGTAAGCGGCGATGAGGTCTGCGAAAAAGTGCCAGTTTTGGCAAGAGGCAGGATAGAGTAGGGATATGGCAGATAAAATCTGCACTAAACAAATTTAAACTACTGCATGGATCGTAGTAAATTTATGCTTTTTGGTAAATTTTAAAACTTTCATTCACCCCTAAGAATTGACTACTAAAATTTGGCTTCGCTTGCAGCTTAGCTCAAATTTTAGAGCCGAAATTACTCGTTCATGAAATTTTAAAATTTAATAAAACGCAAGCAATGTAAAGCTCTATTAAACATCCTTCCGCGCTCGTATCAAATTTTCAAACACATTTTAAACCAAATTTCACTCTTATAAACGCCGTCTAAATTTTAAGTGTTATAATTACGGCAAAATAACGATTTTAAGGAGAGTGTATGTCTTCACGCATTATCACTGGCGTTTTGATGTTTGTTGCTATTTTGGTAGTTTTTTTTATAGATAATTATATTTTAAATTTTATTTTGCTTGGCGCTGTGCTTTACTTTGCCTTTAATGAGTCGCTCAAGCTTTATGGCATCGATCACAAACAACTAGTTTATGCAGCACTCGCATTTTACGTGCTTACATATTTTACAAATCCGATCTTCATCGCGATCCTAGCTATCATGCTGGTAGCATCTATCCTTGCGCATATAAAAAGCGAAAATTTAAAGCTAGTCGCCCCTTTTGTATATCCGACGACACCTATCTTTATGATGTGGATGCTCTACTCAGAGTATGGCATGGGCTATCTTGCGTGGCTTATCTTAAGCGTCGTTGCAAGCGATAGTGGCGCATTTTTCGTTGGCAAAGCCTTTGGCAAGCACCCATTTAGCCCAAGCTCACCAAACAAGACTATCGAGGGCGCAGTTGGCGGCGTGGTAGTAGGCACCATAGTTGGCTGCGTCGTTGGAAATTTCGTAACAGATGGATTTTTTCAAATTTTATTTTCAAGCTTTTTAGTCTGCGTCTTTGCGGTCTGGGGAGATCTCTTTGAGAGCTATCTAAAAAGACTTTGCGGTGTCAAAGACAGCGGCACACTTTTCCCAGGTCACGGCGGCATGCTTGATAGGATAGATGGCTATTTATTTGGCGTTGTTGCGCTACTTTGGTCGCTATCGTGGTAATACTTGGCTCAACTGGCTCGATCGGCAAAAATGCTCTAGCGCTCTGCGAGAAATTTAATGTAGAGGTTGAGGCGCTAAGCTGCGCTAAAAATGTTGATCTTCTAAACGAGCAAATTTTAAAATTTAAGCCAAAATTTGTCTGCGTGGGTGACGAAAAGCTAGCTAAAAATGTAAAAAACATTGAGGCCAAAAACATCTTTTTTGGTGAGACTGGACTGCTAGAAATGCTTGAAATTTCAAGCTCAAAAAAGGTGATAAACGCCCTTGTTGGCTTTGCTGGACTTGCTCCTAGTCTAAAGACACAAGCACTTGGTAAAAAGCTCGCACTTGCAAACAAAGAGAGCCTTGTGGTTGGCGGTAAATTTTTAAAAACAAGAGAAATTTTGCCCATTGATAGCGAGCATTTTGGGCTTAAATTTCTACTAGAAAACAAAACAACTCCAAGCAAGCTCATCATCACAGCAAGCGGTGGTGCATTTTATAAAAAGCCGATCAAATTTCTAAAAGATGCCACGCCAAGCGACGCGCTTAAACACCCAAACTGGGATATGGGCGCAAAGATCACCATTGATAGTGCGACGATGACAAACAAGCTTTTTGAGGTGATGGAGGCCTACTGGCTTTACGGCATAAAAGATATCGAGGCCGTGATAGAGCCAACCTCAGCCATCCACGCCATAGTCGAGTTTATCGACGGCTCAAGCACGATGCATCTCTCGCACACAGATATGAAGCTAGCTATCGCGCATGCTATCTTTGAAAAAGTTGAGCAAAATATCGTCTCGCACGCAAATTTACTTGATCTAAAAAATATTAAATTTCACAAGATCAGCCTTAAAAAATATCCAGTCTTTTCTCTAAAAGATGAAGTCTTAGCTAGTCCTGATCTAGGTGTCGTCATAAACGCTGCAAACGAGGTTGGAGTATTTAGTTTTTTAGAAAAAAAGTGCTCATTTTTAGATATCTCAAGGCTTATTTTGGGCTTGGCTAAGAAATTCAAAGATATAAAAATTTCAAGTGTAGATGAAATTTATGAAGTTGATAAAGAGGTTCGAGAATACGCAAAAAGGATGCTAAATGCAAAGGTATGAGGGGTATAAATTTGATCTTAGGCAAAGCTTGATCGGTGTGCAGTTTTTATTTGTCGCCTTTGGCGCGCTCGTGCTCGTGCCTATCCTTACGGGGCTTGATGCAAACGTAGCGCTCTTTACCGCTGGTCTTGGCACGCTGCTTTTTCAGCTAATAACTAGAAAAAACGTCCCGCCGATCTTTCTAGCAAGCTCGTTTGCCTTCATCGCTCCGCTTCAGTATGGCATCGAAAAATGGGGCATACCAGTGACTATGGGCGGCGTTATATTTGCTGGATTTTTCTACGTCGCGCTAAGTCTTGTGGTTCGCTTTGGCGGAGAGAAAATTTTGCATAAAATTTTGCCTCCAGTTGTCGTTGGTCCTGTCATCATGACCATAGGTCTGATACTAGCTCCAAATGCCGTCAAAATGGCTACTTCAGCTACTGAGACTTACACTCAAAACGTAGCGATGATCGTAGCAGCCACATCGCTTATAGCCACTATCGTTGTCATGATGCTAGGACGGGGGATGTTTAGGCTCATACCGATCCTGCTTGGCATCATCGCTGGCTACATCGTGGCTTACTGCTTTGGCATGGTTGATTTTAGCGCCATCGCAAGCGCCCCTTGGTTTAGAGTGCCAAGCTTTAGCGCACCAAAATTTGAAATCGAAGCGATCATCTATATGATACCTATCGCCATCGCCCCAGCGATCGAGCACATCGGCGATATGCTCGCTATATCAAACGTCACAAAAGAGGATTTTTTGAAAAATCCAGGTCTTAAAAACACCCTTTTAGGCGACGGTCTGGCCACCTCGCTAGCTGCTGCCTTTGGTGGTCCGCCAAACACCACCTACTCAGAGGTCACAGGCGCAGTTAGCCTTACAAAAGCGTATAATCCAGCGATCATGACCTTTGCAGCGATCACTGCTATCGTGCTAGCCTTCGTTGGCAAGCTTGGCGCGGTGCTCTCGACCATCCCAGCACCAGTCATCGGCGGCATCATGCTGTTACTTTTTGGCATCATCGCAAGCGTTGGCATGGAGACACTTATAAAAAACAGAGTAGATCTAGCCGATCCTAGAAATATGATAATCGTAGCCCTCATCTTTATCTTTGCCATCGGCGGCATGGTGCTTGACCTTGGAGCGGTTAAATTTTCAGGTATCGGACTTGGCGCGGTTACTGGTATAGTTTTAAATTTGCTTTTACCAAAAACAAAGCATTACGAAGGATATTAATGCGTAAATTTAGACTTTTTTTAGCAGCTCTAGCGGCTGTAAGCCTTGCAAATGCAAGCGCACTGGACTATGCACTTATCAAAAAAGGTGAGCCAAGTAGCAATACTATGCTCTTAATCGGTGGCATACAAGGCGACGAGCCAGGCGGCTTTTTGGCGGCCTCTATCGTGGCGACTGACTATAACATCACAAAAGGCTCGCTTTGGGTCGTGCCAAATTTAAATTTCCCAAGCATCATCGAGCGAAGCCGTGGCACAAAGGGCGATATGAATAGAAAATTTGCCCACGTCGATAAAGACGATCCAGACTACAACTCGGTGATGAAGATAAAAGACGTCATCACCGACAAAAACGTCACTCTCATCTTAAATTTACACGATGGCAGCGGATATTACAGAGATAAATTTATAAGCAAGGATGAAAATCCAGACAAATGGGGCAACACCTGCATCATCGACCAAAGCACACTGCCAGGCTCAAAGTACCCAGAGCTTGAAAGCATCGCATCAAGCGTAAAAGACGTGCTAAATAAGCACCTCATAGACCCAAAACACCAATATCACATCAAAAATACGCACACAGCGATGGGCGACAAAGAGATGCTAAAAAGCCTCACCTATTACGCTATCACGCAAAACAAGTCCGCCTTTGCAAACGAAGCTAGCAAAAATTTAAACGCCGAGCAAAGGACATATTATCACCTAGTAGCGATCGAGGAGTATATGAAAAAGGCTGGCATTAGCTTTACTAGGCCCTTTGAGCTTGATGTCAAAAGCGTGAAAAAAGCGATCGAAAAAGAGATCAGACTTGAGCTATTTGACAGCTACGCTCTTAGCCTTAAAAATTTAAAACCAGTTATAAGCTTCGTGCCATTTAAAAAGGGTGAGCTAAGCTACCACTCGCCAAATCCGCTAATCGCCGTCATAAAAGATAAAGATACTTACAAAGTGCAGTATGGCAACCGCTCTGTCACAAGGCTAAAGCCGCAATACTTCGAGTTTGCAAAGCCGCTTGATAAAATTTCTCTTTTGAGCGATGGCAACGAGCAGGAGCTAAAAAGCGGCGACAAATTTAGCGTTAAAAAAAGTTTTAAAGTAAAAACTCTCAAAAATGTGCGCGTAAATGTCATAGGATACGGCACTAAAAGCGTTGATGAGAGCGAGCAGGACATCGATAAAAACAGCCTAAACAAAAGCTATAGCATAGATAAAGATGGCAAAATTTATAGGGTCGAGTTTTACAAAAGCGAAAATGGCAAAGAGAAATTTGCTGGCATGATACTAGCGGAGTTTAGATGATACTTGGCATAGAAAGCAGCTGCGATGACAGCTCTGTTGCACTCATAGATGAAGGCACGCTGGAGCAAATTTATTATAAAAAGATCTCGCAAGAAGAGGAGCACGCTATTTTTGGTGGCGTGGTTCCAGAGCTTGCAGCAAGGCTTCATACAAAGGCGCTGCCAGCACTTTTAAATGATATCTTGCCAAATTTAAAAGATATAAACGCCATCGCCGTGACAAACGAGCCAGGGCTAAGTGTGAGCCTGATAGGCGGCGTCAGCATGGCAAAGGCGCTAAGCATCGCCCTAAATATCCCACTAATCGCCGTAAATCACCTAGTTGGTCACATCTACTCGCTATTTTTAGACCGCGAAGCCACCTTCCCACTTGGCGTTTTGCTAGTTAGTGGCGGACATACGATAATTCTTGAGATTAACGAAAATGGCGAGATTTTAGAGCTTGCAAGCACTAGTGATGATAGCTTTGGCGAGAGCTTTGACAAGGTGGCAAAGATGCTTGATCTTGGCTATCCAGGGGGTGCTGTGGTGCAGCAAAATGCACTTTTGTGTGAAGATAAAGATAGGTTTAAATTTACCGTCCCACTTCTTCACGACAAACGCCTTGAGTACAGCTTTTCAGGGCTTAAGAACCAAGTCAGAGTTGAAATTTCAAAGCTTGAAACTATCACACAAAAAGATATCGCAGATATTTGCTATGCCTTTGAAAATACAGCCTGCGAACACATCTTAAATAAGCTTGAAAAGGTTTTCAAGCTAAGAAATTTCAAGCGCTTTGGCGTGGTTGGCGGAGCAAGTGCAAATTTGAATTTACGCAAAAGGCTTGAAGCGCTTTGTCAAAAAAATGGGTGCAAACTTTTGCTAGCACCACTTCCGTTTTGCTCTGATAACGCGCTGATGATAGCAAGAGCTGGACGTGAGAAATACTTAAAAAAAGAGTTTGTAAGCCACAGCGAATTATCGATACATCCAAGGATTAGCTTTAAGAAATTTGAGCTAGATTTGTAAAATTCCTCAAAACCTTTTATTTAAAATCTTCTATTTTAAATTTTTAAAACAATACAAATTTGCGCTATTTCAAGCTTAAATTTTCTAAACTATTTTAATAAATTATATTTATGTAATTTATTTTAATAAAATCATAATAATTTAAACTTTAGTTTGGTACTATTTTGTCAAATTTACAAAAAGGTAAAATGATGAAAAAGGCTCTATTTCTAGGATTTAGCGCACTTTTATTATTAGTGGGCTGCAAGGAAAGCAATATAGGCATTGTTAAAAACTACATTTTAAAAAGTAACAAATCAATAACAATAGGCTCAGCGATAGATAGCTTTAAAGGCTGTACAAGCACCCAGTGGCAAGACATCAGTAGCGACGATAAAAAAGTGGTTAAAGTAAGCTGCGTGGTGGGCAAAAATGTGCTTGAAGATGAGTTTGAAAGAAAAAATAGCGGCTACATAAAAGCTCTAAATAACGCAAAAGCTGCTCAGCAAAAAAGAGTTGATAACAGCCTTGAGCTAGCACTTGATAGCGCAAATAGCATATTAAAAAGTGGCAAAAGCATAGATAAAGAGACTATTTTATCAATCGCGAACAAGCACTGTAAATTTGATCCGACGAAAGAAAGTGCTGGCTACCTAGCCTCTGTTAGCTGTGACCTTGAGTTTAAAAATGAGCTCGCTCAAAATTTAGATATCAAACAAAAATGGGTCTTTGACAACGTCGTAGCCCAAAGCAAATATGCCGCCTACTACTCACAAAAAGAGCCAGAAGTGATCTATTTTGGCAAAAATGCTAAAAAGGTAAATGAAAGGGTTATTGAGCTCACTTTCACGATAAATAGTGATAAAAGTGTGAGCATCTCAAAGGTAACGAAGATAGATGATGGTGATACTAAAGATATAAACCGCGGTTTGGTGGCGATGTTTTACGCAAGATAAATTTTGCTACTAAAATAAATATATTTAAGTTTAAAAGTATTACATTTTAAAAGCATGCTCTTGCTCATTTAGATAAGTGCAAATTAGCTATTTTAGAAATTAAAGTTGTATTTTACTTGTAACCAAAACTCGGTGCTTTTTAATACTATTTTTTGTAGCTGTGCGAAGTTCTCTTATATCCTTTTACTTGAGCGCCATCCTCATTTTTTTGATACCTTCATAAGTAAAAATTTAATAAAATCCCAAAATATCAACAAAAAGAGTCTTTATGGATGAGTTTTTAAAACAGGCTTGGCGCGCAAATAAAATTTACACAAATGCTGCTGCTAGCGTGCCATTTTACCCAGATCTGCTAGCTCTTCTTTTAGTTTGCGACGAGAAAAATTTAGATCAGTTTATGGTGCTTGATGAGTTTAGAGCGGTGCTAAAAAGGCTTAAAATCGAGCTTGATATATTTAGCATACAAAGTGCGCAGCTTGCGACTCTTAAAGCGCTAAACGAGGCTAAAATTTCAAGCGATGAGATATTAAAATACCTAGAAATATTGCGTGATGAAAAGATCATAGATAATGAGAAATTTGCCTTTTTAGAAAAGATCATAAGCAAAAACAAAGGCGCTGATGAGATTAAAATTTCTCATGTCAAGCCAAAAGATCACTTCCATAAAAACCTAGACTTTTTAAACGAGATAAACGAAAAAGCCAGCTTGCTTGATAATGAAAAAACATTTTTAGAGGCGCTTGTGGCAGCCAAAAAAAGATCAAACGAAACGCTTTTTAACATAGCTGCAAGTGGCGTCATAAACTCTGGCAAATCAACCCTTTTAAACGCTCTTTTAAACAAATCCGTCCTTGGTGCTTCAAACGTGCCAGAAACGATAAATTTAACCATTTTAAAATACTCCAAAGATAGCTTTGCGAGGGTAAATTTTTACACCTTAGATGAGCTTTTAGTGCTTGGTGTACCAAGCGAAAATTTACCAAGCGAAAGCGTAGATATCGGCATAGACGAGATAAAAAACTACACATCTTCAAGCTCAAAAACAGCAAATTTCGTAAAAAGCGTCGAGCTTTATGACGACTTGGAACTTTTAAAGGACAACGTCTGCATCATAGACACGCCAGGCATCGATGATGCGGTGATTCTAAGAGAGCAGATCACTACAAATTTTATGAAAAAGTGCGACCTTTTAGCTCACCTGATGAACGCCTCACAAAGTGCCACGCAAAAGGATGCGTTATTTTTGAAAAAATGCCTTGAAAACTCGCATATCGTAAGGCTTGCTGTGGTGCTAACTCACGCTGATGAGCTAAGCGCTAAAGAGCTAAACGAGACGCTAAACTACACTAAAAAAGCGATAGGCGAGCAGATAAATGGCGTGGAGATTGATTATTTTGCGCTTAGTGCAAAAAGCTACTTAGAAGGTGCTGCAAATAGCGGTGTAGAGGAGTTTAAAGACTATCTTTACGAGGTGCTTTTTGGCAAAAACTCTAAAAAATCAGCCCTTATTTTAAGCTCGTATCAAAAGGAGCTAAAAAATATCCTAAATAGCAAGCTTGAAGCCACTAAGGCTGAAATTTTGTCGCTCAAAGCTTATGAAGTGGAGCTTAAAAAGCTTCAAAATGAGCAGGCAAGCGTCAAAAACGCACTTAGTGAAAATTTCTCCAAACTTGAAAGTCTAACCAAAAACGAGCTTGCAAAGCTTGAAAGCAGCAATACCAAAAACATCTATAAAATGGGGCTTGAGACGCTTTTGCAAAATCTAAACGACAAGGTAAAAAGTGAGATAGCCTACTGCAAAAGCAAAAAGCAAAGCTTAAATTTTGAGCGCCTAGAGCAAATCGCAAAAACGACGCTTCGTGACGGTGTGATGGCACTTATGAGAGAGGCTAGAAACGAAACTTTGGTGCAAACAAAGGCGTGTGAGCAAAATATCGCTTTGAATTTTGATAATTACGCGATGAGTAAAGATGAGGTTTTTAACATCAATGACTTTTTAGAGCAAATGGGCGTAAAGCTTGAATTTAAGGAGCTTCTAGCTGCATTTAGAGCTAAAATTTCAAATGATGTAAGTGAAGCACTTTTATGCTTAAAAGAGGGCTTACTAAAAGATAAAAATATCTCTCAATTTTGTGAAATTTTAACTGATCATGAAAAAAATCGCCTTTTAAATCTCATAAAAACCTATGAAAGCGCTCAAAAAGCCACGCTTGATAAGAGGCTAAAAGAGCTAGACCATGAGCTAGAAAAGCTTAGCTCGCAAAATCAAAACTCACTTTTAAAACTAAAAGAGCAAAATGCCATGCAAGATGAAATTTGCTCGCTTTTAGGGGAGTTAGAAAATGTTTAACGAGTTTATAAATGCCTATAAGGCGAGATATTTTAAGGTTTTTACAAGCGACTTTAAAGGCGAGCTAGCAAGGCTGGTAAATGAGCTAAATGATCCAAGCCTGCACGCAAGCGATGAGATAAAAGAGAGCCTAAATTTACTAATCGACACTCTAAATGAGCCGCCTCTAATCGCCGTCATCGGGCAGTTTTCAAGTGGCAAATCAACATTTTTAAACGCTCTGCTTGGACAAAACATCTTGCCATCAGGTCTAACGCCTGTCACGGCAAAGGCTGTGCGGCTAAAATTTGCAAAGATGCCGCTTCTTAGCGTGAAATTTACAAATGGTAGCGAGAGCTTGCTTGCTAGCAGCGAGCTTGCAGAGCTAAACGCCATGAGCGAGCAGATAAAAAGCATGACACTTTATGCGCCAAGCGAAATTTTAAAAGAGGTAAATTTCATCGACACGCCCGGGCTAAACTCACTACGAGATGCCGACACGAAAGAGACCAAAAATACGCTAAAAAAGGTTTGCGGCGCGATCTGGCTAAGCCTCGCAAACAACGCAGCAAAGGCTAGTGAGCTTGAAAGCGTAGAAGAAATTTTAAGAACAAACGATCTAAAGGCGCTTTGCTTCATCAACCAAAAGGACAAGCTAAGTCTTGACGAGCTTGAAAGCTTGCTAAAGCACGCTAGGCAAACTTATGGCGAGCTTTTTGAAGATATCATCGCCATCTCGTCAAAGCAAGCACTCCTTGGCATCACAAATGAAAACAAGAGCGAGCTAGAAAGCTCAAATTTCGCTAAAGCACTAAGCGCGGTAAAAGAGGCATTTTTAAACACGAGCTTTAAAGAAAATTTCATAAAAGAAAGGGCGAAAAAGATAGTAAATTTTTTAATTAGCGAGCAAGAAAATCGCCTTAAAGTTTATAGTGCAGCTGGTGAAATTTTAGATAAATTTAATGCCACGCTTGAAGAAAAACTAGAAGCGATAAAAGAGGAGTTTAAGCCTAAAATCGCCCTGCGATACAGCGATATGAGCGAGGCTATCAAGCTTGCAAGTGATGAAGTTTTTAAGCTGCTTAAGCCATTTTCTAGGACAAAATTTAACCAAGCAAAGACGCTTTTAAACAAAGAAATTTATAAGCGCGAAAATTTTGAGATGATAAGCCTTGACACGGACGAGGTCTTTTCAAAGCTCATCTACGAAGATATCGTCTTTTCTAAATTTTTTAAACGCTACAAAAGAGACCTAAAAGAGCTTGAAAATGAGATTATATCGGCTTTTGATGAGCTTTATAAAAGCTTAGAAGATGAGCTTTTCGTTTATAAATCTCGCTATGAGAGCTTTAATCCATTTGATGAGTTCGCCTCAAACTACGAGACAAAATCGATAAATACCTACGCTGGCAGGACCTATGAGAATTTCTTAAGAGAGTATGAAAATGCCAAATTTAAGGCGACGCAAAAGATATCGCTCTTTTTTGAAAAGCTTGACGTAAAGGTTGCGTCAAACTACGAAAATGCGCTTAAACTTGCGGTTTATTTTCTAAAGCAAAAGATCGAAAACTCGCTAAAATCGCACCTGCAAATGGGCACACCACTTTACATCCCGAGCGCAAAAGAGGTTTTTGATCGCATGCTAAATGCCTTTAGTCTTTATGAATTTGACGATCTTATGTGCTCAAACAACTCTTTTTTAAATAAAACTTTGCTTGATATAAAGGCTGATTTTAATGAAATTTACACCCAAAAAATAGCGATGCTTGAACGCCTAAAAGCAAAACCAAAAGAGCAAATTTTAAAGCTAGAAAAACTGCAATGGAGTTCGGCGGTGTTAAAGTGAAATTTGACTTCAAACTGCGCGTGCTTGTCTTGCAAAGTTTAAAATCGCTAGCATTTTTAAAAATTATTTTCATCAAAAAAATCGGTGTCAATCTTACAAATTTCATATATCTGGCTTGTTTGAACGCCTACTTTATACTTTATCATTAGCTCAGCCAATCTGTCTCCATCTATCAAGACTACGCTAAAGTTTTGACTATCTTTGGCAAACGTTTGGGCCTCTTTTGTAAATTTTGCTGTAGAGATAAAGACGCCTTTTTTGGTATTTTTGTTTGAGATGGCGCCGATGAACTGCTGGATCTCTTGCCTGCCTATGTTGCTACCATCTTTATATCTCTTTGCTTGGATGTAAATTTTAGAAAGTCCAAGTTCGTCCTCGTCTATGATGCCATCTATCCCGCCATCTGGACCCTTGCTTGTAAGACTACCAGTGCCGTAACTCATCTTTTCTAAGAGTTTGGTCACAAGGTACTCAAAAAATCTAGGCTCTTTTTCTAATATGCTAGATAAAATTTCGCTTTTTAGATCCTCTTTTATCTTTTTAAGTGCCTCTTCTATATTGTCATCTGGCGTGTTTTCTATTGCTTCTTGTTTTTCTTGTTTTATCTCTTGTTTGTAAATTTCATTGTACCAAGATATAAATTTCTCTTTTGCGTCCTTGTCACTTATCAACTCTTTACCAAAATTTGTTATAGCAAATAAACTCCTGCCAACTTTTTGAAGAGGCATCCTTTTTGGCTTTGATTTGACTTGTGCGGTTGTAGACAGATATGATAAAGCCCAGCCAGTCCTGCTTACATAAATTAGAGTTCCACTTTTTATTTTTTGTAAAATTTCATCATCTGTTAGTCTGAAATACTCAATTATAAATTTAGAAATTTCTTTAGTATTTGCCTCTTTCTTTTGTGCTACAAATTCTAAAATGGGTAGCATCATCTCTTTATAGCTTGGTATCATTTTATATCCTAAAAATGAATTTGTTTGATGTCAAATTATATAAATTTTTACCAAAAAATTTCTTGTTTTTTACATTTTTATGGATATAATCACCGCATGAAATACGTAAGCCTAACAGAGTTTTTCTCTGAAAATATCAACTTATTTATAAACGTAATCGCTTCATTGTTTGCGCTATTTTTTTACTTTAGTACCGGAGTTGATCTTTTATTTTTTATTACTTTGCCGCTTGGCTATATAATGGGCATAGTCTTGTCGTTTCCGCTTTTAATATTTATCTTTTTCTTATTTGCAGCGCTAGATATTTGTATCTGTATCTTGGTGTCTGTTTGTAGAGTTTTTAAATAAATTTGGGGCTTTTTACAGCCCCTTTGCTACTTTATAGCAGCCATTTTTCTACGCATATAAGCTATGCGGCTTTGAAGTGGTAAGTGTTTTGGACAGTTGTCTTCGCAACCAAGCAAAGTCATACAACCAAATACACCATCATCATCGCCGATTAGCTCGTAAAAGTCCTCGTCAGTTCTCTTATCAAGTGCGTCTATCTTAAATCTAGCAACCCTGTTTAGACCAACAGCGCCGATGAAATCAGGTCTCATGATAGCTGTTCCACAAGATGCAACACAAATTCCGCACTCTATACAGCGATCAAGCTCGAAAACTTCTTGAGCGACTTCTGGCTCAACTTTCTCTTCAAGCTTAGAGATATCAGTCTCATGATCTGTGTGTATCCAGCTCTCGACGCGCTTACTCATAGCGTTCATCCAGTTACCAGTATCTACGCTTAGATCTTTTAGTAGTTTAAAGACTGGCAAAGGCATAAGCTCTATGACACCGCTTTCAAAGTCTTTTGTTAAGGTTCTGCAAGCTAGGCTTGGCTTGCCATTTACTAGCATGCCACAACTACCGCAAATTCCCGCACGACAAACGAAGTCAAAGCTGAGATCTGGATCAAATTTCTCACGAATTTGATTTAACGCGATAAATAGCGTCATACCATCAGTCTCTTCAAGCTCATAAGTCGCAAAATGAGGCTTTGAAACTTTGCTTAAAGGATTGTATTTAAAAGCTTTTATGGTTATTTTTCTACTCATTTCCTATACCTGCTCTTTCATTTGGTGCTTTATATTTTGGTTGAAGGTCATAGTGCATCAAAGCCTCTTGAATTTCTTGTCTGCTCTTGCCTTCTGCTTGCATTTTCTCGCGAATTTCATCGACCTCTTTTTGACGGATAGCACTGTTTGGATGCTCGATGATATTTCCTTTTGCACCATAACCTCTAAATGCTGGCGGCATCTCCATCTTCATGATATCAAGTGGCTCATAAGTGATAGTTGGCATAGTGTCGCCTTCTTTCCAGCTTGTAAGCGTTCTATTTAGCCAGTTAAGGTCATCTCTCTTTGGATAGTCTTCACGGCAGTGAGCGCCACGGCTCTCTGTTCTATCAAGCGCACCTTTTGCGATGCAAAGCGCTAGTTTTAGCATCTTTGGCACGCGGTAAGCCTCTTCAAGCTCTGGGTTGCCAAATAGTGCTTTGTTGCTTACTTTTACATCAAGTGACTCTTTGTAGAGTGCTTCAAGCTCTTTAACAGCAAGCTCTAGACCTTTGCCTGTTCTAAATATCGCAACGTGCTCCCACATTACCTCTTTCATCTTGTTTTTGATATCAAAGACGTTAAATTTACCCTCTTTTGTGACGAGGCTATTTAGATAGTCTTCTTGTTTTTTAACAAATTTCTCGATATCAGCTGTGTTTATCTCGATCTCGTGGTTAGCGCAATAATCTGCAAAATAATCACCAACGATCATACCAGCGACGACTGTCTCAGAAACTGAGTTACCACCAAGGCGGTTAAAGCCGTGCATATCCCAGCAAGCAGCCTCGCCAGCGCTAAATAGACCAGCTAGTGTTGGGCTCTCGCCAGTTGGTTTTGTCTTGATGCCGCCCATTGAGTAGTGCTGCATAGGTAGGATCGGCGCCCAGCCTTTGCCACGCTGATGTCCTGTCTCGTCAGTATATACTTCAGTGTCAGCAGGATCGATGCCGTTAAAAATTTCGCAAATTTCTTGAACGTCACGTAAATTTTTCTCGATGTGCTCGCGTCCAAGGATAGAGATATCAAGCCAAACGTGATAGCCATAAGGGCTAGGTACGCCTTTGCCTGCACGGATGTGCTCCATGATACGGCGGCTAACGACGTCACGGCTAGCTAGCTCTTTTTTCTCTGGTTCATAATCAGGCATAAAGCGGTATCCATCAACGTCACGTAAAATTCCGCCATCACCACGGCAACCTTCTGTTAAAAGAATGCCAGATGGGACGATCGGAGTTGGGTGAAACTGAACAGCTTCCATGTTACCAAGCTGAGCTACGCCAGTCTCAAGTGCGATCGCAGCGCCGATACCTTCGCAAACAACAGCGTTTGTAGTGTGTTTATAAACTCTACCATAACCGCCAGTTGCTATAAGTGTGCCTTTTGAAACATAAGCTGTGATCTCGCCATTTACCAGATCACGAACGATCGCGCCGTAACAGCGGTTATTTTGGTGTATCAAAGCGATCGCCTCTTTGCGGTCGTGAATTTCTACATTGTGCTTAAGCGCTTCGTTTGCAACAGCAAAAAGCATGGTGTGACCAGTTGCATCAGCTGTGTAGCAAGTTCTCCATTTTTTTGTACCACCAAAGTCACGTGAGTGTATAAGGCCATGAACCTCTTCTTTTTCAACGATAGTTGTCTTTTGAGCGTTGATGATAGCGCTTCTTTCACCTTTTGTGATCCTAGTCCAAGGCACGCCCCAAGCCGCAAGCTCTCTAATAGCTTTTGGAGCAGTTTGACAAAACATACGTGCAACTTGTTGATCGCAACCCCAGTCGCTACCTTTTACTGTGTCAGCAAAGTGTACATCTTCGTTATCGCCTTCACTCATTTTAGAGTTACCAAGGCTTGCTTGCATGCCGCCTTGTGCAGCAGCAGAGTGAGAGCGTTTTACAGGGATGAGGCTCAAAACTACGGTGCTTAAGCCCTTTTCTCCAGCAGCCACAGCAGCTCTAAGACCAGCTAGACCGCCACCAATTACCAATGCGTCATAATATTTTACATTCATCTTCTAGCTCCTTTTTAATGGCTGATCCACACGAAATCAGCGATCAAAGCGATCACAGCAAGTATGCCATAAATGACAAATACAACTGTCTTTGCCTTATTTCTTTTGGCAAACATTTCGTGTTTATTTACGCCATCAATGCTTACCCATTTGACATATAAGCGGTACATGCCAACGCTAGCGTGAACGACCATGAAAACAAGTAGTGCGAAGTAGAAAATTTCTAGTTTGTGAAAAGCAGCAGCTGATTTGTCGGCAGTGATATGTCCGCCAAAGATGATGTCGATGAGGTGGGCGCTTGCTGCAAAAAATAGAGCAAAGCCTGTTAAAAACTGGAACCACCAAAGTGTGGTATCAAGGTGCTTCATGCGGTCTTTATGGCCTCTAAACATTAAATATTGTCTGTAATTTGCAGGAAATTTTCTCATTGCCAAGAAGGCGTGAGTTACAAAAACTACAAAGATAACAGCAGCTATAACATTTGTGATCCACCAAGTAGCCTCGCCAAATAAAAATTTAGCCTCTGCAAATCCTACGACAGCGTTAAATGCGTCTTTGCCAAGTAGTATAGTAGAAGTAAAAACCATATGGCACAATATAAAACAGGCTAGAATAAATCCTGTAATACTTTGCCATCTATCCCAAGCGGCTGGAGTGCGGCTTTTTTTGCCGTCCGACCGTTTCCCCAAAAAACCTTCTATAAGCCCGGTCATGAGCCCTCCTAAGAAATTTGAAATAAGTTATCATTTCTTAATACTAATTTAAACATTAGCATTAATTGATAAAGCTAATGTTATCAGAACTTTACTTTAATAAATTTTAAATATTGACATTAAATTTTCGTAAAACTCTTATAAAGTTTAATATAGACAAAAATTCCGAGCCCACACATAATAAGTGATAAAATTTGCCCCATTGATAGACCAAAGATAATAAATCCAAGTCCAGAATCAGGCTCTCTGTAAAATTCACAAATAAATCTTGCAAATGTGTATAAAATGGCGTAAAGTGCTATGAGCTCGCCATTAAATTTCTTATATTTTCTATATAAAAATAAAATGACGAAAATAACTAAACCTTCTAAGAATGCCTCGTAAAGCTGGCTTGGATGTCTTGGCTGACCAAAGACATTTATCGCCCAAGGCACGTCTGTAACCCTGCCAAAAAGCTCTTGATTTAAGAAATTTCCTATCCTGCCAAAAGTGTAGCCAAAAGGTATGCAAATAGCGCAAAGATCAAGCAGCTGCCATGCGTTTTGCTTATATCTTTTGCAAAATAAAATCGTCGCTAACAAAAAGCCAACCACAGCGCCGTGATAGCTCATGCCGCGAATTCCTATAAACTCGCCGTTGTGGATTGGATTAAAAATTTGCCAAGGCTGCGTTAGATAGTAGCTTGCTTCACCAGAATAGACTAAAACCCAGCCAAGTCTAGCGCCTAAAATAACGCCTATCTCTACCCAAAAAAAGTAGTTGTCTAAAAGTTGATTTGAGATAGGGATATCATCCTTTTTAACGAGATATTTTGCCATGGCAAGCGCCAAAACAAGGGCTAAAATATACATAAGTCCATACCAGTGCACGCTAAAGCCAAAGACGCTAAAGGCGACTGGGTTAAAGTGGTTATAAATGTCGTTCCAAATTTCCATTTTTTACTTTCTTTTTAAATTTGTGCGATTTTACAATTAATAAATAAACAGCGCTTTGCTGCCAAGTGGCAAGGCTAGAAATTTAAACTCGCTTGCTTCAAATTCTTTGCAAAATTTAAATAGCTCGGCAAACTCGGCTTCGTTTAAATTTACGCTCCAGATCGCTCCAAGGTCATTAAATTCTCTTTCAAACTCACTTAAATTTTTAGTAGCAAAGTAGTGCTCAAAGCGGCTCATTAGCGAAAATGGCGTAAAAAATTTAACCTCATCTTTTATCTCAAATTTCATTACGCCACCATCTTTTATGGCTTCATTTATCGCTTCATTCACAGCCCCTGAGTAGGCTCTGACAAGCCCTCCAGTGCCAAGCTTTATCCCACCAAAGTAGCGAACTATCAAGACCCCAACATTTATAAGCCCCGCCCCTCTTAGCGCATTTAGGCTTGGCTGGCCGCTAGTGCCCTTTGGCTCGCCGTCATCACTTTGATTTTCAACGATTTGTCCGTATTTGTTTAGCTCCCTTGTCGCCCAAACTACGTGAACAGCCTTAAAATGCTCCTCTTTTAGGTGTTCGTGCAAGCTTTTAAACAAGCTTATCGGGCACAAAAATGCTAAGAAATTTGACTTTTTTATATCAAGCTGGGCTTTAAAAATCCTATCAATCGTCTGCAAATTTGCTCTTTTTTTAAAATTTCAAAAATCTTATCAATTTGCTAATTAAAGCCTTGTAAATTCAGACAAATTTATATTATTAAGGAAAAGATAGTAGAATTTTGCAATTTTTCATGAAGGACTAAAATGATACAAACTTGCCTATTTCCAGCGGCTGGATATGGAACGAGGTTTTTACCAGCTACAAAATCGCTCCCAAAAGAGATGTTGCCGATCCTTACAAAACCGCTCATTCACTACGGCGTTGATGAGGCGCTTGAGGCTGGCATGGATAATATGGCCTTTGTCACAGGACGCGGAAAAAGGGCGCTTGAGGACTATTTTGACATCAGCTACGAGCTAGAAAAAGAGATCGCAGGCAGCTCAAAAGAGTCACTACTTAGCGAAGTTAGAAATTTAATGAGCTCATGTACATTTTCATTTACTAGGCAAAATGCTATGAAAGGGCTTGGACACGCCATTTATACGGGCAAAACTCTAGTTCGAGATGAGGCATTTGGGGTTATTTTGGCAGATGATCTATGTATAAATGAAAATGGCGAGGGCGTGCTTTCGCAAATGGTTAAAATTTATGAAAAGTATCGCTGCAGCGTCGTTGCAGTGATGGAGGTGCCAAAAGAGCAGACCAAATCTTATGGCGTCGTAAGCGGTAGGTTTATAGAAGATGATCTCATAATGGTCGATGATATGGTTGAAAAGCCTGATCCTGCCGAGGCTCCGACAAATTTAGCGATAATTGGACGCTATATCCTAACGCCAGATATTTTTAACATCTTAGAGCGAACAAAACCGGGCAAAAACGGCGAAATCCAGATCACAGACGCACTAAAAACGCAGGCAAAAGATGGCATGGTGCTAGCTTATAAATTTAAGGGCAAGAGGTTTGACTGCGGCAGCATCGATGGCTTTGTCGAGGCTACAAATTTCTTTTACGAGCGCAGTAAATGATAGATACTTCATTTAAATTTAACTTTGCAAGCAGCGAGGTCATCGACTCTTACGCCAAACGCATAAATGATGAGTACGAAAGCGGCGAGATAGGCTACTACCATCTACCAGCTCTTGGGCAAAATTTACTTGGCGAGACCCGGGAGTATGAAAAGGGGCTAGCTCATATCAAAAATGTAGTACTTGTTGGCATTGGCGGCAGCAGTCTTGGCGTAAAGGCGCTAAAATCAATGCTTGATGGCACAAAAGGGATAAAAAGAGAGCTTTTATTTTTAGATAACGTCGATCCTTGTAGCTACAAAAGCACGCTTGATGGGGTTAAATTTGACGAGACACTTTTTATAATAAGCTCAAAATCAGGCAACACGATCGAGACGATCACTATTTTTAAGTGCTTGCTTGATGACTTTAAGCCTCAAAATTTAGGCAAAAATTTTCTCATCATAACTGATCCAGGCACAAATTTAGAAAATTTTGCCAAAGAAAATGGGATCAAATTTTTTAATATCCCAAAAAACGTTGGCGGGAGATTTAGCGTACTAAGTGCGATCGGCCTTGTGCCTCTTGGTATCTGTGGCTA
The DNA here is from genome assembly GCF_902460675.1 of Campylobacter concisus. Taxonomy (GTDB): domain Bacteria; phylum Campylobacterota; class Campylobacteria; order Campylobacterales; family Campylobacteraceae; genus Campylobacter_A; species Campylobacter_A concisus_AJ. The sequence goes on along the minus strand of NZ_CABPUQ010000001.1, from coordinate 1,658,447 downwards.
CGATATAAAGGCGCTACTGGAGGGCGCGCTTGCTTGCAAGAAGCAATACATCGAGCAAAAAGATAGCTCAATAGTCGCTAAAGCCTACCACTACGCTACTAGCAGAAACGCCAGCATAAATGTCATTTTTAGCTATTGTGATAGATTTTTTGAATTTAATGACTGGTACGTGCAGCTTTGGGCTGAGAGTCTTGGCAAAAAACGAGGCTATAAAAGGGTCGGCCTTACGCCAGTTGGACTTGTCGGCAGCCGCGATCAGCACAGCTTTTTGCAGCTTATCATGGACGGCGTAAAAGATAAGAGCGTGACATTTATAAAGATAAAAGATCACGCAAGCGACAAGACTATACCAAGCTTAAGCCTAAAAGGGCTTGAAGAGTGCGATTTTGTGGCGGGTCTAAGCCTAAATGAGCTTATAAATTTGCAGTGCGACGCGACGGCTATGGCGCTGGTGCAAGAGGGCATAAGTGTCGATACGATCACGCTTGAGAGGCTTGATGAGTTTCATGCTGGCTGGCTCATTTTTTACTACGAGCTATTAACCTCGGCTACTGGTATCATGCTAGGCATCAACACCTACGATCAGCCAGGCGTTGAGATAGGAAAACGTATCTTAAAAACCATGCTTTTAAAGTAGAAAATGAAAAAATTTCTACTTTTAGCTCTTTTTGCCACGCAAATTTTTGCCTTTTCGGCGAGTAAATTTGTAAATGACGCTAGGTCGCAGATCGGCGTGACACTCAGTTACGATCCAAGCTACGAAAGACTTGCCTATCCTATGGGCGACGTGGATATCAAAAAGGGCGTTTGCACTGACGTTGTGGTAAGAGCTTTGCGGCATCAGGATATGGATCTGCAAAGGCTCATTTTTGAAGATATGAGTAAAAATTTTTCAGTTTATCCTAAAAAATGGGGCCTTAAAAAGGCTGATAAAAACATCGATCACAGGCGTGTTTTAAACATCGCTACCTATCTAAAAAGAAAAGGTTTTGAGGCCAGAGATGATAAATTTCTGCCAGGGGATATCGTCACTTGGATGCTGCCAAGAAATCTACCTCACATCGGCGTGATCTCAGATAAATTTTATGCCAAAACACCGCTTGTCATCCACAATATCGGCTCTGGCGTGCAAGAAGAAAACATACTTTATAGCTACAAGATTACAGGGCATTTTAGACTAAAGTAGCAAATGGCTTTTTAATCAAATTTTAGGCAAAATCGCAAAAAATAAATTCAAGGAAAAATAATGTTAGAAGTTAGGGGACTTACTCAAAGATTTGCAAGCAGTTTGCTATTTGAGGATGTAAATTTAAAGCTAAATCGCCACAACAGATACGGACTAATCGGCGCAAATGGCGCTGGTAAATCGACATTTTTAAAAATTTTAAGCGGAGCTATCGAGCCAACTAGCGGCGAGATCATCATAGAAAATGGACTAAAGGTTGGCGTGCTTGGGCAAGATCAGTTTGCGTTTGAAAATTTCACTCTAAAAGATGCGGTGCTTTATGGTAACAAACGCCTATATGACGCTGTCAAAGAGAAAGAAAAGCTCTATATGAGCGAGGAATTTACAGATGAGATAAACGAGCGCTTAAGCGAGCTTGAGATGATAAGTGCCGAGGAGGATCCAAGCTACGAGTACGAGACTAGGATAGAAAAAATCCTAAGCTCGCTTGGGCTAAATGAATTTGATAAGCTCATGAGCGAGGTCGAAAACTCAGATAAAGTTAAGGTTTTGCTAGCTCAAGTGCTCTTTCCAAAGCCAGACATCTTGTTCTTAGACGAGCCGACAAACAACCTTGACATAGACGCGATCGCATGGCTAGAAAACGAGCTAAACCGCCACGAGGGCACGCTTGTGGTTATCAGTCACGACAGACACTTTTTAAATAGAGTTTGCACAAACATTTTGGATGTGGATTTTAAGAAAATTCGCGAGTTTTCAGGCAACTACGACGACTGGTATATGGCTGCAAATTTGATCGCAAAGCAGCATGAGATGGAGCGTGATAAGAAGCTAAAAGAGAAAGAGGAGCTGGAGAAATTTATAGCGAGATTTTCAGCAAATGCGAGCAAGGCAAAGCAGGCGACCTCACGCGCAAAACAGCTTGAAAAACTAGATATCGCAGAGATCGCAGTCTCAAGCAGGCGTGATCCTAGCATACTATTTCGTGCAAACCGCGAGATAGGCAATGAGCTAATAGAGCTTAAAAACGTAAGTAAGAAATTTGATGATAAGGTGATATTTGAAAACTTTAACTTTAAGCTCGAAAAGGGCGACAAGCTAGCCATCATCGGTCATAACGGCGTTGGCAAAAGCACACTTTGTAAGATCATAATGGGCGAGATAAAACCTGACGCGGGCGAGGTGCATATAGGCGCGACCATCGAGCTAGGGTATTTTGCGCAAGATACGGTAAATAAGATAGATGGCGAGCTAAAGCTATATGAATATTTGCAAGATGCCAAAAACAAGGACATCGACGAGATCAGAAAGTGCCTTGGCAGGATGCTCTTTAGCGGTGCCGAGCAAGAAAAGGCAGTCGGAGCGCTAAGCGGTGGCGAAAAACACCGAGTAAGACTAGCTCAGCTCATGCTTCACAGGCCAAATTTACTTGTCATGGACGAGCCAAACAATCACCTCGATCTTGAGGCTATCATCGCACTTGGCGAGGCGTTTTATAACTTTAGTGGCTCAGTCATCTGTGTGAGCCACGACAGGGAGCTTATAGACGCATTTGCAAATAGAATTTTACACCTAAAAGGCAATGGTGAGGTCGTTGATTTTAAAGGCACATACGAAGAATACAGAGCAAATTTAGGCCTTGAAGGCTAAATGCTCACTTTGCCTCTAGTTTTTCTAGAGGCAGTTTAAATTTACCCATTTAAATTTACTACCCAAAGCGAATTTGTAATTTTTGGTAGAACTGCAAATTTTAAATTTTCATCATATAAATGTGTCACGAAGTAATATTATAAAGAAAATTTAACTTAGAATTTTTACTTTACTATTTTGATAACTTTGAATTTATATTAATATTTTGTTAAATTTTCTCAAAAATGGCTTTTAAACTTAAAGTGTAGGATAAATCTGAGCTGATTTGACCCTTTTTATATAATAAAAAAGTGATATTATTAGTAATATAACAATTTAGACAAGTAAATTCCTAAAAATTAGCTTAAATATGAAATATAATTTTCTTTCAAAGAGCGCCATATCAAGTCAAAAGCTTAAAACTTAAAAAAAATAAGTAGTCATTAATATTTAAAATCTCAAATACCTATATAATTTCACTCGGTAACAAATTTTTACTAAGGAGAAGCTGTTATGGCAACCAGAAAAGAACATGATTTTATTGGCGAGTTGGAAATTTCTGACAATTTTTACTATGGCATCCAAACATTTAGGGCTACTGAGAATTTTCACATGAGTGGTAGAACATTAAAAGAGTATCCATACTTTGTAAAGGCATTTGCACAGATCAAAAAAGCTGCTGCACTTGCAAATAAAGAGGTTGGTGTTTTAGATCCAAAGATAGCTGATGCTTTGGCAAAAGCTGCTGATAGAGTAATAGCTGGCGAGTTTTTAGATCAATTTGTCGTTGATATGGTTCAAGGTGGCGCAGGAACAAGCACAAATATGAACTCAAACGAGGTTATCACAAACATCGCACTTGAGAGCCTCGGTCACAAAAAAGGCGAGTATCAATACATCCATCCAAATGACCACACAAACCTTGGACAAAGCACAAATGATACTTATCCAAGCTCTATTAAAGTAGCAACTTATGCAAAACTTACTGACTTGCTTGCTGCTATGAATTTACTAAAAGATGAGCTTGAGAAAAAAGCAAAAGAATTTAAAGATATCATCAAAATGGGTAGAACAGAGCTTGAAGATGCTGTCCCTACAACACTTGGCAACACATTTAACGCATTTGCAAGCTACATCAAAAGTGATATCGAAAAGATCACAGCTGCACGCGAAGCTATGACATACCTAAATATGGGTGCAACTGCGATTGGTACAGGTATCAACTGCCACCCAGAGTATAAAAATGTAGTTGTTAAAAAACTAAAAGAGATCACTGGCGTTGATTTCAAAAAAGCTGATGACTTCATCGCTGCTACACAAGACACTGCGGACTTCGTTCACGTAAGTGGCGCGCTTAAAACAGCTGCTGTTAGACTTTCTAAAATAGCAAATGACTTAAGACTAATGAACTCAGGTCCAAGATGCGGTCTTGGCGAGATAAATTTACCTCAAATGCAACCAGGCAGCTCAATCATGCCAGGTAAGGTAAATCCAGTTATTGCTGAGGTTGTAGGTGAAGCTTGCTATGAGGTTATCGGCAACGATGTGACTATCATGCTTTGCTCTGAAAGAGGCGAATTTGAGCTAAATGCGTTTGAGCCAGGCATCGCTTATGCACTATTTAACTCTATATTTATCCTTGAAAATGCTATGAAAACACTAGCCCAAAAAGCTATCAAAAAACTTACAGCAAATCCTGAGGCTTGCTTAAAATCAGTTCTTGGCTCAGTTGGTATCGTAACAGCGTTTAACCCATATATCGGTTACGAAAAATCAGCAAGTATCGCTAAAGAAGCCCTTCAAACAGGCAAAGCAGTTGGCGATATCTGCCTAGAGAGAGGCTATCTAAGCAAAGAAGAGATCGATAAGATTTTAGAGCCTAAAAATATGCTAAATCCGAGCATGGTTAAGTAAAATTTTAAGCAAAGTATTATTAAAAGCGTGCCAAAATTCTGACACGCTTAAGTGGTGATTTTAGTAATAAAATTTAATAAAGGAGTTTTCGATGGATATAATGCTGATCTTACAGATTATAGTCCTATTTGGCGGCATCTATCTTGGTGTCAAACTAGGTGGTATGGGCGTTGGCTACGCAGGTGGTCTAGGCGTTGTGATACTTGCTTTACTTGGTATGAAAGTCGATATGAAAGATATCCCTATGGATGTTATCTTGATCATCGCTTCAGTTATCTCAGCGATCACAGCTTTGCAAGTTGCTGGCGGACTTGACTATTTAGTTCAAGTAGCAACAAAAATTTTACGCAAGAACCCAAAACAAATCAACTTTCTTGCTCCGATAGTTACTTACTTTTTAACTATCCTTGCAGGAACTGGACACACTGCGTTTTCTATGATCCCTGTTATCGTTGAGGTTGCAAAAACTCAAAACATCAAACCTTCAGCTCCACTTGCGCTTTCAGTTGTCTCTTCTCAAGTAGCGATCACTGCGAGCCCTATCTCAGCTGCATTTGTTGCTATGAGTGGTCTATGCGAGAAGCTAGGTGTTAGCTATCCAGTGTTGCTATTTATTTGTATATCAACTACATTTGTAGCGATGATTATCACTGCGTTTATTATCAATAAATTTTACGATCTTGACCTTTCAAAAGATCCTATCTATCAAGATAGACTTGCAAAAGGTTTGGTTGCAGAGGTTAAGGATGTCGAGTATCACGAGCCAAAACCATACGCAAAAAGATCAGTTGCTATCTTTGCAGTTGGTGTTTTGATCGTTGTTTGCTATGCGCTATATATCTCAAAGAGCTTAGGTCTTGTAGAAAAACCTATCCTTTCAAGAGATGCAGCTATCATTAGCTTCATGCTAACTATCGGCTTTACGATAGCAGTAGCATGCAAAGTTGAGACAGGCAAACTTCTTTCAACTAGCACTTTTCAAAGTGGTATGAATGCGTGCATCTGCGTTGTTGGTATCGCATGGCTTGGTACTACATTTGTTAATGGACACCTTGACGCTATCAAAGAGGCTGCAAAAGACTTCGTTACTCAGTATCCATTTATCCTAGCTGTTGCGCTTTATTTCTTAAGCTGCTTGCTATACTCACAAGCTGCTACAACAAAGGTTATGATGCCTGCTGTTGCTGCTGCTCTTGGTATGACAAGCCCTGAAAATTCAGGTCAAATTTGGATACTTGTAGCTTCATTTGCTGCAGTTTCTGGTCTATTTGTATTGCCAACATATCCTACAACACTAGGTGCGATAGCGATGGACGATACAGGAACTACAAGAGTTGGCAAATTTGTATTTAACCACTCATTCTTCATCCCAGGAACTATAATGGTTGCATTATCAGTTATCCTTGGATTTATAGTAGCTCCAGTTCTTATATAAAACTTAAGCCGAGATCTCTCTCGGCTTTTTAATCCACTTTAAATTTTCAATTTTTTATATCAAATTCTTAAATAATATCTCTTTTTAAATTTAATTTTTTCATTTTTATAAATCACGCAAAAATCACGCAAAAATCGCGCTAAAATTTAATCCATCTTAATTTATCATTTTTAAAATTTGCTCTA
>NZ_CABPUQ010000001.1:1615054-1651890 GCF_902460675.1 Campylobacter concisus | reverse complement strand
GAGTGGTTAAATACAAATTTGCCAACTCTTGTAGTTCCTGTATCGTCCATCGCTATCGCACCTAGTGTTGTAGGATATGTTGGCAATACAAATAGACCAGAAACTGCAGCAAATGGAGGCGAAAAGCACGTTCATAGCTTTTGTGAGATGTGCTCTTCAAGGTGTCCTATCGAAGCAAAAGTCGTTGATGGCAAAGTTCGCTTTTTAAGTGGCAATCCAAAAGCTGGCGGCACGGCAACCTCTCTTTGTGCAAGAGGTGGCTCAGGTCTTAGCCAGCTCTATGATGCAAACAGGATCAAAAAGCCGTTAATTAGAGCTGGTGAGAGAGGCGAAAATAAATGGCGTGAGGTTAGCTGGGACGAGGCGCTTGACTATGTCGCTTCAAAGATGCTTGATATCAAGCAAAAGTATGGCCCTGAAAGCTTTGTATTTACCTGTAAAAGCTCGCAAACACACAAGCTAATGGTAAATTTTGCCTCAGCTTACGGCTCGCCAAACTGCTTTTCACACTTTTCATGCTGTCCGATCACCTATCAAATGGTTTGCGAGCAGATGTATGGCATCGCTAAGCTAAAAAGAGACTTTGCAAATGCAAAATACGTTGTAAATTTTGGTCACAACCTCTTTGAGGGCATCGTCATAGCTGATGCTAAAAAGCTTGCTAAATTTGCAGCTAGCAAGGATACAAAGCTACTTGTGCTTGAGCCAAGATTTAGCGTTGTAGCTGCAAAGGCTGATGAGTGGCTACCAGTTAAACCAGGAACTGACCTAGCATTTGTTCTAGCGCTCATTAACACTTGGATACAAAATGGCACTTACGATAAAGAATTTATTGAGAAATTTACAATCGGCTTTGACGAGATCGTAAAGAGCGTAGAGGGCAAAACACCTGAGTGGCAAGAGAGCATCACAGGCATAAAAGCAAGCGACGTAAGAAGAATAGCTGATGAAATTTATAAAGCTGCTCCAAGAGTTATTTTTGATTTTGGGCATAAGACAACCACCACAAGAGCTGAATACATGAGGACAAAAGCCATCATGGTGGCAAATGCGATGATGGGCAACTGGGAGGTTAAGGGCGGTCTTTTTGGTGGCAAAAATGCAAAGACCTTTAACAAACTAGTTGGTGAGGATAAATTTCCAGTTCTTAAAAACCCAGATGAGAAATTTAAAGTGCCAAAAGTTACCAGACTAGACTTCGCTGGCGAGGCTGGAGCGCATAAATTTGTAAGCAGAAAACATGGCGTTTTGATGGATATAGATAACGCTATCTTAAACGAGAAGCCTTACGCCATAAAAGGTTGGTTTAACATCCGCTTTAACCACCTCATAAACGTGGCTGAGACGATGAAGAGCATAGAGGCGATGAAGAAGCTTGAGCTCATCGTAGTGAGCGATGTCTATCTAAACGATATGGCGACCTTTGCTGATGTCATTTTGCCTGAGAGCAGCTACCTAGAGCGCGACGAGGGCATAGAGGACAAGTCAGGTCTAAAACCAGCTTATATGATAAGAAATAAAGTCGTCGATCCAGTTGGCGACACAAAAGATGGGGCGTTTATCTTTAGAGAGCTAGCACGCCGCATGAAGATAGATGAGCTTTACACTTGGAATGACATACGTGAGTTTAGGATGCAGCAAGCTGGCGGAGATGTAAATTTACTTGCCGCACTAGAAAAAGATGGCTTTATCACGTGGGATGAGCCGGGAATTTTGTTTAGAGAAAAAGGTATGATAGATAAATTTATCGCTAAATATCCAGTAGCTGCTAAATTTGTAGGAGAAAATGGCCTAATGGACGATATGGCTAAGCTTAAAACAAAAAGCGGCAAGATAGAGCTATATCTGCCTGATGTCGAGGCGCAGTTTGCAGGATATGGCGCGCTAAATGACAAAGATATGGACACATTTGACGGACACGAGCTTTGCTTAACTTGCGGCAAAACGCCTATCCATACCAACGGTCACACTCAGGCAGTGCCATTTTTAAATGACCTTATGAGCGATAGCCCTATCTGGATCAATCCAAACACCGCTAAAAAGCAAAATTTACGTGACGGCGACACGGTCTTAGTCAAAAATAAATTTGGCGAGCAAAAGGGCAAGCTTATGGTGACTGAGGGCATTAGAGAAGATACGCTCTTTATCTATCACGGCTTTGGACACATCACGCCAGGTCTTAAGAGCATAGATCACGTAGGACTTAACACAAGCGTGCTTCTTGATCCAGCTGAGGGTCCGGTGGCTGCGACTATGGTTACAAATGTTGGCGTTAGCATAAGTAAAGCGTAAGGATAGAAAATGAAAAAATATATGATGATACATGATGAAAATTTATGCATCGGCTGCCAAGGCTGCTCGGTAGCTTGCAGAAGTGCAAACAACGTGCCAAGAAGGGGACTTTACCGCTTGCAGGTGCATGCAAAGATGAGTGGGACATTTCCAAATTTAAAGACTGACTTTTTACGTCAAAGCTGCGTTATGTGCGAAGATGCACCTTGTGTTGAGGTTTGTCCAACTGGCGCTAGCTTTAAAACGGCTGATGGCGTGACGCTGCTTGATCACAGAATTTGCGTTAGTTGTAAGTACTGCATCCTAGCCTGTCCATACGACGCTCGCTACGTCTTGCCAGATGGCGAGATAGGCAAATGCACATTTTGCTATGAGAGCAGGCTAGAAGAGGGCAAAGATCCAGCTTGTGTTAGCGTCTGCCCTACAAATGCCCTAACTTTTGGCGACGTAAATGATGAAAACTCTAAAATTTCAAAGAAACTAAAAGAGAGCAAATACTACTTGCCAAAAGCGGAGTTAAACACAAAACCTTCACTTGCGATGATCGCAAATACAAAAGGAGCTCACCATGAATAACATGTCAGGAAGCCTAGCTCAATACACAGAAATTTACTGGGGCTGGCCGATAGCTTTTTATCTATTTTTAGCAGGACTTAGTGCAGGTGCTAGCATCGTTGCTGTGCTTATCTCAAATAAATTTGGCAAGGATAACTACTACTTTAAAGCAGCCGCAATTATTGCTCCAGTGGCGATCGTCCTTGGACTTGCCCTTTTGGTGCTTGATCTTGGCAAGCCGCTTAGCTTTTACTGGATACTCTTGCTTTACAACTTTGACTCAGTTATGTCAATAGGCGTTGCGCTGCTTCTAGTTTATACGCCTCTTAGCGTTATATACGCGATTGGTGCGTTTAAAAATGAGATAGCAATGCTTAAAATTTCTCTTTTTGACGCGCTTGCAAATTTAGCTAGCAAGCTTTCAGGGTTGCTTGGAGTTTTGCTTTTCATCTTAGGCATCGGCGTTGGCGCATATACTGGCTTTTTGCTAAGTGCAGCTCACAAGATCGCACTTTGGAACACGCCAGTTTTGCCACTATTATTCTTAGTTTCTGGCTTAAGCTGTGCTGGTGCTTTTACGCTACTTCTTGGCGTGCTAAAAGATGAAAAGAGAGCGCAAAACCAAACTGCACACTTTTTATTAAAATTTGACTTTTTAGCGATAATAGTCGAGTTTTTGCTGATAGTTGCTCTTTTTATGGTTGTAAAAGGTGCAAGCGCAAGTGGTGTAGATGCCGTAGCAAACGCACTTAGCGCAAATTCTCTTGGGTTGATGTTTTATATCGGCGTCATAGGTCTTGGTATGGCTGTGCCTATCATTTTAGACTTAAGCGTTTTGAAGGTGCATGATTTCAAACGCGAATTTGCCGTGCTAAACGCTATTTTAGTCATTTGTGGCGTCTTTTTGCTAAGATATTACATAGTCTATGCAGGACAAATTTTTATTTAATACTTAAAAAAGAATTTTAATTTGAAATTTACCTATTAAGTATTACAATAGATAAAAATCTTATTAAAGTTTGTTTTTTAGGAGAGCATTTTGAAGATTTTGCTTTTAGAAGATGATTTGGGGTTTCAAGAGAGCGTCTGTGAGTTTTTGCAGACGCTTGGTTATGAAGTTACAGCGGTGAGCGACGGTCAAGAGGCTTGCGACTTGATAGAGAAAAATTTCTATCACCTTTTTATACTTGACATAAAAGTGCCTGGAGTAAATGGTCACGAAGTCATCAAATATATAAGAAGTCTAAATCCAAACGCTCCTATCATGATAACGACATCTTTAGTTGATATTGATGATATGGCGATTGGCTATGAGCTCGGCTGTAACGAGTATCTAAAAAAGCCATTTGAGCTAGCTGAGCTTAAATTTAGAGTTGCTGAGCTTATGAGAAAGTACTATGGCACTGACGATAAAAACATAGTAAAGATAAATGACGAGTTTAGCTTTAATCTAAATAAACGTGTGCTACTTAAAGATGGCAAGATGGTTGATCTTAGCGCAAAAGAGGTCGCTTTGGTCGAGTGTTTGGTCTCACATCTAAATTCTTACGTCAGCATGGAGGAGCTTAGAGATCTTGTCTGGAACGATAAAGAGATCGAGGGCGCTGATATAAGGATGCACGTTTTAAAGATAAGAAACAAGACAAACAATAACTTTATCATCTCAAAGAGGCGCATAGGCTACAAGATAGATGCACAAGAGCTTTAAGATCCAGATCATAGCGACATTTGTCATAATGTCGCTCTTTTGCTTTCAAAGCTTTGTGATCTTAAATTTAAGCCAAAAAGAGAGTAGCTCAAAAGCCCTTTTTGGCGCTATGAAGCATGAAACCATCATCAAAAATTCATTTCTCAAAAACGAAAATATAGCTAGCTCATTAAAGTATAAATTTGCGATTTATGACGTAAATTTTAAACCAGTCATCTCAACGCTTAGCAAAGAGCCAAGCAGCTTTAAATTTGTAACTCTAGAAGAGGGCGGATATCTTTTTTACAAGAGCTTTTTTATAAAAGATAAGACTCCTTACTACATCGTCGTAGAAAAGGAGCTTGATAATAAAAAGAGCCTCTTTTTAACAGCTATCATGCTGCTTGTTATCCTTGTGGCAGTACTATTTATCGTCTATTTTTTATATCTAAGCAGCGTTAAGCCTTATAAAGAGTTTCAAAAGTATATGAATAATTTCTTTAACGACGCTATGCACGAGCTAAAGACACCCCTTGGCGTGGCTGGCATGAACCTTGAGATGCTGGGGCTTGAAAACAAGTATATAACCCGCATCAAAAACGCCCTAAAACAGATGCAAATAACCTACGAAGATGTCGAGTATTTCATAAAGCGTGGCTACATCAAATTTCCACTTGAGAGGCTAAATTTAGGCGAGTATGTTAAAGAGCGAGTGAAATTTCTCTCAAGCGTGGCGGAGGTCAAGAGTATCGAGATAAAGACAAATTTAGCAAGCGAGGCATTTACTATGCTAAGCAAGGTCGAAGCTCAGCGCATCATCGATAACACCATCACAAACGCCATAAAATACAGCCCAAAAGAGAGTGAGATAATAGTAAATTTAGAGCTTGAAGCAGATCGCATAAATCTTAGCGTGCAGGACTTTGGTAAGGGGATAAAGGACGTCAAAAGGGTCTGGAAAAGATACGTGAGAGAGGATGAAATTCAAGGCGGTTTTGGTCTTGGGCTAAATATCGTCAGTGAAATTTGCCAAAAACATGAAATTTTATACGGCGTTGATAGCGTTTATGGCGAGGGCAGCACCTTTTACTATAAATTTAAACGAGCTTAGATTAAGCATAAAAGCGTAAAATGAAGCCTTAAATTTAGAAGGAAAAACTTTGGATAGAATCGTTGAAATCGAAAAAGTAAGCTTTGAAAATGACTTTGAAGTCTCGCTTAGACCGACAAAATTTGAAGACTACATCGGTCAAGAAAAGATCAAGCAAAATTTAGACGTCTTTATAAAAGCAGCCAAAAAGCGAAATGAGTGCCTAGATCACGTGCTATTTTACGGCCCTCCAGGGCTTGGTAAGACCACACTTGCTCACATCATCGCAAACGAAATGGGCGTAAGCATCAAAATGACTGCGGCTCCCATGATAGAAAAGAGTGGCGACCTAGCGGCGATCCTTACAAATTTACAAGAGGGCGACGTGCTTTTTATCGACGAGATACACCGCCTAAGCCCAGCTATCGAGGAGGTGCTCTATCCTGCGATGGAGGACTTTAGACTAGACATCATCATAGGCTCAGGACCGGCTGCACAAACTATCAAGATAGACCTGCCAAAATTTACGCTAATAGGCGCAACTACGCGTGCTGGCATGATCTCAGCACCTTTAAGAGACCGCTTTGGAATGGACTTTAGGCTGCAGTTTTACACAAGCAGCGAGCTAAGCCGTATCGTGCAGATCGCCTCTGCCAAGCTTGGCAAAGAGTGCGATAAAAATGCCTCTTTAGAGATCGCCAAACGCTCACGTGCCACGCCAAGGATCGCTCTTAGACTGCTAAAGCGAATTCGCGACTTTGCCGAGGTAAATGACGAGCAAATCATCAGTCACGAGCGCGCAAAAGAGGGGCTTAATGCGCTTGGTGTAAATTCGCTTGGATTTGATGAGATGGATATTAGGTATTTAGAAATTTTAATGCAAGCAAGGCGCCGTCCTATGGGGCTTAGCACGATCGCAGCGGCACTTAGTGAGGACGAGGGCACGGTTGAGGACGTCATAGAGCCATATCTGCTTGCAAATGGCTTTATTGAGCGCACCGCAAAGGGCAGGATCGCAAGTGCGAAGTGTTTTGAGACCTTTAACGTCAAGATCGACATCGAAAAAGGGCTTTTTGAGTAGCGAAATTTAAATTTGGAGCAAAAATGGGCGAGCCACATCTTTGTCCTAAGTGCAAGCAAAGGACGATTTACTTTGACGGGATCTGCTACTGGTGCAGGCAAAAAGAGAAGCTGGAATTTTACGAGGGCCTAAGCGAGGACGAGATCAAAAAGAGGCAGAAAAATATCCTCGCTCACATTGACGAGCTAGATAAATTTGATGAAATTTACAGCGACCTCACATATATTTTTTATCTGCATGACATTTGCGATGAGCAGATCATTAATGAGCTGACAAAAAACGGCGAGTACTATCCACCTGAAATTTACAAAAAGGCTTCAACAAAGATCAGAGATGAGCTTATAAGCAGGCTCTCAAACGAAGAAAATATAGTCAAGCTAAATCACATCCTCTCGGCACTTGCCTGGCAGGGCGATGAGGTAGTAAGGGAGCTATTTTTTAAGCTTTATGGTGCGCCAAAGCCTTGGAAGACGAAGCTTTATGCCGACACTGATGGATACTCGCAGACTGCTGGCTGGAGCTTTGATAGCAGTGGCAAGAGAAGAAGCCTAGTTTTTGATAAGTGCTTTACCTGCCAGCCAAGTCAAAGCGCAGACGCAAGCGTTAAATTTAAAGCTGAAAATGATGAAAAATGTAAATTTTGTAGCGGCGAGATAGTTGAGTTTAGCATCAAAAAGGAGAGCCTAAAGCAGTTTGGCTTGGAGCTTAAAAATGACGCTGTGCTTAAATTTTGTCCGACATGCGTTGGCTTTGTGCAGTATTTTTGCCAAAATGATGGCGGCAACGTGCAAACAGAGGTAGTAGGCGAGGGTGAGAGCGAAGACTATGTAAGAGAGGCTGTGGCGGTGCTTGATGGGCAAAAATTCGAGCTAGCCAGCGAGGTCTGTATGCACTATGCGGCTATGATCGATGGTGAAATTTTGCTTGGTGGATATCCGCAGTGGCAGCAAGACAGCGAGTATCTAGCTTGCCCAAAATGTGGTAAAACGATGAAATATCTAGCGCAAATCCCTTTTGGTGGCTTGATAGACGGCGAGGGTACTATCTATATGCAAATTTGTGATGAGTGTGAGATCGTCGGAGCAAATTTTCAGTGCACGTAAAAGGCTGATTTAGGTAGCCAAATTTTGGCTACCTAAATTAATTAATCTTCTTCTTTTGGAGATGCATATTTTTTCCAATTCTCATATACGGGAAGGCTTTCTATATCTATATTGAAGTCCCCAAGATTAGTTGATAATATTGCTTTACAATTGCTTTTTTCGTTTTTACAATCTTTAAAATAATCAGCTAGGAAAAGTTCTTTATACTCTCCTTTGTTTAGTTTTATGATCATTTTATCTTTTCCGTATTTTTTTATAAAATCGTCTTGTTTGTATCTTTTGCTTAAATTATTATTAGTTACTACAATTACAATATCTTTGTCACTGAAGTGTATTATGGTATATTTTGTTTTATTTATCTCGTTTATCCATCCTGTAAGACTTTCTTTTTCTGGTGTATAAAGTGCTATTTTTCTTATTTCTAGATTATCTATATTTGATTTAATTAATAATGATATTGAACTATCTGTAGAAAGTTTTTTGTCAAAGCCTATTTCTATTTCAAAAGGTTCTTTTTCCACCGCAAATGTAAATGATAAAAATAAACATACAATAAAAATAATTTTTGCCATAATTTATCCTTTTAATAATTAAATGTGAAAGTTTTTTCGCCGTAGTTTGTCACTATAGTCATTTCTATGGCTTTGCATGATGATGTAAATATGTATGATTTACCAAAACCTTCAAGATAAACGCTTGCTGCACGACTGCCAAAAGCCTCAAAAAAGAAATTATTAATTTTTGTTTGCATTTTACTTGAGATGTCGGCTGCATTTGATAATCCAAAATAGTCTTTATTGCTTTTAATACTATATCTTTGATCTTCATTGTTTACTTGATTAATTACATCCCAGTAAGTATCGCAATTGCCTCTATTGGCTATAACTCTATCTACGCTCAAAAAATCAACTTTTGATGTCACTTGATAGCTATAGCCAAAAATATTTCGACCAAGATATTTCAGTAGATATGCCTCTTCTCCAAAAGCTGACATGCAAAAACCAAAAAGGACACAAAGAGTGATAAAAAATTTCATTTTTTCTCTCCTTGTATAATAAGAGTTTTTATGGCTTTAACTATTTTTTTGTCATTTTCTTTTCCACCACCCAAAAGAGTAGCTAAAAAAGTTATATCAAGGTCTTGTGAGAGTATAAAGTACCTAGGCTCACCGTTTTTACCTACTGGATAGCCACTTTCACTTGATGTAGTAGTGGTCCATCTCATACCAATGCGCATGTCACCACAATCCTCACTTAGCCCAAAGACAATTTCAAATCCACCGTTGTTGTAAAGCATCTCATAGCCACTTTTAAACGGATAAATACTCATTTTTTCTCCTTAAAAAAATATAAGTGTTATTCTGCCCCCCCCAGCTTAGAGACTACTTAAAATTTTATAAAAGATATACAAAAATTAAATAAGTGTTTATAAAATATTTAAAACTAAAATGTAACTCATGCTCTATATAGACAATAACTTATCTAAGTATGTAAAATAAAATCTGCTATAATTACCCCATTTTAAGGGAGCAAGATGAATAACAGGCTGTTTTTTGGAATTTTTGCGTTTTGTGCTTTGGCTTTGGTGGTCTATCTTTTTAAACCATTTTTACTTGACATTTTTATCGCAGCGCTGCTTGCTGTGGCTGTTGCGAACGTGCAGATCGCATTTTTAACGCTTACTAAAAACCGCAAAACGCTCTCGTCAGGACTTACGACATTTGCGCTTCTTTGCTTATTTATCGCGCCGCTTCTTTACGCCGTCATCGAGATCGCGAAATACGCAGCTGGCTTTGATATAAATAACGTCACAAAAACGATCGAGTTTATCAAAAACTACGACTTTAGCCTGCCAGAGTCGATAAATTTCTTAGAGCCAAAGATCAAGGAATTTATAGGCGGGCTTGATATCAAGATGCTCTTTTCGCAAGTCGCTGCTAATCTTGCAAATTTAGGCAAACTAAGCCTTAAATTTGGCGTTGATATGATCATCATCCTAGTCTTTTTCTTCTTTTGCAACCTTTATGGCAACGAGCTTATAAACTACCTAAAAGAGGCGCTTCCGCTTAAAAAAGAGGACACTGAGTCGATACTAAGCGAGGTTGGCAACGTGATGGGCGTCGTTTTTTACTCAACCATCGCAAATATGATCATTCAGGGCTTTTTATTTGCCATTGTCACCAGTTTTTACGGCTATGATGGCGTGCTAACTGGCATCTTTTTTAGCTTCGCTTCACTCATCCCAGTCGTTGGCGGCTTTTTGGCGTGGGCGCCTATTAGCATTTATGAGTTTGCAAATGGCAACACAGCAGCCGCTATCACGATCGCACTTTACACCATCATCGTGATCTCATTTGGCGCTGATACGCTGCTAAAGCCACTTGTCATTAAATTTATAAACTCAAAACTAGTCAAGATACCAACAAAGATAAACGAGCTACTCATCTTTTTTGCGATGATCGCTGGCATCACGACGTTTGGCTTCTGGGGCGTGATACTTGGACCTGCGATCGTGACATTTTTTATCTCAACGATCAAGCTTTACACGCTTTTGCGAGAGAGAAATTTCGTATAAAATAGGGGCAAAATATGATATATGAAGATAAATTTATAAGAGTTGAGCGCGAAGAGAACGAGCTTCCGTGGGTGAAAATTTTTACCGCTAAGCCCTACCGCGAGCTAAGTGACTGCGACGAAGCTAGTAGGGCTAGGCTTTTTGAGGCGATGCTGGTGGCTGAAAAGGCGATGCTTGAGTTTTATAAACCAACTAAGATAAACATCGCAAGCTTTGGAAACTACGTGCCACACGTGCATATTCATGTTATTGCAAGATTTGAAAACGATGCATTTTTCCCAGATAGCGTTTGGGCTAACCAAAAGAGAAAAAGTGAGCTTGTGCTGCCTAAATTTGACGAATTTGCTAAATTTTTAGAAAAAAAACTAAGGCTTAGTTTTGAGTAAATACAAAAAATATTTTAATATCTATATCGTCCTAGTCGTTTTTGCGGTGCTTGGTAGCCTTTTTTACTTTCTTTATAGCTCATACATGGCTGAAAAAAAGCAAAACAACATGCGCGTCTTTTTTGACTACCACGTAAAGCAGCTAAACAAAAGCATCGATGATGAGAAATTTTCATCAATGGCGATCTCGATCCTGCTTGCTCAAAACGAGTCTATACAGATGTGTTTGCTAGGTCAAAACCGCGACGAATGCGTAAAAAACATCGAAAATTTGACAAAAACTCTTGGCGCAGCGTCGATGTATAACAACATCAAACTTCATCTTTACGACAAAGATCTAAAAAGCTACGTAAGAAGCTGGGATCTAAATAGATATGGCGATATGATCGCTAGCGGTAGGTTTTTAGTCCAAGAGTCAAGACGTCAAAATAAGCCCATGGTTGGCATCGAGGCGTGGTATGCTGGGGTGCTTATAAGGGCTGTTTCAAATGTGATGCATGAGGGCAAAAACATCGGTAGCATCGAGGTTTTGCTAAACTACGACTCACTTGGGAATTTTTATAAAACGCAAGGCATAGACCTTTTCGTACTCCTATCAAAAGATAAGATGCCAGCACATAAAAGCGCGCCGAGTGATCAAATTTTAAGTGATTATTACATCGAAAATTTAAGCAGTGCGAATTTAAATATAGTTGGAATTTTGCGTGATATCGACCTTAAAAAGTATGAATTTTACGTATATAAGACGCACTATTTTTGCGTTGTGCCGCTACTTGATGCTAGCAACACGCAGATAGGCTACTACGTCCTTCACGTAAATACCGACGAAAAAGAGCGAAATATCTCGCAAAACTATCTTGAATCAGAAGAGCTTTTTTAAATTTAAAAATTTTGCTCTAGCGCTTTGGTGTTGCTAGAGCTTTTTGCAGAGTTTTTATGGGTTGCTTTATAAATTTGGAGTATAAATTTAACCCTGATACGAAAACTCTTCGCTTGGGAAAATTTTGTTTTTTACTTCGCTAGTGTAGCTTTGCACGCCTTTTCGCACAAGAGCGGCTCCGTCAAGATAGCGTTTAACAAATTTAGGTTTAAAGTCCTCGAAAAATCCCAACATATCAGACCAGACAAGCACCTGCCCATCGACATCCGCCCCAGAGCCTATGCCCACAACTGGCACATGAACCTGCCTTGTTATCTCGCTTGCCACGTTGCTAAGCGTGCCTTCAAGCAGTATGCCAAACGCACCAGCTTGCTCAAATGCCAAAGCCTCTTCAACTAGCCTCTTTGCCTCAAGCTCGCTTCTGCCTTTTATCTTATATCCACCCTCAAATTTAAAAAATTGCGGCTTTAATCCGATGTGAGCCATCACGTTTATGCCCTCTTCGCAGAGGCGTTTTACTAAATTTACCTGATGCATGCCAACTTCAAGCTTCACCGCATCGGCATTTGTCTGCTTAAAAAATTTCATCGCATTTTTGATCGCTTGTTTTTCGTTTGTGTAGCTGCCAAATGGCATATCAGCTAGGATAAAAGTCTTTTTAGCCCCAGCGCAAACGGCCTTTGTGTGATAAAGCATGGTGTTCATATCAGCACATAGCGTGCTCTCTTGCATGTTAAAGCTCATATTTAAGCTATCGCCAACAAGGATAACATCAGCATAATCATCAAAAATCTTCGCAAATAGTGCATCATAAGCAGTTATCATCACGATAGGCTCAACGCCTTTTTTGTTTTTTATGTCATTTATAGTGAGTTTTTTCTTTGCGATTTTTTCATCTTTCATGGCTAAGTCCGGTAAATTTTGTGATAATGCTAACAATTTTATCAAAATTTTGCTACAATTACGCCAATTTCTTAAGGACATGAAAATGGGTATATTAAAAAGGCTTGAAGTCGATTATTCTTATGATATAGTTGAGGAGTTTCTCTCTCACTACACTTTGATGTGCGATTTACTAGAGCCTTTGATAATAAATTTAGGAAGAGCTGACAAGTATAAGGAGAGCATTTTAGAGCTTTCTAGGATCTTTCACAATATCAAATCAGCAGCAGGTTTTATGCATCTTGACCCGATCTTGAAACTAACGACTTTGGCTGAAGAGGTCACTCAAGAGGCTAGAAGCTTAAAAGGTCCAGCAAATGATAAATTTATAGATTGGTTGCTGCTTATTAGCGATCAGTTTCATAAATACAAAGGCGACGTCGAGAAAGACCTAGAGTATTTTAGCGTCCTTGAGCCAAAGATCATTGACGTACCTGCAAAACTTGACTAAACAATCCAACTAAACCATTTCATTTTTTATGGGAGCGACTTGGCTTCGACAGGAGCAGAGTGTGTACGGTGGCACGTCGCTTTGAGCAAAGCGTAAAAAGCTCAAATTAAATTTAAACGCAAACAACGTTAATTTCGCTCCTGCTTACGCTAAAGCTGCGTAAGTTCAGTTGAGCCTCGCTTTGTCTTATTCTAGCTAGGATGTAAGCGAGTAATTTAGCTAGAGTAGGCCAGCAAAGTGACTGTTTGCTAGCTGAAATTTAAGTCTTAGTCTAAATTTTGGTTTTGGAAAGTGAGCCTTTTTAGATGAAATTTTCACTTTTGCTAAGCGTGTAGAGGCTGTACGGATTTTGCTTTTGGACAGGGGTTCGATCCCCCTCGCTTCCACCATCTACTTTAAATTTCTATTTTATTCTACGATTTAAATATTATTTGAAATTTTACTTATTTTTAAAAAATATAAATTACAATATTTAAAAAACAAAGGAGGCTTATATGGCAAATAGTTTTGGATACATTTGTGATTTTAGTGATGGCTTCGCTGCGGTAAAAAAAGAAGAGAAAGAGCTAGGTATGAGCCTAGCTACTTTCTCAAGTGCATTTAGAAGATTACGTAAGAGAAAAGGATTAGACAGCTCAAAAGAGCAAGATAAGAGCAAGGGGGAATAAGCAATGAAAAATAAAGCATTACTTTATATTTTATTAGTTAGTTTATTTTCATCTATAAGCTTTGCAGCTGTAGATTGCTCCGACCCAAGAAATAGACCACGTGTTATAGCAGGAATATTGATGGGGGGAAAGAGTGTTATCGTAACCTCAATGCTGAAACAGCTAAACGTGATTTAGATTTAACTATCGGACGTAACCCAGTAACTGGGAAAGTAACCTCACGTGCAAATTTAGCTGGTGGAGATAATGCTACTATGCGCTTAGAAAACGCTCAAATGAATTACGGCAAAAAGAAATATGAGCTTGAAGAAGCAGAGAAGTTTGACCCTAGTGTTAAGAATTCTAACCGCCTTGATAAAGCTCGTAAAGCATTTAAAAAAGCGCAGCTTGATCTTGAGACAGCAGAAGAGATAAAAGGTAAGGCAGATATGAGAAAGGCAGAAGAGTAAAAATAATGTTTTATCATTTAAAAAATAAAGACAAAACTATTTTAGAATTTAGTATTAACGCCAAAGAATACGACGATATAGGCGGTAAAAATTTCAAATATGAAGTTGTAAATATTGCAATTAAAGACGCTTCGTATTTGCCTAAAACTATTGATATAAACGATTTAAATAACTCTTTAAAATCCTGGATAGAAAATAGAAGAATACCGAATAATAGACGTTTTGTAGAAAAGGTTGTTGCTTCTTATAGTTTAGATGAGAAGCGTAGTCTTATGGACTATATCGACGTATCATTTGGGCTTAGTTTAAATGATACGTTTTGGGTTACTCCAGCTAGCGATGACTATAAATGGAAAAACTATAATCTTTACGATAATAAATTTGACGAGGCTTTGTCTTTAGTCGCCTTTAGTGGTATGAGCCATAAAGTAAGTGGCTTTACATCTTCGCCTGAATACACAACCAACGGAATGCTTAAGAAGTGCTGGTATAGAGAGTGGGACGGAATTTATCTATATAAAGGCTCTAGTAAAGCTTACGCAAATAATGGTAAAGAGGCTTACGCAGAATTTTATATGGCTCAAGTAGCGCAAGCTTTAGGCTTTGAGTGTATAAAATACGACTTACAAAAATTTCACAATGAACTGATAAGCTCGTGCAAAATTTTTACAAGCCAAAATGAGGGTTACGTGCCTATGGGTAACTTTTTTAAAAGAGGCGAGCTTTCGGTTGAGAATAGAAATATGAAAATTGCTGCGATATATGGAGAGGATAAATTAAGAGATTTACTCGTATTTGACGCACTTATTTATAATATCGATAGGCACTTGGGTAACTTTGGTATGATTGTAGATAACGACACTGGTATGCCATTAAGAGCAGCACCGATATTTGATAACGGCTTATCGATGATTAACTTCTTAACTCAAGATGAATTAAAAGATATTGATACTGCATTGAGCGATAAAATTTCTTGCTTTGATTATGGATTTAACGAACAACTAAAGCGTTTTGTATGTGATAGACACTTAGAGGGCTTAGAAAGACTTAGTAAATTTGAGTTTAAAAAGCACGCTAAATTTAACTTAAGCGATGAGTGGCTAGAGCCTATACAAAAGCATATACAAGATAGAGCAAAGCTAGCTATAAAATTTTGCAATGAAAATAAAGACGAGCAAAAGAGCGAGCAGGCGGAGCAAATTTTAAATAGGCAGGCAGTAAGAAAGTGCTTCAAAGGATAAATGAAACTACTTTTTTGATAAAAATAGCAGAGCGAGATCTTTTTGTAGATAGCGAGGGAAATTTCAGATAAGCTAGCTATAAAAAGCTTTGCCAGCCAGTTAAATTTAGCCCTGGCTGGATGCTTTTTTATCTAAGCTTTGTCTCGAAAAATGCGCCAAAAAGCGAGTTTATGCCTTGCTTTGTAAATTTCTCCATTATCTTTTCGAGCTGCGGTTTTTCTTGCCAGACGGGCTCATCTACGAGGCTCATTTTAGCTAGCTCATTTTGAGCGTCTATGTAGCTACCAAGGCTATCAATTAGCCCCATTTTTAGGGCATTATGAGCCAAAAAGACCCTTGCATTTGCCCACTCGTCTTTTTTCTTGATATCTAAATTTCTAGCCTCCGCCACGTCGCTTACAAAGAGCATGTAAGCGTCATTTACGAGCCCTTGTAAGCTCTCGCGCTCCTGCTTGCTCCAGCTCCTCATAAAGGTGCCAGCCTCTTTAAACTCCCCGGCCTTCACCACCTGCTCGCTCACGCCTAAATTTTTGGCTAAATTTTCGATGTTTGCCCCTTGCATGATGACGCCTATCGAGCCGATGAAAGCGCCAGGGTTTGCGATGATGGCGTCGGCATTTACGCCAGCGTAGTAGCTACCACTTGCCATGTTGCCAGCAGCGTATGCGAGCACTTTTTTGCTCTCTTTTAGTCGCTTGACCGCCATGGCTAGCTCCACACTCGGGCTTAGCGCGCCGCCTGGGCTGTCGATGTAGAGCAGCACTCCTTTGATGTTGCTATCAACTCTCGCTTTTTCGAGCTCATCTAAAATTTCGCTTGTGTCCATTATCGTGCCGGTGATGTCTATGCGGGCTAAATTTGGCTCTTTCATCTTGCCATTTGGCGCGAAAATAAAAAATAATATGAGTAAAAATACGAGCGCCTTAAAGTAGTTATTGATAAATTTAAAAATTCCCAAAATCCCTCTAAAAATAAGCCTTAAAATTTGCAAATTTTGCCTCCGATATATAGTTTTTTAGCCTCGTTTGTATGAAGTATGAGCTGAAGTATTAGCTCGCTATCATCGCACTCTAGGTCGTTATAGACGGCAAGATCAGCCGCACGTCCAGCCTTTATCTCGCCATTATTTGTCCTAAGTGCCTTTGCGCCTCCATGCGTTGCAGCGACAAAAAGTCTGGTAGCAAGCTCGTTTAGATCAAGGCTAGCGTGGGTAAATAGAGCAGCTCTTAGCTCATGCCAAAAATTTAGGCTGATATTTGAGCTAAGCCCGTCTGTACCGATATTTAGGCTGACGTTATTTTTGAAAATTTCTTTTAAATTTAGCGCCTTTTTGCCAAGCAGTCTGTTTGAAACGGCGCAGTGTGTCACGCTGTGGTGAGGCTTAAATTTAGCAAAATCGCTCACATAAACGCAGTGCGTAAATAGTGTATTTACCTCACGAAACATCGCAAAGTAGCTTTTCGCGTCATACATCGGCTTTGGATCTTGGCTAAATCTTAAAAGATGCTTTTTAAAGCCACCGCTGCCGTGCTCTAGCCACTGCTTTTCAGCCTTGCTCTCTAAAAAATGCGTGCTTACAAGCAGGTCCTCTTTTTTAGCGATCTCAAGGGCGGCTTTGGCGAGCTTTGGGTGCACAGAGTAGGGCGAGTGCAGTGAGATAGCTGGGGTGAAATTTTTACTTTTATAGCCCTTTGTCTTTTCAAATTTAGCTAAAAAATTTTGCAAATTTTGGTTAGCCATCTGCTCGCTTGAGCCTAAAATTTCACTAAAAAGCACGACTTTTAGCGGACTATCAGCTAAAATTTCAAGATCACTACCAAAGCTAGATATCTCGCCAATGGCACAAACTCCGCTTTTTAGTAGCGAATTTATAGCTTCACTCATCGCTTTTTTAGCGTCCATTTTGGCTAGCTCGCCACCTTTATCGACGATAGAGCCAAGCCACTTTATAAAATCACCATATTTTAGTGTGCTAACGTTTGAGCTAAATTCCAAATGAACGTGCGTATTTACAAAGGCTGGGGCGATCACGCTCTCACCAAAGTCGCAAATTTTCGCCTCTTTAAATTTCTTTTGCGCCTCTTTTTCGCTTGTAATTTCTAAAATTTTACCCTCATCAATGACAACACAAGAATTTCTTAAAATTTTTGGATTTTCTCCGCCAGTGATTATTTTTTTTGCTTTTAAAATTTCCATTTCTAGCCTTAAATTTTTGTTATTGTAGCGAAAATTTAGGAACGAAAATGTATAATTTGGGCTATTTAATCAAAAAGGAGTGACATGGATAAGAAGCTAAAAATAATGGTTATCCAAGGCCCAAATATCAACATGCTTGGCGCTAGAGAGCCAGGAATTTACGGCGTTATGAAGATGGAGGATATCCACTCTCAAATGAAGATCGTTGCCGATCAAAATGACGTTGAGATCGAGTTTTTTCAAAGCAACCTTGAGGGCGAGCTAGTCGATAAGATTCAAGAGTGCTTGGGCGATGCTGACGGCATCATCATAAATCCAGCCGCTTACACTCACACCTCTATCGCTATCCGTGACGCGCTAAGTGCGGTTGCGCTGCCAGTTATCGAGGTGCATATCAGCAACGTTTATAGAAGAGAAGAATTCCGTCACAAAAGCCTTATCGCACCAGTTGCTGCAGGCCAGATCGTGGGCTTTGGACCAGTTGGCTATCATTTGGCGATGATAGGCATGCTTCAAATTTTTGAGCAGATAAAAGCAGTAAGAGCAAATCAAAACGCACAATGAATTTCATCTTAAAGGACGAAAACGCCGTATTTTACGAGTGCGGTTACAGCTGCGACAATGAGTTTTTGCTATGCCTTGATGGCGTGAAATACTTTTTCACGGACGCGAGGTATTATTTTGAGGCAAAAAGCTGCGTAAATGTTGGCGTAGTCGTTCTTTTGGCGCAGAGAAATTTAATAAACGAGGTTAGGGCATTTTTAAGAAAGATGAAGCCAAGTAGCCTTGTTTTTAATCCTGATGAGCTAAGTCTAAGCGAATTTAACGCGCTTAGCAAGGGTTTTAAGATAAATTTCAAGCCAAAGGCAAATTTCTCTAGGCTAAAGAGAATTTGCAAGAGCGAGGATGAGATAAAAATTTTAAAAAGAGCTAGCGAATTTGGAGCAAAATGCTTTGATGAATTTGCTAAATTTGTGCGTGAAAATGGCGAAGGGATGAGCGAAAAGGAGCTTCATTTTAACGCCTCGCTCATCTTTAGGCAAAAAAATGAGCTAGGTCTTAGCTTTGATCCGATCGTGGCGATAAATGAAAATGCAGCAAAGGCGCATGCGCTGCCTGGGGATAAAATTTTAAAAAGGGGCGATTTGCTGCTACTTGACGCTGGAGTGAAATTTAATCGCTACTGCTCTGATCGCACGAGAACTGCTTGCTTTGATGAAAATTTTAACTTCTCAAAGGAGCAGAAATTTAAAAACGCCAAGATGCAAGAAATTTACGAGATCGTAAAAGAGGCTCAGGCTGCTGCGATAAAGGTCGCAAGAGCTGGCGTGAGGGCGTGCGAGATAGACCTTGCGGCAAGAAGTGTCATAGCAAAGGCTGGATATGAAAAGGCCTTTTTTCACTCGACAGGACATGGCGTGGGCGTCGATATACACGAGCTTCCAGTCATCTCAGCAAGGAGTGAAACGCTCATAAAAGAGGGCATGGTTTTTAGTATAGAGCCTGGAATTTACCTAGAAAATGAATTTGGCGTGCGCATCGAGGACGTGGTGGTCGCAAGAGAAGGTGGGTGCGAAATCTTATGAGGCTAGCTGGAGCAAGAAAGATCGTAAAAAGCCGTTTTTGCCCTAGTTTTTTTGAAAAAAGAGATGAGTTTAAGTATGAGGCGCTAGTTGGCATGGGTGGCAACATCGGCGATAGCGCAAAGAGGTTTGATAAATTTATAAGAGCGATTACAAGTGATAGTAGGTTTCATGTAGTTGAAGTCTCGCCGATCCTGATAAATGCGGCGTTTGGCTACGAAGAGCAGGCTGATTTTAGTAACGCTGTTATAAATTTACAAACGTCACTGGCTCCTAGAAATTTGCTAAAAATTTTGGGGCATTATGAGAGTAAATTTAAGCGCGTGAGGACGTTTAAAAATGCGCCACGCACGCTTGATCTGGATATTTTGTATTTTAGTAAAAAAGTCTATAAGACGCCGCGCCTTATCGTCCCGCACCCAGGGGCTAGTAAGAGGCTTAGCGTGATCGTGCCACTAGGGCTTATGAGAGGTTAAAGGATATAAATGGCTACAAAATTTCATACTTTTACAGGTGAGAGCACCATTGAGGCTTTGAAGAAGGCTCAAGAAGCGTGCGGCGAGAAGGCCATACTCGTTACCACAAAGCAAATTCAAGCCAAAACGATAAACAAAAAGCCGCTTTATGAAATTTTAGTAAGCGTCGAAGAGGACGAGGTAAAGCAGCCGCCAAAGCCAAATGTAAAAGCTATAAACTATGAAAATGCCTACTCTAAATTTAGTAAAAACTACGAGCAGCCAAAGCCAAAATTTGAGATAAAAGAGGAGCCTGCTAAATTTGAGACAAAGACGACGTCGCCTGAGCCTTACGATCCAAATGAGAGCGTGCTTTTAAATATCTCAGACGTCGCAAAAGAGATAAGTGCGATCGCAAATGTCGATATGAACGAGATAAAAGAGCCAAATACAAATGGCATGAATAAAAAAATAGACGACGTAGCAAAGCAAGTAAGCGTGCTAAGCGAGAAAATAGGGCTGATAACTGACATGATCTGGGACGAAAAAGCCCCAAATCGCAACAATCTCTCGATCCCGCCAGAGTTTGCTACTATCTACAAGCTCGCAAAACAAAGCGGCATGAAAGAGGAGCATCTAGAGGCGATCATGCAAACGACGCTTGAAAATTTGCCAATCTCTATGAAAAACAACCCAACCGCGGTAAAAAGGTACTTCTACTCGCTTTTGAGAAATATGCTACCTTGTAGAAAAGAGCTCGGCGATAAAAAACAGCGCATAATGATGCTAGTTGGTCCAACTGGAGTTGGCAAGACGACAACTCTTGCAAAGCTTGCGGCTCGTTTTGCTTACGGCAACGAAAAACGCTATAAAACGGGCATCATCACGCTTGATACGTACCGTATCGGAGCGGTTGAACAGCTATTTCAGTATGCTAAGATGATGAAACTACCCATCCTTGACGTCATAGAGGTTGAGGACTTTCAAAACGCCATAAAGCAGCTTAGCTACTGCGACGTGATACTAATCGATACCACTGGAAATTCGCAGTATGACAAAGAAAAACTTGAAAGACTTGATAAATTTTTAAAGCATAGTGGCGCAAAGATCGATGTAAATTTAGTCCTCTCAGCTGGCTCAAAGGTCGAGGATCTAATAGAAATTTATAATGGATTTTCATTTTTAGAGATCGACACTTTAATAATCACCAAATTTGACGAGACTAAAATTTTTGGCAACGTCTTTTCGCTGATCTATGAGACAAATACGCCAGTTAGCTACTTTAGCGTGGGTCAAGAGGTGCCTGATGATCTTGTAGAGGCAAAGAGCGAATTTTTAGTAGAGTGCGTGTTTGACGGCTTTACAAAGCAAAAGGCTAGCGATGAATAACCAAGCGCAAAAACTACAAAATTTAGTCCAGTCTCAAAATAAGGCTAAAAATACGCATTTTATAGCGATAACAAGCGGCAAGGGCGGCGTTGGCAAGAGCACGATAAGTGCAAATTTGGCAAATATCTTGTCGCAAAATGGCTATAAAGTAGGGCTTTTTGACGCTGATATCGGCCTTGCAAACCTTGATGTTATTTTAAACGTCAAAATGGGTAAAAACCTGCTTCACGTGCTAAAAGGCGAGTGCAGCCTAAAAGATATCTTGATACCTATAAATAAAAATTTGATCCTTATCCCTGGCGAGAGCGGCGATGAAATTTTGAAATTTAACAATCAATTTTTATTTGAGAGATTTTTAGATGAGGCTAGCGAGCTTGATGGGCTTGACTTTTTGATCATCGACACTGGAGCTGGCATAGGCGGCAGTACGCAGCTCTTTTTGGAAGCAGCTGATGAGGTTGTCGTGGTGACTGTGCCTGATCCTGCGGCGATAACTGACGCGTATGCGGTTATAAAGATCGTCTCAAGGTTTAAAAATAACGAGCTTTTGCTTTTAAATATGGTAAAAAACGAGGCTGAGGCCACTAGAATTTATGAAAATGTAAAGCGAGTGGCAAATGCAAATATTGGGCCAAGCTTAAATTTAGAGCTAATTGGTTACGTCGCTTCTGATAAGAGTGTGGCAAGGAGCATAAAACAAAGGACGCTCTTTACAGATGACGAAGCTTACGGCTCTGCTAGCGTGCAGATCAAGAATATTGCTTCGAATTTGCTTTATAGGTTGGAACGAAAAGTGCTTAAAGATGAGCAAAGCAGGAGCTTTGGGGGCTTCTTTAAGCGTTTGATAGAACAATTTTAATGGAGATTGAGCTTTGCGTGCAGAAAATTTTATAGCATTTTTTACGGTTTGTGGATTTTTCATAGGCATAGTTTTTACCTTGCTAAAGGTGAGCGAGCCTATCGAAATGCTCGTTTATACGCTAGTTATTACTTTATTTTTTTACCTTATAATTCACATCGTGATAATGAACTACGTCGATGTAAAAAGGACTTTGAAGAAATTTTTTGACAAGCAAAGACATGAGGAGATCGCAGACTATCTCATCTCTGAGCTAAACGTTAGGGAAAAACGGATGGAAAATATCATGCTAAAAGTAACCACCGAAAATTTAGACTCTGGTAAGCAAAATGTACGAACTAAAGCAAAAGCAGCTTAACGCTTATAAAAGCACCATTAAAAAAGAGCAAGACGAGATCGTCTTAAAATACATGCCAGCTCTGCGTGCAATGGCCTTTAGACTAAAGGAGCGCTTGCCTTCAAGTATCGACGTAAATGACCTTATAAGCGTTGGCGTTGAGGAGATGATAAAGCTTAGCAGGAAGTATGACAAAGAGCAAAACGACTCATTTTGGGGATATGGCAAAAAGAGAATTTATGGCTCGATGCTTGACTACCTTAGAGCGCTTGATGTTGTTAGTAGAAGCGACAGAAAGCTAGTAAAGAGCATAAATACCGAGATAGATAGCTACTTTAACACACACGAAGAAGAGCCAAGCGACGAGTATCTGGCTGAAAAGCTAAATGAAGATATCGAAAAGATAAGAGAGGCAAGGGGCGTTAGTGGCATCATCACCATTTTGCCAATAGACGAGCAAATGGAGCTAATCGGTCAAAGCGATGTTGAAAAAAGCGTAGAAAAAGAGGATCTTATCTTAAAGATCGAAAGTGCACTAAAAGACTTTGATGAGCGTGATCAGATGATCGTTCAGCTTTACTACTACGAAGAGCTAAATTTAAAAGAGATCAGCGAGATAATGAACATCAGCGAGAGTAGAATTTCACAAATTCATAAACGTTTGCTTGATCGCATCAGACGCAGCTTGGGGGTTTAATGGCTGATATTTTAAGTCAAGAAGAGATAGATGCACTACTTGAAGTCGTTGATGAAGACGGCGATACGAGCAATATCGAGATAGAAGAGAGCCCACAAGGCGAGCAAAAGCAGATCATTATCTATGACTTCAAGCGCCCAAACCGTGTCAGTAAAGAGCAGCTTCGTGCGATAAAAGGCATCCACGACAAGCTTGCTAGAAATTTAGCTAGTCAAATTTCAAGTGTCATGAGAAGTATCGTCGAACTTAGGCTTCACAGCGTCGATCAGATGACATATGGCGAGTTTTTGATGAGCTTGCCAAGTCCAACTAGCTTTAATGTCTTTTCGATAAAGCCACTTGATGGAAACTGCATCTTAGAGATAAATCCAAGCATAGCATTTCCTATGATAGACCGCTTGCTTGGCGGAACTGGTGAAAATTTCGAGGCAAACAGAGAGCTAACTGACATCGAGGTAAATTTACTTGATGCGGTGCTTAGGATGATCATGCAGCGTCTAAAAGAGAGCTGGTCGATGATAACTGATATGTATCCAAACGTCGAGGCCAAAGAGAGCAGTCCAAACGTCGTGCAGATCGTATCTCAAAACGAGATCGTCATCATGGTCGTCATGGAGATCATCGTTGGCGGCTCAAGCGGCATGATAAATTTATGCTATCCAGTCATCTACCTAGAGCCGATCCTATCGCGCCTTGCAAACAGGGACATCATGCTTGGCGAAACTAGCGCTAAAAAGAGTAGAAACAAAGAGCTAAAAACGCTAATAGGCCGTGCCGAGGTGCTTTATGAGGCGATACTAGGTAAATCAATCGTTAGCGTAAATGAGTTTTTAAATTTAAAAGAGGGCGATATCTTAAGGCTTGATAGAGGCGCTGATGATAAGGCGATCGTTTGCATCGATAAAAAAGAGGTATTTTTAGCTGAAGTTGGACTTCATAGATTTAGAAAGTCTATCAAGATCGAGCAGCTAATCCGCTCTGATAAAGACGAGATCAAACACATCCTAGAAAAATATGAAGAAGAGCGAAAAGCAAAACTAATGGCATACGACGAGGCCAACGAACACAACAACGAAGAAGAGAGCGAAGATAATGACGAATGAATTTTTTAACATCTTTTCAAATGAACTAAAAGCGACCATCGAAGGGCTGACGGGCAGAGCGCCAGAGATCGGCGAGAGAAATGAATTTGATGCGCCAGCGCAAAATGGCATAAAACCGCCAGTTGTCATGGCTAGTGTGACATTAAGTGGTGACATCAATGCAAAAGCAGAGATCGCCTGCACGCCAGTGCTTATAAGTGCGGTTAGCGAGTGGATGATGGGCGAGGAGGAAATCTCACGCAATGAAAACCTCGGTAGCGACGAGCTTGACGCCGCTAAAGAGATATTTTCAAACCTCTTTAGCGCCTTTAGCACCTCTCTTGGAGCACAAAAGGGCATGCCAAAGATCAGCTTTGAGGTGATAAATGTAAATTTCTTAGATGAAAACTCATCGCTTGATTTTAGCGTTTTTGAAAAGCTTTTTTTGTTTAATATAAAGATCGAGGATCTAAATGAGCACATGGCTTTTGTCTGCGATCACACGCTTATGAGATTTTTTGAGCCTGCTAAAAGCGAGCCAGCAGATGGTGCAAAGGCTCAAGCTGCTCCTCATGCACTAAAGGGCGAATTTAGCGCAGAAGAGATGAGAAATATCGGCCTTATCATGGACGTAAGGCTACCAATGCGCGTTCGTATCGGTTCAAAAAGGATGCTCTTAAAAGATGTGCTCACTATGGATATAGGCTCAGTCATCGAGCTAAATCAGCTAGCAAACGACCCGCTTGAAATTTTGATAGGAGATAAGGTGATAGCCCTTGGCGAAGTGGTCATAATAGACGGCAACTTTGGCATACAGATCACTCAGATAGGCTCAAAACGCGAGAGGCTTCAGCAGTTAAAATAATGAATGAATTAGTAAATGATCTCTTAAAATTTCCAAGCGTTTTAAAGTATAAAAATAAAAATGTAACCTTCTTTGGTTCGGCTAGGTTTGATGAAGAAAATTTCTACTGTAAAAAGGCATACGAGCTAGCTTATAAGCTAAATGAGCTAGGTTTTGCCATCTTAACTGGCGGTGGGGACGGCATAATGAGAGCGGCAAACAAGGGTGCGTTTGATAGCGCAAAATCCCCTAGCGTCGCACTAAACGTGAGGCTGCCGTTTGAGCAAAATACAAATCCATACGTCACTGCAAAATATCTCTTTTCAAATTTAAGTCCAAGAAAATTTGCCCTAACTGATAGCTCTATCGCATTTGTCGTCTTTCCTGGTGGATTTGGCACGCTTGATGAGCTATTTGAAATTTTAGTCCTAGCTCACGTTGGCAGCAAAAAAGTGAAAATTTTTCTTTATGGATGCGAGTTTTGGCAGGGTCTTGATGAGTTTATACGAAAGACGCTGATCCCTCAAAAAACGATAAACGAAGAAGATTTAAATTTATATAAAATCACTGATAATGTAGAGCTTATCGCAAACGAAATTTTGGCTATTTAAAAATAAGATATAAAATATCGCCTTTAAATTTAAAAAAGGTAAAAATATGAAAATAATGGTTGCAATGAGCGGCGGCGTAGATAGCACGATGACGGCTAAATTTCTGCAAGAGGCTGGACATGAGGTGCAAGGCTGCTACATGATGCTTCATCAAAAGCCAGGATACCACGAAGAAAACATCAGAAAAGTCAAAAAAGTGGGCGAATATCTTGGCATCAAGGTGCATATACTCGATCTGCAGGATAAATTTAACGAATATGTCTATGATCCATTTGTCAGGCTATACAAAGAGGGCAAAACGCCCAATCCTTGCGCCTTGTGTAATAAATTTATAAAGCTTGGTGCTCTACTTGACTTTGCAAAGGCAAATGGCTGCGAGAAGCTTGCTACTGGGCATTACGTGCAGGTGGTTGATGGTTTTATAACCTGCGCAAAAGACCCTAGCAAGGATCAGAGCTACTTTTTAGCTCAGGTGCCAAAAGAGGTACTAAAAGATGTCATTTTCCCGCTTGGGGATAAATTTAAAAAAGATATCAAAGAGCTAGCAAGGGGCGTAAAAGTGCTTGAAGAGTTCGCTACTCAGGCTGAAAGCAGTGAAATTTGCTTTGTGGAAAATACCTACATCGAGGTTTTAAACAAGCACTACAACACAAATTTACCAGGCAACGTGGTCGATAAAGATGGCAATATCATCGGCCGCCATCAAGGCTACATGCACTACACTATCGGCAAACGCCGTGGTTTTGAGGTTTTTGGCGCTCATGAGCCACACTTTGTCATCAAGATAAACGCTGATAAAAACGAGATCGTTGTTGGCACGAAGGATGACCTTGCTCAAAAGGTGGTCGAGCTTGAAAACGTAAATTTATTTATAGATGAAGATAAATTTGAGTGCGAAACCAAGATAAGATATAGAAGCCCTAAACTTGAGGCTTTTGTAGAGGTTGATAAAGCTAGCAAAACCGCAAAGCTAACGCTAAATCAAAACGCACTTGGCGTGGCGCAAGGTCAGCTTTGCGTTATGTATGAGGGTGATCGCGTCATCGCAAGTGGCTTTATAAAGAACTAAGCGCCTCTTTTATCACCTTAATGTGGCTAAATTCTGGCTCTTTTACGGCAGTTAGAAGCGCCACGTTTTTATACTCTTTTTCTAGCTCTTTTAGCTCTTTTAGCCCCTCTTGCCCCTCTTTGCCATTTAGCTCTTGCCTAAATTTTTTGCAAAACTCATCAAACCTAGCCTCTTTGTCTTCATGAAACCATGACCTTAGCTCGTTCGATGGAGTGACTGATTTTAGCCAGATGAAGCTAGAAAAGATCTCTTTTTTCACGCCCCTAGGGTAAAGTCTATCGATAAAGACACCTTTAAAACTCTCGTCATCACTTTTAATAAAGTCGTAAATTCTATATATCTTAAACATGTTTGTTATCTTAGTCCTCATAAATTTACAAATGTAAAATGGTTTAAAAATTTGGTGTAAATTTTGCCTTTTGGAGTATAAAATTTGGCTAAAATTAGTTGGTAAATAAATTTAAATTTAAAGCTCATTTCGATAAAATCGCAATATAAATATTACTAAAAAAGGTTACTATTATGAGAGGCTATAAAATTTTCTCAGGCACCGCAAACATCGAGCTTTCGAAGAAAATTTCGCAATATTTGTCGCTTCCACTCAGTGAAGCTAGCATAAAAAGATTTAGCGATGGTGAGATCAGCGTGCAAATCGGCGAAAGC
This sequence comes from Campylobacter concisus, assembly GCF_902460675.1. Lineage (GTDB taxonomy): Bacteria > Campylobacterota > Campylobacteria > Campylobacterales > Campylobacteraceae > Campylobacter_A > Campylobacter_A concisus_AJ. Next base: position 1,624,706 of record NZ_CABPUQ010000001.1, on the reverse strand, counting down.
GTGCGTGGAAAAGATGTCTTTGTCATCCAGCCAACATGCGCCCCAGCAAATATAAATTTAATGGAGCTTCTTATCTTAACTGATGCTTTAAAACGCAGTAGCGCAAGCTCTATAACAGCGATCGTGCCATACTTTGGCTACGCTAGACAAGACAGAAAAGCAGCTCCTAGAGTGCCTATCACTGCAAAACTTGTGGCAAATATGATGCAAACAGCAGGCATCGACAGAGTCGTTACGATGGACCTTCACGCAGGACAAATTCAAGGATTTTTCGACATCCCAGTAGATAACCTTTATGGTAGCATTGTCTTTAACGATTACGTAAAAGCTAAAAATTTACCAAATCCAGTCGTCGCAAGCCCAGATGTAGGCGGCGTAGCTCGCGCTAGAGCCTTGGCGAAAAATCTAAATTTGCTAGATATGGTCATTGTTGATAAACGCCGCGAGAAAGCAAACGAGAGCGAAGTGATGAACGTGATCGGCGATGTGAAAGGCAAAGATGTGATCTTGGTCGATGATATGATCGACACTGCTGGCACCATCGTAAAAGCAGCTGAAATTTTCAAAGAGCGCGGCGCAACTAGTGTAATGGCGTTTTGCACGCACCCAGTGCTTAGCGGACCAGCCTATGATAGGCTAAAGCTTGGCTTTTTAGACGAGCTAGTGGTGACTGACACGATCCCGTTAAAAGAAGAACTCCCTTGTATAAAAGTGCTAAGCACAGCTTCACTATTTGGCGAAGTGATACGCCGTGTTTATCACAACGAAAGCGTAAATAGCTTGTTTTAATAACCCTTGCAGGCTAGATCTCTGGCCTGCTAAATTTATCTGTTTTTGCTCATTGATATTTATCTTTTGGGTTAAATTTCTAGCCAAAAAGACTGAAATATCTGCTTGCGACGAGCCTAACTATGAAGCCAAATAAATACAAATCGCAATAAAACCTCACCACTAAATTTCTACATGCTAGCCACTAAAATTTAAATTTAACAAAAGGTGCAGTGCCGACCAGATCCGCGTGGGAGCTGCGACAAATGCCGTCAGGATCGCACAAAAATGGATAGCAATGCAGGAGTAGTTTTAAATTTATTTTTAGGTTAGAAATGTCAAATTCCTAGCCTAAATTTATCTCGCAAGCTCGTCTAATAAATCTTGCAAAGTAACGTTTTTTAGCTCGTTTTCTAGCGCAGTTTGTGCCCTTAAAAAGTGTCCGCCTAAAAGCTCCTCTATCCTGCCACCAAGCGGGCAGGCCTTTGGTGAATCAGAGTGAATTTTAAAAAGTTTTTCTTTATCATTTACTGCGTTAAAAATTTCAAGTAAATTTATATCTTTTGGCTCTTTTGCAAGGCTTACTCCACCAACTCCAGCTGCGACATTTACGAGCCCTGCAGCCTTTAAGACGCCAAGTAACTTTCTAACGATAACTGGGTTTGTACTTATGCTGCTAGCTATAAATTCGCTTGTAACCTTCTCATTTTCAAAAAATTTAGCACACAAAAGCGCGTGTATTGCGGTTGAAAATTTAATGCCAACTTGCATGATCGTCCTTAAATTTTTCGTGATTATACTTAAATTTTCTGCCAAAGACAGCCAGCTAAATTTGACTTACGAGCCTTTGCTAGCTGTCAAATTTATAAACTCACGCTCTCTCGCCAACTGCAGTGAAGCGCTTTTGGATAAATTTCTTATTTTTTAGCTCGTCTATGATCGCAAGCGCAAGGTCTGCGTAGCTTATGTAGCTCTCATTTTTTGAGTTTAGTATGAGATCGTCCCCGCCAAGAACATATTTGCCAGTGCGAGCGCCATTTGCGTCGTAATCCCCTGCTGGGCTTACATATGTCCAAAGCACATTTGTGCTACCTTTTAGCTCAAAATATGACTCTGCCGTAGCCTTTGCCACGCCCATATATGCTGCTGGGAAGCCTGGGGTGTCCATGAGCATAGTGCCCTTGCCATCAACAAATAACGTGCCAGCGCCGCCAACTACGATGAGTCTTGTATCAGTGCCTTCTAGTAAATTTAAAAGGTGAGCGGCCACTTTTTTGTGAAGCGGAAAAGTCTCTTCACTCCATGCAGCAAATGCGCTGATAACCGCGTCAAAGCCTGCTAGATCGGCCTTTGTAAGCTCGAAAATATCTTTATAAACGACCTTTACGCTTTCGTTTTTATACTCTTTGTTTCTAACGATCGCTGTGACGTCATGTCCTTGTTTTATCGCCTCATTTACTAAATTTGCGCCGCTTTTGCCGTTTGCACCGATGATTGCTATTTTCATTTTTTTCCTTTAAATTTTCTCTTTAAATTTACAGCCAGCTTGGCTTTACGTCATCAACTATCACGCCGTCGCTCATTGTGTATTGCTCTAGGCTACCGCGTTTTGTTTGGATGCAGATCATTTTGATGCCGTTTTTGCCAGCCCTAAAGCACCTCTTGCCCTCAGGATCTATGCGCACCGCGTCACCTTTGCCTACTTTTATCACTTCGCCGTCGATGAAAAGCTCGCCATTGCCCTCAGTGATGATGTAAAGCTCCTCGTTTTGCTTATGCGCATGGACAAATGGCACGCTCACGTTTGCTGGAAGTTCGTTTAAAGATACCTCACAGCCAGTTAAATTTAAAGCCTCTTTTAGCTCGACTCTTGGCTCGTTTGTGATCTTTGCAACCTGATAATTTTTCATTTTGTTCTCCTTGTTTTTTGTGTTGTAATCTTTTTATTTACAACCGATGAGCGAAGTATAGTGATTTTTTGTTGTAATGTCAAGAGTTACAACAAAAATTTATCAAAATTTGTATATTTAGGCTAAAATTTATGAAAAATTTATGATAATAAAAAGAGGCCATACCCCAAAAGAAGGACAATGATGCACAACAAGAGCGTTCTTAGAAATTCGTTTTTTCTAATTTTCACGTTTATGATAGTTGAGGCCGTTTTTGGCTTCGTTTCAAACTCGCTTGCGCTTATTAGCGACGCATTTCACATGCTCTCAGACGCCGCGGCTCTCTTTTTGTCGCTGGTTGCTTTTAAAATCGCAGAAAAAAGGGCAAATTTACAAAAGACCTTTGGCTACAAAAGGGTCGAGATCATCGCTGCTTTCATAAACGCTATCGCTCTTATCGCACTAGCTATCTTTGTTATAGTTGAAGCGATCATTAGGCTTTTTAACGAGCCAGAGATCAAAGCTGAGACGATGCTTTTTGTTAGTATTTTGGGGCTTGTGATAAATTTAGTCGTGGCTATTTACATGCACAAAAGTGCTGACACAAAAGAAAATTTAAATATGAAAGGGGCTTATCTGCACGTGCTTGGCGACACGCTTGGCTCGGTTGGAGCGATCGTTGCAGCGCTTCTTGTGATGAAATTTGACTTCACGCAGGCCGATAGCATCGCAAGTATCTTTGTATCGCTACTCATCATAAAAAGCGGTGCTAGCTTGCTAAAAGATAGCTTTAATATCCTAATCGAAGCTGTGCCGCTTAAGCTTGATACTGATGAAATTTTAGGCGTTATAAAGGGCGTAGATGGCGTTAAAATCGTGCATGACCTGCATATCTGGGCGATAAATGCCGGTACAAATGCGCTCATAGCCCACGTGGTGGTGGATGACGCGCTAAGCGTAGCTGAAATTTCAAAGATGATAAAGCGCATCGAGCACGAGCTTTCTCACGTTGGCATCGGCCACGTCACGCTTCAGTTTGAGAGCGAGAGCCTTGGGCACAAAGACGATCTCATCTGCGAGCTAAAAAGCGAGCATAAAGACGAGCACTTTGGGCATCATCACTAAAATTTGAGTGAAATTTGACGTAAAAGAGTTAAATTTAATGTTGCGTATAAAATAATTGTCTAATAGTCGTCAATTTGTGCTTTTATTGGTAGCAGTTTTGTTGTATTAAATTTGCAGTAGCCTTGATCTGTGCTCTATTTTGCATGAAAAAGGATTATATATTTATTTTGTTGGTGGTGCTAAATTTTGCTCTATATTTTAATGTCATAGACACCCCTTTTGAACAACCAGAGCTTTGGACTTATCACGTGCCAGCGCTTGCAAATGCGACTTATGGGCTTAGAGTTTTAGTTTATGCCTCGGCATTTTTAGGCTTTTTGCCACTTGTGGCTTGTGCCTATTTTTTTATATTCACTTTGCGTTGTGCTCTGCGCTTTGTGTAAAAGTTTAAGAGCTAAATTTGAGCTTTAAATTTAAGCCTTGCTAGCCTAGCAAACTCATTTTTACTCAACTTTAACGATTTTTTTTATAAAATCGCCTAAAATTTAACTAGGGATTTCATGAAAAACATTAGAAATTTTAGCATCATCGCTCATATCGACCACGGCAAAAGCACGCTTGCTGACCGTCTCATTCAGGAGTGTGGCGCTGTTAGCGACCGTGAGATGAGCTCGCAGATCATGGATACGATGGATATAGAAAAAGAGCGTGGCATTACGATCAAAGCCCAATCTGTCCGCCTAAACTACGCACTAAATGGGCAAAATTTTGTTCTAAATTTGATAGACACCCCAGGACACGTTGATTTTAGCTACGAGGTGAGCCGCTCTTTGGCTAGTTGCGAGGGCGCACTACTTGTCGTGGATGCTTCTCAGGGCGTGGAGGCGCAAACCATCGCAAACGTCTATATCGCACTTGAAAATAACCTAGAGATCATCCCAGTCATCAACAAGATCGACCTGCCAGCGGCTGACCCTGCTAGGGTAAAAGACGAGATCGAGCACATCATCGGCCTTGACTGCTCAGGAGCGATCGAAGTGAGCGCAAAAACAGGCGTTGGCATAAAAGAGCTGCTTGAAGCGATCATCACGAGGATCCCTGCGCCAAATGGCGACACAAACAAGCCTACAAAGGCGCTGATTTATGATAGTTGGTTTGACAACTACCTTGGCGCGCTTGCTCTTGTGCGCGTTTATGATGGTGAAATTTCAAAAAATGACGAAATTTTGGTCATGGGCACAGGCAAAAAACATATCGTGCTTGACCTCATGTATCCAAATCCTATAGCTCCGATCAAGACTAAAACGCTTAGCGCTGGCGAGGTCGGCATAGTCGTGCTGGGGCTTAAAAACGTTAGCGATGTGCAAGTTGGAGATACGATAACGCAGTCAAGAAATCCCCTAAAAGAGCCAGTTGGCGGCTTTGAGAGGGCTAAGCCATTTGTTTTTGCGGGACTTTATCCTATTGAAACTGATAAATTTGAAGATCTGCGTGACGCGCTGGATAAGTTAAAGCTAAATGACAGCTCCATTAGTTATGAGCCAGAGACCTCGGTCGCACTTGGATTTGGCTTTAGGGTTGGTTTTTTGGGTCTTCTTCATATGGAGGTCGTCAAAGAGAGGCTGGAGCGTGAGTTTGATCTTGATCTCATCGCCACAGCGCCCACTGTGACTTATGAAGTCATCCAAACTGATGGGCTAAATTTAAAAATCCAAAACCCAAGCCAGCTACCACCAGTCAATAAAATAGACTCAATCCTTGAGCCATACGTGAAGGCCACTATCATCACGCCAAGCGAGTTTTTAGGCAACATAATCACGCTTTTAAACAACCGCCGTGGCATACAAACAAAGATGGACTACATCACTACTGACCGCGTTTTACTCGAGTATGATATACCGATGAATGAGATCGTGATGGACTTTTATGACAAGCTAAAATCAAGCACCAAAGGCTATGCGAGCTTTGATTATGAACCAAGCGATTACCGCGTGGGCGATCTAGTAAAGCTTGATGTAAAAGTGGCCGGCGAGACGGTCGATGCGCTCTCTATCATCGTGCCTGAGAGCAAGGCTCAGACAAAGGGCAGGGACTTTGTAAAGGCGATGAAAGAGATCGTGCCACGTCAGCTCTTTGAGGTGGCGATACAAGCTAGCATCGGCAACAAGATCATCGCTCGCGAAACCGTAAAATCAATGGGTAAAAACGTCACAGCCAAGTGCTATGGTGGCGACATCACTCGTAAGAGAAAGTTGCTTGAAAAGCAAAAAGAGGGTAAGAAGCGGATGAAGGCGATAGGTAAGGTAAATTTGCCGCAGGAAGCCTTTTTAAGCGTTTTAAAAATAGACTGACGGCTTATCTTTTGTGCCCTTTTGAAAGAGTTAGTAAAATTTTGGCTTAATGAACTATCTGTTCTATTTGCGCCAAAATTTCACGTCACAGCTTTCAAAATCATCACAAAATATTTCGCCTTATATAAATCTGGCGGTAGATCTGCCTGCGGATTGTTTTGGTTGATAAAATTTGATTAAAATTTAAATGCTAAATTTACAAAAAAGGAAGCACTATGCCATTTGTGAAAATTTGTGTGACAAAAGAGAATGATAGCCCAAGTGTGGAGCAAAAAGAGAAGATGATAAGCGGAGTTACAAAGCTAATAAGCGAAATTTTAGGTAGAAGCGCTAAAAACACGGTCGTTATCATCGACGAGATCGACACGAACAACTACGGCATAGCAGGAGAGAGCGTGAAAAATCTCCGCAAAAAACAAAAAGAGCAAAAGGAAGTGAAATGCTAAGAGCGACATTATTAGCAGTTTTTGCAGCCATCTTTCTAACTGGCTGCGTGGCAAAAGCTAGCCTTTGTCTATCGTGCGAGGGCATAGACGGCGTGCAAAGTGCGAGCATAAGCAGCCAAGATAATACCTATTTTGAAGAGGTTATGAGGATCCCAGCTGACTGCAGCGCTTGCAAGGGCAGGGGCGATGGCGTCTTTATAAATGGCGTCAAGTATAGAAGTGACGTGGCGATAAATTGCTGCTTAGAAAAAAATATGATCGACATAAATGTTGGGCTAAAAAAAGTATATTTTCATAGGATCGTGGATGCTAGAAGCAGCGCAAGGTCGATTTATTACACAAGAGAAGATGGCAGCGGCGTAGTCTTTAACTCAAATCCACGTCTTGAAGTGCTCTTTTATATGTTTTTAAAACGTGAGCTAAATTCGCGTGGCATCGTGGTCGTGGATACGCAAACATCGCCTTATACATATAGGCTTGATTTTAGATTTGACGAGCTTAGAGGCACTTACTCAAGAAGCTCAGAAATTTTAAACGGACATCTATACGGCGAGCTTGTGCTTTCAGATATAAATTTCAAAAAACGAATTCCTATCTCGACTAGACACCACGTGGAGGAGCTTGAGGCGTCAAAAAGCGGTCAGTTTGACTTCTTTATCGCGCTTTTAGTCAAGCAAGCTGCCATAAAAGTGGCTGATGAGATCACTAAACTTTGAAAGGAAAAATATGAGTAAATTTAAATTTCTAGCTATCTTTGGACTTTTTGTCCTATTTTTGAGCGGTTGTGCGCCTACTCAGACAGTAGTTGCCTTTGATCCTTACAAAACTGCTGCAAGCCAGCAAGCTAACGGCCTTGAAGTCTATATAAGCGCGGTGCATGATAGTCGCAAAAACAAAAGCACTATTGCAACTATAACCGATGGTAGAGGCACTGTAAAAGAGTATGTCGTGCTTCAAAACGATCTTGCGACTTACTTTAGCGACTCCCTTAAAAGAGAGCTTGCAGCACGTGGCGCAAATGTAAATGGCATGGGTGGTGTCGTTGTTGAAGTTTTCATAAACGAATTTGAAGCAAATATGAGCGGATATGGCAGCGACAACACAAGGGGCAAGATAAAGATCACTCTTAAAATCCAAAAAGGCGATCAAAGCATCATCAAAAATATCTCAAACAATCAAACCAAATTTGAGCTAGTTCGCACTGGCGGAGCATTTAAGCCATTCTTAACAGACATCATCAACGACGCCGTTAAGCGCTCTGCGATCGCTATCTTAAATAGCTAATGTTTTGTGCGTTTTGCAAGAGCTTTACGCTAAAGACATTTTGTAAAACCTGCTCGCAAATTTTAAGCGAGCCAAGCCCTTTGGTAAGAGAGCTAGAGGGCTTTAAAATTTATAGCTTCTACGGCTACTCTGAGATCAAAGAGCTCATCTACTCAAAGCACCAAATGCACGGACTTTTTATCTATAAAAATTTAGCCAAATTTGCATTTAAGAAATTTGCTAAAAGTTTTAGCTTCCCAGAGCAAATTTACGCCTTGCCGATAGATGATAGAGTGCATCATGGCTACTCGCACACGGCTATTTTGGCAAATGAACTTCGTGCTAAAAACCTTAAACCCATCTTTCACGCTTTGCATGCGACAAGCAGTGTCAGCTACAGTGGCAAGGATCTTAAATTTAGACAAAACAATCCAAGAAATTTTAAAATTTTAAAAAAGATCACGGTGCCAGTTATCTTAGTCGATGACATCGTAACCACTGGCACAACGATACTAGAAGCTAGAGATACACTTCAAAAAGCAGGCGTTGATGTGCTTTTTGCACTTGTTTTAGCAGATGCTAGAAACTAAGTTTATATGAAATTTAGCTTGAAATTTCATACCTCAATAATTGTAAATAGCTATTAACCATAAAAAATTTTTGCCGATATAAACATAAAATTTACACAAAGGGATTTTGTTTATGAAAAAAGCAGCAAACAAGATAGCACTCATTATCGTGGTGCTTTTAGTTGTCTCGCTTGGCGTGTTTTCAACGGTGAATTACACAAATACCAAGGAGAGGATTTATGATCTAGCAAAGGAGTCTAAGACTTCATCTTCAAAAGTTTTGCAGTTTTATATGAATGCATTTTTTGAAGACAAGCTTGCAGCCGTTCAAAATTTTGCTAGTTACATCGAGGCGCATCCGCAAATTTTGGATGACAAAGAGGCTTTAGAAAAAGTGCTGATGAACGCAGCGCAGGTTACTGATTTTTCTGAGTTTTACTTTGGCTATGCAGCTGATGGTGCTGTTTATAACGCTGTGCTTGATGGCAAAGAGCGTAAATTTATGGTTTTTGATCAGAGAAAAAACTATGATGCGAGGGTTAAAGGCTGGTACAAGGACGCTATTGCAAAAGAGGGCATCATCTTTTCAGCTCCATACACAAGCTCAGCTGGTGGCTTAAATTTAACTATTGCTAAAAAGATAGTCGTTGGTGGTAAGGTTGTTGGTGTCTTTGGCGTGGATATGGGTATAGATAAGCTTGATAATGGGCTTAATAAGATAAAACCAACTCCAAGTAGCGCGATAGCTTTATTGGATCTAGAGCATAAAAAAATAATTCATTTCGTTCATAAGGATCTTATTTTATCTGATGCTAGCGAAGCTATGAAGATCATTGATGACTACTCAAATGAGTATAAGAAAAATGGCGATAAAACATTTACTTATAATCTTAGAGGCGCAGAGAGACTTCTTGCTTGCGAGCTTTATGATCAAGCAAACTGGCTTGTTTGTTCTGCAAACTCATGGACAGACTATGACGAGAGCTTAAATAAGACATTTATTTCACAAATCATATCATCAATAGTATTTATCGTAGTCATTGTTGCACTTCTTTTATTCGTAGTTAGTAGATCACTTAAGCCACTCTCAAAGATATCTGATTCGCTTATTTCGTTCTTTAAATTCCTAAACTACGAGATCAAAGAGCCAGTTAAGTCAAATATCGTTTCAAAAGATGAATTTGGCGTTATGTCTTCTCTCATAAATGAAAACATCCAAAAGATCCAAGCATCTAAAGAAAAAGAGAACACCTTCATCCAAAAAGCCAACACCTTTGTAAATGAGATAAAAGATGGCAACT
>NZ_CABPUQ010000001.1:1613483-1614899 GCF_902460675.1 Campylobacter concisus | reverse complement strand
AAACCAAGACTTTACAAAAAGACTTGATGATGATGGTAAGATAGCAAGTGGTATAAACTCACTAGGCATTGAGATATCTAAAATGCTAAATGACAATCTAAACCAAGCACAAGTACTAGAAGAAAAAGCTAAACTTCTAGCTGAATCAGTATCTAAAGTAGCAAGCTCAGCAAACACTCAAGCAAATAGCTTACAAGAATCTGCTGCTGCAGTTGAGCAAATGTCAAGCTCAATGAATGCCATCTCTCAAAAGACAGCTGATGTTATAAGACAAAGTGATGAGATCAAAAACATAATAACTATCATTAGAGATATAGCAGATCAAACAAACCTTCTAGCACTTAATGCTGCAATTGAAGCAGCACGTGCAGGAGAACACGGTAGAGGATTTGCAGTTGTTGCTGATGAAGTTAGAAAGCTAGCTGAAAGAACTCAAAAATCACTTGGTGAGATAGAAGCAAATACAAATGTCCTAGCTCAATCAATAAATGAGATGAGTGAATCAATCAAAGAGCAAAGCGAAGGCATAAATATGATAAATCAATCAGTTGCTCAAATAGATCACCTAACAAAAGAAAACGTAGTAATTGCTAATCAAGCAAACGAAGTAACATCAGAAGTAGATGAGATGGCTAAAGCCATAGTTGAAGAGGTTAGAAAGAAGAGGTTTTAAAAAACACTTATTCTTTATAGTTTTAAATAAACTTAAATTTGTTTAAACAAGACTACTAAACAAAACGATCTTGTTTTGGTGAAACTCTAAACCACTCAGGCAATTTGCTTGAGTGGTTTAAAATATATAATTTATAAGAAAAATGGCTAAATTTTTTAGCTATTTAAGCTATTTTTAAATGATTGCTAACTATAATACGACTTCTTTTAAGTGTTCCGGATTAGCTCAGCGGTAGAGTAGGTGACTGTTAATCACTTGGTCGCTGGTTCGAACCCAGCATCCGGAGCCATTCTTCTTTAAAAATCATTTTAAAAACCCGATTTTAACTATATTTCAGGAACTTTAAGTTTTCTTATTTTTTGTATTTTTCCCCTTTATTTCCCCTCAGTTTTATTTAATATTTTTAAAATATCTATCCATGATATTAAGGAAATGCAATATAGAAGTATGATCATAATTCTGGTATAAAAGAAGCTCGGAGTAGGCACACTACTCCTCTTTTCTATTCTCTGGTAAAACCAAGTGACCATTTTTATCTATTAGGGAGTATTGCACTAATACTATATAAATTAGATCGTGGATTTTATAATTACCATAATTACCAGTATAGTCATCATATTTTCTTAAAAACTCAGCATAAGGATTTTTGTCTGTATTTTTAATACCATTTAGCTCTACTTCTGAGTAAAGTATCGGCACATATTTTAAAGTATCTTCAAATACCTCTTTAAATTTCTCATAGT
>NZ_CABPUQ010000001.1:1380741-1610799 GCF_902460675.1 Campylobacter concisus | reverse complement strand
TTCTGTAGTATGATCTAGAACAAAGAATAGCGCCAGATATACTAAATGTTAGTTTGCAATTTTGTTTAAACTCTTTTGAAAATTTATTTATACACTCTTTTTTAGTTTGAGCTATCCTCTCTCTTGCTATCTTTTGAGCTTTGTCTTTTAAATTTGGTTTTTCTTTCACTATTAGATTATAAAGATCAGCAAAGTAGTTATCTCTAAAGGCAGTACTTCTTGACTGGCATATAAAATCTTCTAAAGAGAACTCTTTAAATTTATATTTCTCTTTATCGTTATAGCATTTAAAGCTAGGAGTAATTGTGTCAACACCATAATCTGCACTGCACCATACTATGGTATCAACCTGCCCATAGTCATCGCTAGCCTTTTTGGTAGCTATACTAGGGTTCATTGGTTCAAATCCATATAAATTAAGGCTTATTAGAAAGCTTGCCAGTAATATTATTTTAAATTTCATCTTTTATCCTTTATAAATTTATCTTACTCGTGATCAATAATGAAAATTCAGCTACAGCAGAAGATTTTTATTGTCTAGCATTAAAATCAAAATCATAGCAGAAATTCTGATTACTCCTTCTTTGTATGTTTGCTTGGTTTGATGTAACAAGTTGATAAATGCTTAAGCCGTAATATTAAACCAACTTTTTTGCTGCCTTATAGTTTTCTTTGATTATTTCTAGGTAAAAACATTTATAGCTAGAAATTTTGTCAGTAGAGTGGTCTTAAAATAAATTTCCCTTCATTCATCCTAGCTTCATTTAAGACTTTTATAATGCGCTCATCCAAACGAAAGTTGGAAATCAAAAATAAAAGGATCAAAAATGAAAAAGGTATTAGGCGCAGCAGTTTTAGCAGCAGTTTTAGGAGCAACAGGTTTGCAAGCAGCCATCACATCAAAAGATGCTTTAAATATAGCTGAGAAAAACTTTCCAGACTCAAGTGTCAAAGACATCGAGATGAACGTCAAAAAGGGCGTGACTTTTTACAAGATAGAGACATTTAAAGATGGTGTCAAACAAGAGATCAAGATCGATGCTAATAGCGGTCAGATCGTTAAAGTAGAGAATAAAAATAAAAAACACATCTTGCCGATCGAAGCGGTAGATTTTTCAAAATTTGCTCTTAGCATAGACGAGGCTGTAGCTAAAGCTCAAGCAATCGAGGCTGGCTGGAGCCTTGATGAGGCAGAGCTTGATAATAAAAATGGTGCTTGGATATACAAAGTAGAGCTTAAGCGCGACAGGAGTGAGAAAAAAGTGATCATAAACGCTCAAACAGGCGAGATAATCGGCAACTATACAAAGTGATCTAGCGCCCTTTTTGGGCGTTAAATTTATAAAGGTGAAAAAGATGAGTGAAAATTTAGAGCAAAATTTAAACGATAAAGTTAGCAAGCAGGGTTTAGAGAAAAATTTGAACGAAAATTTTAGCCAAAGCGCGAGAGAAAATTTAAGTGAAAATGCCGAGGCTGGTGCTAATAAAAATAGTTGCGAAAATTTAGGAGAGAGCGAGCAAAGCCCTGAAAATTTAGATAAAAATTCAAGCGAGGCAAGCAGTAGCGCAAAAAATTTAAGCCAAGCTGTTTCAAACTGCAAAGCTCAAAATTTCTTTAAAAATGCGCTTAAGCTTTCGCTTCAAGGTGCAGCGGATGTGCTCATCTACGCAGGCAAGGCTGGAGTGTGGCTATCAAACGCTTCAAACTGCCTAAAAGACGAGGCGCAAAGGGCGGAGCTATCAAAGATAAATGAAGAGCAGGCCAAATTTGAAGGGCTAACTCACATCTTGCCAGAAAAAGTCAAAGAGATCGTCATAGAGCGCCTAAAAACAAAGCCAGAAGAGGTGGAGTTTTCTCCGATCTATCTAGCGAAAAAACAAAGTTTTGGCTCGCTTGGAGCGGAGTATTTTTATGACGCAAGGGCTAAATTTAACGGCTTTTTATATGATTTTAAGATAGGCGCAGCAAGTGGCGAAATTTTAAATCTAAAAATAAAAAGCCAAATTTGATAAAATAGCTGGCAAAACGAAGTGAAGCAGGTAAGGCAGGGATGAAAATTTTAGTCGTCGAGGACGAAATGGACCTAAATAGCGTCATTACAAGGCACCTAAAGAAAAACGGATATAGCGTCGATAGCGCGTTTAACGGCGAGGAGGCGATGGACTTTACTGCCGTCGCGCACTACGATCTTATCGTGCTTGATCTCATGATGCCAGTGATGGACGGACTTACATTTTTGCAAAGATCGCGCGCCGCAAAGCTAGCGACCCCTGTGCTGATACTAACGGCAAAAGACGATGTGGACGACGTTGTAAAGGGACTTGACGCGGGCGCGGATGACTACTTGGTCAAGCCATTTGACTTTAAGGAGCTGCTAGCTAGGGCGCGCACACTCATTCGCCGAAACAGCGGTAACGTGGCTAATGAAATTTACGCAGGCGAGCTAAAGATCGACCTTTCTAAAAAGTCAGTCGAATTTAGCGGCGAGCAGATCGAGCTAACTGGCAAAGAGTATGAAATTTTAGAGTTTTTGATGCTAAATAAGGGCAGAATTTTAACTCGCGACCAGATCAAAGAGCACGTCTGGGACTTTGACTACACGGGCGGCTCAAACGTCATCGAAGTGCTTATAAAAAACATAAGAAAAAAGCTTGGCGAGTGCGAGGCGATCCAGACTAAAAGAGGGCTTGGCTATGTTGTTAAGGATTAAGCAAGTTCTCGCAAACATCCCAATAACGGCGCGCGTAACGCTTTGGTACTCGTTTTTTATCATCGTTATCGTGGCGGCTCTCATTGCCATCTCGGCGGTCGTGGCGGATGAGGTTTTTGAGGACGTTAGCCAAAAAAAGCTAGCCAAATCAGTCACCAAAATCGCCAATGATATGGATGAGTTTGAGCCATACGATGATGGGATATTTTTTATAAAATATAATGCAAAAGGCGATGTGATCGGTGGTCTAGCGCCAAAGCGCTTTCAAATTTCACTTAAAATGAACAGCGGTGCAGTCCGTCTTTATGAAGAAGGCGAAAACCGCTTTTACTACTACGATATCGCAGCTAAAGGCAAAGAGGTCTGGGTCAGAGGCGTGATAAATGCGGAGAAATTTTTTAAAAAAGAGGGGCTATTTTTACTGGCTCTTGGCGTTTTTGTGCCGGTTTTGTTTCTCTTCGTGCTTTACGGCGGCTATAAAACGATAAAAAACGCGATGAAACCAGTCGCTACGATGTCAAAAACTGCGCTTGAGATAGGCAGCAGCCGGGACTTCTCAAAGCGCATAGACCTGCCTGCTGGCAAAGACGAGCTACACGCGCTTGCAAGCGTTTTTAACCAGATGCTCGACTCCCTAGAAAAGGTCTATCAAAGCGAAAAACAGCTCACTTCAGACGTCTCGCACGAGCTACGAACGCCGCTATCTGTCATCATGGCTGAGAGCGACTACGCTGCGAGCTATGCGCAAAATTTGGACGAGGCCAAGGAGTCGCTGGAGGTCATCTCTAGGCAGTCAAGAAAGATAACCTCGCTGATAGATCAAATTTTGGAGCTCTCAAGGCTAGAAGCTGGCAGAAATTTGGAGCTAAAGCGCATAAATTTAAGCTCTATCTTGCAAAATTTAGCCAGCGACTATGAAAAGCTAGCAAGCACAAAAGGGCTAAAATTTAGCTGCGTTGTAGCGCCAGATATCCAAATTTTAGGCAATGAGCTGATGATATCAAGGCTGGTGGATAACTTTTTAAGTAACGCACTAAAATTTGCCACAACCAAAGTTGAGCTAAATTTAGCCCTCACAAAAACGCATGCACTTTTGTCTGTAAAAGATGACGGAGCTGGCATCTCGCAAAAAGATAGCGATCTAATCTGGAATAAATTTTATCAAGCCGATAGCTCAAGAAACAAGAGCCTAAACACAGGCAGTGGGCTAGGGCTGGCTATCGCTGCAAATATCGCTAAAATTCACGGCGCAAAGCTAGGTGTAAAAAGCGAAGCAGGAGCTGGAAGCGAATTTTGGGCTGAATTTGAGCTTGTAAATTTAAAATAAGTGTAAAATTAGGCTTTTTAATAAAACTATATTTGATAGAAATAAAATGATTGATTTTGAAAGAAAGTTTAAATGGTGGTTAGAGGCAGAATCGAACTGCCGACACGCAGATTTTCAGTCTGCTGCTCTACCGACTGAGCTATCCAACCACCTTGATAAAAGAAATTGGATTATACATTTTAAATATTTAAACTAAGTTTAAAAATATACAAGAAGCTTTTGTTTTTAAGAAATTTAAATCTAAAACTATAAATTTTAGCCCGACAAAGTTAAATTTAATGCACCAAATTTATTACACTTACATCTTTATCTATCTCGATAAAAAATGTTTGTGCGCTAGCTCCACTGCCATATACGCCTTTATAGACTTGATTTACAGCGTGGCCGCTACCATCAACTGCTACTTGGTTGTGTGTATCGCCTAAAGCGCTATGCTTTAAATTTAGTGCCGCTACTTCGCTGTCTGTAGCTTGCGCGAAGATAGTGCCTTTGCCATCTAGTGCTACTTTGTCGTTATTGTCGCCTTTGATCTTTAGCACGGTATTTACGCTTTTTAAGCCACCATCTGTTACTTGTGAGTCTATGATATCAAGCACGCTTTTGGCATCCAGTCCTATCGAGACTGCCTGAGTGCTCTTGCTACCAAGCTGTAAAGTTTCAAAGCTTTTTAGTTTATCATTTAGATCATCTACTCTGCTAAGATCGACATTTTCAGTAAAGATGAGCGTATCAACACCGCCTTTTGCGTCTATCTTGTTGCCTTCGTAGGTAAAGGTATTGTTTTGATCATCTCCCTCGTGAGTGATCTTGATATTTTTATCTATCTCAACGAAAAATGTTTTTGTGCTAGTTCCATCAGTGTACGTGCCTTTGTAGACGTGATTTACTGGAGTGTCGTAGGAGTCGATGATCGGCTTGCCACTTGCATCTTTATATGTTTTCCACACGTCTGGGTTATGCGCTGGATCTGGTTGGAATTCTCTTACATGTCCGTTACCGTCAGTTTCTACTTTATTATAGCTACCACCTATGGCTTTGCTGTGCTTCCAGTTTAGCAAAGTCACCTCTTCGTTCGTTGCTAATTCAAATTTATTTGTGCCATCGTTTATTAGTTTTACGATATCGTTGCTATCTCCTAGTATTTTTAAAACTGTGTTTATGCTTTCAGTGCCAGATACGGTTGTTAGGGTTGAGTATTCGCCTTCTGTTATCTTTGTTGTTCTAGAGTCTATTATGTCAAGAACATTTTTTGTGTTAAATGATATTGAAACAGCTTGATTTTCTGTGCCTAGCTGCAGGCGTTCGAAGCTTTTTAGATTATCATTTAAATTACTCACCTTTTCTAGTTTTGTATCTTCAACAAATATCAGCTTATCAACGCCACCTTTTGCGTCTATATTCTTGCCATTGTAGATAAATACATCGTTTAGGTTGCTACCTTCAAGGCTATCGTTATTGTGTTTGAGATGTATCACTCTGTTAAAATCATCAGTATCATCACCAAAATATTTTGCTGGCTTGCTACTATCTTTTTCTTGATTTACTAAACTTCTATATCCCTTTTTACCAGCTATAAGACCATCTTTTTCATCGCTAACATATCCTTTATCATGTAGGGCTTTTACGTAGCTATCACTAAAAAGGTGCGTGCCGCTACCCTCTGAGCCTATTATTTTATAGTCGCTAGGGTTTTGTGAGCTTTTCTTTATCATTATGTCTAAAAATGTATCTTGCGTCCTATCAACATAATCAACCTCTATCCTATAAAATCCTTTTTTAAGATTATAAATATGATTGCCTCCGTGAGGACCATTGTCTCCTGAGCCAAACCAATACGCCCACTTCCCAAAACTTTCATCTGCTATTTTTACATCTACCATATCTTGAAAGTGTTTTGCTGCTATGTTGTATTGGCCATCTTCTTTTATATATATCCAACCTTTCATTTTCATGATCAGATCAGTTCCTATAGGCTCCGCCTCTTCAAGGACGTAGTTTCCTGTCTTGTTTAGGTTGTAATGCGCCCCAGTGTGATCGGTATCGCTTGCTTCTGGAGAGTGTCCTACTTTTGCTATATCGTTTGTGTTTAGCTCGCCTGCGTGTGGTCTTGTTGATTTTAGCTTCCAGTCTTTGCCTCCTTGAAAAGAAAGCTCATTATAAGTAGTAGTAGCACTTACGCCAGTTCCTGCCCATTTGGTCCATGCCTCGTAGTGATTTGCTACGTGGTATCCATATCCTCCAGGAGAGATATTATCCGCTCTTGGACCAGTTGTAACTGCTGGGTCGTATGACCAAAATTCTGTATTTGTGCAGTCAAAAAACCACATATCAACATCAAGGCCTTTGTTTGCCACCATAGTCACGGTTTGAACGGCTAAATTTCCAGCGTCATCTAGTCTTTCTACTATGTAGTTTTTGCTGCCAGTGTTTTGCGCTACGTTAAAGCTTCCAGAGTAGCTTAAATTTCTATCAAGTGTAAGTGTCGTCTTCTCAGATGTCTCAGCGTCTATGACCTCTACATCTTTTGATTTTTCATCGTGTGGATTGTTTGCAGCTTCGCCTTTACCGCTAAAATTTATAGCGTAGTTGCCAGAGCCGTTTTTTATATTATCAAAGTCAGATTCTATTAGCTTGTCAGGCTTTGAGTCAAGATCGACTGTGATAGTTAGGTTATCATCTCTTTGAGGCACGCCGTCAGTTCCCACGTAGGTGGCGTCTATGATGTGGTGAGTTCTATCTAGCTTTTTGCCAACCTTTTCAAAGTCTGCTATGACGGTGTTGTTTTCGATCTTGGCTATAAAGCTATCACTTATATTTGTATTTTCGTCTTTTATCTCGATTAGCACGTAGCCTTTGCCGTCACTTGTGGTGTCAGGCTTATTTATGCCAAATTTAATGTATGGCTGTTCGTCATTTGTAAGAGCGATGCTATAGTTTATCTTTTGTGTCGAATTTGACTCATACTGGCTTGTCGAGATGATATGCTCGTAGTCCTCTTCGTTTAGGTATTTTGCAGAGTGGATATCAGCATTATCTATCTTTGTAACAAGCTTTACATCGTCTATGTAGTCAAGCACGCCAAAGGCAAATAGCCTGCCACTTGAAGTGCCAGAGATCGCACTCCCGTCGTCTTTTATAAGGGTCGCATCGACTAAGGTCGGACGCTTGCTACTTACTATCACATCTAGTATGGTGATAGCGCCGTCACTTATCACTTTTATATCGCTTGGGTCTTTTTTGTTTATCATATGCACGCCATCATCGTCTAGGATGTAGCTCACGGTTGATTGTTTGTTGGTAAGCGGGTTTAGGATGCTTATCTTTAGCTCATCTTTTGGCACTGCGCTACTTGGGAGATAGACCTTTACATCAGAGGTCGTTATAGCTCCAGTGGTGTCATCTATGAGCCCATCTCCGTCAGCGTCTTTGACAAATTTAGCCACTGGGCTGTCACTAAATTTTATCTCATTTGTGTCGCTCTCGCCTTTGTTGCCAGCCTTGTCCATCATGGTCGTCGTTATGCTTGTAGTTTTGCCATGTTCTATTGGCACTGTGATCTTAAATTTACCATCATTTAGCGGCACTTCATTGTGATCAGGGGCGATTATCTTGCTATTAGTGTATGTATAGACCTTGTGCGTTTTGCTGCCGTCTGGGTTGGTGACATCGATGGCTATCTTATCGCCTTCTTTTATCACGCTTGGGATTTTTATAGACGCCTCAGTTTTTGTTGGGTCGCCATCATTGTATCTGTTTTCTGAGGTATCTATCTTGCCATCTGGAGTTCTATTGTTATGCCCTAGGTCGCTATCAAAGCTTATCTTGGCTGATTTTACAGGAGGAGCTACTACGACGCTTGGGGTGGTTTGGTTGCTTGTGCCATTTGGTTTTGGCGTGCCATGCTCGTCATTAACCGTTGTGCTTATAGATACACTTGAGCCAGGTGTCACTGGCACGCTTACGCCTGGCACTTCAAATTTACCATTAACTATTGGCACTACTACGCTTGGGTTATTTTTATCATAGACGCTTGTGCCATCGTCGCTTACTACAAATTCTTTTGGCGAGCCACCTATGTTTATAGTGACGCTCTCTTTTGGCTTTATAGTGCGAGGTAAATTTATCTCAACCTTTGAAGTGCCGTCACCTATCTCGTCGCTACTTATTAACCCATCGCCGTTTTTATCAGCTGTTAGCGTCACTTTGACGGTGTCACTTACATTGCTGCTTGGTGTAGTACTTGTGGCTGAGACGTTGCCAAATTTATCAACTACGCCAGTTTCTATGCTGCTTCCTGCCGTGATGTTTGCGATATTTGGCACGCTAAAGCTAACCGCGCCATTTTCATCGGTCGTAAATGTATAGGTGTTGCCGTCCTCGTCAGTTGCTGTGCCATTTTCTTTATCTAGTGTAAATTTCTTCTCAATTGGTGGTTTGCCCGGTTCATTTAGCTTAAATGTGATCTTATCTCCAGTGCTAAGCTCGTCAGGCACTATAAATTTCATACCGCTAGTTTGCGTGCCACTGCCATATCCTAGCTCGGTCGCATCTATCACGCCGTCGCCATTTTTGTCAAGATCAAGCGTGGCTGTCACTTTTGAGATGGCTGGCGTGTCGTTTAGCTCATAAGCAGTTGGCGGCGCGGTAAATGTCCTGCCTCCAGTGGTGTATGAGCTTGTCACGGTCGTTTTGCCATGGTTTAAAATTTCAACCCCAGTGATCTCTGCCTTGCCATTTACGATAGGTATAGGAGGCGCTCCAGTAGGCGTGCCGGTGCTATCAACTGGGATTAGCTCGTTTGTTATCGTATTTACTTTGTAGTTGCTAGTTTTGCCACCACCTTTCATATTTGTTTTTATCGTGATGATGTCGCCATTTTTAGCAACGTCTGGGATATCAACGCCTATGCTTGTGATGATTTTCTTGCCATCAGGAGTTTTTGGTAGTGAGTTTAGCTGTGCTCCTCCTAGAAAGCCCTTTTTCTCGCCAGTATCGCTTGTGAGGTTAAAATTTAGCACGATGTTTGGCTCTGGAGGTGTAAAATTTAGGTTTTGACCGCCAAACCCAGCGTAGGAGACCCCGCCGATTTTAGCCTCGCCAACTGGCCATTTGACCTCGTCATGCCTAGCTTCAAGAGTGCGCAAACCAGTGTAGAAGTCGTAGATATTTGAGTAGTGGCCCCCTAGTTCAAATTTGATGCCACTACTACCCACTGAGGCGAAATAGTGCGGTGATGAGCCATGAGAATATGGCTCTTGATGGGAGATTTGATCATCGCCATTTGCGTGTTCTTTGTGATTTTCAAGGATGTTTGCATTTTTTGGGATGACTAGCTCGCCCTTATGCTCGGCAAAGACATTTATAGTGTGAAATACCGAGCTAAAGCCGACATAAGCCTTTTCGCCGTCATCAAAAACAATGGTAAGGTTCGAGTTTTCGCTCGTTTTTATATCATCACCAAGGTAAATTTCATCGCCTTTGTGCAGCACCCTCATAGTGCCGTCCCTGCTTATGGCGATGGCTTCACCCTTGATCTTTTTGATAACGCCGATCCTTATGGCGTCAAAATTTGGCATTTTTTCATCCCTGTAAAATGTGTGTATTGTAGTATCGGAAAATCTCTTAAATTTTATATAGTTTGTACTACATCACCTCGACATGCACGTTTTTATCTATCTCGACAAAAAATGTCTGCCCAGCGTTGTTTTCGCCTCTATAGATTTGATTGACCGCTTCGCCACTTGGCTCTACTGTGAGCTCGTTATAATCAGCTCCGATGACGCTATTTTTTGCATTTAGCGCAGCTACCTCGGCGCTTGTAGCTTTTATGAAATTTCCAACGAGCTGCACCACGTCGTCGCTGTCACCTGAAATTTTAAGGATGGTATTTAGGCTTTCTAAGCCATCAGGCCCTTTGGTAGGGTTGGAGTCTATCATGTCGATTATGTTTTGCCCATTTAGCTTTAGCTTCACAGCCTTTGTGTGATCAAGCTCGATGCGCTCAAAGCTCTCAAGGCGCTTATCTAGCTCACTTATCTTTGTTAGATCCACGTTTTGGGTAAAAACTAGCGTGTCTATGCCACCTTTTGCGTCGATATCGTGTGAGTTAAAGATAAATTTGTCATCAAGGTTACTACCAACGTCTTTTGTACCTTTAAATTCTAGATCAAATGGCTTATCAAAATCGCTTGCATTATCGCCAAATTTCACACCATTTATTTCTTTTGCCTTATAGAAGGTATCGCTCTCTTTTGTCACAAGGTTATTTTGAGCAAGAGCCTCCATATAAGCGTTGCTGACTAGTTTTATAGAACCATCGTTTGTATAAAGAAAACCACCTCTACTATAATTTATACTGAGCTTAAGTGAGTATTCAAACAACTCATCAGATGTTTCGACATGAAATTTATAAAAACCTCCATCTTGTGTTAAATGAACATTACTGTCTAGACGATCTAAATACGAAGTTTCATAAGTGCCTGTTAAATCTGTAAAAGCTTTCCAAAAAATTTCTCTACCATCAAATTCAATTTTATAGTTTTGCCTTTCTTTTATGTCGAAAAAACTAAAGGCATTAACAAGTGAGCTATTTCTAATATATATCCAGCCGTCGAAGCTAGCGATTATACCATCGGCTACTATTTTTGACTCATATAGATTATAATTACCATTTTTTCTATCTGGATTTTTATAGCCTTCAATGGCATCTCCTATTCTATCTGTGGTTGTATTACTATCTGGGGATCGTCCTATGATGGCGAGCTCATTTGCCAGTGGTGTGCGGTTCATTAGTATTGCTTGTTTATCTGCTGGTTTATGAGAAATAGCGTAGTCGCTTTTTGTACCGTATCGTAAGTCATCTAATGTACTTGTCGCACTTACGTGATGGTTTGCACTCCACTCTTTTAGCATGGTTTTGATTGTTGGTTCTGTATTGTAATAATCAAGCCCTCGTCCATGGTTTCTAGCTGAGTCATAAAGCCAGATATCTGCGTCTAGTCCTCTGTTTGTGACGTTTAGTACATTTATGGTATCTATAAATGGCTCTTCTTTTGGTTCTGCAGCGGCGCTACTTTTTTCTACTAGCGTGCTAGAGGCACCTGAGGCACTTTTTAGCTGGGTTAACTGGGCGCTACTCACGTTTGGCTCTAAATATCTGTGTTGGTTGTAAATTTGATGGATATTTGCGCTATGTCCGCTTGTGACAAAGCTCGCCGCGCTTAGAGATATGCCCTCGCTTGCCGATGATCCGTATCCGTGCTCGCTCTCGCCCTTTTCTTCTGCTGGTTTTGCTGAAATTTTTAAAATTTCATCTAAATTTACGCTTTGATGAGCGTTTAAATTTATCTGCTCGCCATCTTCTAAAGTGATCTTGGCATCTAAATTTTTAGTAAAAATTTTCTCACCAGCGTAAATTTCATCGCCATCTTTTAGCATTTTTATGCTTCCGTCTTGGCTTATGATGTAAATTTCACCCTGAATGTCTTTTATGATCAGCTTTTTTTCTTTCATATCTTTCCTTGTTTTAGTCTAAGCCATATCGGATAAATTTAAAAAACATATATAGCTAAGGTCTTATTTTGTGGAGATTGTAGCAAGATGCGCCAGATATTATCGTTGTTTTACGTCAAAGTAATATCTATAAATTTATGAAAGCATAAACATGTTTAAAAAGCGCAGGGATAAATTTGCTAAAGTAAATTTATCGTTTAAAAAATAATTAAGATTTTAATCATCAAAAGACTTAAAAAGGTATATAATGCCTCTTGCGGTTTAAATGGAATTTATCTTAAAAATGGAGGTTTATCTTGAAAAATAATCTTAGCATTTCTCTTGTTTTATCTAGCATTTTATGTAGCTGCTTAGACGCTCAGGTCATGGATATAGGGACAAATTTTTATAGAGATTACCTTGATCTTGCACAAAACAAAGGCATCTTTAAAGCCACAGATGCTCCACTAGAATTTACGCAAAGAAACGGCGCTAAATTTACGTTTAATAAGATCCCAAACAACAACGCAAGAAATAATAAAGGCAACTTCACCTCCCTTGGACGAAATTTTGTGGTGACGGCAAATCACACACTTCTTGCCTCAGCTGCTACAAATTTTAATGAAAACAGAGGTTGGTTTGGCAACACGCTCTATGAGTACGCGACAAATTCTACGCAAAAGCTTTATGGCGCAGACACAACGTATTTGCGAACCTCAAAATACATAGTCGAAGGGCAGATCGATCCTTTGGATGTGCCAAATTTGGAGATATCTAGCCAAGATCAAACAAAAGATGAGGCTAATGCAAAAAAGATAGAAGATCATTTTAGGGATATAAAAAATAGCGGCGGAGCTAGCGGTGAGAATATCCTTGCATACGAGGCTGGCACAGGCTCGCTTGCCCTTGAAAAGCCTAAAAGCGATACAGATGGTTTTGCTGAGGTGATGAGTGCTACTGAGTTTGAGAATCAAAATATAGTAAATAATGCACTTGGCGCAAGTGCAAGTGAGATAGGTGTAGCGTATTCGGCAGTTTATAAGAGCCATTACTCAAGTGTTAGTAAGCCCGGGGTTTATCTATTTATGACTTCAAACAGGGGCTTTAGAAATAGGCTGTTGCCAGGAGATAGTGGCTCTGGGTTTTTTGTCTATGACACGGTAGCTCAAAAATGGGTCTTAGTAGGTGTTTTAACCGGAGTTGAGGACAATAAAAACTACGCATCTATCGTTACTGCAAGAGATTTTAACGACTATAAAAAAGGGTATGAAAATTTAGTAAGTGGCGTAAATGTCCTAGGCAGCGCGCTAGTGCAAAATAAAGATAATATATTTAGCAGCGCAAATGGCTCAAATATCACGCTAAGCACTAACCTAGACTTAGGACATGGCGGTATCGTCGTAAATAGTGGCGACTTTACTCTAAATAGCACAAATGGTAGCAAGATAGCGAAATTTGCAGGTTTTGACATAGCTCGGGGAGCTAGTTTAAATTTAAACGTCACTTCAGACACAAGCGTGCATAAAGTTGGCAAAGGCAGCTTGATAGTAAGCTCAAGTGGCAACAAGCCACTAAGGCTAGGCGATGGCGTGGTTGAGTTAAGAGCTTTAAATGCCTTTGATAAAATTTATCTAACAAGTGGCAGAGGGCTCTTAAGGCTTGGCGTGAATGAAAATTTAAATGATAAAATTTTCTTTGGCAATGGCGGCGGAGCGCTTGATATAAATGGCTTTGATCAGACTTTTAACAACATATCAGCCAACTCAAGCGATGCGAAGATAACAAATGCAAACTCGCAAAGGGCGACGCTTAAAATAAACGGCGAGAGTGGCAAAGATACGATATTTCATGCAAGCATCGATAAAAATATAGAGCTAAGACATAGTGGGCAGGGCAAGGAGCTTGTTTTTGACGGAGGATTTGACATTGATGGTGCTTTGAGCCTAGAAAATGCCAAGGTTACGCTCCAAGGACATCCAAAGACGCACGCCATTGGCGATGCTAGCGTTTTAACTCCCCTAGCAAAGAGCAAGATAGCCGCAGCTGGTCTAAACGAGCCAGACTATATGGATCTAACTCGCCCATCCACACTCTCTCAGCCTGACTGGGACGAGAGGAAATTTAGCGCAAAAGATGGCATAAAGCTTAAATCATCAGAGCTTACTATAGGTAAAGATGCTAAGCTAAATGGCGACATCACAGCTAAAAACTCGGTCATAAATTTAAGTGGCGAGCTAACTCACTATATAGATAAATTTGATGGCTCAAACACCTATGATGACGGCTTAAAGTATCGCCAGGATATTGAGAGCAGAAAATTACTCGTTAAAGACGTTAAATTTGACAATAAAATCGTCATGGATAGTGATAGCTTACTAAGAGTGGGAGGCGGCACAACTAGGCTAAAAGAGCTAGTTATAAATGGCAAAGATACGCCTTTAGCTAAAGATGTGCTCTTAGGCGATGGTAAATTTGAGGTAGAAAATTTAGAGGTTAGCGGTGCACAAAAGCTTGGCTTTGAGCCTGATAGCGTCGTAAAAAAGAGCCTAAAGATAAAGAACTTTGGCAGTGAAAATGAGCCGGTACTTGACTTTAAAAAGGTCTTAACCCTTGGCGCTGGGATGAAATTTGATGTTGATTTTACTGCAGCACTTAAAGGCGGCATGGCGCTTGATAAAACATATACTTTAGTAAACGCACAAAGCATCATAAATGAGGGCGCTATCTTTAACAACGAGCAAAAACTTGGGGATTTGTTTATGACCTATGCCATAAATGGTGGCAAGATCGAGATGAAGCTAAGTGACAAAAAGGGAGAAAATCCAGCCGTTTCGCCAAATATAGTACAAGAGAGGGTTTCTAAATTTAGTCAAAGAGAAAATAAAATCCTAAGCATGCTAAAAGGCACGCCTGAATTTGTGCAAGCAATCTCAAGTGGTGACGATGAGGCGCTAAGAAAACTAGTGCAAAAAGCAGATAAAGAGATGAAAGAAATTTCTACTTCAGCGCTTAAAGTGAGCATAAAAACCTTGCAAAACAACAACGAGCTGATGAACTCTAGGCTATTTCATGTCACACAGCTAAGGGCAAAGGCTGATATCTCGCAGTTTAAGCTAGCTGGACTTGAAAGTGACATCATGCCAAGCGCGAAGATGGCTTACGAAGCAGCAGAAGCTAGCAGAGAGAGAAATAACTTCTGGGCAAATGTAAATGGTGCTTATTTTAAAGATAAAATAAACGATGGCGACCTTAAATTTTATGGTACAAATATCGGCTATGACAGAGGTTATGACGAGTTTATCTTAGGTGTAAGCGCTGGAGTAAGCAAGGCTAAATTTATCTCAAATGTATTAAAAGATGATGCTAAAATTTATAGTTTTGGTGCGTATGGGCTTTTTGAAAGAGGCCCTCACGAGATACAAAGTAATCTAAATTTTGCCTTTATAAACTCAAAACGCAGCCTAGATGAGGCGCAAAAAGCTAGCGCAAAAGGCAGAGGCATCCTCTCAAGCAACTACTATAAATATAAAATTTCACTCTCTAAAAGTGGCGAGTATGAGCAAAGCATAAAGCCTCTACTCGCACTAGAGCTTGGCACTAACGGCATTGATGGATTTAAAAATGACCGATATGATCAAAAGAGTATAAATGACTTTAATGTGGCTGTAGCAGCGGGAGTAGAATATGCTTTAAACAGCGATAAAAACGCATTTAGCGTGCAATTTTTAGTAAAACAAAGTGTATATAACTCAGAAGATAAGTCTTATGTTTCACTTAATAATTCAAATGAGTATGTTGATTATAAGCTTGATAACAACAAGTTAAGCTATAAGCTTACTTTAAACTCAGAAACCAAAATTAGCGAAAACTTGGTTCTCTCTTCTCAGCTAAGTGGCGTGCTTGATAATGATAAAAACTACGGCATAAGTGGTGGTTTAAAGATCGAGTATAAATTTTAAATTTATGTCAAAGTGGATTTAAATTTCACTTTGGCGTTGGTAAAAACAGTTAAATTTAACTAAACTTGAGATCTAATAAAAAATGGTGAAATTTAAACTTGAAAGTAGGTGGTGGGTTCACCAGGACTCGAACCTGGGACCATCCGGTTATGAGCCGGATGCTCTAACCAACTGAGCTATGAACCCGCAGTTGAAAGAAAATCGTATTATACAAGAAAAAGCTTATCTAAATATAAAAATAGCCTTTTTAATATGGCGTATAAAAACGCACAAATTTAAAAAGAAAAAGCCCTAAAATAGGGCTTATAAGTTATTTATAATTTTTTATTGCAGCGTCTAAAATCTCTTTTGCAGCGTTTGCATCTTTAAATTCTTTCACTTTAACCCATTTGTTTGGCTCAAGAATTTTATAAGTTTCAAAGAAATTTTTGATCTTATTTAGTGTCGCAGTTGGCAAGTCTTCGTAGCTTTTTATCGCTTCATATCTTGGATCGATCTTTGTAACCGGCACAGCCAAAAGCTTCTCATCCATACCCGCCTCATCTTCCATAACCAAAACGCCTATCAAACGGCAAGGGATGACGCTGCCAGCTTGGAGCGGATACTCGTTTAGCACCAAAATATCAGCTGGATCGCCGTCAGCTGCTAGTGTGTTTGGCACAAAGCCGTAGTTTGCTGGGTAGAACATCGCTGAGTAAAGCACGCGATCAACTACGACTGCACCGCTATCTTTGTCGATCTCGTATTTGATATTTGAGCCATAAGGTATTTCGATTACGGCATTGATTTTGTCTGGGTTTGAGCCAAATTTGATCTTTGAAATGTCCATATATTCGTCCTTTGTGTTAGAAATTTTCGTGATTTTAGTATTTTTTGCATTAAATACTCGTAAATTTAACTACTTTACAACCTCTATGCTACCTACGTCGATCTTCGTTTTTGTGAAGTCTTTATCCACCTCGCCTCTTATTCTTAAAGGCGTATCTTCGTTGGCTGTTACATTGCCCCATTTTTTGTTGTCGATCTCAACAACGATAACATCGCCATTTTTATCAACAAATTCATACTTATCTGATTTGATATGTGATTTTATCTTGCCCTCAAGCACGACTTTGGCGTCGTCATTTAGCTTTAGAGCCTCTTTTACGCTTATCGTCTCACTTTGGTGTTTCGACATGAAGCCCCCAGCCATTGTGATACTAGCAGCTAGTGAAGCGATGATGATTTTTTTCATTTTTATCCTTTTGGGTTGGTTTTGAAATTTCAAAGGATATTACATTTTTGGTGTTAATAAATGGTAAGTTTTAAAACCTTGCACCTTTTGATGCAAGGTCTGTGAGTTATATAAGTTTAGCTAGTAAATTTTTGATGTCAGCTACGATCTCGTCGATGCCGCGTTCGCCATTTACTACGTGAAGTAGCTCTTTTTCGCTGTAAAACTTGCGGATAGGCTTGATCGGATCAAGATATACTTTCATACGGTTGTTAAAGACTTCGTTGTTATCATCAGCGCCTCTTGCACGGCCAAGCACTCTAGCTCTTGCGACATCTTCGCTAACATCAACTTCGATGACGCCTTTTAGAGAAATTTCATCTTGTTCGCTTAATACCTTGTCAAGCTCAGTCATTTGCTCAACGCTTCTTGGGTAGCCGTCGATTATGATATTTGATTTATTTGAGCTTTTGATGGCTGATACGATCGCATTTACGACGACGTCAAGTGGGACCAAATTTCCTTTTGAGATAAAGCCGTCTATCAGTTTGCCAAGCTCGCTACCACTTGCGACTTCAGCTCTTAAAAGATCGCCAGTTGAAAAGTGTGCAAATTTCTCATCATGCTGTGCGATGATAGATGCATCTGTTGTTTTGCCGCTGCCTGGAGCGCCTATGATTAAAAATAAATTCTTCATTTTTTCCCTTTTATTGCCTTTGTCTTTTGAGCGCTTTTTGCGGAGCTAGTAAAATTTAGCTTGATGAACTAAGTGTTCTATCTGCGCAAAATTTTACGTCGCAACCACAAAAATCATCTCAAACTACTTAGGCAAGTTTTGATTTAATTAGCCGCCAAGTTGGAGGCATCTTTTTATAAATTTAAATTTAGGATGGAATTTTTTCTAAGAAAAATATTTAAAGACAAAATTCCATCTCTTTTTAAAGGCAAATTTTAAGCCTTTTGCTCTTTTTCTCTTATCCTTAGTCCTAGCTCCCTAAGCTGTTCGTTGCTAGCGTAGCTTGGCGCCTTTGTGAGTGGGCACTGAGCGCGCTGTGTTTTAGGGAAGGCTATGACATCACGGATAGAGCTTGCTTTATTTACAAGCATATTTAGCCTGTCAAAGCCGATCGCGATACCGCCATGTGGAGGCGCACCAAATGTCAAGGCATCAAGTAAGAAGCCAAATTTCTCACGCTGCTCGGCTTCATCTATGCCAAGAAGCTTAAAGACCTTTTGTTGAATGTCGTTTTTGTGAATTCTTATACTTCCGCCTCCGAGCTCAAAGCCGTTTAGTACGACGTCGTGAGCGATAGAGAGGATATCTTCAAGATCAGGCTCGTCAATATTTTTTGGCATAGTAAATGGATGGTGCATCGCAGAGTAGCTACCATCGTCATTTTGCTCAAACATTGGGAAGTCAAGCACCCATAAGAACTCAAGTCTATCTTGATCGATGATACCCATTTGTTCTGCTAGGAAAATTCTAAATCTTCCCATATAATCAAGCACGATCTTTTTCTTGCCAGCACCAAAGAATACTACGTCGCCAACTTTTAGCTCACATCTTGAGACGATCTCGTCAAGATCGCTTTGCTCGAAAAATTTGCAAAGTGGGCCTTTTAAGCCATCTTCTTTCATCTGGAAGTAGCCAAGACCTTGCGCGCCAAATTTACGGACAAATTCCTCAAATCTATTCATCTCGCGCTTACTAAAGATATTGTCGCCATTTGGCACTTTTAGCGCTTTGATGCGGTTTTTCTTCTTATCTTTTGCGATTCCGCTAAAAATTTCATTGCATGAGCGTTCGAAAATATCGATCACATCGATCATTTTTAGATCGTATCTAAGGTCAGGCTTGTCTGAGCCGTAAGTCTCGGTCGCCTCTTTGTAGCTCATGCGTCTAAACGGCGTTTTGATGTCGTGTCCGCAGGCTTTAAAGATATCTTTTAGCATAGTCTCTGCCATATTTATGATATCTTCTTGCTCAACAAAGCTCATTTCGATATCTATTTGAGTAAATTCTGGTTGGCGATCAGCCCTTAAGTCCTCGTCACGGAAGCATTTTGCTATCTGGAAATACTTATCAAAGCCAGAACACATCAAAAGCTGTTTAAATAGCTGCGGGCTTTGTGGGAGCGCGTAAAATTGGCCCGGATATACACGGCTTGGCACTAGATAGTCTCTTGCGCCTTCTGGAGTTGCGCGTGTTAAAACTGGAGTTTCAAACTCGATAAAGCCCATTTTGTCTAGGCTGTTTCTAGCTGCTATCGCCGCGCGAGAGCGCATTTTAAAGATATTTTGCAAGCGCTCGCTTCTAAGGTCTAAAAAGCGGTATTTTAGCCTGATATCCTCATTTACGCTCTCATCGCCTATCATAAATGGTAGTGGCTCGCTTGGATTTTCGATGATGAGCTCGCTTACTATCACCTCTATCTCGCCAGTTTTTAGCTTTGGATTGGTCAGTCCTTCGCCTCTAGCTCTTACTTTACCTTTTGCTTTTAAGACATATTCATCTCTTACTTTTGCAGCCACGTCGTGTGCTTCTTTGCTGTCAGCAGGGTCACAAACTAATTGTATAAGCCCGCTAACGTCTCTTAAGTCGATGAAAACAACGCCACCGTGGTCTCTATATGTGTTTGCCCAGCCACAAAGTATTACTTCTTTGCCGATATCAGCTTTGCTAAGATCGGTGCAATAATGACTTCGCATAAAATGCTCCTTTGCAATGTTTTTTAGGCAATTATAGTCGCTTTTTTCTTTTGAAAAGCTTTGTTAAAATAAAATATGTTACAATCATTTCTATGAAAAATGAACAAAAATTTAATACCACGAACGCCAAAAAAGTGGGACTTATCGCGAAAGATTATCCATTATTTAAGCAGGATTTAGCAAAGCTAGAAAAAATTTTAAAAAAGTATAACGCAGAAATTTTGCTTGAAAAAAGCTGTGCAAAACAGGTGGAAAAAAGTGGCTTTGAGCTGATAAAACTAGCCAAAGAGTGCGAATTTCTTATCACGCTTGGCGGTGATGGCACGATCATCTCAACTTGTAGAAAGCTAGCTCACATCTCGCCACTAGTCCTAGGCATACACGCTGGCAGGCTCGGCTTTTTGACAGATATCACGATAAATGAGAGCGAGAAGTTTTTTAAAGACTTTTTTGATGATAAATTTGAGGTAGAAACGCCTTTTATGCTTGATGTGGCGCTTCATAAAAATGATGGCAAAACTGAGAAAAAGATAGCATTTAACGACGCAGTCATCGTTAGTAAAAATGGCGGTTCGATGACGCATATCGAGGCACTTTTAAATGAAAAGTATTTTAACTCATATTTTGGGGACGGCGTCATAGTCGCAACTCCAGCTGGTACCACGGCATATAATATGAGCGCAAATGGCCCTATCATATATCCGCTAAGCGAGGTCTTTGCGCTAACTCCCATCTGCTCACACTCGCTCACGCAGCGTCCAGTCGTGCTTACTAAAAATCACACGGTCAAATTTAGAACAAATAGCGACGCCATTTTAGTCATAGACGGTCAAGACCGCTTTGATATGAGTAAAATTTCAGCCGTCAGCATGAGTCTAAGTGACAAAAAAGCGAGGCTGATACGCCATATCGGTAGGGATTATTTTCAAATTTTAAAAGAGAAACTTCACTGGGGTTATAATGATTGATCGAATTTTGATTAAGGATTATCTAAATTTTAAAAATGTTGAGCTAAATTTCAAAGAGGGTCTTAGCGTATTTACGGGCGTCAGTGGTGCTGGTAAGTCGGTACTGATGAGCGCGATAATGGCTGTTTTTGGGCTAAAAGACAGCGAGGCAAGGCTAATTGAGGCTGACGTGGAGCATAAATTTGAGCTTGATGAGTTTGGCATAGAAAACGAAGAGGTCAATATTTTCAAGCTTTTAAAAGATAAGAGCACGAGATATTTTATAAACCAACAAGCCATCTCAAAGAAAAATTTAGCCCAAGTGGCGCGCGAGCACATCAAATATCTCTCGGCAAAAGAGGCAAATGAATTTGAAAATGAGAAATTTCTAAATTTGCTTGACAGGCTTGAAATTTCAAAAAATGAGAAATTTAAAGAGATAAAGCAGGAATTTGAAGAGGCATTTTTGGAATTTTCTAAAATTTCAAAAGAGCTAGCCACTATAAAAGAGGAAGAGAAAAAGGTCGAGGAGCTAAAGGAGCTTGCCAGCTTTGAGATCGAGAAGATAAGAAGTGTCGGGCCTAAAAAAGGCGAGTTTGAAGAGCTTATGGAGACTAAAAAAAGGCTTAGTAAAAAAGATAAGATAAATGAGGCGTGGGCTAGAGCTGAGCGGATATTTGAGCTAGAGCACAGCGTAAATGAGGCGCTAAGCATCAGCGACCTTGACAACGGCTTTTTTGAAGATGCGATGAACGAGCTAAGGGTCGCAAGAGATAGCCTAAATATGGAGGAGCTTGATGATATCGACGTGGAGAGCGTGCTTGATAGGATAGAAGCTCTTAATGCCATCATCAGGCGCTATGGCAGTGAGGAGGAGGCGCTAGAAGCGCTTTCTAAAAAAGAAAAAGAGCTTGCTAGATATGAAAATTTAAGCTTTGAAAAGAGCGAGCTAGAGAAGAAATTTGAAATTTTAAGCAAAAAGGCAAATGAGCTAGCTGGCACTTTAAGCAAGGCAAGGAGCGTAAATTTAAAAGAGCTTGAGGCGATGATAAATTTATACCTAAAAGAGCTTTATATGCCAGATATTACGCTAAGGATCGAGGCTAAAAAGCTTGATATCTTGGGAGTTGATGAAATTTGTCTAAATTTAAATGAGACCTCGCTTAAAAATTTAAGCTCAGGCGAGCTAAATCGCTTAAGACTGGCTTTTATAGCTGCCTCTAGTGAGATCACAAAAACTGGCGGTGATGTCATCATTTTAGACGAAATAGATGCAAATTTAAGCGGAAAAGAGGCGATGAGTATCGCAAATGTCTTGCTCAAGCTTGCAAATTTCTATCAAATTTTTGCCATTTCGCACCAGCCGCAGCTTAGCTCAAAGGCAAATTCGCACTTTTTAGTAGAGCGTCACGGCGAGAGCTCAGTCGTAAGAGAGCTTGACAAAGAGGAGCGTGTAAATGAGCTTGCGCGTATGATAAGTGGCGAGCATATCAGCGAAGAGGCGATAAATTTCGCAAAAGGACTTTTAAAATAGCTTGAAATTTAAGTTTTAAATTTAAGCTTTGTGATTAGGTTTATTTGTTAAAATCCGAGCTAGTTTAATAAAAAATCGCAGGAATAATATGGAAAGAATTCTAGTAGTTGATGATAATAAGGCACTTGCGAAGCTAATCGTCATGCAGATGGAAAAGAGCATTGAGGATATGGCGATCGACGTTGCGTATGATTTTGCCGAAGCCAAGATGCTAATTAGCGAGCACGGCAAAGATTATTTTATGACTATCTTGGATCTAAATTTACCTGACGCACCAAATGGCGAGATCGTTGATTATGTCCTTGCTCAAGGGCTCTGTGCTATCGTTTTAACTGGTAGCATCGATGATAAAACGAAAGAATTTTTTATAAACAAAGACATAGTTGATTACGTCTATAAGGGCAACATGGATGATATCAACTACATCTTTCAAATGATAAATAGACTAAGCAAAAATAGACAATACAAAGTCCTTGTCGTTGAGGACTCACTGCCTTTTAGAAATATGATAAAAAAAATCTTAACTAGTCTTCAGTTTAAGGTCCTAGCAGCAGCTCACGGCGAAGAGGCGATGAGCTATTTTGCTGATAATCCTGATATAAATTTAATCATAACTGACTATAGAATGCCTGTCAAAGATGGTTTAGAAGTCTTAAAAGAGGTGAGAAAAGAGAAAGATAAAAACCACCTTGGCGTGATCGTGATGACCTCGCCTAGCGAAAAAACAGATGCTGCGATATTTTTAAAAAATGGAGCTAGTGACTTTATAGCAAAGCCATTTTCTAAAGAAGAGCTTATTTGTCGTATAAATAACACCATTGAGGCGATGGAGAATATAAATAAGATAGCAAATTTTGCTAACCGCGACTTTTTAACTGGCGCTTACAATAGAAGATTTTTTTACCAAGATATAGAAGAGTATGTCCAAGCAGCTGAAGAGCTTGATGAGCCTTATGCATTTGCTATGCTTGATATAGATCACTTTAAAAAGATAAATGACACATACGGACATGATGGTGGCGACAAGATACTAAAATCACTCGCAAAGATACTAACTGACAACACAAAAGGAAGAGACGTGGTCGCTAGGTTTGGTGGCGAGGAGTTTTGTGTCGTTCTTAAAAAGATAGCAAAAGAGGAGGCGATTAAATTTTTTGTAAATTTAAGAGCAAAAGTGGCTGAAAATGGGGTAGTGATAAAAGATAAAATCGTAAGAGTCACTGTTTCTATCGGCATATCTTTTGGAAAAGGTCACTGCGAGATAGATGATATGCTCGAAGCTTGCGATTCAGCGCTTTATGTCGCTAAAGAAAATGGTAGAAATAGGGTAGAAATAGCTTTATGATCATAGATACGCATTGCCATTTGGATAGTAAAGTTTATGATTTTGACCTAGAGCAAATTTTATCTGAAGCTAGAAATTTAGGGCTAAAAGGCTTTATTATCCCTGGAGCTGATATTAATGATTTACCAAAAGCGGCTAAAATAGCGCACGAAAAAAATGACATTTTCTTTGCCGTTGGGGTTCATCCATATGATAAAGAGAATTTTGATATTGAAACTTTAAGAGAATTTGCCAAAGATAAAAAGTGCGTGGCTATCGGTGAATGTGGGCTTGACTACTACCGCTTGCCAAAATATGAAGAAGAAAAGATAAGAGAAAAGCAAGATCAAAAACGTGTTTTTCTAGCTCAACTTGATTTGGCAGTTGAGTTAAAAAAACCCGTTATCCTCCACATCAGAGAGGCTAATGAGGACTCTTTTAACATCTTAAAAGAGTATGCGCCAAAGCTTGAAGCTGGAGCGGTTTTGCATTGTTATAATGCTTCGCCACTTCTTTTGGAGCTTTGTAAATTTGGGAATTTTTACTTTGGCATAGGTGGCGTTTTGACATTTAAAAACGCTAAGAATTTAGTTGAAATTCTGCCAAAAATTCCTTTTGATAGGGTATTGATAGAGACTGACGCCCCTTATCTCACGCCAGAACCGAATCGTGGCAAGAGAAATGAGCCGGCGTTTACGACATTTGTTGCTAAAAAGATAGCTGAAATTTTAAACCTTGAATTTGAAGTAGTTTGTAAAACGACTTCAAATAATGCCAAAAGGTTATTTAAGTGCTTTGCCTAAATTTTGGGCATTGTGCTTGCTTAAGATGCTAGCATCATTAAGCTTTGACACGAAAAAGGATAGAAATGAAAGCAATGCTTAAGATATTTTTATTATTTGCATGTAGCACATTGCTACTAGCAAACGCCCCTGAGAAGAGCTCTTACGACACTCAGGTTAAAATTTTAAAAGAGCTAGACATCGATGCTAGCTTTATGAAAACTTCTCACTATGCAAAGATGAGACAAGGCATACAAAACTCACAGGTAAGAACATTTACAGATGCCTTGAAAAACGGCTATATGTATATACCAATGATAAAAGAGCAGATCAAAAAATCAGGCGTGCCTGAGTCGTTTTTCTATCTAGCGATGATAGAGTCAGGCTTTTCAAATCACACTGTCTCAAACGCTAAAGCTACTGGTATGTGGCAGTTTATGGAGCAAACAGCAAAAATTCATGGCCTAAAAGTAGGGCAATACACTGACGAGAGAAAAGATCCGGTCGAATCAACTGTCGCAGCTACAAACTATCTAAGATCACTTAAAAATCAATTTGGCAAGTGGTACTTGGCAGCAATGGCATATAACTGCGGTGATGGTGCGTTAAAAAAAGCTATACAAAAAGCTGGTACAGACGATCTTGTAACACTTCTTGATGCTGAGAAAAAATACCTCCCAGCTGAGACTAGAAATTTCATCATTAAAATTTTAAGAGCGGCATATATAGCAAAAGATGCGGACTTTTTGATATCTAAAGAGTCATCTTTACTAAACATAAATGGCGGATTAAGGCTTACGAAAGTAAAAGTGCCAGGCGGTACAAATTTAGCTCAGATAGGCGATAGCATCGGTCTTAGCACAAAAAAGATGAAAAGCAACAACCCGCATTTAAAATTTGTATTTACTCCTCCAACTTTAAAAGATTATTACGTTTATATCCCTGAAAATAAAAAACAGCTTTTCTCAGATAATTTCAAACCATTTAATGGCAAAAATAACTTCTACGCATACACTGTAAAAAAAGGCGAGACCTTGCTTTCTATCTCTAAAAAAACAGGCGTTAGCCACAGAGCGATCAAAGACTACAACGAGCTTAGCACGAACGCAGTAAGCTATAATCAAAAACTAATAATCCCTTTTTCTACTCAAAACAAATCTCACAACTACGTAGTTCAAACAGGCGATACAATCGCATCTTTATCAAAGAAATTTAATGTAAGTGAAAAAGATATAAAAGATGCAAATTCTTTGGCTAGTTCAAATTTAAATGTCGGAGCAAATATTGTCATACCGTAAGAGCCTAAATTTCTACTTAGGACTAAGTTTTACACTTCTAATCACTGGTTGTTCTTGGAGCGGGGCTCCATTTACTCCAAGTGGCCCAACTAATGTAAGAGGCAACAACTCCGCCTCAGTTCAAAAAGCAACAATGAGACCATACACGATAAATGGCAAAACATACTATCCGACCGTCGTAAGTGTCGGCGATAAAGCCAGCGGAACGGCAAGCTGGTATGGTCCAAATTTTCACGGCAAAACGACCTCAAATGGCGAAGTTTATAATATGTACAATATGACTGCGGCGCATAAGACTTTGCCGATGAATACAATACTTAAAGTAACAAATTTAAGAAATCAAAAAAGTGTTATCGTGCGTGTAAATGACAGAGGACCTTTTGTAGCTGACAGGGTGCTTGACCTTTCAAAAGCAGCCGCGATGAAGCTTGATGTCATCGGCACTGGTACAGCTCCAGTTAGTATGGAGGTTATCGGCTTTAATGAAGACATTAACGCTGTTACAACTGCTAGCGCGCAACCAACAAAACCAACAAGCACTGGCATAAAAGTGCCAAATCCAGTCTCTCCAACAGCTCCGGTTGGCGGCATCGTGATCTCATCAGAGCAACGCGTTGTGGGCGGAGATTTTATGGTACAAATTGGCTCATTTAAAAACCTTGAAGGCGCAAATAGATACCAAAGAGAACACAAAAGCATAGATGGCTATAGATCAGTCGTTAAGACATTTACGATAGATGGCTCAACTATTTATAGGGTATTTTTAAATGGCTTTAGAAGCGAGGACGAGGCTAGGGATTACGCAAGAAGCGGTAAATTCCAAGGCGCATTTATAGTGAGAGGTTAGGGCGTGAGAGAGGAAATTTTAGAACTAATTAGAAACACAAAAGAGACGCAAATCTCGATGAAACTTAAAATTTATGGCTCTGGAGTTGCAAAGATTAACACAGGCATAGGCTTTTTTGACCATATGCTTGAAGCTTTTACCAAGCACTCCTTGCTTGATCTTGAAATTTCATGTAAGGGCGACACGCATGTGGATTTTCACCACAGTGTCGAGGATATTGGCATAGTTTTGGGACAGCTTTTAAAAGAGGCTTTATATCCATTAAGCGGTGTTGAGAGATTTGGCGAGGCGAGCGTTGTTATGGATGAGGCGGCTGTTTTTTGTGCGCTAGATCTTAGCAACAGAGCCTACCTTGTATATGAAAATTTTAATGAAAATGCCAAGGTTGGTGAGTTTGATACTG
The DNA here is from genome assembly GCF_902460675.1 of Campylobacter concisus. Taxonomy (GTDB): domain Bacteria; phylum Campylobacterota; class Campylobacteria; order Campylobacterales; family Campylobacteraceae; genus Campylobacter_A; species Campylobacter_A concisus_AJ. The sequence continues at coordinate 1,584,254 of NZ_CABPUQ010000001.1, read as the reverse complement.
AGCTTGTAGAGGAGTTTTTTAGAGCAGTTGCTATAAATTCAGCTATCACTCTTCATCTAAATCAAATTCGTGGCAAAAATACTCATCACATCATTGAAGCAACGTTTAAATCATTTGCCGTAGCACTCCGCAGAGCGCTTGCTAAAAACGCAAGGATCGGCACTCCAAGCACTAAGGGCGTTTTATGATAGAAATTATATTTTTAGACGTTGATGGGTGCCTCACTGATGGCAAGATCATCTACAATGCAAGCGGCGAAGAGCTTAAATTTTTCGACGTAAAAGATGGCTACGCGATAGAGAGCTGGCTAAAGCTTGGCAAGAAAGTAGCTATCATCACTGGCAGAAAGTCGGCTATCGTTGAGCGAAGGGCTGAGGATCTAAAGATAAACCACGTCTATCAAGGCGTTGGCAATAAATTTGAAGTAGCAAGCGAGATACTAAAATTTGAAGGGCTTAGCTTTAAAAACGCAGCGGCTATCGGCGATGACTATAATGACTATAAAATTTTAGACGCAGTTGCATGGAGCTTTAAGCCAAAAGATGCCATTAAAGAGCTTGATGTAAAGACAAAGCTAAAGCACAAAGGCGGCAATGGCGCTGTTAGAGAGATGATCGAGATGATCATAAAATCAGAAAATTTATATGACGAGTGGTCTAAGCGTTGGTTGTAAAAATTTTCTACTTCGTCGTGGCCATTTTTAGTGCTGTGATGATATTTTTAGCGGCTCAAGACCCATACCTAGCAAACGTGCTAAAGGTTGATACCAAGATATCAAATATGCAGGTAAATGACGTGGTTGATTATGAGATAAACTCGACCAAGATAAGCGGAGTTTATGAGAGTGATGAGTTAAACAGATATAGTGACAGGGATGAATTTTTAGACTTTAAAGCGAGAATTTTAAGGGGAAATTTAAGACATTTTCTAAGCTCAGACAAGGCTATCTCGCAAAACGATGAGATAATCTTTCAAAAAAATGCGAACTATGAAAACAATGATAGTTTGAAATTTAAAAGCGATGAAGTTATATATAACACAAAGACAAAAATAGTAAGATCAGAAGCAAATTTCACCATCACTAGAAACGGCGACAAAGCACTAGGTGATAGTGGCAGCTACGATCTTGGTAAAAAACAAACGCAGATAAAAGGGTTAAGGGCATGGGTAGAAGAAAAGCAGCGATTTTAGCGATGATTTTGGGCTTTACATTTTTAAATGCAGAGCAGGTTGAGATCACTTCAAACGATTTTTTCGCAGATGAAAACAAGCAGATCAGCGAATTTGTAGGCAATGTAAATATTAAAAAAGGCTCATACGATGAACTAAAGGCAAACAAAGTCGTTGTGCATTTTGATAAAAAGCGCCAGCCAGTAAAATATGTAGCCACAGGCAACGCCAGAGCTAAAATTTTCATGAAAGATAAGCACTATGATGGCAAGGGCGATACGCTCACATACGAGCCAGCAAAGCAGACATACACAGTAACTGGCAACGGCTACTTGCACGAGGTAGAGACTGATAAAAATGTCTACGGCGATAAGATCGTGGTTAATCAAAAAGATGGCACATATAGCGTAAATAGTGACGAGAAAAAGCCGGTTAAATTTATCTTTCAGATCGAGGATAAAACCAAGTGATAAGAGCCTTGAGCGCTAAATTTATCACTTCAAGCCCAAGCATAAAAGAGGCTCCAAGCTTTGTGACAAGCGAGGTGGTCTTTTTGGGTAGGTCAAATGTAGGTAAAAGCAGCCTCATAAACGCACTTGTAAATCAGAAAAATTTAGCCAAAAGTTCATCAACTCCTGGCAAAACACAGCTTATAAATTTCTTTGAGGCTGAGTTTTGTGAGGAAAAAGAAGAGGGCGAAAAAGAGAAATTTAAACTCATCTTAGTCGATCTACCAGGCTTTGGCTACGCAAAAGTAGCAAAGTCAAAACATGACGAGTGGCGCAAAAATTTAGATGAGTTTTTGAAATTTAGAAGCGACATCAGACTTTTTATACATCTAATCGACGCTAGGCATTTTGACTTAGACATCGACGTAAACGTGGATTCTTACCTAAAAAGCTTTTTAAGAGCTGATCAAAAAATCTTAAATTTATACACAAAAAGCGACAAGCTAAATCAAAGCCAAAAGAGTGCAATAATGAAATTTGACCCAAGTGGCATTTTGGTCTCGACACTCAGCAAAAGTGGCATAGACAAGGCGCGGGAAGCTATCATAAACCACGCTCTTGGTAGGTAAAATGCAAACCATAAGCAGCTTAGATATTAAAATTTTTAAAGGCTTTTGGTGGGCCATTTTTTTGCTCTCTTACGAGATCGCAACTACGCAGTTTGGCTTCTTGCCACCACTTATTGGCATCTTTTTTACATATATGATTTTGGAATATTCAAGAAAGCAAAAGCAGTATGATGAGTTTAAGCCATCATGGTATTTTTCGCTCGTTTTCTTGGTCTTTGCTGAGCAAATTCATGGCTTTTATCTCTTTTCAACGATCATTGCATTTTTGCTATTTTACAACTTCGTGCTAGACTGGCTCTACACGACTATGAAGTGGCGAAACTGCCTGCTTGTAATCTTTGTCGCCTCTGGTTATGTGCTCACTTTTCTTGTAAATAACCTTTTTGCCTACGTCTTAAACGAGCCAAATTTGACTTTTAGCGCAGAGTATCTATTTTTTATAGCGCTTGAAAGTGTGCTTGCTATCGTGCTTTTTCGAGACAAAGTGCTATGAGGATGCGTATCGTTTTTGGCGTGATCGCTCTTTTTTGGATCATGCTTTTGGGGCGGATTTACCACCTAAGTGTCAATTCAAACACTTACTACAACGAGATCGCCGAGCAAAATGCGATAAAAACTATCTACATCCCGCCAGTTAGAGGCATCATCTTTGATGCACACGACAAGCCTATGGCGGTCAATCGCCTTGGCTTTTCTATCTATGTAAAGCCACACCTTAGCGCAAATAAAAAGGTAAAAATTTTAGACGATGAGCTAGCCTACATCGGCTCACTTTTTGGTGATCTAAACGTCACCAAGCTTAAAAATGAATATATCAAAAACGATTCAGCCTATAACCAAGACTTCATAAACGTGGTCGAATTTGTTGATTATGATAAATTTTTGCCATTTTTTGCGCCCCTTTCTCTGCGTGAAAATTTAGAGATAAGACCCGCATCAAAACGCCACTATCCATACAATGACCTAGCTTCTCACATCATCGGCTATGTCGGCAGGGCAAATCAAAAAGATATGGAAAACGACCCCTTGACAAAGCTTACAAACTATATCGGTAGAAGCGGCGTAGAGCGCTTTTATAACCCGATCTTGCAAGGAATTCAAGGCTTTAAAAAGATCAAGGTAAATGCGCTAAATGAAGAGATCGAGCAGGTGAGCTATCAAGCGCCACAAAGTCAAAACATAAAGCTCGCCGTTGATCTTGAGCTTCAGCAGTTCGTTGCTGACGTCTTTGGTAAGGACGCAGGAAGCGTCATAGTTATGAGCTTAAAAGATGGCGCCATCATCGCAGCAGGAAGCTTTCCTGAGTATGATCTAAATCCTTTTGTGCTTGGAATTTCTCAGGCTGAGTGGGAAGAGCTTGTAAAAAACGTCGATCACCCATTTACAAATAAGCTGATAAACGGCCTTTACCCGCCAGGATCTGTCGTAAAAATGGGTATGGCTCTTGCCTTTTTGGACAATGGCATGAGCAAATATGATAGCTTTTTTTGTAGTGGATCGTATGAGCTTGGAGGGCGTAAATTTCGCTGCTGGAACTCGCATGGTCACGGCACGGTCAATATGAACACGGCCATTAGAGAGAGCTGCGATGACTATTTTTACAAGGGTAGCCAAAAGATAGGCATAGACGCCATTGTGCCGATACTTGAGCGCATGGGCTTTGGTAGGAAAACGGAGGTTGATTTGCCAAATGAATTTGTGGGGACTTTGCCAAGTAGGGAGTGGAAGATGAGGAAGTATGGCAAGGCGTGGTTTCAAGGCGAGACGCTCATCACCTCTATAGGACAGGGAAATTTTCTAGTCACACCTATGCAGGTGGCTAAATACACAGCAGGCCTTGCAACTGGGCTAAATGTGACGCCGCATTTTTTAAAGAGCATCGATGGCAAGGATGTTGATTTTACGCCAACAGATGATGCTTTTACGCCGTTTGAGAAGTCGCAGCTACCTGCCATTAGGCATGCGATGTATGAGGTGGCAAATCACCCAAGAGGTACGGCAAATAGGCACTTTGTGGGAAGTCTTGTAAAGGTTGCGGCAAAGACTGGAACAGCTCAGGTCGTTGGCATCTCGCAAACTGAAAAGAAACGTATGAAAGAGGAGGACATGGCGTATCTACAAAGATCTCACGCATGGATGACGACCTATGCGCCTTATGAGGATCCACAATACGTCATCACAATGGTTGTCGAACACGGCGGTCACGGTGGTAGCGCTGCTGGACCAAAAATCTCTCAAATTTATAACAAGCTAGTTGAAATGGGATATATAAAGCTAGATAAAGTCCAGACTGAGAAAGATAAAAAATAGACATTTTAGCAAGTAGAGGTGAGCTCTAAAATTTTTAAGAATATATGTAAAATTTTAGAGCCAAATAAACTTTAAATTTATGAGTAAGTTTCTGTGTATATTCTTTTTTAGATTTTGCTTTGCGAGCCACAAACAGAATGTAGTTCAATTTTTTTATACTTTTTTAACAAAAAATATAAAGCTTAAAAATTTTAAACTCTTACTCACTCGCCTTAGCAACTTACTAAATTTATGGCACATAGTCATTCACCACTAAAATCAGAGCCTACTCGTTCATGAAATTTTAAAATTTCTTAAAACAATACGCGCATGCCGTGCAAAATACTAGTGCAGCACCTCTAATGTTCGAAGACTTTTATTTAAACTTCGTATTATAACTGTAATCAGACGAGGGATTTAAGAAAGATGGATAAGTGACAGGCTTCGTGTCTGATACGTTGTTGCGAGCATACGAAGCAAAATTTAAGTTCCATTGTCTCCCTTTGAATAAAATAAATTTACAAATTCAATAAAACCTTCTTGTAAATTTTAAAATTCCATTCGCTCGTAAGAATTGGCTACTAAAATTACTCGTTCATGAAATTTTAAAATTTGACATATACTCGTCTAACACAAAAACGCATGCAGGGCAAAGCACTGAAGCATGCACTTCTAACGTGCGAGGGGGATTGGAGGATTTAAAAAGGGGGATAAGGGGACGGCTTTACTTCGCAAGCTTGTAACTGCAAGCAGAACGTAATTCAAGTCCCCTTTTCTCCCTTTTGGGTAAAAGTATCACAAATGGAATTTTATATTTTTTCAAATTTTAAAATTTGCTAGAAATTTTCGCAACATATTGTTTAAATTATTAACTGCTTATATGCGTTATATGGCTTTTGTTTATATTTTAGGATAGTCAAAATTTATAAATTTCTCTAGCCCTAAAGTGAGATTAGGGCTAGAGTATGGATTATTTTTTGGCTACAAGAGCGTTTTTTAGTACATCATCGATCGTATCAACTGCGATGATCTTCATATCGGCTTTTACTTCAGCTGGGATATCGACAAGGTCGCGGTCATAGTTTTTGCGAGGTATCAGAGCTATTTTGATGCCAGCTTTGTGAGCGGCGATGAGCTTCTCTTTTAGTCCTCCGATCGGTAGCACTCTACCCGTTAGCGTGATCTCGCCAGTCATTGCGATGTCGTGTTTGACCTTTGTGTCAGTCAGTATCGATGCGATCGCAGTTGCCATCGTAATACCAGCGCTTGGGCCGTCTTTTGGCACCGCACCCTCTGGCACGTGCAAGTGAAGATCGTAGCGTCTATAAACGTCACTGGCTTCGAGCTTATGCTTGTCATCGTCAAATTTTGGCACGATAGCCATCGGCACTTTTAGCTTTTTGTTATCGATCAGCACTTTTACAACGCTAAATGCGATCTGAGCGCTCTCCTTCATCACGTCGCCTAGTTGGCCGGTGATTTGCATATTGCCTTTGCCTTGGATCCTGATAGCCTCGATCCTTAGCACGTCGCCTCCGACACTGGTCCACGCAAGGCCATTTACCAAGCCGATCTGATCTTTTTTATCGGCTGGCTCGATCTCATAGACCTTTTTCTCTAAAAACTCTTTTAAATTTTTAGCCGTGACGCTGATCTTGCCCTCATTCTTTTTGGTGAGGATATTTTTGGCGACTTTTCTTAGTATGTCAGCGATCCTGCGGCGTAAATTTCGCACGCCACTCTCTCTTGTATAATCGCTAATTATTAGCTCAAGTGCCTCTTTGCTGATGCTCACATCACTTGGTTTTAGGCCGTGTTTTTTAAGCTCTTGAGGTAAGAGATATTTTTTAGCGATCTCAAATTTCTCTTGTGGGGTGTATGAGCTAAGCTCGATAAACTCCATCCTGTCGCGAAGTGCAGCTGGTATCATACTCACGTCATTTGCTGTGGCGATGAAGATGATCTTGCTAAGATCGATGTTGAAATTTAGGTAGTAGTCTCTAAATTTGTTATTTTGCTCTGGGTCTAAAATTTCAAGTAAAACAGCGGTCGGATCGCCTCTGTAGCTTCTGCCAACCTTGTCGATCTCATCTAAGACAACCACTGGATTCATCTGCTTGGCTTCTATGAGCCCTTGCACGATGCGGCCTGGCATAGCGCCTATATAGGTGCGGCGGTGGCCTCTTAGTTCGTTCACGTCCTCAAGTCCGCCAAGTGCGATCCTAACTAGCTCACGCTTTAGCGCCTTTGCGATCGAATTTGCAAGGCTGGTTTTACCCACACCTGGAGGGCCTGCAAAGCATAAAATAGCGCCATTATTTACCTTCTCACCAACTCCTCTAAGCTCTAAAAGCTCACGCAATGCAAAATACTCCTCTATGCGCTCTTTTGGCTTCTCTAAGCTGTAGTGGTCAGCATTTAGGTGCTTGCTCACCTCGGTGATAGATGACTTTTTCTTAGCTACATTTTCAAATGGAATTTCCAAAACCCAGTCAAGGTAACTTTGCAAGGTGTTTGCATCAGCCGAGTCTGGGTGCATGCGAGAGAGCTTGTCTATTTGTTTTTTGATCTCTTTGTAGGCGTCCTCAGCCATAAATTTCTTCTTCGCATCAAGCTTTTTGCGGTACTCTTCAAGCTCCTCTTCACGGCTAGTGTCCGCTCCAAGCTCAGCTTGAATTTGCTTTAGCTGCTCTTTTAAAAAGTACTCTTTGTTTGTCTTGTCGATCTTTGAATGAACCTTATTTTTGATCTCTTTTTGAAGTTTGTTTGCCTCGATCTCTTCAATGACGTAGTCGATGAGCTTTAGTAGGCGCTGCTCTAAATTTTCTTCGACAAAAAAGCTATAAGCGATCTGTTTTTTTAGGCGAAGCGCGCTTGAGACTAGGTCGCAAACTCTGATCGCCTCAGCACTCTCTTCGATCGTTTTTAAAAGATCGGGCGGGAAAAAGTGGCTAAACTGCGAAAGCTCTCTTACTTTTTCTCTTAAAACTACGATGAGAGCGTCAGTTTTGACCTGTGATGGGCGCTTGACGTGGAGCATATCGACGATGCCACGGAGTGGATTTATGCCTGATTGTTTTAAAATTTTACCTTTGTCGATGCCCTGAAATAGCACTTTTACGCGTCCGTCAGGTAGCGGCACACGGCGCATTATCGTGCCGATAACGCCTGCGTCATAGATGCCGTCAAAGTCTCTAGCACCGTCTTGCTGGGGCTTTGTAGGCACGACAAGGATCGGCGTCTCTCCTTGTATGGCAAGCTCAAGCGCTTTTAAATTTTCTTCGTCGCTTAAAAAAAGCGGCGTTATCATAAATGGATATAAAAATAGCTCGTCCTCAACTATGATAGGTATCTCAGTAGGGAAGCCTTTGTTTTCGTTTATTTGCAAAATTTCTCCTATTCAAACAGTTTTCTATACCATGCCACGTCAGGTTTGATAAGGTCTGAGTTTTTAAACGGCGACTCTTCTAGCTTTTGCTCGTAAATTTTAGCCGAAACGTCACGGCCAGTTCTCTTGTAAAGATCTGCTATTTGCATATCTAAGAAGTAAAGTGCGAGCTTAAATTTGATAAGCATAGTCTCGATAAGCGGCTTATACTCGGTATTTGGATACATATAAAGAAATTTCTCGATCTCAGTTACGCTATCCTCCATTAGCTTTTGGTTGCGGTTTGGCTGGGTAAATGAGTCAAAATTTGCTTTTATCTTTAGATACTGGGCAAATTCTGTTTTTGGGCCGTTATCGCCGTATCTTTTGATGTATTCATCAAGATAGTGATTTGCCATGAGATACTCTTCGTCATTTGCGTGAGCTTGGGCAAGGATGAGTAAAATTTGCTCCAAAAGTGGGCTTGCAACGTGCTCGCTAGCCATTGAAACGTAGTGTTTATCAGCTGACTCCAGATCGCCATCTTTTATGTCAGCGATGACTTGAGCGTACCACTCGTCTGGAGTTAGATTGTAAAGTTCAGTGTATTTTTCAGCACAACCACTAAAAAGCCCTAAAAGAGCTACGACTGCTAGAAATTTAGAAAATCTTTTCATGCTTTTCCTTAAAAATTTTAAATTCGCTTATTTTACATTTTTTGGCATTATTTTTGTATAAATTTTTTAAAACTATGCTAAAATAAGGCAATTTTACAAAACAGGAGTTAGTATGATTTTTAGTGTTAAAAGCCCTATTTTAGGCTTCGAGCATATCAAGACGATGGAACTTATTGAGCTCGATAAATTTTTTGTTAAGCTAGCAAGCAAAGATGACGAAACATCTTTTACAATGATAAATCCTTTTGCGTTAAGAAGTTATGAATTTGACATCCCAAGCTACTATGAAGAGCTTATGGACATTAAAGAGAGTTCGCAACTTAGAATTTACAACATCATCGTAGTTGCCCTCCCTCTTGAGAAATCAACCGTGAATTTCGTGGCTCCTATTGTTTGCAATATGGACAATATGACTTTATCTCAAGTAGTGCTTGACGTTACAAAGTATCCACAATACGGACAAGCTGAAATGATAGAAAATTTCATACAAAAATAACAAACAAGGACGTTTAGAGCTCTTAGCTCTAATTACATTAAGGAGATTGTAATTTGAAAATTCTTTTTTTTATTCTTTTATCTTTTATCTATGTTTTTAGTGATGCTGATCCTGAGGAGCTTGAGTTACCAAGCACTGTTAGAGCATGTACTACTGCTGAACAGGCAGCTTGCGGTGCAGGCATTGTTTGCAGGATCGACTATGACAACATTAGACACTGTGTAGGCGCTAGTCAGGATACTGGAGCTGTTTATCCAGAAACTCCAAATGTAGTAAATGGTAGAGTATTAATCTTAAGTGGATATAGGGACGTGAGCTATTATAAAAATTTAAACGATAGCAACCAAATGAAAAAAAGAGATAAATTTATAAGGGTTATCGGCGACATGGATGTTATCGGTGCTAGCGTCATCGTGCCAAGAGTAAATGGCTTTAAGTTTGAACCATCGCTAAGTGGTACAACAGATGATCCTAGTGCAAATACTTCTCAAGTAATAGAAAAAAGATATGTTAATGAAGAGCCTGGTCTTGGCACTAGCAAATTTCCAAATTCATCTCGCGCTACTTTTAAATTTGAAGATAAAAGTGAATATGAGCGAAAAAATATAGATAAGACAAAGATCAAATACGCCAGGCTTTACTGGGGTGGAGCTGTTTATGATGAGTGGCAAAAAGATAAAGGACTGCTAAATGTTATGTATGAAAATATCTTTGGCTATACTAGTGTTAAATTTAAAACCCCTGATGGCTTAGTGCATCTTGTAAAGGCTAATGAGGAAGATGTAAAATGGGATAGCTCTTTTACTCCTTATAATCCAAATGCCGTAACACGCGATACATATTATAAATACTGCAAAGATCCAAACAACCCTGATGATACTGGTGGTTGCGATGCTAAATATACTATACCACTTCATCCTGACAAAGATGGCAATGCTGCAAAATCAACTGTTGGCATAAGAAGTGGTATGTACTTTACCTATCAGGCGAGCGCTGATGTGACTGATCTAGTTAAGGCTAGTCTTGGCAAGAGTGATGCTGGTAGGACATTTGCAGTTGGCGGTATAGCATCAACTATCAAAAAAACTACTCCAAGAAGCTATAAAGTAACGATAGATGCACAAGAGCAAGACGCAAAGGTGGCTCATGGTACAGCTTTGTACGCTGATGGTGACTGGAGTATTAGCTACGTTGTCTCACAGTATGGCGGCTGGAGTTTGGTTATAGTTTATGACTTTGGTGAAGAGGATGAAGGCAGGATTAAGCCAAAAGCTGTAAATATCTATAGCGGCATGTCAAATATCTCACCTTTTGTTAAAAGAACGAGGACGACATCAACTCAAACTATACAAAATACAAAACTAAATTTAATATTTGATGACTTTTATACTCCGACTGCAGGCACTGTAAATTCAAGTCTTGCTTTTATGGGCTTTGGTGGACGTAAGGAGATAACAGGCGAAGATGTGATGATAAAGAAGAACGATGGAACTTTTCAAAGCCTCACTTCAGGGGCTAATCCATCTGATCCAAATTCAGTAGGTAACCCAAGCCATAATCAATTTAACTCTTCTATAACAAGGTTTGGCTATCTGGCTAATGTTGATAAAAAATTTAATAGCCAAATGGATCTAGATCTCTTTGATATATCAAATTTTATGTCAAATAAACAAAGCAGAGTTGATATGCAGTTTGAAGCAACTGCTTCAAATGTATCTGGAAATACTCAAGGCGATAGGTTAAATATCGGTATGGTTGCTTTCTCTACTACACTATACGATCCTGAGGTTTGTTATACAGAGCAACTTCAGATATGGGATAGTGTTGCAAAAAAATGGGTGGATGTTGCTGTTAAAGGAGATAATGACACAAATAAAGCAAGAAAAGTAAAAACTGGAACTGAACTTAAAACGCTTGTAACCATACAAAATAAAGGTCACGAAGATGCAAATAATGCTTTTTTAAAGATAAATTTTGATCCTAAATTTATAAGTTATAAACCTAGCTCAAGTTGCCTTCAGATAAATACATCTGGACCAAGCGATTCTCAATATAATAATTGTCAAGTATTACAAGATAGTGGGGATCGTGTTCAAATCATAGGTAATACATTAAAATACGTAATAGGCAAAAATGCAAGTACCGGAGTTGGTGGAACGCTTGTGCATGATTCAGGAAACTTTGCAAGATTAAAATTTGTTGGGATACTAAATTCAGAATATAAAAAGACAAAATATGAGGCTGAATTTGAAAATGCTTCTATAGGGTTAAAATATAATGGCAGGATTAAAGAGTGTGTACCAACGAATTACGACTTAAAGATCGTTAATGAAGAGGAAAATGACTTTTATCCAAGAAGTCAAGCAAATGATCCAAGTGGGAATTTTAAAAACAAGCTTTATACAAAGATAGCAAATAAGCCTTTTGATATCACTATCTCAAACTACAAAAAGACTGATGGTACTCTAAAGGCGCCTGACTCAAATACTGATGTGACATTAAAGCTAGTGACTGATTGTAGTTCTGATAAATCAGTCATACCAGCTGAGACTTTGCACTTTACTACTTCAACTCACACTATCACAAGAAGAGTGACCGTGCCAAGACCATATCCTGACTTACATGTAAAGCTTAGCTATCAAAATAAAATCACAAATTTAACCGATGAAAAATGTGCTGCTTTTGATAGTTTTGCAGTAAGGCCAGCAACATTTGGTCTTTATGATGCGATTACAAATTCGGCCTATACGGACAAAACTTTAATAGGTGGCAAAAGCTACAGTGAGATCACTCTTGGAGCTTATGACGCAAATGGAGGCTTGGCAAACGGCTATACAAACACTCTAAAAGCTGATAGTACAACTGATAAAGTACTACTTGCTTCAGTAAAAAAAGGCACAAGTGATTGCGTCTTACCAACGGCTATAAGTGATGGAAGTAGCGATCAGCTTCAAGTAAGCTTTAATGATCCTGATAAAGCCATAGGGATTATAAGTAAGCTTGGATCTATAGGTGATGATGATAATGGATTTTCTTTTTCTGATATAGGTGAAGCCTACTTTGACGTAAGAGATGCTAGCTATACAAAAGTAGATCAAAAAACAACACAGCAAGATAGTGACTGTGCGCTTGGCAAGAGCTATAATGAAGAGGATGGGGATGGTAAATTTGGTTGTGATATAAATTTTAATCAGCATAAATTTAATTTTGCACCAAAAGACCTTGAAGTAAGTGACTTTAAGATATTAGGAGGTGGTATTAGTTATATTGCTAATGAAAAAGAAGCTCCATCTCCAACCTTAAATTTTAAAGTAAGAGCAAGGCTTTTTAACGACAATCCAGCACTTTTGTATCAAAATGGTTGCTATGCAAACAATACAACATTTAAAATAAAAGCTGGAGAGATCATAGCCGAATATACTGATAATAGTGGCTCAAAGCTAAGTAGTGATGCTGCTGGGGTAGATAGGCTAAATAGTGAAATAATATTTTTTGATGATAGCAATCCTGCCGCACTTGTAAAAAAGGTAAATTTATCTCCACATGATGGAGCTTATAGTGTTAAGAAAGAAGCATTTGGAAGTGACGGCTATGCTGATGTAAGTCTAAAATTTAACTTCAAACGTGAAAAAAATGTGGCAAAAAATCCTTTTGAGGTGACAAGTGATGTATTCACTTTTGAAAGCTTGGCTGAGGATCAAAGTAGTAGAAATAAAACAAAGGGAGATAACTACAAAAAGCCAACCACAAAAACGTCGGCGAAATTTTACTACGCTAGGACATACGCGCCTTACTATGAGGGACCAAACACTGGCTTTAAGGCAAAAATTTACTACGGAGTGTATTGCAATGGTTGCGACGAGAGTAAATTTATGTTGCAAAAACCAGGATCAAGCGCTCGCTGGGAGGAGTTTGCAGGTACGCACTCATGGTATGTAAATCCTCTTCACGATGCTAGTTATGGCAATGTCGATAGTTACAGCTTTTCAAATCACACTACGCGAGATACAGCCAAAGAGACAGCACTTAGTGACGGCGTCAGCTACATTTATGTAAAAAATAACCGAGCAGTTACGGATATAGCCAAGATGCATACGAAAAACTGGCTCATATATAATGAATTTGATAAAGATGCGGCGACAAATGATTTCACAGTGAGATTTCTCGTGCCAAATGGCGACTGGGCTGGCAAGACCCTAAAAAGTGGCTCTGGCAAAGGTGACGTAGGAAATGTCATAGGCGGCGAAAACAACTTTAACGATCTAAGCGATAAGACAAATAGGAGAATTTCTTGGTAAAAAGAGGCTTTTCTCTTATAGAGCTTATCCTCTCGATAGTCGTTGTGGCGATCATCAGCACGTCGATACCGCTTGTACTAAAGACCACATCTGAGCTAAATCAAAAGGCGGTTACGCAAGAGAGCTTGATGAATGCTAAGACCTACATGGGGCTTATCTTAAAAGCTCCCTTTAGTGACAAGGTCATCAAGGTCTCAACAAACATCGGCGGCAGTAGCGCTGAGACGGCTTACTTTTTTCCTATCATCTTAAAGCCAGGTGATCAAAGAAACGAATTTTATAAGATAAATAAAATAACAGGCGACGGGCATAGAGTTTTTGCCTATGAAAACACATCAGATCTAGCGCGCGATACGGCAGTGAGGTCTGTGGATTATTACAAAACAAAAAATAAAAATTTAAATACAGCAAATCAAAGCAGAGACTATATAGTTGGCTCAGACTACGAGGTAAGTGTTAGCGAGGATAAGGGCTGGTTTAAGCCAAATTTAGCGCTAGATAACAGCGATGTAAAAGAGATAATAGTAACTGCTACTTCATATAAAAACAACACAAAACAAGAGACAACGTCAGTGCTAAGAGCTTATGCTTTTAACCTAGGTGAGGGCGGCTCGCTAAATACGAAAGCGTGGAAATGAAAAGAGCCTTTACGCTTCTTGAGCTTGTAGTCGTCATCGTCGTACTTGGTATCATCGCTATGATGAGCTTTAATGCGATAATGAACATCTACTCAAACTACTTTCAAACAAAGACAGTAAATGAGCTCGAAACGCAAACAGAAATCGCACTGGAGCAAATTTCAAAGAGGCTAGAGCACCGCATAAAGCCAAGCGTGATTGCTAGAAAAACTGATGGAGCTTTTTTGGCGCTAAACGATAATAGAGTAAATTTAGATGCTAAGTATGAAATTTTAGAATTTATCCCCTATGCGTATGAAATTTTTAATGACGTTATATCTCTTGATGCTAATGACCATGTCATAGAGCAGGGCGGAAAAGCAGGCAGATATAGTGGCTATGCGGATCTTGCTAAGAGCTCACCAGCAACTGGTCTGATAAGTCCTGGAAGTAATTTTACAACTGGAGTTGTAGAGACCATAAAAGATCTAACTTGCAAAGATGACATAAGAAATGCCACTTGTGTGGATTTTACAAAAAAGGATGGTGGCGTTGTAGCGATATTTTCTGATGTTTATTACAATGTGCAAAGCTCTTTTGGCTATAGCAATGGAACTGTGCCTGTCAGTCTAGACATAGCAAAAGTTGGTGTAAATGGCGGTCAAAGTGGTTTAAACGGCAATACGCTAGAAATTTCAGGTTTTGGTGGCAAGCAAATTTCAGAGCAGTATCATCTAGCCTACACTGCAAATGCCATAGTACCAGAGCAAAGTACTGATCTAAAAGATACAGAAAATGGCGTTTTTGATCTTAATTTATACTATAACTATTGTCCATGGATGGGGCAGGGCTATAAAAACGGCGAAAAGGCAACCCTTGCCAAAAACGTTACGAGGTTTGTCTTTACTGAAAAAAATGGCGTCATCGTGCTAAAACTTTGCATGAGAGCAAAAAACTCAGAGATAACCATCTGTAAGTCAAAGGCAGTTTATTAATGAGGCGAGGATTTACACTCATTGCGGCGATATTTTTTGTAGTGATCGCAAGCTCTATTTGTATGCTGGCTCTTTCGATCGCTACAACGTCAGTGAAGCAAAATAGTGAAATTTATCTAAGAGAGCAAAGTGAGCTAGTAGCCCGCGCTGCGACTGAGTACGCCATGCTAGCTATCATAAGTAATGACTTTTATAAAACTGGAGCAGTTTGCCTTGGCGACGAGCACAATCCGATAAGTGGTGAATTTGGCGACCTTTTTACATTTAAAGTATTTGTAAAATATTTTGGCGATATGGGCATTTGCTCTGGTGACGCAGTGGCTGCTACCGGAGTAAATCAAGGCACGATAATGCTCGATGTTTTTGTCAGCTCAAAACCGGGAAAAGCCTCAAATCCTATAAATTTTCACAAACGAACTCTTCAAAAACTTTAAAATTTTATAAAGATTTTACTTTAATTTGCTTTTAGTTTCGTCGTGTTATAATCATCTTACTTTCTATAAAGGAGATTGCGATGAACATAAGCATTGTAGGAAAACAATTTGAGCTAACAGAGCCTATCAAAAACTACATCCAAGACGCTTTTGACACCCTTGGCAAGTACAACCTTGACATCATCTCAGCAAGATGCGTAGTAGGAGCAGATGAAAAGCAAGGCAAAAAGGGCTTTAATGCAGAATTTTCTCTAAATATGGCACATAAAGACACGATAGTCGTCCGCCAAAAGGATAAAGATCTCTATGCGGCGATAGATCTTGCTATCGAAAAGGCTTCAAAAGTTTTAAGAAGAGAGCACGACAAGAAATTTACCGTAAAAGGTAAGGCCGATGATAAAGAATTTCGCTCAAGAATAGGTGAAGAAAAGATAGAAGGTGTCGAGGAGATCGTGCCTATGGAGCTTGAAATTTACAAACCTCTTGAGATCGAAGAGGCACTTGATAAACTAAAATCAAGCGATAAACAATTTTATGTATTTAACGATGTCGATGCCAAAATGCGCGTCATTTACAAAAGAACAGACGGAACTTTCGGTCTTTACTAAAACTAGGGGCGCTTTGCCCCTAAATTTATTACCCACTTTTAACTCTTGTTTTAAATTTCAAATTTTATTTTGTGTTGTCTAGCGTTTTGTGTTCTGCAGCTGAAATTTCATGGCAAGCTCTAAATTTAACTTGCTAAATAATATAAGACCGCGTAGCCAAATTTAAAGCCTTCGTGGAATATTTTATTGTTTAAAAGTGGTGTATAAATTTAAGAATTTAGCAAGTGAAATTTATAAAAAACTTTCAAAAACTTGATGAAATTTAAGATGTAAATTTAAAAGACTAGGCAACTTCTAAACAAATTTGGCTAGCTTGGTGATTTTAAAATATTTATAAATTTAAGATTTTGATGAGCAAATTTTATAAAAACTTAGAAATAGTAAAAATAAGAGTTAAATTTAAAAGATTTTAGCCCAAAATAGGGCTAAAATTTATGGATTATAGACCTTCAAAAGGGTTTGTAGCTACGTCTTTGCGATCAACTATGTAAGGTATGATAGCTGCGTGGCGAGCTCTCTTGATCGCTTTTTCTACCATCTCTTGGTATCTTTTTGATGTGCCAGTTAGGCGTCTTGGCATGATTTTAAATCTCTCTGACAAGCAATACTTCAAAAGTGAAGTGTCTTTGTAGTCTATAAAATCAATTTTTGCTTCTGTAAATTTGCAATATTTGCGTGAATATTTTCTTTTTTCTGCCATTTTTTATCCTTTAAAATTAAAACGGTATTTCTTCATTGTTGAAGCTATCAGCATCAACGTCTATATCAGGAACTTCTGAATAACTCTCTTGCTTTCTTTGCGGAGCAGCTTGCGGTCTAGCTTCTTGTTGGCGGTTATATTGGTTATTTTGATATCCGCCTTGCTGTCCGTAGCCACCGCTATTTTGGCTATTCATAGAGTATCCGCCTTGTTGCGTTTGGTTATTTGAGCCAAGCATTTCCATGCTCTCAACGGCGATAGAGTGTTTTGAGCGGTTTTGTCCGTTATTGTCGGTCCATTGGTCAAATTTAAGTCTTCCTTCGATAAGCAGCTTCGATCCCTTGTTGAGATATTGGTTTGCTATCTCTGCACTCTTGCCAAAAAATGATATATCAATAAAGCAAGTCTCATCTCTTCTTTCCCCATTTGAGGTGATTTTGCGTGTCACAGCTATACTAGAATTTCCTATGGCAACGCCGCTAGTAGTATATCTAAGCTCTATATCTCTGGTTAAATTTCCAACTAATACTACTTTATTGAACATTTTTTATCCTTGATTATTCTTCTGTAAATGTTTGCTCGTCTACTTTTTCAGCTCTTGGCTCACGTGGTGCTCTTGGCTCGCGAGTCTCTTTTTTTATAGTTTGCTTGATACCTTTGCAAAGTCTTTCCCAAGCTGCGATTTCGCGTTTGTTTTCATATTTAACGCTTAAAAATCTTATGATATCTTCAGTGATCCTTACGTTTCTTGTAAGCTCTGCAAGAAGTGCTGGTGGAGCTTTGTAGTAGATAACAAAATATGTTCCACGCTCATATTTTTTGATGGCATAAGCTAGTTTTCTAGTGCCCATCTCAACGACAGTAGCGATCTCGCCGCCGTTTTTTGTTATGACTTCTTTTACGAAATCAACCTTAGCTTTAACTTCCTCTTCCGTCAATGTCGGCTTAAGAATAAATAAAAGCTCGTAATGTTTCATTTTTTCTCCTTATGGATATTTAGCTCACTTTGTGAGCAAGGATTTTGCATTAAGCAAGGGTGGATTTTAGCTTAAATTTACTTAATATTTGCTGTTGATATGAGGTGTTGCAGATTTAAAATGATCGATAAGACGAAAATTTCTTTATCCATTTTCGTATTTGTTTTTAACTCTAGCTCGGCTAAATTTAGCGTTTTAAATATCTCCAAATAGGCATTTAAACTTAGCTTTAAGCTATTTGCTTTTAGTAAATTTGCCACATTTACTGGTGGCTGATAACCGATCGCTTCATCTAAATTTAAGCGGCCATTTATCTTGATGTAAGAGTAAATTTTAAATAGCCTAAAAAATGCTTTGTAAAGTGAGTTTAGAAGTAAAATTTCATTAAAATTTGGATCTTCTAAGTAGGTAAAAAAGTCGTTTTTTATATCTTTTAGAGCCATAAATTTATTGAAAAAATCATCAAAATTTATCCCGCCAAGTCCAAAAACCAGCCTTTTTACATCGTCTTGCTCGATGTGAGTGTTTAGGCTCTTTAGTTTTGTAAGTTCGCTTGCTGCAAGGTATAAATTTTCATTATGCGTAAAATAAAGTTCATAAAGTGCATTTTTGGTTATGTTTAGGCCTATCTTAGCCGAGCTTTTAGCTAGTAAATTTATCGCTTCATCTGGGTTTGAGGGCTTGAAAAATCTAGCAAAATTTGCCCCAAAAGCCTTTTGCGTATCAAAAACTAGCTTCATATCGGCTTCATAAAGCTCAAACAAAAAGTAATTGTCCTGGCTTTTTGCGCAAAGCGAGATGAGCTCTTTTAGCTCTTTTGCTGGGATCTTTTTGTCGCTTTTTACATAGAGGATATTTTTGCCGCCAAAAAGCGACTGTTCGCTTAGGTGAGAGCTTGCTTGCACGTAGTTGTACTCGTCAAAATAAAGGCTTAATAAATTTGCATCTTCGCTTGTATAAAAGCTCAAAATTTCCTTGCCAAAAAGCTCGATCTGAAACTCGTCTGCACCAAAAAGCAAGAAGTAGTTGCTTAAATTTGCATTTGCTAAATTTAGCTCCAGATCTTTTCTATACATCGATCTTTCTTACTACTTTTGCAAAAATTTTAGCGCTTGCGATGTCAGCCTCTGTGATCTTTACGACAAGCTTTTGAAGTAAATTTGCACTGTATCCAGTGATGAAAATCCTAGCGCCAACAAAATGATCATCAAGCTTGGCAACCAAAACATTTTGGTTTTCGCTCACGTAGCAGCGCACCTCTTTGCCGATGTTTGCAGCTGCCCAGCGCGCAAATTTCCTATCCATAAAGTCGTAGGCCACCTTGTCCGCCTCTCTTTCAAGCTCGCTTAAGTTTGCGCAGGTGCTTTGGATGTTTAAAAGTAAGAAGTTGTAAAGCTTTTCATCTTTTGAAATTTTAGCCTTTAAAAGTCTGTGCAAAATAAGGTCAGAATAGCGTCTAATAGGGCTTGTAAAGTGCGTGTATCTATCAAATCCAAGCCCAAAGTGGCCTAAATTTTCACTTGAGTATTCAGCCTTTTTTTGAGACTTGATGATGAGCTTATCTATCTCTTCGCGGTTGCCTAGCTCATCGGCCTTTGCTTGGATCTTTCTTATCAAATTTGCAAGGTCACTCTCGTATGTAAAGTCAAGTCCCAAAAGCTGCAAGTCTTCAAGCAAGGTATCTATCTTTTTAAAATCAGGCGAAGCGTGGTTTCTAAAAACGCCCTTTGTGATGAGCTTTGCAGCAGCTTTGTTTGCTAAAAGCATGCAGTCCTCGACTAGTCTATGTGAGTCAGAGTCGCTTTCAAACCTAGTTTGCGAAATTTGACCCTCGTCATCAAGGCTCATTCTAAGCTCTTTTGTCCTGAAGTCAAATGCGTGCAAAAGTCTTTTTTTGCGAAGCTTTGTGGTGAGTTTAAAAAGTGGCTTGACCCATGAAATTTCACACTCTCTTTTGCCCTCTAAAATTTCATCGATCTCATCGTAGTTAAAGCGCCTTTTTGAAAGGATTATCGCCTCAAAAAGCTCCTCTTTTTTTACCTCGTTGTTTGCATCGAGTGAAATTTTAAAACAAAATGCAAGGCGCGGCACGTCTGGCTTTAGTGAGCAGATATTTTCACTTAGCGCTCTTGGCAACATCGGCACTGAGATGTGCGGAAAGTAGATAGAAAAGCCTCTTTTTTTAGCCTCGCTATCAATGGCGCTATATGCGGTCACATACTCGCTTACATCAGCGATTGCAACGTAAATTTCGCGCTTTTTCTCATCAAAATATATGGCATCGTCAAAGTCTTTAGCATCGACTGGATCGATCGTGCAAAACTCTAAATTTCTTAGATCAACCCTGTTTGGATACATGCTAGCATCGACTTCATCGCCAAATGCCTTTGCTTCAAGCTCGCAAGCCTCGCTAAATTTATCATTTTTATTATAAATAGCAAGCGAAATTTTCTCATCGCTTAGCGGATCTTCTAAATTTCCTAAAACCTCGACTATTTCGTTGTTTAGATTGTTTATCTTTAGTAGCGTCCCAAGCGGGAGCATCTTTAGACTTTTTTGAGTTGCTTTTAGGGTTGTGCTTAGCCCAGTTTTTAAATTTACCCCTAAAATGGCCGCCCCAAAGCGTTTTGTATAGACCACGCTTGTCTCATTTGCAAGCTTTAGGCTCATCACTATCTTAGCGCTTTGACGTTTTTTCTTAAGTGGCAAAAGCTTTGCTAGCACGATATCGCCAAGGTGAGAGTTGTTTAAATTTTTATTTTCGACGATGATATCTTGCTTGTAGCGCTTGTCAAATGGCATGATAAAGCCAGTTGCGTTTTGGCTGATGTCTAGCTTGCCACAGACGTAGCCGTTGTTTAGGTAAAATTTATCTTTATGTAAGCTTACGGCACCAAGGTTTAGGAGATTACGTAAGACCTCTTTGTCTTCGTTTGATATCTCTTTTTCTTTGATGCCAACGAGAAGTGATGTTAAAAATTCTTTCACAAATTATCTTTGACTTTGCTAACAGCCATTAAAAATGTATCTCTCTCAAAGCCATATTCGTTTATAAGAAGTGTTGCGTTATTTACGCTCACATCATCAAGCTGGTTAAAGATATTAACCGCTGTTTTTACTACTTTTAACGCTCTTGCGTACTCTTTTATATGGTCAGGTGCCTCTTCTGGAGTGTTTGAGTAGAGGATAGAATTTCCAAGCTCGATCTCTAAATTCCACTGCTCAAAAATTTTAGCCGTGACCTCTTCGTTTGTGATGTCTAAAATTTCAGACTCTAAAAGCGCAAGATCATAGGTAGATGAAATTTGTTTTAGCTTTGTTTTAAACTCGGCAACTTGGTTATTTTCTGTGAGTTCATGAGCTAAAACGATCTTGCCGACTTCAAGCATAAATGAAGCAGGAGAGAGAATTTCTAAATTTTTAGGTTTTATCTTAGAGTACCAGTGGTACATCAAAGCATTTTGCATGATTGAGATATTTAAAAAATCTTGTGCGGTAATGTCATATGGCTCTAAATTTATAGAAAAGGTCTTTTTAATGGCACTTGATAGCGCAAAACCGCGGATAGTAGCCATACCAAAAAGTGAAATGGCTCTTGCGATAGTTGTGATCTCTTGAGAAAATCCGTAAAGTGGTGAGTTTGCTGAACGCAAAATATTTGCTGTTAGCATAGGGTCTTTTTCGACCACTTTTGTGAGGTCATTTATCGAGCTATTTTCGTCAGCATGTAGGCGCTGGATCTGTATGACAGTGTCGTCTAGTGGCGGAAGCGCTTTGATTTTTTTAAAAATTGATTCATTCATGTAAAGTGACTCTTTTGGTTAAAAATTTTGTCACATTATAGCAAAAAGCTGCAGCATAAAACTTAAAGATACTTTTTTGCTCTTTTTCAGCAACGTTTTTGTTGCTAAAATGTATAATTTCGCCAAATTTTAACAATAGGAGAAACAATGGCTATAAATGTTTATTATGATAAAGACTGCGATTTAAGCCTCATTCAGAGTAGAAAAGTAGCAATCATCGGCTTTGGCTCACAAGGTCACGCACACGCTGAAAATTTAAGAGACAATGGTGTAAGTGTCGTAATCGGTCTTGTAAAAGGCGGCAAAAGCTGGGCAAAAGCTGAGGCAAAGGGCTTTGAAGTAAAAACTGTAAGTGAAGCTACAAAAGGTGCTGACGTGATTATGATCCTAACACCGGACGAGCTTCAAGCTGAAATTTATAAAAATGAGATCGAGCCAAATTTAAAAGATCACGCTGCTATCGCATTTGGACATGGTTTTAACGTTCATTTTGGACAGATCAAAGCTCCAGCAAACATAGATGTCATCATGATCGCTCCAAAAGCTCCAGGACACACAGTTAGAAGCGAATTTTTAAGAGGTGGCGGCATACCTGATCTTATCGCTGTTGAGCAAAATGCAAGTGGAAAGGCTAAAGAGATCGCTCTAAGCTATGCTTGCGGCATAGGTGGCGGTAGAACTGGCATCATTGAGACAACATTTAAAGATGAAACTGAAACAGATTTATTTGGTGAGCAAGCTGTGCTTTGCGGTGGTCTTTGCGCACTTGTAAATGCTGGCTTTGATACACTTGTAGAGGCTGGATATGAGCCTGAGATGGCGTATTTTGAGTGCTTACACGAGCTAAAACTAATCGTTGATCTAATGTATCAAGGTGGCATGGCTGATATGCGCTACTCTATCTCAAACACAGCTGAATACGGCGACTACGTAAGCGGCGTAAGAGTAGTTGGCGAAGAGAGCAGAAAAGCCATGAAAGAAGTTTTAAAAGAAATTCAAAATGGCAAATTTGCAAAAGACTTCATCCTAGAGAGAAAAGCAGGATATGTTAGAATGAATGCTGAGCGCGGTATAGCCGAGAGAAGCTTGTTAAATAAAACTGGTAAAAAACTTCGCGCAATGATGCCTTGGATAACTAACGGCAAACTTATAGATCAAAGCAAAAACTAAGCCTTGAGCGAAAAAAAGACTACAAAGAAGCGTCCTGCGAAAAAGAGTGCAGGTCGCTCTCATAATAAAATTTTACTTGGTATCGGCGTCATCGCTGCTATTTTGATAGTGGCACTCATCGCAGCTCTTAGCATCAAAAACAAAGATATTGAGCAGATAAGCAAGGTAAATGAGCCAAAAAGTGAGAAGCAAATTTCAAAAAAAGCTGAGCAAAAAGTTGCTAGCAAAGACAAAAAACAAGAGTATGAGAAGAGAAAATATCCTCTAAAATTTGATGAAGATGAAAATTTAAGTAAAATTTTTACCGACCCTAAACATAAAAGTGAGCTTGCTCTAAAGCCAAAAACTGAGCCAAAAGAGCAAAAAAAGATAACTCCTGAGATAAAAACTGAAGTAAAAGTAGAAACTAAAAAAGAAGAGCCAAAAAAAGAGCAAAACGATACTAAAAATTTGCTTGCAAATTTATATAAAAATATGCAAAGTAGTGTAGATGCAAGCTCTGAAGCAAAGAGTGAAGAAAAGCCTGAGCAAAAGGTCGAACAAGTAATCGAGCCATTTTATGCAGGCAAAAATGAGGCAAAAACAGAGACAAAGACAGAACAAAACAAAAGCGCTGAAGCAAATTTAAGCATAAAAGAAAATTTAAAGCATAGTGAAAATTTAAAACCAGAACCTGTTAAAAAAAGCGAGACCGAGCCTGGTAAAAAAGATAAAAAGCAAATTTACAGCGAAAAACCGCAAAAAGAGAGTGCGAAAAAAGATGACTTCGCTGTGGTGCCATTTACTCCAAATAGCAGCGTAAAAGGGCGTGCAAAGCTGGTGCTAATAATCGATGATGTGGCGACATTTGAGCACGCTAGCATGGTGAAGTCAATCGGTCTAAAGATAACACCGTCCATTTTCCCAGCGACAAAAACTCATCCAGATACGCCAAACATCGCTAGAACGTTTGAGTTTTATATGATACATCTGCCAATGCAAGCAAAGCACTTTGATAGTCCAGAGATAGGCACGCTCACGGTAAATGAGAGCTTTGAGAGTATGCATGAAAAGATAAAAAAGATACGAAGAGACTTCCCGCGCGCAAAATATACAAACAACCACACGGGATCACGATTTACTAGTGATTATGACGCGATGGATAAGGCGTATAGAGCGCTGATAGAGCAGGGATTCATCTTTGTTGATAGTAAGACGATCGCTCAAACTGCGGTGGCAAGGGCTGCTAAAAAGTATAATCAGCCTTACATTTCAAGAGATATATTTTTAGATGATGATCCATCGGCTAATGCGGTTAGGCGTGAGCTTGTGGCTGCTGTAAATTTAGCCAAAAAGAGGGGCTACGCGATCGCCATTGGGCATCCAAAGAAAAACACGATCGCAGTGATAAAAGCTAGCAAAAACAATATCTTAAAAGATGTAGAAGTTGTTTATCTAAAAGATATTTTATGAAGCTTGAAATCATCCCAGAGGCGCTAAATAGGCTAAAAAATCCCCCAAAAGAGCTAAATTTCATAGGTGACACCTCGCTTCTTAGCATGCCAAAAGTAGCAGTCGTTGGCTCAAGAAAGGCAAGCGTTTATACAAAAGAGTGTGTCACGGCACTTTGTGCAGCGCTAAAAAGTGCAAATGTCTGCGTGGTAAGTGGTGGAGCTATCGGCGTGGATATCACGGCGCACAAGGCTGCCATGCCACGAACTATCGGTGTTTTTGCAAATGGACTTGACATCATCTATCCAGCGCAAAATAAAGCAGCGATAAAAGAAATTTATGAAAAAGGCTTGGCTCTAAGCGAGTATGACGAGGGCGAGCCGCCGATCGCTTATAGATTTTTAGAGCGAAACCGCATAGTTGTGGGGCTTGCGCAAGCTCTTGTGGTCGCACAAGCTGATCTAAGAAGTGGCTCTATGCAAAGTGCAAGGCTTGCAAATGAGCTTAAAATCCCTCTCTTTGTCCTGCCTCAGCGCATAAATGAGAGCAATGGGACAAATGCCTTGCTAGCTAGCAAAAAGGCCGAGCTTATCGATGATTACGTTAAATTTGCCTCGCTTTTTGGTGAGGTAAAAGAGCAAGAAAAAACAAGCGATGAGATCTTGAAATTTTGCAAAAACGGAGTTAGCCTTGATGAAGCATTGTCTAAATTTGGTGAGATCATCTACGAGTACGAGCTTGATGGGCTAGTTGAAATTTCAAATTTAAGAGTAAAAAGCGCGCTATGAGAGAGAAATTTATGGCGATCGATGTTGGACTAAAGCGCATAGGGCTTGCTTTTGGCTTTGGCGAGGTCGTGACGCCCCTTGAGCCAGTTCTTAGAAAAAACAGAAACCAAGCCGCAAGAGATGTGAGCCAAAAAGTAAATGAATACGCTCCAAACACGTTAGTGGTAGGCGTGCCAATCGGTGGTAGTAGCGAAGACGAGATGAGAAGGCGCATAGAGCATTTTGTTTCGCTTCTTGACGTGCAGGCTAATATCGTCTATCAAGATGAGGCCTTTAGCAGCAGCGAGGCAAGTGAAATTTACACAAACACAAAGCGAGATGGCAGGCTTGATAGCGTCTCAGCCGCCATTATCTTAAAGAGATACCTAAAAATTTTATAAATTTCTAGCCACTACCCCTAAAGTCTCGTGCAAACTATCGCTAGTAAATGGCTGTCTAAGCGTAGTCATCTTCTCGCTTTTGATGCTTTTGGCTTCATCCTTGCTGATGATGACGATGTAGAAATTCTTAAGCTTTTGATAAGTTAGCATCTCATCAAGCCTTGTTTTGTCGCTTAGATACTCCTTTTGCACGAAGATGATGTCTGGCTTAAAAATGGCATCTTTTATGTGTAAATTTAAACTCTCAAAGCTCTTTTGCTTGCTGAGCTTTAGCCCTGTAAAGCTTAGCTCATGACTTAGCGTTAAAAATAAATTTTCATCATCGCAAGCTATTATCGCATTTTTGCCTAAGAGGCTTGCTATCTCGACGCTTTGCCTTTTAAATGTCCCGCTTTTTGGTAGTGGCACGCTTATGCTTATATTAAAGCCGTCCTCTGCTTTGCTCATCTTGGCATTTAGCTCTTTTAGTAGCTCGCCAGCTTCTTTTACTAGCCTCTCATTTGGCTTTTGCGGGCATGAAGTGCATCTTATATGTATGTCAAAATGCACCAAACTTAGGCTGTAGCTTACTAGAGTAAAGGATATGAGCAATTTTGAGCTGCTAACGCTATTTAGGTAAAATTTGCTTAAATTTTTGATCGCGCCTATTAGCTTGTGTGCTTCAAAGCTTAGATAGCGTGGGTAGTTTGGATTGTAGTTAAAGACGATGGCGTTATCTCTAGTGGTTGCGTCCTTAAAAAGTGCCTCTAAAAAAAGCTCCATTTGCGCGACAAAATCGACATTTTTCATATCACAAGCATCCCATCGCCATATGAGTAAAATCTATACTTTTCGCTAACCGCCGTTTCATAAACCCTCATCGTCTCTTCAAGCCCTATGAAGCTAGTAACTAGCATTATCAGTGTTGATTTTGGTAGGTGAAAATTTGTTAAAAGGTAGTTTTGTCTGATAGGTTTATTGTTCAGATTTAAAAATAGCTTGCAAAAGCCGCTTGGCTGCTTGCTTCTAGCAAACTCTTCAACGCATCTAGTCACAGTCGTGCCAACGCCAAGGATGGGCTTATTTGAGCTTATGATCTCTTGAGCTTTTTCGCTTAACTCGTAGAATTCTGAGTGCATCTTGTGGTCATTTATATTTTGGCACTCCACGCCCTTAAATGTCCCAGCGCCCACGTGAAGCGTGATATAGGCGACCTCGTGTTTTACCTTTATTCTCTCTAGCATCTGCTCGCTAAAGTGCAGACTAGCTGTTGGGGCTGCCACTGCGCCGCTATTTTTGGCAAATATGCTTTGATACCAGCTCTCATCGTCCTTTGTATCAGCCCTTTTGATATATGGCGGAAGCGGGACATGACCGATCTTTTCAAGCTCGCTAAAAAGTTGCGCCGTATCTAAAATAACGTCATTTTTGGTGAAATTTACCACTCTTGAGCCATCATCGTTTAGCTCAAGCACATTTACCTTTATATCATCAGCAAAATTTAAAACGCTACCAACGCTTACTCTGCCCCTTATATAGACGCTAAATTTATTATAATTAAGCGGTTGATTTAGCATCACTTCGCAGGCTCCGCCACTTTGTTTATGTCCTAAAATGCGGGCCTTAACTACCTTTGTATTGTTAAAAATGACCGCCGCGTCCTCTGGGATGAGGCTGGCTAGATCTTTAAATTTATAGTGTTTTATCTCTTTTGTTTTTTTAAAATAAACAAGCAATCTTGCCTCTTCTTTGGGTAAAACTGGCTCTTTTGCTATGAGCTCACTAGGCAAAAAATAATCATAACTTGAGATGTCGTTTATATCACTCATCGTCTGCGTCGCTATTTGTGTCGCTATCTTGCTCATCGTCGTCGCTTTTGCCGGCTCTTTTGGCGACTATTATTGAAATTCCATAAAGTCCGATGAGTGGCAGTGCCATTAAAATTTGACTTATAACATCTGGCGGTGTGACGATGGCTGCAAAGATAAAGATGACGACTACTGCGTATCTGAAATAATCTTTTAGCATCTTGTCATCGACAAGTCCTATCTTTGCTAAGAAAAATGTAATGACTGGCAGCTCAAATGAAATTCCAAAGCCGATCAGTAGTTTTGTAAAAAAGCCAACGTATTCGCCGATGCTTGGCAGTGCCGTAAAGAGCTGACCGCCAAAATTTACCAAAAATGTAAAACCAAGCGGGATGACCACATAGTAGCAAAACGCCGCCCCGCACGCAAACATAAATGAAGCAGAGAGGACAAATGGGATCACATATTTTTTTTCATTATCATAAAGTCCAGGTGCGACAAATAGCCAAAACTGCCAAAAAATGATAGGCAAAGCAAGCACCAGGCCAGCAAAAAATGCGACCTTCATCGCAGTGAAAAATGGCTCTTGGATCTGTGTAAAGATGATGTTTGAGCCAGCTGGCAAGACCTGCTTTAGCGGCTCGCTCATCCATGCAAGCAGTGGATTCCAAAATGTAAAACAGATGCCAAAACAGACAAAAACGCTTACTATGCTTATAAAAAGCCTCTTTCTAAGTTCGATCAAATGGGGTCTTAGCTCTTCAAACATCACGCCTCTTTTTTATCGTTTAAGATCGCATCTTTAACTAAATTTGTTGGATTTTGTATATTTTCTACCGTTTTTTTCGTGTCGCTCACGACGTTTTGTATGCTCTCAGTGACGTCGCTTGCGCTTTTCTTGATCTCGTCAAGCTCTTCAAAAGTGAGTTTTTTACGTACGCTTTGAGCGCTTTGGGTTATGCTCTCTTTATATTTTTGAGCGTCCTCTTTTAGCTCGGCTATCTTCATCTCTTGATCAAATGTTGATTTTGCGTCGTTTATGCCTTTTTTAAACATCTTTAGAAATTTGGCGATCTGCACCATAGCGCTTGGCAGCTTGTCAGGGCCCAAAACTAGCACTGCGATCACGGCGATGACCAAGATCTCAGAAAAACTCATTCCAAACATTTTTGCCTCTGTTAAATTTTATTTAAGCTTTGTATTTTATCTTGACTTTGCTCAAATTTTTATAAATTTAGCTCTCGATAAAGAGTGCGATCTCATCGCTTAGTAAGAAATTTGGGTTGTAAAATTTGCCATTTTTAAAGAGTAGTTTTTTATTTTCTACAAGCAAATTTGCTCTTTTTTTCTGTGCCTCATTTAAGCGTCCAGCCTCTACACCTACGATGCTTCTAAGCCCTAAAAATATATGCTCTCTTACTAGCTCGCTTGGGCTTAAAATTTCTCTTTCTCTATGTGTTGGCTGCGTGATATAGGCGTCTATGCTGTTTTTGGCGTAGTATCTGGTGCCATCAACAAAGCCCACGCTAAAAGCCCCCACGCCAAGGTAGTTTTTGCCTTGCCAGTAGCCAAGATTGTGCCTGCAAATTTCTCCAAAATTTGAAATTTCATATTGCCCAAAGCCAGCTTGCTCTATTTGCTCTATCATAAATTTAGACAAAGTGTCGCTACCCTTTTTATAGCTTTTTTTGCCAGCAAATGGGGTATTTTCTTCAAGTGTGAGCGAGTAGGCACTTAGATGCGTGATAGCAAGGCTTTTTAGATTTTCAGTCTCAGCTAAAAGGCGCTTTTTGGTATCAAATTTAGTGTCATAGATGAGGTCTAAATTTATGCTCTTAAAGCCAGCTGCATGGGCATTTTCAACTGCTTTAAAAATTTGCTCCCTGCTGTGTATGCGCCCTAGAAATTTAAGCTTATCTTCAAAAAAGCTTTGAGCGCCAAAGCTTATGCGGTTTGCGCCTAAATTTTTTACATGCTTTAGCCAGGCTAAATTTGCTGAATTTGGATTTGCTTCAAGTGTGATCTCAGTTTTGGGCGTGCAAAGTGGAGCTAAAATGCTAAAAATTTCATCATAAAGCCTAGCACTTACCGCACTTGGTGTGCCGCCTCCAAAAAAAATGGTTGAAATTTCTTTTACATTTTGGCTTTTTAGCTGGAAATTTAGATCAAGGCAAAGCGCTTTAAAGTAGGCGCTAGTCTTGCTAAATTCGTCATCGCTTGAGCCAAAGGCGCAGTAAGGACACTTGCTCTCGCAAAATGGCACGTGGATATAAACTTGCAAATTTCTCTCTTTTTTAAATTTTGGCGATTATAAGAAATTTGGCATTTAGCGCAGTTTAAAAGTAGCTTTTTTGCCTTATTAGCTCGCTTGGTAAAAAGCCAAAAGTGCCTTTAAAAATTTTTGCAAAATGCGCTGCATTTGTGTAGCCAACGATGCTGGCAGCCTCTTTTATGCTGATATCATTTTGCTTTAAAAGGGCAAATGCCAGCTTTAGCCGCTCTTTTGCTAAAAGCTGATAGATCGTATCTTTGAAAAAGAGTTTAAAATTTTTCTTAAGCCAAAAGTCATTAGTGCCGCAAAGATGCGCTAGCTCCTTGATGCTTGGGGGATTTTGCATGCGAGTAAGTAAGATTTTCTTAGCCTTTAAAAGCACTTTTTCTTCGTCACTGCTAAAATAAATTTTCTCATCTTTTAAAGCTTTGCTCTTGTAGATAAGCTCTAAAATTTTTGACTCTATAAAAATTTCTCTCATCATGCCATCATATAAATTTGTCGTCTCAAGCTCATTTAAAACGCAAATTTGAGCCTTATCTTTTTTGTATTTTATAAGATCAAATTTCTCTTCAAGTCTAAGCTCACTAAAAATTTCAAGCTTATTTGCATAGTTTTCTTCAAAAAGCAAGGTTTTGGTTTTATAAAATTTATTTTGATATTCAAAAACGCCTTTTAAACTGTCATTTACCAGTCCTATGCAAAACTCATCCCTGCTTAAAAGATACTCTTTTTTATCAAGCTTGAAGCAAAGATTATCTTTTGCTTCATTAAACATCAAAAATAGATATTTTCTATCTCCCTCGCTCTCTCTTTTTATGATATCGTTGCATAAAATCTCGCTTTTTAGGTAGCTGATGCCATTATTTTGTTTAAAAAATTCTACATTTATCCGCTTGTTGCTTTGTGAGATTTTACTTATGCCATATCTTTTATCTAAATTTATCATTTTATCCCTTGAGCGTTAAATTTAATCCCTCTAGCGTTATGTCTGATATTGATAACGATTATTTTATTTTAGTAAAATGTGATTTAAATTTTAATAAGGAGTTTTTTGTGAGAAGTATATTAAAAATTTCTATTTGTACGGCAGTTTTTATAAATTTACCGCTTTTTGCAAATGAAGATAAAGTTCTGCCAGAGGTTAAAGTAGTGAGTGCAACTGGCTTTGAGCAAAACATAAAAGACGCCCCTGCAACGCTTAGCGTCATCACTCAAGATGCGCTAGAAAAGAGAAATCACAAGGACGTTGAGAGCATGGTAAAAGACGTGCCAAGCCTTTTTGGAACGACTCCCGAAGCGGCAAATAGACGAGGAATTTCTATACGCGGATTCTCTCCAAGATTTACTAAAATTTTAGTAAATGGCATGCCAGTGCCAGGAGATAACGCTTATAAGGGGCTAAGAAGTGTTGGAGGCTCATATAGTTTCATCCCGCCAGCAAGTGCGATAAGCCGTATCGAAGTGATACGCGGTCCTATGCTCGCTTTATGGCAGTGACGCACTGGGCGGTGTGATAAACATCATAACAGATGAGTTTAGTAATGAATTTAGTGCAAATCTTGGCTCAAGCTATAAATTTGCTAGAAATAAAAATATAAGCGGCGAGTTTTACAACAGTCTCTATCTACACTCTGGGCTAATAGACGATGTTTTAAGTGTTTCTGTTTATGGCAAAAATTTGAACAAGTCAGAGGATAAAATCTCATACGCAAACAGAGAGCAAAAAGATAGAAATTTTGGCACGAAGCTCTTTTTTAGGCCAAATGAAAACAATGACATCACGCTCGAGCTTGCAAGAAGCGACGTGAAATATAAAAGAAGCAAAGGCAAAACTTTAGCATCTGGCACAAATAATAGCTCAGTCGATCTTGAGCGCATAAAAGGCGATATGATAAATTTAAGCCACGAAGCAAGGCTTGATGATATCTTGCTTCAAAGCTACCTCTATTACGGCAAGATAAAAGAGATCGCTCAACAAAATTTGACGCTAAAAACACTAAATTTTGATACAAAAGGTTCATATTTTACTGATAACAACGCCTTTACTTTAGGGTTAAACGCCAAAAAAGAAAAACTTGACGAAAAGGCTACCACAGCAGACGCTGCAAATGTAAAAAGATATGACATTTCGCTTTACGGCGAGGATGACTACCACCTTACAAAAGAGTTTATCTTAAGCACTGGCATTCGCTATAACTACGACGAGAACTATGGCTCGCACGTTTCGCCAAGAATTTATGGTATCTACAGCTTTAACGACTTTTTTGCCCTAAAAGGCGGAGTTAGCACAGGATATGCGACACCTGACATCAAACAACGCACGCAAGATCTTGCTATGCCATTTGCTGGAGGGCTTGGAGCACAGCTTGGCAGAAGTGATCTTAAGCCAGAGACAAGCGTGAGCTATGAATTTGGCGGTGTTTATAATGACAATGAAGGCTTTGAAGCATCGCTAACTGGCTTTTACACAAGCTTTAAAGATATGCTAGGCACAGAGCGTATCTGCACTCCAAGACCTGGCAACCCTTGCGCGCATAAAGGCAAAATTTATCGCCGTGGGATTTGGGAGAGTGTAAATGTCGGTAAGGCTGAAATTTACGGAGTTGAGCTAACAAATGAATGGCAAGTCACAAACGCTCTTAGGCTAAATCAAAGCTATGTTTATACAAAATCAAAACAAAAAGATGGAGCGGAGATAGGCAAAAGTTTAAACAACTATCCGCTTCATACATTTAAATTTGGAGCGAACTACGAGCTAAACAGATGGCTAAATTTCTGGTCTCAGATAAATTATTATGGTAGGACTAAAAACTCATTTAGCTATGCTGATGACATCAGACCTTACGTGATCGCCGATCTTGGCATAAACTACAACGTAACAAAGAATTTCAGCCTAAATTTGAGCGTTTATAACCTCTTTAATGAGTACTTTACGACAAGATCTGGCAGATACGACATCTTGATAGCTGACGGACAAAAGATCGAGCTTGGTTTTAATCTAAAGTTTTAAAATGATAAAAATTTTGAAAAAATTTCATCTTATCTTGGCTTTTATCTTTGCCTTGCCGCTTCTTGTGCTTGGCATTAGCGGGGCGATCATCTCGTATCACGATGAGATAATTGATATCTTTAGCAAAGATGAGGTTGTGGCTGGTAAAAAGCCTTTAGACATAGATGAAATTTTAAAAATTTTTAGCAAGAGCGAGCCAAATTTTAATCTTAGCTACCTAAAGATAAAATCAGAGGCAAACAAGGCTTACGTCATAAGCGGAACTAGTGAAAACGGCGAGTTTGAGTCGTTTTTTGTAGATCCTTATACTGGAGAAATTTCTGGCAAAAATAGCGCAGAGAAATTTATAGGGCTGGTTTTAAATTTGCATAAAAACTTAGCCCTTTCGCTTTTTAAAAATGAAAATTTGAGTAAATTTGCAAGCGAGCTAGTAGCACTCTCTACGCTTGCGTTGCTTTTTATCTTGATAAGCGGGGCGGTGATATATTTTTGGAGATTTAGAAGCAGGGTGGGGGATGCTTTTAAGCTAAATTTAAAAGCAAGAAAATTTGCGTTTTTGTATTCATTACACGGCTTTTTGGGTATCTATCTTGGCGCCGTTTTAAGCGTGATTTGCATTAGTGGGCTTTACTTTTCTTACGAGAGCTTTGCTAAGGTTATAAATCAAATTTGTGGCGAAGAAAAGGTCTTTAAAAAGCCAAATTTTACAAACAAAAATGGCTTTAGCTTAAGCGACGAGCAAAAGGTGGCAAACCTTAAAAAAGCTTATGAAATTTTCATCTCTAAATTTGGAGATGAGTTTGAGGCTTTAAATTTTATAGCAAATAGCGGCGGCGTCAAATTTATGCTCTTTTACCTGCCAAAAGGTGCTAGCGAGAGAGATGGTGCTAGGCTTTTAGTCGATACAAAAAGCGAGCAAATTTCAAAAAATGCTATGCCAAAGTCGTTTGAAATTTATAAATTTATGCTTGACTTACACGCTGGATATATCTTTGGTGAGCTTGGTAAATTTATATTTTGTCTAGCATCATGCGGTGTGGTTTTACTGCTTTTTAGTGGAGGTGCGATTTATTACAAACGGCGCAAAAACTAACTTTTATTTATCTATCTCTTAACTCTTTTTCGTTATCATCTCAAATAAATTTTTTGGAAAAGACATGCAAAAAAAATATAGACCAAATGTAGCAGCTGTCATTTTGTCTAGCTCTTACCCTTTTAAATGCGAAATTTTAGTCGCAAAAAGGGTTGATATGGACGATATCTGGCAGTTTCCTCAAGGCGGCATAGACGAAGGCGAAAGCCCAAAGCAGGCACTAAAAAGGGAGCTTAAAGAGGAGATCGGAACTGATAAATTTGACTTCTTAGAAGAGTATCCTGATTGGCTTAGCTACGACTTTCCAGCAAATGCGTCAAAGAGATTTTATCCATTTGATGGGCAGACGCAAAAGTACTTTTTGGTTAGGCTAAAAAATGGTGCTAGCATAAATTTAAAGACCGAGCATCCAGAGTTTAGCGAGTATAAATTTGTAGATATCAACAAGGCTTTAGAGGGGATAAATCACTTCAAAAAGCCTATTTATGACAAAGTTTTGAGTTATTTTAAAGAGAAAGGATATTTTTGATGTTAATCGTTCAAAAATTTGGCGGAACTAGCGTAGGCACGCTTGAGCGCATCGAAGCTGTGGCAAACAGGGTCATCGAGACTAAAAACAGCGGCGCTGACGTGGTTGTGGTAGTTTCTGCGATGAGTGGAGTTACAAATCAATTGGTTGAATATAGTGAGTATTTCTCAAAGCACCCAGACGGCGTTGCTACTGATATGCTTTTAAGCTCTGGGGAGCAAGTAACCACCGCGCTTTTGACGATTGCACTTAATGCAAAAGGCTATGCGTGCGTAGGACTAACTGGAGCAATGGCTGGGATAATGACTGATGATGTGCATACAAAAGCTAGGATAGAAACGATAGACACCACTAGGCTAAAAGCTGAGCTAAAAGCTGGCAGGATCGTCGTTGTGGCCGGTTTTCAAGGCATAGACGACAAAGGCGATATCACGACACTTGGCAGAGGTGGAAGCGACCTTAGCGCGGTTGCATTAGCTGGTGCGCTTGAAGCTGATCTGTGTGAAATTTTTACCGACGTTGATGGCGTTTATACGACTGATCCAAGGATAGAAAAAAAGGCAAAAAAGCTAGAAAAGATAAGCTATGACGAGATGCTTGAGCTTGCCTCTGCTGGGGCGAAAGTGCTTCAAAATCGCTCAGTCGAGCTAGCAAAAAAACTAAATGTCAAACTAATCACAAGAAGCAGTTTTAACCACAACGAAGGTACATTAATAGCAAAGGAAGATAATATGGAAGCGGTTTTAGTAAGCGGTATAGCACTAGATAAAAATCAAGCAAGAGTAACTTTAAGAGGCGTAGTCGATAAGCCTGGCATCGCAGCTGAAATTTTCACAGCTCTAGCTCATCAAAATATAAATGTAGATATGATCATCCAAAACGTAGGACATGACGGCACGACAAATTTAGGCTTTACAGTGCCACAAAACGAGCTTGACCTAGCAAAAGAGACTATGCAAAAGCTCTCAGCTGCAAAACATGTCGAGTATGACGATGCGATCGTGAAAGTCTCGGTTATCGGCGTAGGCATGAAGAGCCACAGCGGCGTAGCATGTCTAGCATTTGAGACGCTTGCAAAAGAGGGGATAAATATCCAGATGATCTCAACAAGTGAGATAAAAATTTCAATGATCGTCGATCAAAAATATGGCGAGCTCGCAGTTCGCGTGCTTCACGATGCGTATAAGTTAGATAAATAATGCAAGATTTTATCCAATGGACGCTTGAGACTATAAGAGGCGAAAGATATATGAGCTGGATGGAGGAGAAGCGCGTCGAATGGACGCCTCTACTCGCATCTAGGCTTAAATTTTTGCTTGATAGCAAGGCTTTTATAGTCATCTGCGACGATGAGCGAGAGTGGTTTGAAAACTATCTTTTAAGAAACATCAACCGCACAAAAAGCGAGCGTCCGTTTTTGCCATTTTTTAGCCTAAGATCGCTCTATCCAGCCTTTGACAGCATCGAGACAAACGAGCAAAAACAGCTTTTAAAAGATATGCTAAGTCTTGCCTTTCCAAATGGCTACATATTTTTTTACATCGGCAAGAGTATAGATAAGCGTGCAAATTTAGCCAAGACTGACGAAAACAGCTATATGTGGCTCTTTGACGAGCAGGCGCAAAACAGCTTCACCCTAAGCTCGAGCGATGAAAACTTAGATATCAAACTTCTAAATTTATATAAACTTTTTGACAAGAGCATAGACGCCGTGCTCTTTGCAAAGGTGATGCTCTAAATGCTTAATAAAATCGTCATAACAAGCGATTTTGAAAATTTAAAAGCCAAGCTTGAAGCCGAGTTTGGCGTAAATAATCTAAGATTTTTTATAAGCGATGATTTTTTGCTAGAAAATGCAAAAGAGGTCATCGCAGAAGCCTACATCGCTGAAAAAGATGAGAAAATTTTAGTCATAGAGGCGAAGTCTTTTCGCACCGAGGCTCAAAACGCACTTTTAAAAATCATCGAAGAGCCCCCAAGAAACATCAAATTTATAATAGTAACGCAGAGTAAAAATTTACTTCTACCAACGATAAGATCGAGGATGCTCATAGAAAACAAGCTCACCAAAAAGCCAAAAATGAGTGTGGAGCTAAATTTAAAATCGCTCAGCCTAAAAGAGCTAACAAGCTTTATCGATCAAAAGATAGTAGAGGAGCAGGCGCAAAAATTTGGCAAAAACGAGCTAAAAGAGCTTGTCGGAGCCATCGTGACAAAGGCGGTTGATAGTGGGTATAAATTTAGCGGCGAGGAGATGGAGTATTTTTTCTCGCTCATAAAGCTTGCCGATCTAAACGCCAAGTCTCACGCCGTTTTGACACCACTTTTACTTACTATCTTTGAGAAAGGACGACGTTGAAATTTTATAAGATAAATAACAAAAGCGACTTTAATGAAATTTGCAAGGCCGTCTCGCCAAGTCCGGCTGGTGCGAAGCTCATGCGTGAAAAGAGCGAGATAAATTTTATTTTTATCGATGAGATAAAGACCCCAGCGGCAAATATCCTAAAGCAAGACGCCCTAAGTGTCGGCGCTGAGCTTGTGACGCACAAAGATACTATTTTAGGGCGAGAGAGCCTAAACAAAGCCTTGCTAATGGCGACAGATGCGCAGCTTAAAGAGCTGGCTAAAAAAGAGAAGCTACAAGACTTTGGGCTTAAAAAGCTTGCAGTTTTTTTAGAGACAAAATTTACAAAGCCAGCAAAGCCTCTTATAATGGGCGTTGCAAATATAAATTCAGATAGTTTTAACGAGCAAAGCCGCATAAATACGCAAAATGGCATAGCTAAAATCGAAGCCATGATAGAAGCAGGCGCAGACTACATCGACCTTGGCGGCGTTAGCTCAAGGCCAGGGAGCGAGTATTGCGGCCGTGAGGAGGAGTTTAGGCGCATAAAAGATATCATTGAAGAAATTTATAGGCTAAATTTACACGAAAAGGCAAAATTTAGCCTTGATAGCTTTGATGAGTATTGCTTAGAATTTGCGCTAAACCACGGCTTTAAGATGATAAATGACATCACAGCAAATGCAAATTTAGCCCCGCTTGCTGCAAAATACGATGCCCAGTTTTGCATGATGCACATGCAAGGAGACCCTGCCACCATGCAGATTGCGCCAAAGTATAACGACTTAATTGGCGAAATTTCAGACTTTTTTGAGCAAAAGATTGTCCTTGCTAGGGAGCTTGGCGCTAAAAAGATAGTGCTTGATGTGGGCATCGGCTTTGGCAAGACGGCTGAGCAAAATTTACTGCTTATTAAGCATTTGGAGCATTTTTTAAAATTTGGCTGCCCGCTGCTAGTCGGCGCTAGCCGCAAATCAGTCATAAATCACTACTATAAAAGCGAGGTTAAGGAGCGCTTGCCAGGCTCACTTTATCTGCATCTAAAAGCCTTCGAAAACGGCGCGCAGATCATTAGGACGCACGATGTGGCCGAGCACAAGCAGCTTTTTAATATGCACGAGGCGATGAGCCAAGCCACGCTTTGGTAGGACGCAGGGCTAAAAAGAGGCTAGATGAGAAATTTATTACCGCCACCTTGGATCAAATGTCCTCATATTAGCCCCTTTTCTATCGGCTGGAGGATGGGCTGCGGCGAGGATTATAAGTTTAAAT
Organism: Campylobacter concisus; assembly: GCF_902460675.1. Classification (GTDB taxonomy): domain Bacteria; phylum Campylobacterota; class Campylobacteria; order Campylobacterales; family Campylobacteraceae; genus Campylobacter_A; species Campylobacter_A concisus_AJ. The sequence continues at coordinate 1,546,663 of NZ_CABPUQ010000001.1, read as the reverse complement.
TTAATGGCTGGCTAAAAACGCTAAGTCAAGACGAGCAGCGCGAATACCAGCAGCTCTTTGCTGAGCCTGCGACGTGGCGTGGATACTGGGATGAGAGGCTAGGCAAGGATGAAAGCACGCTTTTTATCAAGGGTGGCTTTGTCATAGACCTTTGGGAGCGCGAGCCTAGATATGATCTAAAATGGCTTAAAAAACGCTACAACGCTGGCAAGTCGGATAAATTTATATTATTTTGGGGTCATCAAAAGAGCGCAAATTTAAGCGCAAGCTGCCTTAGTCAGTGGTACGCCTCTAGCTTTTGGCAAGACGAAGCTAAATACATTTGCGCTGAGCAATATATGATGGCGAAAAAGGCTCAGTGTTTTGGCGATAAAGAGGCTTTGAAGCAAATTTTATCCGCCAAAGATCCAGCGCAGATGAAGGCGCTTGGCAGGCAGGTGCGAGGCTTTGACGCTAAGGTCTGGGACGAGGTCAAATTTGGCGTCGTGCTAAATGCGAGCTATCTAAAATTTAGCCAAAATGCCCCTTTGCGAGATTTTTTACTACAAACTGGGAGCAAAATTTTAGTCGAGGCAAGCCCAGTTGATAAAATTTGGGGCATAGGCTTGGGTGCAAGCGATGAAAATGCGCAAAATCCTATGAGGTGGCGAGGGCAAAATTTACTTGGCTTTGCGCTGATGAGGGCTAGAGACGAGATAGCAAAGGTCTATAAAAATGTCCATTTATGTGACGCCAGAGAGCTAAATTTGGATCATTTATAAAGTATGTTTAAGATAAAATGCGGTGTAAATTTGGAGCAAAAATGACAAAACAAGAGTATGAAAAAGCGGTAGATACGCTAAATGCGTGGGCAAAGGCCTACTACGACGAGGACGAGCCACTTGCAAGCGACGAGGAGTATGATGCGCTATATCACGCGGTGCTTGAATATGAGAGGGCAAATCCAAGTGAAATTTCGCTATTTTCGCCGACTAAGCGAGTGGGTGGGAGCGTAAAAGAGGGCTTTAGCAAGGCAAGCCACATAAAGCGCATGTGGAGCATGGAGGATATCTTTAGTCTTGGCGAGCTTGATGCGTGGCTAAAGCGTGGCGATAAAGAGAACTTAACCTTTGTCGCTGAGCCAAAATTTGACGGAGCGAGCCTAAATTTACTCTATGAAAATGGCGTTTTAGTTAGGGCGATAACCAGAGGCGACGGCGTTACAGGCGAGGATGTGACGCAAAATGCAAGGACGATAAATTCTGTTTTAAAGAGCATTGATTACAGAGGATTAATCGAAATCAGAGGCGAAGTCGTCATAAGAAAAGATGACTTTGAGCTACTAAACGCAGAGCGCGCAAAAGAGGGCGAGGCGCCACTTTCAAACCCTAGAAATGCAGCTGCAGGTAGCCTTAGACAGCTTGATAGCTCAGTCACTGCAAAAAGAAAGCTACTTTTCATACCTTGGGGCGTGGGCGAGCAGAGCCTTGGGCTAAAAGATCACAGCGAGGTGATGAAATTTGTGCGAGATCTTGGCTTTGAGAGGGATGAATTTTTCAAAATTTTAAAAAAAGATGAGCTTGAGGCTGCCTATAACGAGCTACTAGCCAGCCGCGAGGCAAAGAGCGTGATGATGGATGGCATGGTGATACGAGTAAATGACCTTGCGCGCTGTGAAGAGCTGGGCTACACGGTCAAATTTCCAAAATTTATGGTGGCGTTTAAATTTCCAGCCATTGAAAAGGTGACTAGACTAAAAGACGTAGCGCTTCAGGTTGGCAGAAGCGGCGTAGTAACGCCTGTTGGCGTGCTTGATGAGGTAAATATAGATGGCGCAAATGTAAAATCAGCCACCCTTCATAACTTTGACGAGATAGAGCGCCTTGGCGTCATGAAAAACGACTACATCGGCATCATCCGCTCAGGAGATGTGATACCAAAGATCACAAAGGTTTTTAAAGATAGGCGAGATGGCAGCGAGCAAGCGATAGAGAGGCCTAAATTTTGCCCGGTTTGCGGCTCGCACCTGCTTGATGAAGGGGTCTTTGTAAAGTGCCAAAATTTAAGCTGCAGGGCAAGAGTGGTGGGCTCAATAATCCACTACGCATCGAAAAAATGCCTAAATATCGACGGCCTTGGCGATGCGATCGTAAATTTACTATTTGACAAGGGGTTGATTGCTTGCATTAAGGACATCTACAGCCTTAAATTTGATGATCTCATGGCGCTTGAGGGCTTTAAAGAGAAAAAGGTAAATAACCTTTTAAATGCGATCGAAGCTAGCAAAGGAGCGGAGCTATCGCGCTTTATCACGGGTCTTGGCTGCGAGCATATCGGAGAAGTGGCGGCAAAGAAGCTAGCAAGTAGCTTTGGACTAGGCTGGCTTGATGCTAGCTTTGAAGAACTAACCGCACTTGAGGGCTTTGGCGTGGAGATGGCAAATAGTTTAATCGATTTTGCCGAGGTAAATAGAGATGAAATTTTAGCACTTAGCCAGATCGTGCAGCCAAGCGTGACGCAGGTGCAGAGCATCTCAAACGCACTAAGCGGCAAGACGGTCGTTATAACTGGCACGCTAAGTCGCCCAAGAGATGAGATAAAGGCGGAGCTTGAGAGCTTTGGCGCAAAGGTTTCTGGCTCAGTTTCTAAAAAAACGGACTTCGTCTTAGCTGGCGAGGAGGCTGGCAGTAAGCTAGAAAAAGCAAATGAGCTAGGCGTGCGAGTGATCGATGAGAGCGAATATGAGAGGCTAAAACTTGAGGTTTGATAACTACGTCGCAAGCGTTTTAAACATCAGTAGAAACAAGGCGAGCGAGCTTATAAAATCTGGCAAGGTGCTAACAAACGGCGAAATTTGCACCAAGGTTTCAAGCGAGGTTAGCGAGGCTAAAATTTCACTGCTTGATGAAATTTACGTTGGGCGAGGCGCGCTTAAGCTAAAGAGCTTTTTAGAGGCGATGAAATTTGACCTAGCTGGCAAAAACGCACTTGATATCGGCAGCTCGACTGGCGGCTTTATGCAAATTTTGCTTGAGCGTGGCGTAAAGAGTGTGACTGGCGTCGATGTGGGCACTGATCAGCTAGATGCCAGTCTAAGAAGCGATGAGCGGGTGAAAATTTATGAAAAAACTGACGTCAGGGAGTTTGCAAAAGAGAATTTAAATAAATTTGATCTCATAACCTGCGACGTGAGCTTTATCTCTTTGGCTGAAATTTTACCAGCCATCAGCGAGCTAGCAAGCTCAAATTCGCTCATCATAACGCTTTTTAAGCCGCAGTTTGAAGTGGGCGTTGGCGTAAAACGCAGTAAAAAAGGCGTTGTCGCCGACGCTAAGGCTGTAAATTTAGCTAGGAAGCGCTTTGAAGTGCTAGCAAGCAGCTTGAAATTTGAACTGATAGCTTGCAAAGAGTGCGAAGTCAAGGGAAAGGAAGGAAATGCCGAGTTTTTCTACGCTTTTAACAAAAGATAACATCACTGCCGTTGCGATCGGGCACTTTGACGGCGTGCACAGGGGGCACAAGCAGCTTTTAAAACAGCTTGGCGAGTTTGGCGGACTTGTCGTAATTGACAAAAATAAGGCAAACATAACGCCAAAGCTAAAGCGAGCCGAGTACTCAAACTATCCTTGCTTCTTGTATGATTTTGAGAGTATAAAAGGGCTTAGCGGCGAGGAATTTATCGCACTTTTAAAGCGTGATTTTAAAAATTTAAAAAAGATCGTTGTTGGATTTGATTTTAGATTTGGCAGAAACAGAGCGTGGGACAAACATGATTTGAAAAGGATTTTTGATGGAGAAGTGGTCGTAGTTGATGAGGTTTGCTATGACGGCATGGGCGTGCATAGCTCCTCCATCAGAGAGCTGATACGCCAAGGCAACATCGATGAGGCAAATAGGCTAATAGGCAGGGAGTACTCGATCGAGGGCAACGTGATAAAAGGGCAGGGCATCGGCGCAAAAGAGCTGGTTGCTACGCTAAATTTAGATATAAAAAGCTATCTTTTGCCGCGCGAGGGCGTCTATGCGACAAGAACGAGGATGGGCTCATACACCTATGGCTCGGTCACTTTTATAGGCAACAGACTTAGCACGGATGGAAATTTTAGCGTTGAGACGCACATCTTAGACGAGGTCGCACCAAAAGTGACAAAGCACGTTGCTGTTTGCTTCATAAAACGTTTGCGAGATAATAAAAAATTTAATAATCTTAGCGAGCTAAAAGAGCAGATAAAACGCGATATAAACGAGGCTAGGCAGTGTGTGGGCGTGTGCGATCTCTTTTTTGGAGAGACGATGAGATACTTTGACGGATATGGAGCTGGTATATGAGAGATGAAATTTTTAAAGAACCTATAAGCAAGCAGTTTGAATTTGATGACTTTGTGGCGAGCGTTTTTGATGATATGATCTCGCGTTCGGTGCCGTTTTATGACGTTAGTTCAAATTTAAATGCAAAGTTGCTGGCTAAAATTTTGCCAAAATCAGCAAAAGTGTGCGACCTTGGCTGCTCTACAGCAAATAGCCTGCTTTTGCTAAACAACCTTAGAAACGACCTCGTGCTAAGTGGCGTGGATAACTCTGAGGCGATGCTTGCAAATGCAAAAAACAAGGCAAAAGCTTATGGGGCTGATATTGAATTTATTTTAGATGACATTTTAGAGTGCGAGCTAGAGGGCTTTGACGCGGTTTTGGCAAACTACACTTTGCAGTTTATCAGACCGCCAAAAAGGGCTGATCTTGTGCAAAAAATTTATAACGGACTAAATGAAAATGGCGTCTTTTTATTTAGTGAAAAGATCATCTTTGAAGATAAAAAGCTTACTAAAAGCGTCATAGAAATTTACGAGGACTACAAACAAGCACAAGGCTACTCACGCTACGAGATCGCTCAAAAAAGAGAGGCGCTTGAAAATGTGCTGGTGCCATACACCGAAGAAGAAAATAGAAACTTAGCCCTAAATGCTGGCTTTAAGCGTGTCGAGAGCACGTTTAAATGGGGAAATTTTATGAGCTTTTTGGCGTTTAAGTAAAAAATCTCTTGATAAATTTAATATACAAAAATAACTTAAAATGAGGTTATTTTTTATTTTTATGGATTTATAATAAATTTTTTATAAATTAGCGATGCTTTTTTAAAGACGAATTAAAAAATATGCTTCTGATATTTTATTTGATTTTAATTCTCGAATTACTATTATTACTTTTTTAAAATAAAAGGTAAAGGCTAAAATATGTTTATTGATGGCATGGAGTATGAAGTATTAGATGTTATAGAAAATATCACGATTGCTGATAGCTTTATAAAGGGCGGCAATAAAATAGGAATAGGGCATGGGGAAGCCAAACTTTATGTGGGACAAATTAGCGATAACTTTACTATACCGTTTTTTAATTTAGACAATCCAACAAACATAATAAATAGCTTTATTTTAAAACAAGATTTGATTAGATATTTATATGATATACAAGATGAATATAAGCATCCAACACAAAATTATCTAAATTCAGTGCAACTGCCTAGTTTATGGCAAGAGAGATTAAATGCAATATTTGCTTTATCAAATAATATATTGCATTTTAGTTTAAGGTATTTAAACGAACTTCAACCGCCTAGAATTTATCTAAATTGTGTTAATAATGGAGATAAATATTATTCTTTAATTAGAGAAATTTCTTTGCCAAATTTAAGTTATATGTCTTGTTTGAAACTTAGACGAACAAGCGATGGCCTTATTTTTTTCTATTTTAAGATTTTCGCAAATTTAGATTATTTACAAAATATCAATGAAGTAGATGCTGTTATGCAAGATTCAACAGCTATTGCAAGAGTTAGACTCGGTCAAGCTAGGTACAGAGCATCTTTATTAAAAGAATGTCCTTTTTGTCCTATAACAATGGTAAATTATGATAGATTATTAATTGCAAGTCATATAAAACCCTATGCTTGTTGTAACGATATTGAAAAATATGATCCTAAAAATGGTTTAATGCTTACTCCAACTATTGACAAACTTTTTGACAAAGGTTTTATAAGCTTTAGTGATGATAAAAAAATTTTACTTAGTCCATGGATATCAAGACATACTTTTAATTGTTTGAATTTAATTCCAAATCGTATTTATAATGCATTACCATTTGATGCGCAAAGACTAGAGTATATAAGATATCATAGAGAATCTATTTTTAAAGCCTGAAAAATTTCTTTTAAAATTTCCGACAAAACATTAACAACTATTGAATTACCTGCTTGTTTATACATTTGAGTATCACTTACAACTATTTTAAAGCTGTCATCAAATCCCATGAGTCTTAAGCATTCTCTAGGTGTTAATTTTCTAATCCTGCCCGTATGGGTTACATAATTATCTACTCCGGCACGATGCATTTTGTGCATTGTATTTAAAAGTGGTCTCGCAATTTTTAAATCTGTTTTTGTGCTTGTTCTAAAATTTTTTGTCCCTCCAGCTAAAACATAATTTTTGACTTTATTGCTCAAGTAATACTTTTCTTCTACTTCTCTAACATCAAACAAGAATTCATCTGGTTCTAATGAGCTTTCAAAAATAAAATCACCGTGCCAATTATATTGCTGATTCGCTTTTTGGCAAAGTGCAATTTGTCCGTTTATTTGTGTATATTTTTTTAATCTATTCTTTGAACTTGTGACAAATTTAACTCCTTTTTCTTTAAGGTAGTATTTGCTATCAGTATAATCTTGTAAAAAATCTTGCATAACGCTCTTTAGTTTTATTTTTTTGGGAAAAGTAAAACTAACATTATCTCTAAAACCAACCACGAAAATTCTTTCTCTATTTTGAGGAATTCCATAATCTTTTGAATTTAAAATTTGTGAATAAATTTTATATCCTAAGCTTCGAAAAGTATCCTGAACTATATCCCATGTTTGTCCGTTATCATGATTCGTAAGTCCTTTTACATTTTCGTATATAAATACACGAGGTTTACATTCGCTTATAATTCTTGCATAATCATAAAAAAGAGTTCCTCTAGTATCTTCAAGTCCTTTTCTTTTGCCAACTATTGAGAAGCTTTGACACGGACTTCCACCAGCCAAAATATCAATTTTGTTTTTAAATTTTTTTGCATCAAATTTTGATATATCATTATGCCAACAACTTTCTTTGATGTCATAGTTTGCAAAATAGCTTTGTTTTACAAAGTTGTCGATATCGCCAGCAAATACTATTTTGTGTGGAATTTTAAGTTTTTTAAGTGCTTGCTCAAAGGCGCCAATTCCGCTAAATGTCGTCCCTACTGTGATTTTTTTGTTCATTATAAAACCTTTTTGAAAACCATGATTATACCAATTTTTATGATTATTTAATTATAAAAATTTTTAAGGTGTTTATAGTTAATTTTTTCATTTTAAAATCATACCTATAGTTAGCGGCGTAGTACTATTATTTTATCTATTAGAAATTTTGTTTGAAGAATTTTAGCGGGAGTTGCCCGCTAAATTTACTCATTTATCGCTGCGTTTCCGTGGTGGTGGAAGTCATCGTAGATGATCTTTGAAGTTTGGAATTTCTCGCGTTTTAGCTCGCGAACTCGTAAAAATTCCTCTTCATCGATCTTTTTGATCTGGATAGCTGCTTTAAATGTCGGAGTCTTGCTGATGTAGTCCCAACCGCTGCTTGTTAGCTCGTTGCAAGAGCTCTCCCAGTAGTGGAAGGTCATCTGGATGATGCCATCAGGCACGATGTCAGTCACTTCAGCTTTTACGACGATGTAGCCGTATCTACTCCAAGCTTTGATAAAGTCGCCTTGTTTTAGCCCGTATCTCTCTGCAAGCGCTGGGCTCATCTCAGCGATAGGTCCGATGCTATCTCCTCCTTCTTCGATGGCACGTGAGCGTCTTGTCATGGTACCAACTGTGTATTGATAAACTTTTCTTGTTGTTAAAAGTTGTATCGGATACTCAGCGTCAGTCTTCTCATCGACTGAACCAGCCATGATAGGATACTCTGGTGACATATTCATCTTCTTAGCAAACTCAAGTTTTGCGCTCTCGATCTCATCAGCTTTATCGACAAATAGGCATGGCACGAAGCGGCCTTTACCATCAGGTGTAAAGAATTTCTTATCAAGATAGAGGCTCTGACCGCCCATATCATCTTCAGTTGGGCATGGCCAGTGAAGTCCGTGATATTTTTTAAGTCTATAATAGCTCATGCCGCCGTAGCGTCTAGGGTCGCATTTTCTAACTTCTTCCCAAATTTCTTCTGGTGAGTTAAAATTAAAACCCTCTGTTGCACCTAAACGGCGTGCGATCTCGCAAACGATCCACCAGTCTTGTCTGGCATCTCCTGGAGGTGTGATAACCGCTTCGTTATGCTGGACACGGCGCTCTGCATTTGTGTAAAGACCTTCTTTTTCGCTGCTTGCCACGCCAGGGAGTACGACGTCAGCTTTTAGCGATGTCTCAGTTAAAAACAGGTCTTGAACCACGTAGAAATCGACATTTGCGATGCCTTTTAAGAAGTGGTTTGTATTTGGCTCAGAGATGACTGGGTTTTCGCCGATAGTCCAGAAAAAATGCACTCTGCCATCAAGTATCGCATCAGGTACTTCAGTTTTATGGATACCTATCTTTGAGTTTAAAAATCCAGGCTCAAGGTGCCACATTTTCTCAAACCAAGCTCTTTGCTCAGAGTCGGTGACTGAGCCAAGATTTGGAAAGATATTTGGCAAAACGCCCATGTCGCAGCAGCCTTGAACATTCTCTTGACCTCTTAGTGGCAAGTCGCCAGTGCCAAGCTCGCAGATGTTGCCAGTGATCAAGAATAAATTTGATACGTCGCAAACTCCGCCAACGCCGTGGTTAAAGTGAGTTACACCCATGCCGTGAGTGATGACAGCTGGTTTTGTGGTAGCGTACATTCTAGCAGCTGCTCTGATATCCTCTGGATTTAGCCTTGTGTATTTAGCCACGACCTCTGGGGCATAGTCTTTTACAGCTTCTTTGACGTACTCGATGCCTATTGTGTGATCTCTTACAAATTCCTCATTTACAAGGCCTTCTTTGATGATAGTGTAAAGAAGTGCGTTGATAACTGGTATGTTGTGTTCGGGCTCTAGCTGCAAGTGGATGTCGGCTCTACTTGCAAACTCAGTCTTGATAGGGTCGATAACGATCAGTTTTGCGCCGCGGTTTAGCGCTCTTTGGATGTGCATAGCTGCTATTGGGTGGCCATTTTCTGGGTTTGAGCCTATCATTAATATACAGTTACTATAAACTCCGATCTCCGTAAAGCTATTTGTGGCAGCTCCGTTTCCGATTGTTTTAGCAAGTCCTGCTACTGTCGGAGCGTGTCAAATTCTAGCGCAGTGATCGACGTTGTTTGTACCTATAACTGCACGCATTAGCTTTTGAGCGACGTAGTTGTCCTCTAATGTACAGCGTGCTGAAAAGTTTCCTGCTAACGAGTCAGGGCCATATTTTTCTTTGGCTTCTTTCATCTTTTTTACGACAAGGTCAAGTGCCTCGTCCCAGCTTGCCTCTTCAAATTCACCATCCTTTGAAAAAACGCCGTTTTTCTTTCTAATAAGCGGCTTTGTAAGTCTATCTGGACTTGCAACGTAGTCCCAGCCATAAAAGCCTTTTAAACATAAATTTCCTTGATTGACCGGATTGTCTTCGACGCCAGTAGCGGCACGAACGACGTTGTTTTCCACGTGCAAGGTTACTTGACAGCCTGTCCCGCAATAAGGACAGATGACTTTGCCTTCTTTCATCACTTTCTCCTTCTAATTATGCATTTTTTGCATATTTATTTTGAGTAATATTACTAGCGCGAAACTTAATCTTTTATGAAAAATTCTTTATTTAAAAAATAAATTTTAATTTTAAGTTATATTTTATATAAAAATTAAAAAGCCGAATATATAGGAATTTAAAAAATATGCTAAATTTGCAGAAATTTCTAAAATTTATCAAATAAGAAATAAATTGTGTAAATTTGACACATAAGCTGAAAGATGAAAAATTAAATTTAAATTTAGTTTGAGGCAAGATGTTTAAACTATAAAAATAAAGAGAAATTTTGAAAGTAAAAAGTGAAATTTAAAAGGAGAGCAGGTCGCTCTCCGTGGGATTATTTATCTCTTAAGCCAAGCTCAGAGATTAGTTTTGAATATGTAGTGTAGTCTTTGTTTTTAAGATACTTTAAAAGTCTTTTTCTTTGACCAACTAGTTTCAAAAGACCTAAACGTGATGAAAAGTCTTTTTTGAAAATTTTAAGGTGTTCTGTAAGTTCAGTTATCCTAGCTGTTAAAAGAGCTATTTGAACTTCTGGAGAGCCTGTATCTCCCTCTTTTCTAGCGAATTTCGCAACTATTTGAGCTTTTTTAGCCGAATCCAAAGCCATGATGACCTCCTGATTGGTGAATTTTGGAAGAGCGATTATAGCATTTAAAACATAAAATTAGATAAAACTACGCTTTTTAAAAATTAATGAAAAATGCAGTAAAAATTTAATAAAATTAGGGCTATTTAAAGAGTTAAGGAAGATAAATGCTTTTTACAAAGGCAAGCGAATACGCTCTACTTTCGCTTATTTTAATATCTCAAAAATCATCGCCAGTTGATGTTGATACGATCTCAAATGAGCTTAAAATTTCAAAAAGCTTTCTGGCAAAAATTTTACAAAATTTAGCAAAAGATGGAGTTTTAAAGTCATTTAAAGGAGCAAATGGCGGTTTTGCACTAAACGTCGAACCTGAAAATTTAAGTATAAAAAAGATAATAGAATGCGCTGAAAAGCGCGAGCTAAGCGTCTTTGAGTGCTCATCTTCAGCCCTTGGTTGCCCGTCAAACAAAGCTTCAAGCTGTCAAATTTGGTCAATGTTTAGCGGCCTTCAAGGCAAGATCGACGAGATGCTTGACGCGATCAAACTAAGTGACATCGTTAAGAAGTAAAGTTGGCAAAGCAAAAAAATAATATTTTGACTCTTGTCGCACCGTTTCTTGCGCCGATTGTCAAATTTAAAAGTCTTAGCATCGTTGGCATCATCGTTGCCATCCTTGCTATCATCATCGTGCCGCTTCCAAGCGCGGTGCTTGACTTTTTCTTGGCACTTTCGATCTCGATTTCTGTGCTTATTATTTTGATCTCTATCTACGTGCCAAAACCAACTGACCTTAGCACGTTTCCGACGCTTATTCTCATCATCACGCTTTTTCGCCTCTCGCTAAACATCGCAACCACGCGTATGATCTTAAGTGAGGGTCACAACGGCCCAGAAGCGGTCAGTGAGATCATCTCAAGCTTTGGAAATTTCGTCGTTGGTGGCAACTTCGTCATCGGCACCATCGTCTTTTGTATCTTGGTGCTCATAAATTTCATGGTCGTAACAAAGGGTTCAACCCGTGTGAGCGAGGTGCAAGCTCGTTTTACACTTGATGCGATGCCTGGTAAGCAAATGGCGATAGATGCGGACCTAAACGCAGGTCTAATAGACGAAAAAACAGCGCGTGAAAGACGTCAAGCCATCATCGGCGAGGCAAATTTCTACGGCGCGATGGATGGTTCGTCTAAATTTATAAAAGGTGACGCCGTAGCCGGCATCATCATCACTATCATTAACATCATCGGCGGCTTTGCTATCGGCTCGTTTCAACACGGCCTTGATATGGCGACATCGGCTCAGTACTATACGATCTTAACTATCGGTGATGGCCTAGTTAGCCAGATACCTGGACTTATCACTTCAACAGCGACCGCTATCATCATCACAAGGGCTAGCAAAGACGACGAGGACTTTGCAGAAGGCACGCTAAATCAGCTATTAGGCGACTATAAAACCTTGCTGATAGTGGGCTTCATACTATTTATGTTTGCCCTTGTGCCAGGACTTCCAACCCTATCTCTTGGCTTTATCGCGCTGCTATTTTTGGGGCTTGGCTACATCATCAAGCAGACAAAAGATGGCGGGCTAAATTTAAACCTTGCACCAAAAGAGAAAACTGCTTCTAAAAAAGCTGGAGCCGCTACGCCAAGTGGGGCAGGGGCGGCAGCTGCGAGTGGTGGGGCTGCTAAGGCACCAAAGAAGAGCGACGAAGAGATCGCAAGAGAAGAAGAGACAAAGATAAATGACATCTTAAAGCTTGAAATTTTAGAGCTTGACCTAGGATATGGACTACTAAAGCTAGCTGATGTGGATCTAATAGAGAGAATTCGCGCTATGAGGCGAAATATCGCTTCAAGTCTTGGCTTTTTGATGCCAAAGATAAGGATCCGCGACAACCTCCAACTACCACCAAACGAGTACCGCTTCAAGCTAAAAGGCATCGTGATCGGTCAGGGCGAAATTTATGCGGATAAATTTCTAGCGATGGATAGCGGCCTAGTTAGCGAGGATATCGAGGGTATTCCGACAAAGGAGCCAGCTTTTGGGCTAGACGCTCTTTGGATCGATGCTAGCGTCAAAGAGGACGCCATACTTAGCGGCTACACGATAGTTGATCCTGCAAGTGTCATCTCAACGCACATGAGCGAGCTTATCAAGCAAAACGCAGCCGAGCTTTTAACTCGCCAAGAGACACAAAATTTACTAGATAAACTAAAGATCGACTACCCAGTCGTGGTCGAGGATACGCTAAGGATCGCACCTATAAATTTGATCCAAAAGGTCTTAAAAACGCTGCTTAAAGACAATATCCCGATCAAAGACCTACTTAGCATACTTGAAGCTATCAGCGACATCGCCGAGGTTAGTAAAAATTTAGACATGATCATCGAACACGTGCGTGCAGCGCTTTCGCGTGTCATCACCTCGCTTTATGTAGATGAAAAGGGACAGCTAAATTTTTATATCCTAGACACCGCCGCACAGCAAAAGCTGATGGATGCGGTGCAGTATAAAGACGGCGCATACCACCTTATGATAAACGTGGCGCAGACATCCTCAATCGTGCAGGCACTAAGGCGTGAAAAAGAGAAGCAGCCGATGAGCCAGCACGGAGAGATGGTGCTTTGCGTGGAGCCAAGCTTGCGCAAATTTATAGCAAATATCTGCGCAAATTTCGCCATCGATATAGTGGTGCTAAGCTTTGCTGAGATCTCGGCAAATACGCCATTTGAAACAGTTGGCGTCATAGAAATAGAAAATTTATAAAGGAAAAAGATGAAAATTTATCACCTCTCGCACACCGATCTTGACGGATACGGCGCACAATACATAACAAATTTTTACTTCAAAGATGTGAAATTTCTAAACTCAAACTACGGCAGAGAGATAGATGATAAATTTACTCAAATTCTATCTGAGATAGATGCCTCAAACGATGATAAAAACGTCATTTTAATTACCGATCTAAATTTAAGTCTAGCTCAGTGCGAGAGCTTTGAGGAGATGATAGAGGGTAAAAATATCAAGCTATTTTTGCTAGATCATCACCAAAGTGGTGCCGAGTGCGCGAGCGCTTACTTGTGGTATTTTTTAGATAGTTCAAGGTGCGCTACAAAGATCACTTACGACTTTTTTGCAGGCATTTATGGTCAAAACAAAGAGCTTGAAATTTTTAGTGACGTCGTAAATGCTGTGGATATCTGGCTAAAAGATGATAAAAATTTCGAGATGGGCAAGGTCTGTTTGGGGCTTGTGGCAAACGCCAAAGAGATAAATAAGGTGATGTTTGAGGCTGAAAACAACCTCTATATGGATCACGTCTTAAAAGAAGCTAGCAAATTTTTTAACGAGAAAAACGACTATATCGGCCTTGATATGCAGGTGCATGCCATTAAAAAGTCATTTTTCAAAGAGGACAAGGACGACACGCTAAGCAACCTGATCTCAAACTACGTCGTAAAAAAACTTAGTGAAAATAAAGAGAAATTTAGCATAAAGTATAAAGACCATAAAGGAATTTTAACCTACAATGTCGGCAATGTTTCTGTTATCGGCAACGACTTTTTGGTGGCAAATCCTGAATTTGACTTCTTTATCGACGTGACAAATAAAAAAACGCTAAGCTTTCGTGCAAATGGCAAGCTTGACGTTAGCGCCATGGCAAAACACCTGGTTGGCGGCGGCGGCCACGTCAATGCTAGCGGTGGGTTATTCGCAAATTTCAAAGACGGCTTTAGCTATGAGCCGATCAAAGCGCAGATAGTTGATCTAATAACTAAAAAAACACAGGAGGAGATATGAAAGAAGAAGAGGTAAGCGTAGAGGAGCTTAGCTACGAGCTTAGCATGGTGCTTGAAGTGATGTTTTACTATGCTGGAGTGAAAAAAGACAAGCTTGAAGAGGCGGCAAATCTCTATGTCGAGTGCATCGATGATGCGTTAGAAAACTCTGACGCTAGCGGTAGCGACGAGGTCATAGAGATAGTTGAATATATGAAAAAACACCATCCAAAGTTATTTAAATAAGGAGAAAATATGAAGAAAATTTTAGTTTTTGCAGCGGCACTTTTTGCGTTAAACGCTTTTGCAAGTGAAAATTACGATAAGGCAAATGAGCTTTATGCAAAGAGAAATTTTGAAGAGGCCTATCTTGCGTTTAACAAAGCTTGCGGTGAGGGCGAGAAAAAAGCTTGCACGATGAATGCGATCATGCTATTTAACGGCGATGGCGTGGCAAAAGATAGAGCTCAGGCTGAGAAAATTTTTACAAAAATGTGTGACGAAAATGAGGGCATGGCCTGCGAAAAACTAGGCGAAATGACAGCTTATGGCCTTATAAAAGACAAAGACGACAATGAAGCAAAAAGTGAAGAGAAGGCAAAAGCTTTGTTTAAAAAAGCTTGCGACAACGGCTACAAACCAGCTTGTGACTTTGTAACAAAATAGATCAAAAAGGGCTTAAAATGGGCTACAAACATAAAGATTTGATAGGAACTAGAGAGCTTAGCAAGGAAGAAATTTTATATTTTCTAGAGGCGGCGAAAGAGTTTAAGGAGCTAAATTTAAGCCAAGTGAAAAAAAATGACTATCTTCGTGGAAAGACCACGATAAACGCATTTTATGAAAACTCGACTAGAACTAGAACATCCTTTGAGATCGCAGCAAAGAGGCTTGGGGCTGATACGATAAATTTTAGCTCATCAAGCTCTAGCGTGACAAAGGGCGAGAGCCTAAATGACACGATGAATAATATGGCTGCTATGAGAACCGACATCATCGTGCTTCGTCACCCAAGCTCTGGGGCGGCGAAATTTGCAGCTGATAGGACAGAGGCTAGCGTCGTAAATGCAGGGGACGGCACAAATGAGCACCCAAGTCAAGCTCTGCTTGATCTTTTCACACTAAGAGAGCATGGTAAAATTTTGGATAAAAACCTAAACGTGGCGATCATCGGTGACATCGCTAGAAGCCGTGTGGCAAGGTCTGACATCTGGGCGATGAAGAAATTTGGCATAAATTTAAAGCTCTTTGCGCCAAGGATGATGATGCCAAAAGACGCTGAGGTCTTTGAGTCTCAAATTTGCAAAAATATGGAGGAGGCTTGCGAGGGTAGCGACGTCATCATCATGCTTCGCATCCAGCTAGAGCGTGGCGGTGCGGACGTGGCATTTCCAAGCTCGAGAGAGTACTCGAAATTCTTTGGACTAAATAAAAATAGGATAAAGCTAGCAAAGCCTGACGCGATCGTGCTGCACCCAGGACCGATAAATAGGGGCGTGGAGTTAAATTCAGACGTGGCTGATGGCATGCACTCAGTCATACTAAATCAAGTTGAAAACGGCGTTGCTATAAGAATGGCGATACTAAATACGCTTGCAAAAAATAGGGGCTAACGATGAAAATAGCAATAATTAACGGCACTATCGTAAATAGCGACGAGAAATTTAAGGCAAATATCCTAATAGAAAACGGCAAAATAGCCAAAATCGGAAGTGAGAAATTTGAGGCTGATAAGGTCATCGATGCTACAAATAAGCTAGTCATGCCAGGACTTATCGACATGCACGTGCATTTTCGCGATCCTGGTCAAGAGTATAAAGACGACATCATCTCAGGCTCGCAGGCGGCTGTGGCCGGAGGAGTGACCACCTGCCTTTGCATGGCAAATACAAACCCAGTAAATGACAACGCTTCAATCACAAGAGCGATGATAGAAAAGGCTAAAAACTGCGGACTGATCGATCTTTTGCCAATCGCTGCTATCAGCAAAGGGCTTGGTGGCAACGAGATCGTTGAAATGGGCGATCTTATAGAAGCTGGCGCAGTTGCATTTAGCGACGACGGCCTACCAGTGACTAGCTCAAGTGTGATGAGAGCGGCACTTGAGTACTCAAGCATGTTTGGTAGCTTTTGTATAAGCCACTCAGAGGACTGCTCGCTTTGCAGGCAGGGCGTCATGCACGAGGGCAAGGTCTCAGCCATACTTGGACTTCGCGGCATGGCAAGAGAGAAAGAGGAGATCGCAGTGAGCCGTGATATGCTGCTTGCAAAACTCACTAAAGCGCACATCCACATCGCTCACGTAAGCTCAGAGTACTCGCTAAAGATCATCGAAATGGGCAAAAAAGAGGGCATAAACATCACTTGCGAAGCCACACCTCACCACTTTAGCTTTAGCGATGATGAAATTTTGAAAAATGCCTACGATACAAATTTCAAAATGTCGCCGCCACTTCGTGAGATAAGCGACGTAAAAGCGGTAAGAGAGGCGCTAAAAAGCGGTCTTATAGACGTTATCGCCACCGATCATGCCCCACACCATACAGATGAAAAAATAGTGGAATTTGACAAGGCGCCATTTGGTATCATCGGACTTCAAACCCTTGTGCCACTCACTCTTAAGCTCGTAAATGAGGGCGTTATAAGCTTAGAGCGCATGGTAGAGCTAACTTCTACAAATGCAGCTAAGATGCTAAATTTAAAAGATAAGGGCAGACTTGCTGAGGGCATGCTAGCTGACATCGCGGTAATAGACCCTGAGATCGAGTATGTTTATGATGAAAAGATAAACCGCTCAAAATCGGTAAATTCTCCACTCTTTGGCAAAAAACTAAAAGGCGCAGCGACTACCACGATAAAAAGTGGCAAGATCGTTTATGAGTTTGGAAAATAATCCAAATTTGCTCGCACTTGCGGGCAAATTTGCTTTAGATGCTTTGAGATATAAAATTTGCTAGAAATTTCTAGCAAATTTTACTTTTTTATGAGTTATATTTTTTAACGATACCGCGAACTACTTTTTCTATAAAAAGCGCAGAAGCCACTTCGCAGTGCTCTCTTGTAGAGTGAGGCGAGTAGATGTTTGGTCCAATAGAACATGCACTAAGACCTGCTTTTTTCTCTAAAAGCACTCCACACTCAAGTCCAGCATGCACAGCTGTTATCCTAGCTTCTGGCTTATAAATTTTAAGCTCTTCTAAGATATCGTTTGCAAATTTATCATTTATAGGTTTCCAAGCTGGGTTTCTATCTTTTGAAATAACGTTAAAGCCAACGGCTTTTGCAAGCTCTGAAATTTCAAATTCCATCCTATTTAGCCCGTCTTTACTCATAGATCTTGCGAAAAATTTATACATAGATAAAAATGTAAATTTTAGTAACCATAGATGACGCAATAAAGAGGTGATATAAAATATGATAGTGACATTAAATTTGTTAAATTTAGGCTATTAGAACTATTATTTATAGATTTTTGGTAGCTAAGATATATAAGCCCATATATAAATAGGTAGGATGAAATTTGTTTTGATAAAAGCCTAAATTTATAGCCCTTATCAAAACGCTTAAATTTAAAGCCAAAATGGCTAAATTTTAACTCTCTTTTCTCTTACTTTTTTGATCTTGTTTTTAACTACATGAAATTTTGAAGCCGCAGCCGAGCATATATCTTTGTAAGTAGCTAGAATTTTTGGCTCTTTTTTAGTGCAAATGGCTGCAAAAACGCTCTCAAGGTCGATTCTCTCTTTTTGTGTTAAATTTTCCATCTATTTTCCTAGCAATTTTCTCATCTTATTGACAACAAATAATATTTCATCATCGTCAAGCTCACATAGCAGTTTGCAAACAGCAGCAGCAGCTTGCGGCTTTGAGTTTCCAAGCCTCCAGTCCTGATATGTCCTCATCGGCACGCCAAGATCCTCTGCCATTTTTGCTTGTGAAATTTTTTTCCCGATATTTTTTGCCTCAACTGCATTATGAAGCAAATTAAATATATCACTTGTTTCAATCATTGAAGGATTATACGTTATTTATCATTAAATATACCTAAAATATTATATAAATAATGTATAATAGTATATAAATATCAAAATAAAGTATTAAACATACTAAAAATTATTTATAATATACGTTATAACGTATAAAAAGCTTTTAAATTTTTGAATAAAATTAGAAATTTCGGGTTTTTATGTTGAAGTTAAATTTCTTATTTTGTTTTAAATTTTATTTCTTTTTACGTAAATCTTATAATATAGGCATTAGAAAAGTTTAGTTATATAGGCTAAATATATATAAATAAATTTTTTTAACTTATATACTTGACATTGATAAACTAAAGTTGTATAATCCGCTTAGCAATTAAAAAGAAAGAGTGCTAAAAGTGAGTAAAACAAATAAACGCGATTTGATACTAAATTCTATCATTGAAGCCTATTTGCAGAACAATGCGCCTATTGGCTCAAATGAGCTTGGATCTCGCATGAGCGTGGCGATACCGGCATCTACGATACGTGTTTATTTTAAAAAGCTTTCAGATGAGGGCGAGATCACAAAGCTTCACATCAGTGGCGGCAGGATCCCAACTATCGCTGCGATGAGGAGATATTGGAGCGAAATTTTTGCTGAAAGCGACATAAATTTAGAGATAAATGATCCAAGAAGCTTAAAGATGCTCTGTGATGAATTTGAGCTTTATTGTATGATTTTTGGCACGATCGACAAGGAGTTGCTAGAAATTTTAAATTTAAATGATAGATATTTGGTTTTAAATTTTAGTGGCGATGAGATCGTCATCAAATTTGATGCTAGGATGTATAAATTTTTAAACAACCTTATCGGAGTTAGTTTAGACAAGCTTGAGCTTATCTGCTCTCAAGTTGGCTTAAGCGAACTAAAAAACAAGATAAGAGAGCTTAAAAGGACTAAAATTTACTTCCAAGAAAATGAAATTTTAGCCTTTGATATGTTTAAGGATAGACGCTTTAAGATGGTTTTTGACCCAAGTTTTAGCTTGCAGATGGATGAAGAACTTACATTTTCTCCTATGTTTGATGAAAATTACATGGGGCTTAAATTTAAAGCAAACTACCTTGGTAGCGAGGCGCAGATGATCTGCGCTGGCAGTGTTTATACTGATTATGTGAAATTTATAAATCTAATAAAGGAGGCCGCGTGAGCGAAGAGGTAAAAGAGCAAAATCTACCTGAGGTCGAGCCTGTGCAAGAGGCAGCTAGCGATAGCGTAAATTTAGATGCACTTGGCGATATCTCAAAAGTGGAGAAGCTCGAAAAAGAGCTTGGCGAGATCACTGATAAATATTACAGAGCAAATGCTGAGTTTGAAAATATTAAAAAGCGTTATGAAAAAGAGAAAGCAGACGTTGCAAGCTATGCAAATGAGAAATTTGCAAGGGACTTGCTACCAGTCATCGATGCGCTCGAGATCGCTGCAAATTTTGACCCAGAGGATGATGAATTTGCTAAAAAGATCAAAGAGGGCATTTTGATAACAATAAATCAGTTTAAGAAATGTTTTGAAAAGCATGGCGTGAGCGAGATCGCAACTGATGCCGAGTTTGATCCAAATGTGCATAATGCCGTTTTAAGGGTCGATAGCGAGGAGAAGCAAAGCGGTCAGATCGTGCAAGCTTTGCAAAAAGGCTATATGATAAATGGCAGGGTTTTGCGCCCAGCTATGGTCAGTGTAGCAAACTAAATTTAAAAAATAAATCTAATAAAGGAAAAATATGTCAAAAGTTATAGGTATAGACTTAGGTACAACAAACTCTTGCGTGAGCGTTTTTGAGCGCGGCGAGAGCAAGGTTATCCCAAACAAAGAGGGTAAAAACACAACTCCATCTGTTGTTGCTTTTACGGACAAAGGTGAAATTTTAGTAGGTGATGTTGCAAAACGTCAAGCAGTTACAAACCCTGAAAAAACGATATATTCTATCAAACGTATCATGGGTTTGATGAGCAATGAAAAAAATGCTGAAGAGGCAAAGGCTCGCTTGCCATATCACGTTGTAGATAGAAACGGCGCTTGCGCGGTTGAGATCGCTGGCAAGGTCTATACTCCGCAAGAAATTTCAGCAAAAATTCTTATCAAACTAAAAGAAGACGCTGAAGCATATCTTGGCGAGAGCGTGACAGACGCGGTTATCACAGTGCCTGCATACTTTAACGATAGCCAAAGAAAGGCTACAAAAGAAGCTGGAACAATTGCAGGTCTAAACGTACTTCGTATCATCAACGAGCCAACAGCTGCGGCACTTGCTTATGGTCTTGATAAAAAAGAGGCTGAGAAAATTTTAGTTTATGACCTAGGTGGCGGTACATTTGACGTTACAGTGCTAGAAACTGGCGATAATATCGTTGAAGTTTTGGCAACTGGCGGTAATGCATTCTTAGGTGGCGATGACTTTGATAACAAGATCATTGACTGGTTAGTAAGTGAGTTTAAAAACGAAACTGGTATCGATCTAAAAGGCGATATCATGGCACTTCAACGTTTAAAAGAAGCCGCTGAAAATGCTAAAAAAGAGCTAAGCTCAGCTCAAGAGACTGAGATAAATTTACCATTTATCACAGCTGATGCGACTGGCCCAAAACACCTTGTCAAAAAGCTAACTCGTGCTAAATTTGAAGGCATGATCGACTCACTTGTGGGCGAGACTATCACTAAGATAAATGAAGTCATCAAAGATGCAGGTCTAAGCAAAGGTGACATCAAAGAGGTCGTAATGGTCGGTGGTTCAACTCGTGTGCCACTTGTTCAAGAAGAGGTTAAAAAAGCATTTGGAAAAGAGCTAAATAAGAGCGTAAATCCAGATGAAGTCGTAGCTATCGGTGCTGCGATCCAAGGTGCGGTTATAAAAGGCGACGTAAAAGACGTGCTACTTCTTGACGTTACTCCACTTAGCCTTGGTATCGAGACACTTGGCGGCGTGATGACTAAGATCATCGAAAAAGGTACAACTATACCAACTAAGAAAAGCCAAGTTTTCTCAACTGCAGAAGATAACCAAAGTGCCGTTACTATCATGGTTTTACAAGGTGAGCGTGAGTTTGCAAGGGATAATAAATCACTTGGTAACTTTAACCTCGAAGGTATCCCAGCAGCTCCAAGAGGCGTGCCTCAAATCGAAGTTGAATTTGACATTGACGCAAACGGAATTTTAACCGTTTCAGCAAAAGATAAAGCTACTGGCAAAGCCCAAAACATCACTATCTCAGGATCAAGCGGTCTTAGCGAAGATGAGATAAATAGCATGGTAAAAGATGCTGAGCTTCACAAAGAAGAGGATAAAAAACGCAAAGATGCAGTTGAAGCTAGAAACCAAGCAGACGCGCTTGTTCATCAAACTGAAAAGAGCATGAGCGAGCTTGGCGAGAAAGTCCCAGCCGATGATAGAAGCAACATCGAAGCTGCGCTAAATGATCTAAAAGAGGTCTTAAAAGATGAAAACTCTTCAAAAGAGCAAATCGATGCAAAAGTAGAAGCTCTAAGCAAAGCTAGCCACAAACTTGCAGAAGCTATGTATAAAAAAGATGAAAACGCTGGCACAAACGGCGGCAATAAAAAAGACGACGACGTAATAGACGCTGAAGTCGAGTAAAACTCCTAGAGCAGGGCGCTTGCCTTGCTCTTTTAGCTTATAAATTTAAACATCTAAACACTTTTTAACACACATTCACGACATCATCTTGTAAGATAAAAAGTATAAATTTCTAAAATGCAAAAATTTAGTCGCGCTCCAAAAATCAAGACCTTTTAACGATCTCTACCCATCTATCAAGCTCTTGTTGCTCGGCTTTTAGCGTGCTGCTTTCGCCGTGTCCTGGGTAAAGTACAAAGTCACCCTTTAGACTTTTGCATTTTTCTAGGCTTTCTAGCATCTCGTTTTTGTCTGAAAATGGAAAGTCCCAGCGTCCGATACTACCTTTAAATAAAAAATCTCCACTAAAGATCGCGTCATCTATCTCTATCATCGAGCAACCCGGTGTGTGCCCTGGGAAGTGATGAAATTTAAAAGAAAAGTCACCCACTACAAAGCTCTCATCGCCTTTAACCAAAACATCTGGCACAAAGGTGTTTTTCATATAGCCAAAAATGTCACTCTCACACATAAAAGCGTCAAATTTATTGATATAAACTGGGATTTTTAGCTCATTTTTTAGCTCGCTCACGTCATAAATATGGTCAAAATGCCCATGAGTGCAAAGTATCGCCTTTAAATTTTGTGCATTTTGCAAAACCCATTTTTTTGCCCCATCGCCTGGATCTATCACTAAACTTGAGCCATTTTTGGTGACGATGTAGCAATTTGTCTCAAAATCGCCAAAACTTTTATGCATTACTCTCATTTTTTACCTTAAATTTATCATTTCTTAAATATTTACATCTTTTTACTTAAACTTAAAGAAAAATTTTAAATTTAATTAGTATAATTTTTGCAAAAGGAAGCAAATTTAGGCAAAGGGACAATGAAGGGGTATCAAAAAATAGAAGAAACCTTAGTTTTTAGCTTAAAAGATAAAACTAAAGGTAAAAAACTACTATTAGGTGTAAGTGGCGGTATTGATTCTGCTGTGGTTGCGACACTTTGTGCGAGAGCAAAGCCAGATGAAACTCACGCACTCATCATGCCAACAGCATCGTCAAACAAAGAAAATATGGATGACGCCTTAAATTTATGTGAAAAACTAAATATAAAATATAAGGTTTTATCCATTGAGGGCATTTTAAATGCCTTTTACGAAACGATAGATGCAAATTTAAGCAATTTAAGAAAAGGGAATTTAGCAGCTAGAGTTAGAATGAGCTTGCTTTATGATTATTCATCTAGTATAAACGCTCTAGTCATCGGTACAAGCAACAAAAGTGAGCTTATGCTTGGCTATGGCACGATATTTGGGGATTTGGCGTGCGCGATAAATCCTATCGGAGAGCTTTATAAGAGTGAAATTTTTGAATTTGCAAAACATCTTGGTGTTGATGAAAATTTTATCAAAAAAGCACCTTCAGCCGATCTTTGGGATGGGCAAAGTGACGAGGGCGACATAGGTTACAGCTATGCTGTCATTGATGAAATTTTACAAAATTTAGAAAATAACAAGGAGCAAGCCATCAAAAAGTTTGGATCAAAAGCGGTCTTGGATATAGAAAATAGAGTTGTTTTAAACAGGTTTAAACGACAAATGCCGTTGATAGTGAAAATTTAAAGGATTAAAGATGAGAGAAATTCCGTTTTACAAACCAACTATCACTGAGCGCGAAAGTGAGCTTATCGAAGAGGCTTTGCATTCTGAAAATGCCACTGATACAGTTGCTAAATTTGAAGAAAAGCTAAAAGAGTACTTTGGTGCTAAATTTGTTATCACTACAAACAACATCGCAGCAGCGCATCATCTAGCATTAAGTGCGATGGACACAAAGCGTGGCGATAAGGTCATCTGCTCAGTAAATGCCTTTCCTAGTGTGGCTCAGGCCGTTAGACATTTTGATGCTGAGCCTATCTTTGTCGATATCGATGAAGAGGACTTTAACATCAGTCCAGAAGCCCTTGAAAAGGTGCTAAAAGAGCAAAATCACAAAAAACTAAAGTGTGCTTTCATCTCACACATCGCTGGACAAAGTGCTAAGCTTGATGAGATAAAGGCTATCTGCGAAAAATATGGCATCGTCGTTTTAGATGATGCAAATCGAGGCATAGGACTAACTTATAATGGCAAAAAAGTCGGTTCAGACTCGTTTTTGTCATGCTTTCAGACAAACTCACGCGTGCAAAATCCTATCTCAACAGTTGGATTTTTCACGACAAATGACGAAGAGGTCTATAAAAAAGCAAAACTACTTCGTAACTATGCCCTTGTAAATGGTATAGATAAATTTGGTAGTTTAAGCTACATCTACGACGTTGTTGATATCGGTTTAAAATATGACATAAACTCGATAAATGCGGCATTTTCTATCGCTCAGCTTGAAAAGACAGACGAGCTTATAAAACGTAGAAAAAAGATCGCTGAAATTTACGATAAAGAGCTTAAAGAGTGTCACAACATCACAACCCCAGTCAAAAAACGCGAGCACATCTACACCCAGTACATCATCAAGATAAATAAAAACCGCGACAGCTTTGCTAGAGAGCTTTTAGAGCGTGGAATTCACACTTCTTTGCACTACATACCGATACATTTGCTAAGCTATTATAAAAATAAATATTCGCTTAAAGTAAATGACTTCCCAAATGCTCTAAAGACATATCAACAAGTCCTGTCGCTACCTATATATCATAGTTTGAGCGACGAAGAGGTGCAATACATCTGCAGCACAGTAAAAGAAATTTCTAAATCTCGTGTTTAAGAAATTTAACATCCTTTTGCACGCCTGGGCGAATGACTACTTCTTTCGCCCAAATTTCTTTCAAATTTTACTAGCATTTTTACTTTCGCCACTAAGTCTTATCTACGCTCTAGTCGTTATTTGCAAGAAATTTATCGTGCGAAAAAAAGATCTAGGCATAAAGATAATAAGCGTTGGCAACTTAACCCTTGGAGGAAGCGGCAAGACCCCACTTTGCGTAGCTATTGCTAAAAATTACGAGGGCGCATTTATCATCCTTAGAGGATATAAAAGAAAGAGCAAGGGCATGCAGGTAGTTGCAAGGGATGGAGAAATTTTACTTGACGTAGCAGTAAGTGGCGATGAGGCGATGATATATGCTACAAGCATTAAAAACGCAAATGTGATCGTTAGTGAAGATAGAAAAGTAGCCATAGACTACGCCAAAACTCACGGCGCAAAGTATATCTTGCTGGATGATGGATTTTCTAAATTTGATATAGCCAAATTTGACATTTTGGTGCGCCCAAACCCTGAGCCAAAGCTAAAGCTTTGCCTGCCAAGCGGGGCTTATAGATATCCGTTTAGCTTTTATAAATTTGGTGATTTCATCGCACGTGAGGGGCAAACTCACTTTAGAAAGAGCGAAATTTTAAACAAAAGCGAAAAAATGGTGCTAGTAACAGCCATAGCAAACCCAGCCCGCCTTGAGCCATTTTTTAGCGAGTGCGTGGGGCAGGTCTTTTTCCCTGATCACTACGACTTTTCAAAAGAAGAGCTAAGTGAAATTTTACAAACCTACGGCGCGACCTCGCTTTTGATGACGCAAAAGGACTATGTAAAGGTAAAGGACTTTGGGCTGAGAGTATCGCTTATCACGCTTGAAGTTACGTTAAGTGAGGAGTTTAAAAAGGTTTTAGCGCAGCAAATTTAAGCCCATTTTGTTATAATGAGCCACTTTTTAAAAGGAAAATTTAGATCAAAATGAGAATTTTAATCACCTCAGTCGCAAAGAAAAAAGAGGCAAAAAAACTAAGCAAAAAGCTCGTAAAAAAGGGACTTGCAGCTTGCGTGAGTAGCTTTAGCGCAAAGAGTATTTATCTTTGGCAAGAGAAGCTTTGTGATGAAAAAGAGCAAATTTTACTCATAAAAACAGACGTGAAATTTAAAAAAGTAGCAAAATTTATAAGAAAGCACCACAGCTACGAAACCCCAGAAATTTTGGCGCTTAAGCCAAAAGAGGTTTTTAAAAAATATGAAAATTGGATAAAAAAATCAACCAAAAAAGGCAAAAAATGAGACTAACACCAACAAGAAGCGTAAAAGATGAAAAGGTAAAAAATGTAAATTTAAGCACAGCCATGCTTAGCCCAAGCTCCGCTCACGGCGGACTTTACGCGCCAAAGAAGTTACCAAAGATCACAAAGGCAAAGTGGCAAGAGCTCTCAAGCCTAAGCTACGAAAAGCTCGCACTTCACATCATTTCGCTATTTAAATTTGATGTATCTGAGGCTTTTTTTAAAAAAGCGCTCAAGAGATATGCAAGCTTTGATGACCCAAAGCACCCTGTCATTTTTAAAAAAATAGATAAAAATTTATACGTAAATGAACTCTATCATGGCCCAACTAGGGCATTTAAGGATATGGCGCTTCAGCCTTTTGGCTCGCTGCTTAGCCAGCTAGCAAAGGAAAGGGGCGAAAGATACCTTATCATGTGCGCAACTAGCGGCGACACAGGCCCTGCGACACTTCAAACCTTTGCAAACGATGAAAATATCAAGGTCGTTTGCCTCTATCCAGATGGCGGTACGAGCGAGGTGCAAAAGCTTCAGATGCAGACCATGCAGGGTGAAAATTTAAAGGTTTTTGGCATAAAAGGCGACTTTGACGACGCTCAAAGGGCGCTAAAAACGTTGCTTGCAAATGATAAATTTAAGGCCGAGCTTAAGAAAAAGTGCCTTAAACTAAGTGCGGCAAACTCGGTAAATTTTGGAAGAATTCTCTTTCAGATCATCTACCACGCCTACGCCTATGCAAATTTGCTAAAACAAAAGGCGCTTAAGGCAAACGAGAGCTTTGACATCATCGTGCCAAGCGGAAATTTCGGCAACGCACTTGGGGCGTATTACGCTAAAAAAATGGGCGCAAAGATCGGCAAGATCAAGATCGCCTCAAACGCAAACAACATCTTGACGCAGTTTTTCACCACCGGCGTTTACGATCTCAGGGACAAAAAGCTGGTTAAGACGATAAGCCCAGCTATGGATATTTTGATAAGCTCAAACGTCGAGCGCTTGCTGTTTGATAAATTTGGAAGAGTTAGAACTAATGAACTCATGCAAAGCCTAGCCAAAAACAAATTTTATAAGCTTAGCAAACAAGAGCTTGAAGCGCTAAAAGAGGACTTTGAGGCTAGCTGGTGCGACGACAAAGAGTGCGAGGCATATATCGCAAAGCTTGCAAAGGACGGCTATGCGATCGATCCGCATACGGCTACTTGCTTTAAGATGGTGGATGCTAGCCGCATAAATGTCATCACATCGACCGCGCACTGGGTGAAATTTACGCCAAGCATGATCAAAGCGTGCCAGATCAAAGATACGAAAGATGAAAAAGATGCGCTGGCAAAGACTGCTAAAATCTTAAATGACAGCGTGCCAAGCTCGATAAACTCGCTATTTAGCGCGAAAATTTTGCATAAAAATATCATAAAAGAGGACGAGATCGAAAAGTGCGTCCTAGAATGGATCGAGCGATGATAATCATCCCAGCCCGCCTTGCCTCAACAAGGTTTAGCAACAAAATTTTAAAAGAGATAAACGGCGTGCCGATGTTTGTGGCGACGGCTCTTAGAGTAAGCGGCGTGGATGATGTGGCGGTTGCGGTGGATGAGCCAAGCGTGCTTGATATCGCCAAGGCTCACGGCATAAAAGCTGTGCTAACTAGCAAAGATCATCAAAGTGGCACTGACAGGATAAACGAAGCGGCGCAAATTTTGGGGCTAAGTGAGAGCGAGATCATAATAAATGTTCAGGCTGATGAGCCATTTATCGAGCCTGAAAATATCGCTAAATTTAGGGTATTTTGCGAGCAAAACAAGGGGAAAGCATTCATGTTTTCTTGCTACAAAATGATGGATGATGAGTTTGCGGATGATAAAAATTTAGTCAAAGTAGTGACTGATTTTGAGGGCTATGCGCTTTACTTTTCAAGATCGAGGATACCATTTAACAGAAGCGAGTGTAAGAGCTACAAGGCGCACCTTGGTATCTACGGATACAGCGTAAAGAGCCTAAAAGAGTTTTGCGGCCTCTTGCCTTCAAGCCTTGAAAATACCGAGAAGCTCGAGCAGCTGCGTGCCCTAGAAAATGGCAAAAAGATAGCGATGCTAGAGGTTGAAAGTCAAAGTATCGGCATCGATAGCGAAGAGGACTACCAAAGAGCGCTAGCTAAATTTGGTAAATGAACCTAAATTTGCTCTGCTTTGGCGTTTTTGCTGCGGTGGAGCAAATTTTAAAATTTTATAAATTTGGGTAATGGTTTGGCTGATTTTTTGTATTTGATTTTGTGGTCTAGCTCGCTTACACGTGATTTTGATTAAATTTTAGTTGTGTTGGTTACCTTGGCGCTAAACTAAATTTAGCTTCTATTTCTACTTGTTGGCATGTTTTAAAATTTGATAAATTTAATATGGTTGCTTGAGCGAAGTTTTTATCTTTGGCTTTCGGTCTTGTTTGCAACGCGAGATTGAGCAAAATTTGATTAAAATTTGGTTGTTTTACAATCCTGTAACCAAACCAAATTTAAAAATTTTTATAGTTTTTTGCTTTTGTGATTTTACTCACGTTACCGCATGATATAAATTTGATAGTATTTCTAGTTAGTTAAAAGATATGCAAAGCCTAGAGAAATTTGGCTGATAAATTTAAAATTCCAGCCAAATTTTGCCTTTGTAATCTAAATTTTCTCAAGCTTTGCTATGAAATTTTTAGCATTTATAAAGCCGATCGTCCTAAATGCTTTTTGCTCTTCGCCGTTTTTAAAAAGTAGAAGTGCAGGCGGATCGATGAGCCCAAAATTTCTCAGCATCTCATCATTTTGTGCCCCGCCACTTGTCACGTCGATGCGAATAAGCGTAAAATTTGCCAAAGCATTTTTCACGCCAGCGTCTTTAAAAGTGATATGCTCTATCTCTTTGCAGCTCGCGCACCAGTCGGCATAAAAATCCACAAGTACTGGCTTACTTGAGCTTTTTATCATCTCATTTAGCTCGTTTAAATTTCTAGCTTGTTTGAAATTTAGCTCGCTCTCGTTTTTGGCTAAATTTAGCCCAGAAAGCGGCAAAAACGCATCTTTTGAGCCCAAAAATGCGCCGATTATCAGCATGAGTGAGTAGATAAAGACCAGTATGCAAAGTGCTTTTTTAAATTTAGCCCAGCCGTTATTTGCTGCCTCAAACGCCCCAAGATAAATGGCTGCAAAGACGCCTATGATGCCATAACCTAGCAGCTCAAAAAACGCTCCAAGCACGCGTGCGAGTATCCAAACGGCCATGATTAGCATCAAAAAGCCAAAGAGTTTTTTAATTTCATCCATCCAGCCGCCAGGTCTTGGCAGGAGCTTGCCTGAGCTTAGCCCTATCACAAGAAGCGGCGCGCCAATGCCTAGCCCCATGACAAAGAGCATGATGCCGCCATAAAGTGCGTCGCCGCTTTGCGCGATATAAAGAAGTGCGCCTGCTAGCGGTGCTGCCACGCATGGCGAGACGATGAGCGCTGAGGCAAAACCCATGATGAAAACGCCGATGAGGCCTGAGCTGTTTTGCGACTTTTTGCTGATCAAGTTTTCAAATTTAGAGGGCAGTTTGATGTCGTAAAAGCCAAACATACTAAAGCTTAAGATGACAAAAATGGCCGCAAATGCGCCAAGCACGTAGATGTTTTGCAAAGCCCCTGCGATGCCAAAGCCAAGCAGGCTTGCCCCAACGCCAGCAAGCGCGTAAGCAAGGCTCATCGCAACGACATAGACTAGCGAGAGCAAGAAGCCTTTTTTGGCATTTAGGCTGCCGCCCTTTGAGACGATGATGCTTGATAAGATCGGTATCATCGGGAAGACGCAAGGCGTGAGCGAGAGCAAGAGGCCGTAGCCAAAAAATGTCGCAAGCGAGATGAAAAAGTTTTTGCTACTTAGCTCGTTTGCGATGCTTTGATCTTCTGAAAGCTCGGTAAATTCAGGATTTGTTTCGTCTTTTTGCTCTTTTTCAAAGGCTATGATGCTAAATTTGCCAAATTTCTCAAAGATGTCATAAATTTTGTTTTGCGGGCGGTAACAGATGCCATTTTTAGCGCAACCCTGATAGCTTAAATTTAGCCTAACAATACCATTTCTAAGATGCTCTTTTACTAAATTTAATGGGATAAACAGCGAAAAATCTTTTGGGTAAATTTCATATTCGCCGGTGTTTTCGCTCTTTGGCATATTTAGGAGGCCATTTATCTTCTCTTCGCCAAGCTTAACCTCAAAGCTATCTTTATAAAGGTAGATATTTTCGCCAAATTTAAACTTGATCTCAATACCTTGTTCATCGATACTTGGGCTTAAAACAAATGCCTTACTAACGTCTAAAACCTCGGCAAAAAGCGAGCTTGCAAACAAAATGAGAGAAAAAATAAATTTAAAAAACATACTAATCCTTGCTAAATTAAAAGAGATGATTTTAGTCTAAATTCTTAAATTTATTCTATTTTATAGTAAAATCGTGAAAAAGCGTGAAATTTTTAAAAGGAGCGATGATGTCAAAAGATAAAAAGCACCAAAAGAGCGATAAACTTGGCTACGAAGAAGAGCTAAGGCTGCTTCAGATAGAACTTTTAAAATTCCAAAATCATGTCAAAGACAAGGGACTTAGAGTGCTTATGTTAATGGAGGGGCGAGACGCGGCTGGCAAGGGTGGCACGATAAAGCGCCTAACAGAGCATTTAAATCCACGCGGATGTCGTATCGTGGCGCTTACAAAACCAAGCGACGTCGAGAAGACGCAGTGGTACTTTCAAAGATATGTGACGCACCTGCCAAGCGCTGGAGAGATCGTCATCTTTGATAGAAGCTGGTACAACAGAGCTGGGGTTGAGCCAGTGATGGGCTTTTGCACGCAGGCTGAGCATAAGGAATTTTTGCGTGAGGTACCAAAATTTGAAGAGATGATCATAAACTCAGGCATCATTTTTTTTAAAATTTACCTCTCGATCACAAAAGAGGAGCAAAAAAAGCGCTTTAAAGAGCGTCTAAACGACCCACTAAAGCAGTTTAAGATCTCTCCAGTAGATCAAAAAGCGCAAGAACTTTGGGATCAGTACTCCATCGCCAAATACTCGATGCTGCTAGCCTCTCATAATAGCATCTCGCCGTGGGTGATCGTCTCAAGTGACAATAAAAAAGAGGCAAGGTTAAATGTCTTTAAATTTATCCTAACTCACGTCGAATATCCAAAAAAGATAGATGAGTATCTAAAATACGACAAAAGCGTCGTAAGAGACGGAAGCGAGGAGATCAAGCGCATAGAAGAGGGGCTTAATAAGGATAAGCTAAAAAGTATCGACTGAAAATTTAATTTTTTTGACTTGGCTGCAAATTTGGGTTTAAATTTACAGCCAAATTTTACTGCTAAACCCACCACATAAATTTAGCCAAAACGACCATTATCAGACAAAGAATAAGAGCTATGAGGTGCGAAAATTTACCAAATGGATCTGGTTTTTTTAAGATAGTGACATTAAGAACAGAGATGAAAGTGATAAGACACATTAGAAGTAAAATAGCGATCTTTGCTAGCAAAAGCTTTTGAAAGTTACTCTGCCACCAGCCATGCTCGCCTCCAAGATAGTCCTTTGCCATAAAAGCTCCACTTATCAAAAGCAGTAAAAACGCCGTGCCAAAAACCTTTGCACTACCTTTTGTATAGGCTTTTTTGACAGCTTCAAGGGTTTGTGGATTTATCGTTTTTTTGGCAAATGGATATATGCAAACATCAAAAAATACATATCCTATAAAGATAATAGCGCAAACTAAATGCGTAATGAGAGAGAAAAGATACATTTTTTGCCTTTTTTTGTTTGGCATTATATAAATTTTATTAGATATATTTGCTGATTTTGATTAAGTATTGAGAAGTTTAGAAGATCCGAGCGAAAGCTCGCTCGGAGAAATGTTTTTAGAAGCTATATTTTGCTTCAAATCTGATACGATCTTGTTGGAATTTTACACCGTCTTTTCTATCTTTAGCAGCTGCATACCATGTTAAGAATGTAAGTTTCTTGCTGTATTTGTAGCTAGCATCAAGAGACCATTCGCTTCTTTTTGCTCTCTCTTTACCAAGAGCCCAGCTATAGCCTTTACCTTGAGTATATCCAGCGCCAAAGCCAAATTTATCTATATCATATCCAGTTGTAACAAACCAGTAGTCGTTGTTTCCTTTGATGTTATTATAGTATTGTCTACCATCACTCATTACGCCATTTAGGATTTTTGCTGGGTTGATAAGTTCGCCATTTGCATCAAGCGTTACAAATGAAATTTTATTATTGTCTTTGTTTTTAGCGTCAAAGTCTAAATAACCAGCATTAAGTTTAGCACCAAATAGTTTTGTGCCAGCTTGAATTGCCCAGAAATTTGCATCAGCTACATCTTTGTGATCTGAGTCATTATGAACAAATTGACCTTTTAAGTTTAGGTTAACATCATCAGTTACATTAAAGCTTACACCAGCATCGGCACCGTAAAGTGTAGCTACTTCTTGAACATTTGCAATAGCTGCTTTAAATGATACTGGATCATAGCTGCCAGCTGCACCTAAATAGTATATATTGCCAGGAGCGTCACCGATACTTCCTGCAAGTGTTTTTAGTAGCGGACCATCTATCTCATAGCCATCACTTTGTACAGCATCAAATGCAGCTGCAGCTAAAGTAAGACCTGGTACGTCAGTATTTATTACTTTTAGACCTGTGCCAGCTACATCTTTGTCATCAAAGAAAGTACCTAAGAGTTGTTTGCCGGCTGTAATAGCAGTGTTACCTACTTTATAGCCTAGATACATCTCATATACACCAAATGATCCAGTTGTGTTTGTTTTATCAGTACCAGCTGCAACACCATCACCAGAGTTATCTTTTGCTTGGTACCTTAAATTTAAAACACCAAAGAAGTTATCGTCTATTGCAGCTTTAAATGCTGTTTGCATTCTAAAAACATGACCAGCATCACTATCTTTAACTATGCTTTTTGGATATGAAGTTTTGAAATGATCATTTGTATAACGATATCTTGCAAATCCTGAAAGGTCTACATTTTTTATAGCTTCTTCAAGTGGAGTTGCACTTGCAACGCTTGAAAATGCACCTAAAGCAACCAAAGCAGCTAAGCTAACTTTTGTAAGTTTCATCTAAATCTCCTTTTGATAAAAATGTTTTGAAAGCATATTATCATAGAAAATTAATTTTATAGCTTAAATTTCGTTAAAAATTTCAAAAATTATTACCGATTGTTTACCAAAATAAGATAATGAGATAAGATTTGTCTTTAAAAATTTGAGTTTGTTTGAAGTTAAAAGATGAGAAATTTATATCTCATCAGTTAAATTTA
This sequence comes from Campylobacter concisus, assembly GCF_902460675.1. Lineage (GTDB taxonomy): Bacteria > Campylobacterota > Campylobacteria > Campylobacterales > Campylobacteraceae > Campylobacter_A > Campylobacter_A concisus_AJ. The sequence continues at coordinate 1,513,553 of NZ_CABPUQ010000001.1, read as the reverse complement.
GCCGTTGTTTTTAGCCTGCGCCTCTTCACGCTCTTTCTTTTGTCTTATAGCGGCTTCTTTTTGGATATTTTTTTGCTGAGTGACAAAGATATGCTCTTCAAGCGTGACTAGCTGAAAGACACCTTCAAAGATCTTGATCTCTTTTACATAGCCTATCACTTTTACCTCTCTTTTTCTGCTCTCTTCAAACCTTGCTTGTGCGTCAAATTCGACCACATCGCCAAGTTTGAGCGGTCCAAAGAAATTTATCCTAGCTCCGATGCTAACGCAAAATTCTTCATTTATAGCTAAAAGTGCTGCGTAGTTAGCTCCCATAAAGACAAAACCGCTATGTATGAGCCCCTCAGCGTCACTTACCATGTCAGCTGTGGTAAAAAATCTAGTTTTTGCGTGATTTTTCTCAAGTAAAAATGCCGTTCCACTAAAATTTAACTTCGTCAAAGGTGCTGTTTTTATCTCGTTTCTTAGCGGATTTTCGTCCTCTGGGAGGATTATTTGCGATTCGTCTTTTGCTTCAAAAATATTTTCATCTGCCATATTTATCCTTAAATTTTAACTCTTACATAGGCTCTTTTTGGTGCTGGATAGCCCTCGATGGTCTTTGTGCTGTCATCTGGGTCTAGGAAATTTCCAAGACTCTCTCCATCTATCCACTGTGTTTTTCGCTGTTCGTTTAGATCAGTCGCCTTTGTATCAAGCAAGGTAAAATCCTTAAATTTAGCCCTATCACACCAGTTACAAAGCGCGCTAAGCGTTGGCACAAAGTAGATATTTGGAATTTTTGAGTACCTATCTTTTGGACTAAGTGCAAAGTCGCCATCCATATCTATATACATCGTATCTAAAAATAGTTCGCCACCAGGATTTAGCGCGGTTTTTAGCTCTTTTAACATCTTTATAGGATCGCTTCTGTGATATATCACGCCAAGGCAAAAAATGGTGTCAAATTTCGCTCCAAACTCTGGCAAGCTCTCTACTCCAAGAAGCTCGTAGGTGATATTTGAGCGGATAAATTTATTTAAAAAAGCAAACTGCAAATATGTATGCACGCTAGGGTCAAAGCCAGTTATGCTTTTTGGGCCGTACTCAAGCATCTTAAACATATAATATCCATTGTTGCAACCCACGTCAGCCACGCACTTGCCAGCTAAATTTAGATGTGGGGCAAGGATATTAAATTTAATAAAACTTTGCCACTCACTATCTATATATATATCATCAAGTAAAAATGGCCCTTTTCGCCAAGGCTTTAGGCTAAGAGCGAGGTTATAAATTTCATCTTTTTTGGCTTGATCTAAATTTTTAAATTTGACATTTACGCTGTCAGAGAGGCTAAATTCGCAGTCAAAATTTGCTAAATTTTCTATCCTATTTAAAATTTGCTTTTGCTGCTCGTTAAATTTGCTAAGATCCACGCTATTTCCAGTCGACGATGTTATGCGGACACTCTTTTTGGTAGGTGCCAGTCGCGTCATAATACTCTTTACAATCATTATAATATTGCGTCGAAACTCCACGTTCATTCATATAAAGACAACCGTTGCAAAATAGCGCTATAAAGCCTAAAAATATAATCTTTTTCATGTGGCGGATTTTATCATAAATAAAAATTTTATGCTAGAATAGCAGGCAGTTTTAGAGCCAAGTTTGGCTAAGATTAAGCAAAAGGCATTTTATGCAAAGAAGAGATTTTTTTAAATTCAGTAGTTTTTTAGGTGCAGCAAGTCTGCTTCCAAGTGTCACTCTAGCTAGCGATGAGCCAGCAAACCCAGTAGTTAGAAATTTTGACGTAAATTTCAAACACCAGCTTCTTGAAAAGGGCAAAAGCTCGAGAATTTGGCTACCGCTCCCACTAAGCACCACTTATCAGCAACTAACCCAAGACTACGTCATAAACACAACCGCTAAAAACGTCTATATCTCAGACACGCTAATACCAACAATGTATGGCGAATTTGAAGAAAATGAGCAAAGACCTATTTTAAATATCCAGTTTAAAATTCAAACAACAGAGCGCAATACCGACTTTAGCAAGGTAAATTTCGATCCAAATGAGAAGGTCGATCCTGCTGTTTTGGAGTTTTTAAAACCAACTTCACACATCCCAACTGACGGCGTCGTAAGGGCAAAAGCGCTAGAGATTATCGGCAATACTAAAGGCGATTTGGAGCGCGCAAAAGCGATATATACGTGGGTTGCAAACACTATGCAGCGTGATAACAGCGTCATTGGTTGTGGTACTGGCGATGTTAAAGCCATACTTGAAAGTGGCAAGCTAGTTGGCAAATGCACCGACATAAACTCAGTTTTTGTGGGACTTTGCAGATCAGTTGGCATCCCTGCTAGAGAAATTTTTGGCATTAGAGTTGGTCAGTCTAGATTTTCAGATCAGATGGGTAGCGCAAAAGATAGCGTAGCTAAAATTTCAGGCGGACAGCACTGCAGGGCTGAGTTTTACTTAAAAGGCTATGGTTGGATACCAGTTGATCCAGCAGACGTTACGAAGGTAAGACTAGGCGAGAAATTAACAAACGACGACGCTAAAATCGTAGCTGTTAGGGATTATTGCTTTGGCAACTGGGAGATGTGCTGGATAGGCTTTAACTACGGACGTGACTTTATCTTAAAGCCAACTCCAGAGCAAACACCGCTAAACAACTTTGGCTATCCATACGCTGAGGTTGATGGCAACACGCAAAACTACTATTCGCCAAAAGAATTTAGCTACGACTACGTCTCAACAGAGCTAAAATGAGAGCCTTTTGGCTGATACTAACATCCATAGGTAGTGCTATCGGCGCTACCTTGTGCTGCTTGCCGGCACTTCTTTTCTTGCTTTTTGGCACTTCTTTTTCATTTCTATCTTGGACACAAAATTTATACGAGTACCGCGTCCCTTTAAGCGTCGTGGCAGTCATTTGCTTTGTGATCTCTGGTGTAGCTTTATTTTACAAGCCAAAAAGCTGTAACCTAAGCTATAAAAAGAAAAAATGGATACTTATATATATACTTTTTGGAGTGATTTTGCTTTTACTCCTTACATATCCGGAGCTTTTAGGAGAAATTTATGCGTAAAATTTTAGTTTTAGCCCTTGTTGCACTTAGTTGCTACGCTGAGAAAACGATAGAGATTTTGGTGCCTAGCATGCACTGTCCGCTTTGCACAGCGATAGTAAGAAAGGCCGCACTTAGCGTTGAGGGCGTAAAAAAAGCAGACGTGTCGCTAAAAGAGCGAAAAGCTGTCGTTATAGCAGATGACAAGGTCGATGAAAAAGAGCTTTTAAAGGCGGTCGATGCGACTGGCTATAAGGGTGAGATAAAATAAATTTAAAGGAGGCAAATATGTCAAAGAGCGAAGTTTTAACGAAATTTGAGACACTTGCGTCGATACCGCACTGCAGTTACGATACTGATAAGATGCGTGATTTTTTAGCTGATTTTGCAAGAGATAAGGGCTGTGAAGTCGTGGTCGATAGCTTTGGCAACGTTCATGCATTTAAAGGCAAGCCAAAAATTTGTTTGCAAAGCCACTACGATATGGTCTGCATGGGTGACGCGCCAAAGATCGAGATAGTTTATGGCGATGATGGCTACATGAGGGCTAAAAACTCATCTTTAGGTGCCGATAACGGCATAGGCGTGGCTATCATGATGCAGATGATAAGCGAATTTGACGACATTGAGTGCCTCTTTACAAACAACGAAGAGGTCGGCATGGTCGGAGCTGCTGGCTTTAGCGGCGATCTAAAAGCCGATAAGCTTTTAAATTTAGACAGCGAAGAGGACGACCGCGTAACTATCGGCTGCGCTGGCGGTATAAATTTATTTGCTACTATCTCGCTTAATAGCAAAAAGACAAAAGAGAGCACGCTTTACGAAGTAAAAGTAAGCGGCCTACCTGGCGGACACTCTGGCAATGAGATACATAAAAATATCCCAAATGCGATCAAGGTTTTGGCGGCATTTGTGACTAAAAATGGCTGCAAGCTTGTTAAATTTGAAGGTGGCGAGCGAAGCAACTCTATCCCAAGTGGCGCAACTGCGCTAGTTTTAAGCGATAAGGAGCTAAAGAGCGAGTGTGAGAATTTAAGCGTGAAAAAGCTTGGCACTGGGGATGAAATTTTAGAAAACGGCGAGAAAATTTTAGCTCTTATCAACTCATTTTCACAAGGCGTAAGAGCCTACAACTGCGAGCTAGGCATACCGCAAGATAGCGTCAATCTCTCACTTGCAAATATCAAGGATGATGGTACACTTGAAGTGGAGTTTTTCGCAAGGTCAATGAGTAAAGACGGGCTAAATAGGATGGAATTTGAAATTTCAGAGCTTGCAAAAGCGGTTGGTTTTAACGTCATTTCAAAAGATAGAAACCCAGCTTGGAAACCTATAAATGATAAATTTGCAAACGATATTTTAGATGAACTTAAAATTTATAAGCCAAATGCAAGGATAACAGCTGTGCATGCTGGACTTGAATGCGGAGTGCTTTTAGAAAAAAAAGCAGGTCTTAGTGCATGTTCTATTGGACCAAATATCTACTCACCTCACTCTACAAGAGAGCACTGCGAAGTAGCTTCTGCGCTTTTTATAGAAAAAGTAGTTCGTGGTATCGTTAAAAAATATAACTCATAAAAAAGTAAAATTTGCTAGAAATTTCTAGCAAATTTTATCTATATCACCTTGTCCTTACTCTTGCAAAGATCACTTAATATACACTCAAAACAAAGCGGCTTTTTAGCCTTGCAAGTGTAGCGCCCAAAAAGAACCATAGCTTGATGAAGCTTGCCAAGATCAGTTTTAAAGGCAAGAGTTAGATCCTCTTCTGTCGCTTCTGGCGTTTTTGCGCTGCTTAATCCAAGTCTATGTGATACTCTAAAAACATGCGTATCAACAGCCATTACGTTTGCATTTGTCGCCTCTAAAAGCACGACGTGAGCGGTCTTTTGCCCAACTCCAGCAAGGGCTTTTAGCTTCTCTTCATCAAGTGGAATTTCTCCGTTATAGAGCTCAACCACGCTGTTTGCCATCTTGATCAAATTCATAGCCTTGTTATTAAAAAAACTGCATGAGTTTATCATGAGTTTTAGACTGGCTAAATTTGCGCTAGCTAGCTCAAAAACATCTTTATATGCCTCAAATAGGGCAGGTGTGATCAAATTTACCCTTTTGTCGGTGCACTGAGCTGAGAGCATGACGCAGACAAGAAGTTCATATAAATTTCTAAATCTAAGCTCGCTTTTGGCGTCTTTAAACTCTTCTAAAAGCCTCTTTTTTATCTCTAAAATATCTTTTTTTGTTCTCATTTGGTTATTTTACCTAAAATTGCAAGTTAAACGAAAAGTTACCGCATTATTTGATATAATCTTGCCCATAAAATCAATTTTTTAAAGGATTTATATGAAAAAATTTTTGTTTCCAGCAGTTTTAAGTTTAGCTGCAGCTGTCACTCTAAACGCAGCAGTAGTTGCAACAGTTGATGGCGATGCTATAAATGATAGCGATATCTCAGCACTTTTATCAGCGGCTATGCCAGGTTTTGACGCAAGCAAGCTTCAACCAAATGAGAAAAAACGTATAATCGACGATCTAATCAACAGAAAACTTCTTTTAAAAGACGCAAAAGCGACAGGCATTGAAAAAGATGTTGATTACATCAAGGCTGTAAAAGCTGCACAAGAAGGCATAGCAGTTGAGCTTTATATGAGAAAATTATTTGACGGTATAAAAGTAAGCGATAGTGATTTAAGAGATTTTTACAACAAAAACAAAGCTAGCATGAACCAACCAGCTCAAGCAAGAGCAAGACATATCTTAGTTGAAGATGAAAAAACAGCAAATGACATCATCGCTCAACTTAAAAATTTAAAAGGTGAGGCTCTAACTAAGAAATTTGCAGAGCTAGCAAGCCAAAAATCAATCGACAAAGGCTCAGCAGCACACGGTGGCGAGCTTGGCTGGTTTGGTCAAAGCCAAATGGTAAAACCTTTTGCAGACGCAGCATTTTCAATGGCTAATGGCACAGTTTCAACTAAGCCAGTTAAAACTCAGTTTGGCTACCATGTTATCTTAAAAGAAGATGGCAAAGCTGCTGGTACTGTAAGCTTTGAACAAGCAAAACCAGAGATCGAGCAAGCTGTAAAAATGGAGAAATTCCAAGCTGCTGTTAGACAAAAAAGTGAAGCTCTACGCCAAAAAGCAAAGATAGAATACAAATAAAATTTGGAGGATAAAATGGGCGTTTTAGATATCGTAAAACCTGGTGTTTTAAGCGGAGATGATGTAACAAAACTTTATGCTTATGCCAAAGAGCAAGGTTTTGCAATACCTGCTGTAAATGTCGTAGGCAGCGACTCAGTAAATGCTGTTTTAGAAGCAGCAAAGGTTGCTAACTCGCCTGTTATCGTTCAGTTTAGTAATGGCGGTGCAGGTTTTTACGCTGGTAAAGCCTGCGAAAACGCAGCCGTTCTTGGTGCGATCGCTGGAGCAAAGCACGTTCATCTACTTGCCAAGGCTTACGGCGTGCCAGTCATTTTACACACTGACCATGCCGCTAGAAAGCTTTTGCCTTGGATAGATGAGCTAGTAAAAGCAAGTCATGAGTATAAAAAAACTCACGGCGTGCCACTTTTTAGCTCTCATATGCTTGATCTTAGTGAAGAGAATATCGACGAAAATTTAAGCACATGCGAGAAATATCTAAAAGAGCTTAGCGAGCTTGGTATCAGCCTAGAAATTGAGCTTGGCGTCACTGGTGGCGAAGAGGATGGCGTAGATAACACAAGCGTTGATAACGCGCTTCTCTACACCCAGCCAGAGGACGTCGCGCTTGCTTATGAAAGACTAAGCAAGATAAGTGATAAATTTAGCATCGCAGCTAGTTTTGGTAACGTCCATGGTGTCTATAAACCAGGCAATGTCGTGCTAAGACCAGAAATTCTTAAAAACTCACAAGCCTATGTCGCTAAGAAATTTAACACAAAAAGCGACAAGCCAGTAAATTTTGTATTTCACGGCGGTAGCGGTAGTGAGCTAAAAGATATCAAAAATGCTGTAAGCTACGGCGTTATTAAGATGAATATTGATACCGATACGCAGTGGGCATTTTGGGACGGCGTGCGCGAGTATGAGGCTAAAAATAGAGCATATTTACAAGGGCAGATCGGTAACCCAGAAGGCGATGATAAGCCAAATAAAAAATACTACGATCCAAGGAAATGGCTAAGAAGTGGCGAGGAGAGCATGGTTAAGCGTCTTCAGACTGCTTTTAGCGACTTAAACTGCCTAAATAGGAACTAATCCTATGCAAAATCAAAATGATTTTAGTGAGCTAAGCGTGCCAAAAGAGCGCCAAGCTCACTCTTTTTTTGTCTTTTTTAAAGTTATCTTTATCCCTTTAGCCATCTACATCTTGGCGATACTAGCGTATCTTGGCATTATAAATTTTCAGATGAAGCTTCACACCATCGTGATGATGGGCGTTATACTCTTTGTTGCTTTTATATTTTCACGCCACAGCGCCTTGGTAGCCTACTCAAATTTCTTAGCAAATGCCAAAGACTACAAGATAAGGCTAAAAGAATTTATCATCGCTCATCTCTTTGAAATCTCAGGCGTCAAAAAGGCAAACGCAAAATTTGAAGACTTTTTCGAGAGCTATACAAGAAATTTTAGAAATGACAACCTAGCAAACATCGGCCAAGCAGTCTTTCCTATGCTTGGAATTTTAGGCACATTTATCAGTATCGCTATCTCGATGCCAAGCTTTAGCTCAAGCACTGCAAACGGACTTGAAAAAGAGATCGCTATACTGCTAAACGGCGTGGCTACGGCGTTTTATGTATCGATATATGGCATATTTTTAGCGCTTTGGTGGATGTTTTTTGAAAAGATCGGCATTAGTAAATTTGAGAGATTTTATAGCGAGCAAAAAGAGCTAAGCCGTGAGTTTTTCTGGCAAGAAAATGAGCTAAATGCAAATTTTATGAAAGCAAGTGTAGGCTACTTTAAAGATAGTCACGATGCCTTTAAAATGGTGCTTGATGATAAATTTATAAAAGAGTTAAGCGAGCAGACAAATGAGAAATTTAAGAGCCTAAAAGAGCTTTGTGAGGTTGAAAAAAATATCATCAGTCAAAGCAAGGCAGAGCTTAGTGCAAATTTAAAAATGCTAAATGAATCTGGGCTAAAACAAGATGAATTTGTAAAGATCCACTCCGATATACTAAAGGCAGTTGGTGCGTTTTCTAACGCCTTTAAAGATATGGAGGTTAAAATTTTAACTGAGCATGCAAAACTTGGCGAAATTTTTAGTAGAAATTTAAATGCCACAAAAGAGAGCCAGCTTAAATTTGAGCAGACTATCAAGAGTTTTGATGCCATTTTAAAAGAATTTTCTCTCTCTTTGATGAAAGAGCAAAACGAGGCGTTAAAGGCATTTAGAACCTCGCTCGTGGAGAGTGCGACGATATTTAAGGCGGCTTATGAGCAAGAGGGCAGGAGCTTGGAGCGTGAAAAAGAGCGCGAGAGCCTCATTGCTGAGCTTAAGAAAAACATAGACGAGATCGATAAAGAAGCAAATTCTGTAATAGAAAAAATCGAAAATCTAGTGCAATGAAAATAGACAAAAATAACGAAGATCAATCGAGCTTTTGGGTTTCGTACGCGGACTTGATGGCAGGTCTGCTCTTTGTTTTTATGCTGCTAATAGGCGCTGTCGTCGTAAAATACGTCCTAACTCAAAACACCCTTGAAAATAAAGAGCAAGCCATCATCACAGCTTTAGCAAATTTAAAAGACGCTCAGGGCAAGAATTTCACCCTCGAAGAGCTAAATGACGCCCTAAAAAGTGAGCTTTCAAAGATAAGCGATGAAAATATAAATTTAAAAAAATCAAATGAAATTTTTGTCATCCAAATAGACGCCCTAAAAGAAAAGCTAGCCCAGCTCATAGAAGAAAACAAGGACGCAAATGCGAGCATAAAAGAGCTAAATGCTAGCATTTTTGATCTAAACCAAAAGATGATCGTGCTAAATGATGAAATTTCATTAAAAGATAGAGCGCTTAGCGATGCAAATGCAAGTAGCGAGAGAAATTTAGCCAAGATCGCCTTTTTGCTCGAGCAAGTAAGCAAAAAAGAGGCTAGGTATGACGAGCTTTTAAGGGATCTAAACGTCACTCGTGATAGGGTCAAAAACCTAACTGGCATAAGAGTAAAAGTGATCTCCGCCCTAAAAGATAGGCTGGGAAATAGCATCGAGATCGACCCAAACTCAGGCGCGCTAAAGCTTAGCTCATCAGTGCTTTTTGATAAGGGCAGTGCGGTCTTAAAAGAAGAGGTCAAAGAGGAGCTAAAGGCCACACTTAGTAAGTATTTTGACGTGCTTTTAAATGATAAAGAGATCGCCTCAAACATCGACCAGATCGTTATAGAGGGCTTTACGGATAGCGACGGAAGCTACATTTATAACCTAGAGCTTTCGCAAAAAAGAGCCTACGCGGTGATGGAGTTTATAAATTCATTTAGTGACGATGCACGCCTTAGAAAGCTGCTTGTTGCAAGTGGCAGAAGCTACAACGAGCTAGTTTTTAAAGACGGAACCGAGGATAAGGACGCTTCAAGGCGCATAGAGATCAAATTTTCACTCTCAAACAAAGAGGCTATCAACGAGATAGAGAAATTTTTGGAGTTTAAGGGTGATTGATAAAATTCGCTTAAGAGAGCGAGAATTTTGGCTTTTAAGAGACGATCTACTAGGCGAGTTTAACGGCAACAAAGCAAGAAAACTAGAGTATTTTCTAAAGGCTGATCTTGGTGGCGTCAAAGTCATCGTATCTCACGGCTCAAGCCAGTCAAACGCTATGTATAGCCTAAGTCTTTTTGCCAAGCTAAAAGGGCTTAAATTTTACTACGTCGTCTCTCATCTTAGCTCAAATTTAGAGCAAAATCCAGTTGGAAATTTCAAATTTGCACTTGAAAATGGCATGGAAATTTTTGTAAAAGAGGAGCGTGAGAAATTTGCTAAGGAGCTAGCAAAGAGTCAAAACGCACTTTTTATAAACGAGGGCGTAGCACAAAGCGAGGCCGAGCTTGGCTTTATAACGCAAGCAAATGAGATAAATGAGTGGAGCAAAAAAAGTGGCATAAGGCCTGATATCTTTTTACCCTCAGGCACAGGCACAAGCGCATGCTACCTAGCAAAGCACACCGATCTTAGGGTTTTTACAGCCCCTTGCGTAGGGGATAGCGACTATCTAAAAAAGCAAATTTACGAGCTAGATAAAAACAGCAAAGTGCAAATTTTAAATCCGCCAAAGAAGTATCATTTTGGAAATTTATACCCTGAGCTTTATGAAATTTGGCTTGAGGTTTGCAAAAGTGGTGTTGAATTTGAGCTTATTTACGACCCGGTAGGCTTTATGACACTTTTTGCAAATTTAGATAAGCTTGGGAGCGAAATTTTATATATCCACCAGGGCGGAATTTTAGGTAACATTACACAAAAGCAAAGATATGAGAGAAAACTAAAAATAAAGGATCACAAATGAAGTTTTTACACAGCAGTGACGCTGACTTTGAGAGTAAATTTTCACAGCTTGTTAGGCGAAGCGACAATGATATGAGTGCCGTGATGCCAGTGGTTACAAGCATCATAGACGAGATAAGAAAAGATGGTGATAGTGCGCTTTTTGCTCAGATAAGCAAATTTGATAAATTTAATGTCACAGGCAAAAACGACATAATAATCGACGTAAAAGAGATGGAAGCGGCCTACAACTCGCTAGATAACGCCTTAAGAGTGGCTCTAAATTTAGCTCACGACAGGATAAAAAGCTATCATGAGCGCACAAAACCAAGCGACTGGACCTATAAGGACGAGCACGACATCTTACTTGGTGCAAAATACACCCCAGTTGATCGCGCTGGCCTTTATATCCCAGGCGGCAAGGCGGCATATCCTAGCTCACTTCTCATGAATGCTATCCCAGCAATCGTTGCTGGCGTAAAAGAGATCGTAGTTTGCACCCCAGCACCAGGTGGCAAGGTAAATCCTCTACTTCTTGCTGCGATGCATCTATGTGGCATCAAAACAGCCTTTAAAATAGGCGGTGCAAGCGCGATCGCAGCGATGGCGTATGGCACAGCAACCGTGCCAAAGGTCGATGTCATCACAGGACCTGGCAACATCTACGTAGCGACTGCTAAAAAGCTAGTTTATGGCGACGTAAATATCGATATGATCGCAGGTCCAAGCGAAATAGGCGTGATCGCTGATGATAGCGCGGATCCTCGCCATATAGCGATCGATCTACTCTCACAAGCCGAGCACGACGAGATCGCAAGTGCCTTTTTGATAACACCAGTGGAGGCCTTTGCAAGGGCAGTGCAAAGGCACATAGAGGACGAGCTAAAAACTCTAAAACGCGAACCAATTGCAAGTGCTAGCATGAGAAATAAAGCCGCTATCATCGTCGCAAAAGATTTGCAGGAGTGCTTTAAACTGATGAACGAGCTTGCTGTGGAGCACCTAGAGATCGCTACAAACGATGCTTTGAGCTATATGGACGAGGTGAAACACGCTGGTGCGATATTTTTTGGGCACTTCACGCCTGAAGCGATGGGCGATTATTTAGCTGGACCAAACCACACCTTGCCAACTGGCGGAAGTGCGAGATTTTACTCGCCGCTTGGAGTTGAAAATTTCATGAAGCGAAGCTCTATCATCTCGGTTAGCAGAAAAGGCATCATGCACCTTGGCAAACCATGCATGCAGCTAGCCGAAGCCGAAGGACTAACAGCTCATAAAAGATCAATTGCCGTGAGATTAGAAGACTAAAAAGGGCAAAGAATTTAGGAAAAATGGCTTTTTTCTAAATTCTTTTTATAATATTTTTTGTTTTAAGAAATATTTTTGCAACTTTTTATGAAATTTATAGTAAAATCCATCACGAAACTACTAAAAAAGGAGTTGATATGAAGTTAGGAACTTATACTGCAAACCAGGCTTCAGGAAACTATTATTTAGATCAAGCTAAAAATAGCGAGAAAAAGGTGCTAAACGCCATCTCTGCAAATAGCGAGATCAAAGCATCAGGTGCAAATTTGCAAATCGCAGAGAGCTTACTTTCGCAAACAAATGTCCTAAACGAGGGCATGGCAAATGCAAACGATATGATCGGTATGCTTCAGATCGCCGACTCAACGCTTTTAAATTTAAGCGAGAGCGCTGATAAGATCGGTGAGCTATCAAGCAAGCTTTCAAACCCAGCTCTTTCAGCTAACGAGCAAAATGGCATAAAAGGCGAGATAAATGCGCTTAAAAATGCGATGAGCGACAGCGTAAAAGAAGCCAAATTTAACGGTAAAAACGTTTTTGACGCCGAGCTTGGCTTTTTCACAGGCGAAGGCACAAGAAATGTAAATTTAAGCACAAATGCTCTTTTAGACGTGAAAGAGGACGGCTCAAATTCAGGTGAAATTTTGAAAAATATAAATTCACTTCGCTCAGAGATCGGCTCGACACAAAATGCTGTATTTAAAGGTATGAACGCTTTAGCTGCTAGAAGCGTAGCAAACGCTAATAGCGTAGAAAACCTTGATAGTAGCGACATCGCAAAAAGCTTGGAAGAAAATTTACAAGCAAATTTAAAGCTACATGCTGCCTCTTTGGCTAAAGCTCACGATACTACGAGCTTGGCTGCAAAACTAGATAAACTTCTAGGCGAATAAATTTTTACCGGTCTTTGGCCGGTAAAACTCTTTTTTATTTCTACTTTTTTAACTTATAAAACATATTTGTAAATTAAAATTTTATGCTTCTTTGGTTATTGTTTTTGGAATTTGATTGAAATTTTGTAGCAAGTGTACCTTTAAAGAAATAACTTTTATAGCAAGTGTACCCTCAAAGCGAAGGTTGAGTTAATTATGCTTTAAGATGAGAGTTGTATGTAATGTTTAAAATAATTTTTGGTATAGATGCTAATAAATTTTCCAAATAAAAGCTGTCTAAACAAGTGTATATACACCAAGGCAGGGCAAAGCATACAAAAGCATTAAATTTTTTGCTTTTCTTTTTTGGTGCTTTGAATGTAAAAATAACATAATTATAGGCTAGTATATAAATTTGATTTTAGAAATTTAAAGAATTTGGGTGCAGATGCCCAAAAGGGTAGGGCTTGTTAGCCCTCGATGTAGTTTTTAAGTTTTCTACCAACTTTTGGGTGTTTTAGTTTTTTAATAGCCGAGCTTTCTATCTGGCGGACGCGCTCACGAGTGACGTTTAGTGCCTTGCCGATCTCTTCAAGCGTGCGGTCGCTCTCATCTTCAAGCAAGCCAAATCTCATCGAAATAACCGCCTTTTCGCGCTCATTTAGCTGCGAAAGCACATCGTCGATCTGCTCTCTAAGGTCACTTTTTAAAATTTGATCTATCGGTGATAGCGAAGTTTTGTCTTCAACAAAATCTCCAAATTTACCGTCCTCTTCGTTTGCGATAGGAGCTTCAAGGCTGATAGGCTCTTTTGTTATCTTGATCACCTGTTTTACCTTATCAACGCTTAGTCCGACCTCTTTTGCGATGACGCTTACATCAGGCTCTTTTCCCTCTTCTTGGAGGTATTTGCGGTTGATTTTGTTGATACGATTGATCGTCTCTATCATGTGGATAGGTATCCTGATCGTCCTTGCCTGATCGGCGATCGCACGCGAGATAGCCTGGCGGATCCACCATGTGGCGTAGGTTGAAAATTTATAGCCTTTTCTATATTCAAATTTATCAACCGCCTTCATAAGGCCGATGTTGCCCTCTTGGATGAGGTCAAGAAACGGCAAGCCCCTGTTTGTATAGCGTTTTGCGATACTTACGACTAGACGGAGGTTTGACTTAGCCATTCTAGCTTTTGCTTCGTCTGAAATTTTCTTTCCGCGTTTGATCTGCTCTAAAATCTCTTTTAGTCTTGCTGGCTCAAGGTCAAAGCCTTGTTTGCTCGCCTCTTTTGTTGTAAAAAGCTTTTTGATCTCGACGTAGGTTGAGACCATCGTAGCCTCTGGCACGCGAGCTGCGATCTCTTCTTTGCTAAGTTTGATGATATCTTTTAAGATGCTTTTGTGATTTTTCTTTAGCTCGTCACTAAACATTGGCAAGCGATACTCCAAGCGTTTTAGCTCTCTATCAAATTCATCGTCGCTTTTTAGCGCTGTCTCCATTGATTTTACGATCTCGCTGATTAGCTTGCTTGTTGGGCCAAGATCCATCAGCTTCTCTTTTAAAATTTTCTTTTTAAACGCAAGCGTCATCTTTGAAGCTGTGTCATCGCTTTCAACTTTATCTTGCTTATTTGCAGTCTTTAGCCACTCTTTTTTAGCCTTTTCAAGGGCTTTGAAGCTCTCTATAACTTTTTCTGCACGCTTGTCGTTTTTGGCTGATTTCTTAGGAGTTTCGTTCTCTTCGTTCTCCTCATCCTCTTCGTCTATATCCTCTTCGCCATCTTCATTTTCATTTTCGCTCTCGTCTTCAAAGCTTTTAAAAAGCTCTTTTACGCGGCGCTCTCTGTTGATAAGCGGCTCTTTATAATCAAGTATAAAATCGATCAAAAACGGCACCGAACAAAATGCGTCGATGATGATATCTTCGCCAAGCTCGATCCTCTTGCTGATCTCGACCTCTTCTTCTTTTGTAAGAAGCGCGATCTGACCCATCTCTCTTAGATACATCCTTACTGGACTATCTGATCTTGACCACTCTAAAAGGTCGCTCTCACCTGAAAGATCGAGGTCCTCGTCGATATCTTGGTCACTTTTTTGAGCATTTTCTTGACGTTTTTTAGCATCGGCTAAATTTCTAAGTTTTGCAGCTTCAGCAGATGTGATGAGCTGGACTTTGTTTGTTTTTGCGAGTTGTTCTATCTTCTTTACTATCGTAGCCGTCGGAGCTTTGTCTAATAATTTTACTAATTTTTCATATGTCAAAAAGCCTTTTGCATTTTCAACAAAAAGCTCTTCTATCTGAGAAAAAGAGTCTTTTGCGGCGCTCATAAAATTCCTTTCAAATCGTGTGATTGTGATTTAAGTATTGGTTAAAAGAAAGTGGATTATACCCAAAATTTTTTAAATGTCTATAAAAAGAAAGTTGGAACGATGATTGCTTAGTAGCTATAAAAATCAAATTTTGATTAGGAAAATTTATGCAAAATGGTTATTATCAAGCCACTGCTGGCATGGTAACGCAGTTTAACAGACTAAATGTCATCTCAAACAACCTTGCAAATGTAAATACGATCGGCTACAAACGAAACGACGTAGTCATCGGCGACTTTGCGAGAATTTTTAAAGAGACGCAAGATGAGCTTCCGCTTAAAAATCACACAAAAGACGGAGCTAAATTTCTAAACAGAACGCTTGATCGCGTGCCACAAGTGAGCGAAGAATACACCGACTTTAGCGCTGGTGGCTTTAAATACAGCTCAAACACGCTTGACTTTGCGATAAAAAGAGAGGACGCATTTTTCTTAGTTGATACTTCAAATGGCGTAAAACTAAGCAAAAATGGCTCTTTTAGTCTTGACGCGGACGGATATATCGTCACAAAAGAGGGTTATAGGGTGTTACCAAGTGGCTATGAGGCGCAAAATCCTGGTCAAAGAGGCATCCAAGTGCCACAAGGCGAGGTCTTAACCTCTGATAAAAATGGAAATTTATACTCAAATAACAATCAATTTTCTAAATTTTACATCGCTCAGCCAAGAGAGATAAGAGATCTAAAAAAGGTCGGAGACAATCTCTTTGAAACGAGAAATTTTGACGACATAACCGAGCTTGACGAGGCTGATAGCGTAATGCAAGGCTACGCTCAGATGTCAAATGTAAATCCAGTCTTAGAAATGGTGGGTCTAATAGAAACCCAACGCTTAGTTGATATGTATCAAAAGGTTATGACAAGCCACATGACTGACCTTAACCAAGATGCTGTTCAAAAACTAGCCCTAAAAGCTTAATAAAAGGATAAAACTATGATGAGATCACTTTACACTGCGGCCACTGGCATGATCGCCGAGCAGACGCAGATAGACGTAACCTCGCACAACATTGCAAACGTAAATACCTATGGATATAAGAAAAATAGGGCTGAATTTGCCGATCTTATGTATCAAGTCATGGAGTACGCAGGCACGGCGACAAGCCAGACTACTACAAGCCCGACAGGCATCGAAGTAGGTCTTGGCGTGCGCCCAACAGCAATAAATAAAATTTTCTCTCAGGGCTATTTTAAAGAGACTAGCAACAACCTAGATATGGTCATAGCTGGCAACGGCTTTTTTCAAATTCAACTTCCTGATGGCACGACGGCTTATACTAGAAACGGCGCATTTAAGCTTGACGCAAACGGCACGATCGTAAATAGCGACGGCTATCAGCTCATCCCGCAGATCACTGTTCCTGCAAATGCGACGCAAATTTCAATAGGCACAGATGGCACCGTCTCAGTTTTGCAAGCTGGCGAAACCGATATGGCTCAGATAGGTCAGATCGAGCTAGCAAATTTTATAAACCCAGCCGGTCTTCACTCGATGGGTGATAATAACTACCTCCAAACAAGCGCTAGCGGCGACGTGGTGGTAGGTGTGGCTGGCCTTGACGGACTTGGCACCATTAGACAAGGCTTTGTTGAGATGAGTAACGTGCAGCTTGTTGAAGAGATGACTGACCTTATCACAGGTCAGCGCGCATACGAGGCAAACTCAAAGGCGATAACTACGAGTGATTCGATGTTAGAGATAGTAAATGGACTTAAAAGGTAGGTAGTATGGACGCGACTTTGGCTATTGTTGGACTTATACTCGTTGCTTTTACGCTTGATGTTTTTTACTTTTCGGACAGGACCCCAAAGGGTAAGGGTCCAAAAAGTCAGGTGCATTAAATTTATAATGCATTGTAAATTTGGCAGTCTTCGTCGTTGCCTAGCTCGCAGGACTTGCCAAAGTGCTTTTTAGCTAAATTTTTATCTCCTTCTGTTTCATAATAAATAACCCCAAGGTTGTGACAACCATCCCCAAAGCCCATTTCGCAAGCTTTTATAAAGAGTTTGCTAGCTCTTTTTTGATCTTTTTCTACATATTTTCCACTTTGAAGCATCATGCCAAGGCTATTGCAGCCTGCTGGAGCGTATAGATCGCAGCTCTTTTCAAAGAGCTCTTTTGCCTTTTTGGCGTCTTGCTTTACGCCATTTCCGTCATAGTATAAAAGTCCAAGGCCGTAGTATCCGTCGCCATCTTTTAGCTCGCATGCCCTTAAAAAGAGCTCTTTTGACTTTTTATAGTTTTTATCTAGCGTATAGACAAAGCCGAGCCTTGCGCAGCCAAAGCCGTCGTTTAGCTCGCAGCCCTTTTGGTAAAATTTGGCTGCATTTTTGTTATTTACATCTTTTATGTAGTCCATGTCGTAGAGTACGCCCACGCTACTGCAAGCACTTGCGTGTTTTAGCTCGCAAGCTTTTTTGTAAAACTCGCCCGCTTTTTGGTAGTTTTTGCTCTCTTGAAATTTATTACCAAGCTCGTAGCAGCTTGTGGCATCAGCCTTTTCGCACTTTGTCTCAAGCGCTTTTTGGTCTAAATTTGCGCCCCACAAAAGCACCGCAGAGGTTAAAAATAAGAAAGTCTTTTTCATTGCCTACCTTTTTAAAAATTTAAATAAGTTTAGATAAAAAGCTTTAAATTTATAGTAAATATCAAATTTAATACCCAAGCTTCTCTAATAAATTTCTCATATCGCAGCCCTTTTTAAAGCCTAGCTCGCATGATCTTTGAAAGTAGCTTTTGGCAGTCGTTTTATCCTCTTTTTTACCGCCACCCAAAAGCGCGTAGTTAAGAAATCTAGCATATCTATTTAATATGATAGTTTGATTAAGCTCGTTACTAACGTCATTGTAGCTATTTTGGTAGTTGAGCGCAGCGCTATAGCAACCCTCTTTCATATCATTTTCGCAAGCTACTAAAAATATCTTTTGTAGCTTTTTAAACTCTTTATCATCGCTTGAAGAGTTATAAATTTTTGTAGCAGCCTTGTAACAGCTCGTTAAATTTGCTCTTATATCGTCCTCACTTTGACACATCTCGTCTAAATTTTCTGCATTTAGAAGCAAAAAGAGAGATAAAAACAAAATCAAATTTTTCATAAACGCTCTTTAGTGAAAATCTCTAACTATCTCACAAGCCTCTTTAAGGCCTAGTTTGCAAGCTTTGTTAAGCTCTTTTTTTGACAGCTTTTTATCCTTTTTTGTCCCTATGCCATGATAGTAAAAGTATGCAAGATGTTTGCACCCACTTGCGCTATCTAGCCTGCACGCTTTGTTGTAATATCTAAACGCCACTTCATCGTCTTTTTCTACGCCAAGTGCGTCGTCGTAAAGGCTGGCTAGGTTATTGCAAGCATCGGCAAAGTCAAGCTTACAAGCTTTAAAATAGAGCTTGCTAGCCTTTTCATACTCTTTTTGCTCTTGATATAAGCTCGCTAGGTTGTAGCAAGAGATGCTAAAGTCGCTATCACAAGCCTTTTTGTAAAGCTTTATCGCTTCTTTGTAGTCACGCTTTACGCCAGGCGTGTTGTGGTATAAAACTGCTAGATTGTAGCATCCTTCATAGAAATTTTGCTCGCAAACTTCTTTGTAAATTTTAGCAGCCTTTTTGTAGTCCCTTTTCACGCCACTACCGTTATTATATAAAACTGCGACGTTAAAACAGCTTTGTATAAAAGCTAGATCGCAGCCTTTTTTAAAAGCTTCTAAAGCCATTTTGTGATCTTTCATCTCTTGATACTCAACACCAAGGTTGTGACAGGCAAATTTATTATTTTCATCGCAAGCTTTGTTAAGAATTTCTAGTGATTTTGTCACGTCTTTTTTTACGCCAAGTCCGCTTTTGTAAAACTCAGCCAGATAGATGCATGCGTCTAAATTTTTAACCTCGCACTCACTTTTATAAACTCCAAATAGCCTTTTATACTCATCATCGCTGTATTTGCGGCTAAAATCAATGCAGTTATCCTCGATATTGCAGCTATTTGCTTGAGGGATTTTGATCTTTGGATTTGTTGTTAAGGCTATTAAATTTAGTGTTAAAAATATTAGTAAAACTATCTTTTTCATAGAAATTTTCTTTATAAATTTTGTTGTTATTTTATAAAATTTAGTTTTAAAATGCGAAAAGGTCATTAAATTTAAAGAACAAAATCTATTCTTTAAATTTAACTCTTTTAAATATATTCTTAGCTTTTTTTGGTATTTTGAGTTAGTAAATTTTACAAGGAGAAATAATGAAAATAAACAAAATTTTATTTTTAGTCGCTCTATTTTTGGGCTTTGGCGTGGCAAACGCACAAGACAGCTTTCAGCATATCAGAAACGCTACCGCAAAGATAAACTATGCGGGAGTGAACTTTTTGCTCGACCCGTATCTTGCACCAAAGGGTAAATATCCTGGCTTTGAGGGGACGCTAAACTCACACCTTAGAAATCCTTTGATAGAACTTCCTATGGATGCAAAAGAGGTGTATAAGGGCGTCGATGCGATCATCGTTACGCACACGCATCCTGATCACTGGGATGAGGTCGCGGCTGAAATTTTACCTAAAAATATCGTTATCTTTGCTCAGCATAACGATGATGCGGCGCTAATCAAAAAGCAAGGTTTTAAAGACGTAAGAGTGCTAGACGAATCGGCTGAATTTAAAGGAGTGAAACTACATAAAACAGGCGGCGCTCACGGCACAGCAGAGATGTATGAAAATAAGCAGTTTGCTGCTATTTCGGGCGATGCGATGGGCGTCGTGTTTGAGGCAAAGGGGCACAAAACGCTTTACGTCATGGGCGATACACTTTGGACTGCGGACGTAAATAAGGCTCTAAACAAATTTAATCCTAGCGTGGTCGTGATGAATACGGGCGACGCTCGCGTGCTAGCATTTCCTGACAACGGTATCATAATGGGCAAAGCCGACGTAGCTCACGCTGCAAAAGTGCTTAATGGCGCGACTATCATTGCAGTGCATATGGACGCCGTAAATCACACAAGTGTAAGCCGTAAGGATCTTCGTGAATTTGTTAAAAAAGAAGGTATAGAGAGCAAGATCACTATCCCAAATGACGGTGAAATCATCAAATTTTAATCTCAAATTTTACCCTACAAGGCTAGAATTTCTAGCCTTTATCCTAAATTTTCAAATTTTTGCTAACATTTTGGCTTTTATTAAGGTAAAAATTTGACATTTAACTACGTTTTTAAACTATCCATTCCTATCTTTATGGGCTATTTCCCGCTTGGTGTCGCTTTTGGTGTGCTGGCAAAGAGCATGGGAGTGAGCGCATTTATCGCTGTGGCACTTAGCACGCTAGCATACGGCGGCGCAGCGCAGTTTATGATGCTCTCGCTCTTTAGCGTCGGCACGAGCTATGTTGAGGTCTTTATCATGAGCTACCTTGTAAATTTGCGCCACACTTTTTATGGAATTTCACTTTTAAAAGAGTATAGCGGGATCAAATTTAGGCTTTTAAACATCGCGCTACTAACAGATGAGACCTTTGCGATATTTAAAAATTTAGGGCTAAAAGATGCAAGTGATCGAAGTTTTGCCTTTACCTGGCTAAATTTACTTGCTTGGTCTTACTGGGCGGCTGGCACGCTGCTTGGAGCGATAATTGGCGATCTTATAAAGGCCGATACAAAGGGGCTTGAGTTTAGTTTGACCTCGCTTTTTATAGTGGTCGTCATCGAGATGTTTAAAAATGATAAAAACTACCGCGTGCTCTTTGCGGCGGTCTTTTTTGGCGTGCTTGGAGTGAGCCTGTTTCCAGCTAAATTTGTGCTTGTTGGCTCGATGGCGCTTTGTTTTATATTTTTGCTTTTGTTTAAGGATAAAATTTGATAAGTGTAAGCTCAAGCGAGATGGTGCTTTTTGTGGCGGTGCTTTTAAGTGCCTTGGCTACTTTTATAACGAGAGCGACGCCATTTTATGCGTTAAGAAACTATAAGCCAAATCCTTATCTAGACGCCATAGAAAAGCATATGGGCATGATGATAATGGTCGTTTTGGTCTGCTATGGGCTAAAGGATACGAAATTTAGCGAGTTTCCATATGGCTTAAGCGAGATAGTGGCGGTTTTTACGGCTATTTTGGTGCATTTGAAATTCAAAAATGCCCTTCTTAGCATAGTTGTCTCAACCGGAATTTATATGCTTTTGATAAGAATTTTTTAAATAAATATAAATTTTAAAAATTAATAATTTTTTTAAATTTATGACGTTATAATGCTCTAGCAAATTTTAATGCAAAGGAGTTAAAATGCGTTTAATCTTTAAGGCGGTGTTACTCATGATTTTAGGTGCTACTTTAGCGGTTGCAAAGCCAACCATCTACATTCTAGCTACTGGTGGAACGATAGCAGGAAGCGGCTCAGGTTCGCTTGATTCAAGCTATACTTCTGGAACTGTTACGGTCGATAAACTAATAGCAGCCGTGCCGGATATCAACAAGATCGCTACCATAAAAGGCGAGCAAATTTCAAATATCGGCTCACAAGATATGAACAACGAAGTTTGGCTTAAGCTTGCAAATAGAATAAATGAACTTCTAAACAGTGGCAAAGCTGATGGTATCGTCGTTACTCACGGCACAGACACTATGGAAGAGACAGCTTACTTCTTAAATTTAGTTGTTAAAAGCGACAAGCCAGTTGTACTTGTAGGAGCGATGAGAAATAGTGGCTCACTAAGCGCAGACGGCCCACTAAATTTATTTAACGCTGTAAATGTAGCCATCAGCAAAGATAGCGTAGGCAAGGGCGTTGTGGTTACTATGAATGACGAAATTCAAGCAGCTAGAGAGGTGACAAAAACTAACACAACAGGCGTTGATACATTTAAATCACCAAATAGCGGCAAGATCGGCACAGTCTTTTATGGCAACGTAAAATACTATATGAACCCACTCAGAAAACACACAGCAAGCTCGGCTTTTGACCTAACTGGCGTAAAAGAGCTTCCAAGAGTTGATATCATCTACTCTCACGCAAATGACAACCCTGACTTTGTAAATGTAGCTGTTAAAAACGGCGCAAAAGGCATCGTTAGCGCTGGTCTAGGCAACGGTAACCCTTACTTTAGCGTGTTAGAGGCTCTTGGTGAGGCTTCAAAAGCTGGCGTAGTGGTAGTTCGTGACTCACGTGTGGGAAGTGGCGAGACAACTATGAATGGCGAAGTTGATGACGCAAAATACGGCTTTTTAACAAGCGACAACCTAAACGCTCAAAAAGCTAGAGTGCTTTTGATGCTTGCACTTACAAAAACAAGTGACAAAGCTAAAATTCAAGAGTTTTTCTTAACTCACTAAGCTTAAATTCTCTTGGCGGAACTATTAAATTTATAGCTCCGCCCTCTCTTTTTTTAAATTCACATTAAATTTAAGGCTCTAAAATGGGGATTAGTGCGCACTGCTATGCCTACTTGCAAGATGATATAGAAAAGATCAAAAATGGCGGCGACGGCGAACTTTTGGACGAATACGACATGGGCAATTTTTGGGACGCGATTTGTAAAATGCTAACTGGCACAAATTTTCAGGAGAGGCTTAAGGCTGGCGATATTTTTAGCTCAAAAGAGCCTTTTAGTTGGGCTATTTTTGGGCGTAGTGCCTTAAACGAAGAGCTAAGCGAGATGATCTCTTATGCTAACGCTTCGGATGTAAAAGAGGTGGCTGAGACGTTGAAAAATGTTGATATCAACGCACTTTTAGCAAAGATAAATTTAAAAGAATTTGCTAGCTCAAAGACATATCCTGATATTTTTGGGTGCGAGAGCGAATTTGAAAATATAAAGGCGAGTTTAAAACAGCGCTTTGCTGGGCTTTTAAAATTTTATCAAAATGCCGCCAGTAAAGGGCTTGGCGTGATAACAGTAATAGCCTAAATTTTTAAATTTATAAATGAAAAATGAGCCATTTTGCTCTAAATTTAGCTAGCTTTTGTGGCAAATAAATTTATAGAGCGCCTTTATATCAAAAGCTAAATTTGCCATCTAGGCTGTGAAATACACACAAAATCGCCCTTGTTTTTGCGCTAAATTTATTAAATTTATATGTCTAGCACCAAAAGCCAAATTCCTCACGTCCAAAAGCAGGTTAAATTTGCTAATAAAGCGCTCTTTTATCATAAATTTATAGATTTTGATTTAGCATTTCACTAAATTTTTAAGGCGCTTCATGAATTTCTTGCTCTTTTTTGTCACGATTTTCCCGATCTCCATGATGCCAGGCATCAACATGACCTATGCGATGAGCGTTGGCATGAGCCTTG
This sequence comes from Campylobacter concisus, assembly GCF_902460675.1. Taxonomy (GTDB): domain Bacteria; phylum Campylobacterota; class Campylobacteria; order Campylobacterales; family Campylobacteraceae; genus Campylobacter_A; species Campylobacter_A concisus_AJ. The sequence goes on along the minus strand of NZ_CABPUQ010000001.1, from coordinate 1,490,217 downwards.
GCTACAAACACTCGTTTTTCGTGATGGCTGGGCAGCTTTTGGCGATCGCTTTTGTCTCATTTAGCTGTATGCTGGGCGTGGGTGCGGTGCTACATCATTTTGAGTACGCATTTAAGGCGCTAAATATCATCGCAGGCCTTTATATGCTCTATCTTGGCGTCATGCTCTTTTTTGGCAAGGGCGAGCTTAGCATCACAAATGTCTCAAATTTGCCAAGCAAAAAGCAGATGTTTATAAATGGCTTCATCGTTAGCGTCTCAAATCCAAAGGCGTGGATATTTTTATCAGCCTTGCTGCCTACATTTTTGGATAAAGATGACCCATTTAGCCTTACTCGCATGTGCGTTATCACCGTAACGCTCGTTTTCATCGAGTTTTTATCGCTAAATATCTACGCACTTGGCGGAGCTATGCTAAAGAAATTTTTACAAACGCACCTAAGACTACTTGAAATTTGTACCGCCATCATAGTCTGCACGATCGGCGTGCTCTTGCTTTTTAGATAAATTTATCCCCTTTTTACCTAGCTTGGCTAAAATTTGCCCAGTTTGCACTACCAAACGCGCAGTCGATCTTGCGCGAAATAGCACCAAAAAGCCAGAAAACTACGACGCGGGTCTTGTGGCGATGCTAGAAGAGCTTTACGCTGGTGCGCGATGCTAAAAGTTTGTGGCAGCTGCCAAATAAGATGCGGTTTGCATGTGGGAGAGCCTTATTTTGAGGCTGAGGTGAAAGGTAGCATGGATATCTTGTCCGAGTGGGTGAGAGAGTGCGATCAGGTGATGACATTTTAGAGCAAAAAAAGGAGAATTTATGAGTTTAACATTTAGTGTAAAAAATAAAAAGAAACTACTTGGCGGATACGCAAAGGCGCTAAGCGAGCGTGAAATTTCAGCTCTTGTTGAGGGGCTTTTCTTTTTTAACAGCGAGCAAGAGGAGCCAAGTGCAAATGAGCTTGGCGCTGACGTGATGATAGCAGGTGTGTGGCAAAAGAGTGTTCGTGGCTTTGAGCTAAACTACGAAGATGGCTGCTATATCGTGCGTGTTTATACTCCAAGTGGCGTCGGCGACTGGCAGATCGCACTTGAGCTACTCTCAAAGCTCTCGGCTCAAACTGGCTCAAAAATAGAGTGCGACAACGAAAAAATTTATGATAGTGAGCAAATTTTAAAATTTGACTACGAGGCTGACATCATGTGGGGGCTTGAAGCGTTAAAAGATATAAAAGAGAAAAATCAAACGCTTTACATCTCTGGCGTGGAGCGAGACGTGGCGTTTGACGCGGTTATGGTAGATGAAATTTTTGCTAGTGCCAGCCCTGCGGCTAAATTTGATGAGATGATGAGACGGGTGCAGTATCTTGACGCATACAGCGCAAAAGAGCACCTCTATCAAGACAAAGACGGCAACGAAATCTTTGGCGCATATACTCTTAGTGAAAATTTACCGACCATCTTGCCTTATGCTCCATCTCCGTCGTGGCAGGCGCAAGAAGCTCTTGGGGATCGCAAGGTCTCGCGCTGGGTGCTTACGCTAGTTGTGGGTGTGGATGATAGTGACGCTCACGTGCTTGATGAGTGCGAATATGGAGCTTTCATGGCAAATTTACCAAAAGAAAAATACCGCTTCATCGACGCTGCAAACGTGCTTGTTGAGCCACTTAGTGAGGATGAGATGAGAGAGATTTTACAAAGGGCAAAGGCTTAAATTTATTAAACCCCAAAAAAAATGTAAATTCACCTCAGACTTGCTTAAAATTTAAGCCAGTTTAAGCGCATTTTTAAGCTCATAAAAGCTAGAATTTTACTGACTATACCGCTTTTTGAGTATAATACGCATGGTTTAAAAAGGATAAAAATGAAAATTTTAAAGGCTATTTTAGCGGCGGCATCGGCGGTTTGCTATCTAAACTCGGCCGTTTTACCGCAAAGCGACTGGAGCAAAAAAGATCTAAAAGGCGAGGTCAAAAGTATGACGGCTACGGAGTACGAATACTCTATAGACGGCTCCGGCGCGCTAGAAAATACTCGCGTAAAGCGGACGGAGTTTGACGAAAACGGCTATATAGTGCAAGAAACCGAGCACATAAACGGCGTGCCAAACAGCTCGGTTTTGTTTGAGTACGGCAAAGACGGGCTAATCCGCAAAAAATACCAAGATAGCGCCGTTTATCTCTACGAATACGAATTTGACGGCGAAAATTTAGTCGCGACGGCCAAAGAGCAGCACGTGGAGGATAGATTTTACCCGCGCACGGAGAAAACTACTTACGGCAAGGACGGCAAAATGATCGCTCGGGCTGTGTATTCGGGCAGGGAACTAGTGATAGACGATAGCTACGTCTACGACGAAAATGGCGTTTTAACGCGGATAGAAAATAATATGGAGCCGCGGCACGGCATAGAGATAAGCTTTGAACGCAAGTTAAACGGCGAATACGAAAAAATCACGCAAGCCCCGAACTCAAAATGGGTTTATTACTACGCCGCAAACGGCGACGAGATGGAGTATACGTCGGTAAATTACTTCGGCTCCGAGGCAAAAATCTGGCAAATTTTGCAGTTTAAAGACATAACGAGGGACGAGCGTGGAAATTTGACGCATAAAACCTCGGTCAAATTTAAGCCCGCGGACAAATACTACGAAAACGGCGACATAACGGAAATTGGCCTATATAAAAAGCTAGAAATTAGTTACGAATACTACGAATAAAAACGCCTAGTTAAGGCAAAATTTACGTAATTTGACGCTCGCATCGCCGCTCATAAAATGCTGCTTGATTTGGTTAAATTTAAATCATTTATGGCAAGTAGATTGTTTTGTCTAGGCTAAATTTAGGGCTTTTGGAGCGCTAAATTTGGCTTTTTGATTATTTATTTAGCTTCTTTTGGTTAAAATCAGCCCAAATTTACAAAACTAAAGGTTAAAAATGAAACAAGGCAAAGTTTGGAAATTTGGCGATAATATCGACACCGACATCATCATCGCCGCAAGATATTTAAACACTTCAGACGAAAAAGAGCTAGCAAAACACATCATGGAAGACGCCGATCCTAAATTTAGCTCAAAAATAGCAAAAGGCGACATCATCGTAGCTGGCGAAAATTTTGGTTGCGGTAGCTCAAGAGAGCACGCCCCACTAGCGCTAAAAGAGGCTGGCATAGCAGCTGTTGTGGCTAAAAGCTTTGCGAGGATTTTTTACAGAAACAGCTTTAACACAGGGCTTTTGATACTTGAGATCAAAGAAATCGACGAGATAAACGAGGGCGACACGCTAAAGATCGACGTAGATAACGGCGTCATCGTAGATGAAAGCACAAAAAAAGAGTATAAATTTAACGCTATCCCGCCATTTATGCAAGAGCTTTTAAATGCTGGCGGCCTTATCGAGTACGCAAAAGCGAAGATGAACTAAGGAGCGGCGATGAAAAACTATAAAATTTGCGTTATAAAAGGCGATGGCATCGGCCCTGAGATCATTGACGAGGCGATAAAGGTTTTAGACGTAGTGAGTGCTGAGTTTGGTATCAAATTTGAGTATGACTACAAGCTTATGGGCGGTGCAGCTTACGACGTTTTTGGCGAGCCACTGCCAGATGAGACGCTAAGCTCAGCGCTTAGTAGTGATGCTGTGCTTTTTGGAGCGATCGGCGGCGAGAAATGGGACAGCCTGCCAAGACGCCTAAGGCCAGAAAGCGGGCTTTTAAAGATCAGAAAAGAGTTAGAAGCTTATGCAAATTTACGCCCAGCCATCATCTTTGACGAGCTAGTGGATGCTAGCACGCTAAAGCCAGAGGTTTTAAAGGGCGTTGATTTTGTCGTGGTTCGCGAGCTAACTGGTGGGCTTTATTTTGGACAGCCACGTGAAAAAGGCGAAGATAGAGCGTTTAATACGATGGTTTATGCTAAATTTGAGATCGAGCGCATCGCAAAGATCGCCTTTGAGACGGCTATGCTTCGCAAGAAAAAGGTCTGCATGGTCGATAAGGCAAATGTGCTAGAGACTAGCCAGCTTTGGCGTGAGGTGACTAGCGAAGTGGCAAAGGGCTATCCTGAAGTAGAGCTTAGTTTTATGTATGTCGATAACGCAGCGATGCAGCTAGTAAGAGCGCCTGCAAATTTTGACGTCATACTTACTGAAAATTTATTTGGCGACATCTTAAGCGACGAGGCAAGTATGGTTTGTGGCTCGATAGGCTTACTACCAAGTGCTAGTATGGGCGGTAAAGTGGGAATTTATGAGCCTATCCACGGCTCAGCTCCAGACATCGCAGGGCAGGGCATAGCAAATCCGATCGCGACCATTTTAAGTGCAGCGATGATGCTAAGATACGCATTTGGCGAGAGTGAGGCGGCAGACGCGATAGAAAGTGCCGTAAAAACAGCACTTGCAAAGGGATATAGAACAAAAGATATCGCCGCTTTTAACGCAGTTGAGGTTTGCTCAACAAGCGAGATAGGCGACGTGATAGCAGGATTTATCAAAAAATGAAAAACACAATCACTGAAGCACTGATCTACGAGGCTCAAGGGCTAAAAGACGATGCGCTTGAAATTTACAAGAACATCTTAAAACAAGACCCATCAAACAAGGACGCCCTTAGCGCGATAAACCGCCTGAGCGGACTTCGCAAGGAACGCGCGATAAAAAATGAGCAGATGAAAGAGTTTTTTATCAGGATGAAAAGTGACGAAGAGATAAATGAATTTAAAAGGTGGTTGATAAGATTATGAAGCTTGATGATATCGCTAGGATGGCTATTAGTGAGGTTAGCGCCGAGCTTGAGAAGATAGAGGCACTGCAAAGCAAAAAGCAAGAAGAGCTTGAAAGGGAGAATCTAAAAAAAGAGCTTTTAGCAATAGAATCTGAAGAAGAGCATGTACTTGAAGAGCCAAAAGTAGAGGCAAGCGTGCCAAGCGCGCAAAGCGAGCCAGAGCCAAAAGTGGCGCAAATTTCGCCAAAGAGCAGGGAGATAAGCGAGGAGGAAATTTTCTTAGCAAACCTTGCTGAGCGCATAGAGGTGCTTTTTGAAGGGCTTAAGCAAACTAGCGAGCAAGACCTTAGTCAAAGGCTCGATCTAACGACTAAATTTTTAGAATTTACCCTTGCAAACATCGAAAATAGACTCCAAAATCTCTCAAAATAATAAATTTGAGGTAAAAACTGGGACAGAAATTTACAAAAATAGCGAACTAGACTTTTTTAGATCGCTATTTGCCCCATTTAGCAAGCGTGTATATCTAGTCGGCGGCTGCGTAAGAGACGCGCTTTTGGGGCGAGAAATTTATGATTATGACATCGAAGTTTATGATATAAAGCCTGCTAAATTTGACGAGCTGATGGCTAGCATAAAGGCTAGTGGCGTTGGCAAAAGCTACTTTATCTACAAATACAAAAACTACGATCTTGGCTTGCCACGAAGCGAGAGCAAGACTGGAAATTCGCACAAAGACTTTGCTGTAAGCTATATAAACGATCCTAGCCTTGCAAGTCTAAGGCGTGATTTTACGGTAAATGCCATGATGATGAATATCTTTAACGGCGAAATTTTAGACTTTCATGGTGGTAAAAAGGACCTTGAGGGCAAGACGCTAAGGCATATCGATAGTGAGAAATTTAAAGAAGATCCACTAAGGGTGCTGCGTGGAGTGCAGTTTAGCGCTAGGCTTGGTTTCAGCATAGATGATGATACGCTAGAGCTTATGAAAACGCTTGATCTAGCGCATCTTAGTAAGGATAGGATAAATACCGAACTGATTAAATTTTTTAGGGCAAAGGAGCTTGAAAAAGGGGCGTTTTATCTTTTTAAGCTCTCTCTTTTTGAGCAAATTTTTGGCGTGCAAATTCGCAAGAATGATGAGTTTTTGAGCGAACTTAAAAGTGCTAGGAAATTTGTAGATGACGAGAGGCTGTTTTTGTATATGCTTTTTGGTAAATTTGAGCTTGACGCAAAGGAAATTTTAGAGAAAATGCGCCTGCCAAAGAGCTATTTTTCTATCTTAAAAGAGCCATTTTTTAAAGCTATGCCAAGTGATAGCGAGCTACTGCAAATTGCTCTAAATACGCCACTAAAATCATGGCTGGGAGCTTATAGCAAAGAGCGCATAGAGCGTGCAAAAGAGCTTGGAGTTTATGAAGCTAAATTTGACGCAAAGGTTGATGTGAGCGAGATCTTGGCGGCTGGCTTTAAAAATGAGACGATCGCTGCTGAGATAAAACGAAGGCAGTTGCTTGCCATCACAAAGCACCTTGAAACTCTTGCAAAACGCTAAATTTATAGATAAATAAAATTTAAATTTTTAAAACTCTTAAAAGCCCATTTTGGCTAAAATAAGGCAGTTTATAACACTTTTTAAGGCAAAAATAAATTTATGTTTAACATAGTCCTAGTCCATCCTCAGATACCGCAAAACACCGGAGCTATCGGTAGAATGTGTGTAAATGCAAATTTAAAGCTTCATATCGTTAAGCCAACCGTGTTTGACCTGAGCGAAAAGGCTGTTAGACGTGCTGGGCTTGATTATTGGAAAATTTTAGATCCAAAAATTTGGGAGAGCCTAGATGAGTTTTTGCAGGCAAATTTAAGCCACAAAGAGCGATTTTTCTTTGCTACGACTAAGACAAATAGGCTTTACTATGACGCTAAATTTGAGCCAGGAGATTTTATATTTTTTGGTGGAGAGAGCACGGGACTGCCAAGAGAATTTATGGATATAAATTTTAAAAATGCCATAACGATCCCGATGGGAAAAGAGGGTAGGAGCTTAAATTTAGCCATGAGTGCTGGCATCATCGCGTATGAGGCGATCAGGCAAAACATCTCTAAATTTGACTTTAGGAGCGAGGCTTGAGAGCGCTTTTTGCATTAGTTTTTGCCGTTTTGATGGCGTTTGCAAGCGATATAAGCATCGCAACTTATAATGTGCAAAATTTATTTGACTGCAAGGATGATGGCAGCGAATATCCTGACTTTAAATCTAGCACTTCAAAGTGGGACTGCGAGGCGGCCAGCTCAAAACTAAAAAGAACAAAACAGGTTATAGACTCTATAAATACCGACATCATCGCACTTGAAGAGATTGAAAATGAGCAGGTTTTAAGGGCTTTGGTTGATGGCAGTGAGTATAAATTTATAGCCTTTAGCAAGGCAAAAAACTCTCCAGTTGGGCTGGCTCTTGTGTCAAAAATAAAGCCAAATGGCAGTGAAATTTTTGAAGTACCAAATGTAAAAACTAGAAACATTTTAAAGGTCGTTTTTGAGGTGGAGGGCAAGAAATTTAGCGTTTTTGTTAATCACTTCCCAGCTTATAAAAACGGCATAAATATGCAAAAAAAGGCCGAAAGAACGCTAAGGGCAGCTCTTGGTAATGAGCAAAATGCCATTGTTTTAGGTGATTTTAACTCACCTTATGGGCAAAAATCTATCTTAAACGATATCATTGCAACTCGTGGATTTTACGATCTTTATAGCTTTCTCGCCCCAAAAGATAGATACTCTCATGCAGTCCATGGCAAAAAGCGTGCCATTGATCACGTTTTGCTCTCGCCTAGCTTTATGGCAAATGGCGATCTAAGTTACGTTGATGGTAGTTTTGAGGTCTTTAAGCCAAGCTTTGTGGTTGATGAGCATGGCTTTGCAAAGAGCGATCTTTACTCAGATCACTTTGCGCTTAAATTTAAAATCTCAACCAAACCAAGTCCTGCTAAAAGTGGTATGCTTGCGAATGAAAATTTGAAAAAAGAAGCTAAAAAAGTAGGGGATCAAAACTATAAAAAAGCTGACATTGACACGCTTTTTGAGCATCCTGAGGATGTGCCAGTGCTAGTTGAAAGAGCCGTTGTCATCTTAAAAGATAAACATGGCTTTATCATCTCGAAAAATCGCCGTGGAATTTACGTTTTTGATCCTAAAAATAGTGTCGGCGTGGGTGATGAGCTTGACATTTTGATTAGGCGAGTGAAATTTTACAAAGAGGCGCTTGAAGTCAGCTCTTATGAGATCATAAATGAGCATGGCACGAAAGATATTAACGAAAATTTACTAGATGCATCGCAATTAAGCGAAGCTAGAAGTGGCGATGTCTTTGCTAAAATTTCGGGCAGACTAGAGAGGGGCTACCTGCATACACCATACGGTAAGATCAGGGTTTATAGCAAGAAAAAGCTAAAAGATGGTGAGTATAGTTTTGAAAATGCGAGAGTTAAAATTTACAAGAGAGAAAACCAAATCGTTGTGGAGTAGATGGTGCAAATTTTAGATATTTTTATGATCGCAGCGTTTGTTTTGTTTGTGATATTTATGATAAGAGGCGTCATTTTGCAGGCGCAAGAGAAGGAGAGAGCAAGAGAGATGATAAGAGAAAAAAGAGAAAATTTTAATAAAAAGAGTGAGATATGAAAGAGTTGTTACTAGAGATCGGAGTCGAGGAGCTCCCAGCGATACCATTTTTAAGGGAGCTACCAAACATCAACGCTAAATGGCAGGCTGTGCTTGAAAAATACAACATCAAAAGCGAGTTTAAATTTTACTACACGCCGCGCCGTTTGGTCTTTTTCCATGAGAAATTTCCGCAGGCTCAGCCAGATAGCGTGGCTAGCTTCGTTGGTGCGCCAAAGCAAGTAGCACTAAAGGACGGAGCTTTTACAAAGGCAGCGCTTAGCTTTGCAAATAAATGTGGCATAAGCGAGAGTGAGCTTAAATTTAAAGAGATAGACGGCAAAGAGGTGCTTTATCACGAAAAAGAGGTGAAGGGCGAGCCAGTTGCTAAGATAATGGGTGACATGGTCGAGGAGTTTTTAAAGAGCCTTAGCTTTGGCAAGTCTATGCGCTGGGGCAACGGCGAGTTTGAGTTTATCCGCCCGATAAGATCGTTTTTGTGCTTGCTTGGTGATGAGGTCATTAAATTTAACAAATTTGGCGTAGAGAGCAGTAACTCTACCTATCCTCACAGAAGCATTAGCTACGACAAGATAAAAATTTCAAATATAAAAGAGTATTTTGAAGGCTCAAAGAGCCGTGGCGTCGCGCTTGAAGCAGACGAGAGAGAGAAAATAATCCTTGATGAGTTTGAAAAGATCAGCCAAAAAAGCGGGCTAAAGATCGAGATAGATAAAGACTTGCTAGCTGAAGTCGTGGCGATCACTGAGTATCCAACAGCGCTTCTTGGCTCGTTTGAAGAGGAGTTTTTGGAGGTGCCAAGCGAGGTCATCATCACTTCTATGAAAGAAAATCAGCGCTACTTCCCAGTCTTTAAAGATGGCAAGCTTGCAAATGGCTTTGTTGTCGTTAGTAACGCCATCACAAAGGACTATTCGCTTATCATCAAAGGCAACGAAAAGGTGCTAAGAGCAAGACTAAGCGACGCGATGTTCTTTTGGCAAAGCGACCTTAAGGCCGAATTTAGCCCAGAAAAACTAAAAAATATAACCTACCTAAAAGAGCTTGGAAGCATCTATGAAAAAGAGCTTAGAGAGCTAAAGGTGGCTAAAAAACTTGCTAGCAACTATGGCGAGCTACTTAAAAAAGAGGCTGGCGAGTATGAGGCGAAACTTGAGCGAGCTGTGATGCTAAGCAAGGCTGATCTTACAACACAGATGGTTTATGAATTTACCGAGCTTCAAGGCGTCATGGGTGCTTACTACGCAAAGGCTAAAAATGAGGACGAAAACGTCGTTTTAGCCATAAAAGAGCAGTATTTGCCAGACGGCGAAGAGGCACAGTGTCCAAGCAAGGTCTTTAGCTCGGTTGTGGCACTTTCAAATAAGCTTGATACGTTAATGGGACTTTTTAGCATCGGCAAAATCCCAAGCGGCACGAAAGATCCATACGCTCTAAGGCGCGCGGCAAATGGCGTGATAAAGATCGTTTTGGCGCACAATCTGAAATTTAACGTAAAAGAAATTTTAGAAGATATCGCAAAAGAGTATAAGAAATTTGACGTTGAGGTGCTTATAAATTTCATCCTTGATAGGCTCTACACCTTCTTTGACGCAAACGCTTCTATCGTAAAAGCGTGCATAAAAAGCGGCGAAAAGGACATCTTGGAGCTAACTAAGATGATAGATGCACTTGCTAAAATTTCAAGTGAGCCAAATTTTAGAGAGAATTTCTCGACATTTAAGCGCCTTGCAAATATCATAAAAGATGATAAATTTAGCAAGGTGAACGAGAGCCTCTTTGAGATAGATGCTGAAAAGGTCTTAAATGAGGCGTTTAAAGCGGTCGATAAGAGCCTAGCCTACGAGCCAAGGCTAAAAGCGCTATTTGCTCTAAAGCCGCAGATAGATGAGTTTTTTGACAAAGTCATGATAAACGTTGAAAACGAGAAAGTGCGAAATAACCGCGTCGCGATCATCGGTCAAATTTATAGCGAGATATTAAAAGTAGCTGATATAAAAGAGATCAGCTTTTAAATTTGCGCCAGCTTCGGACTTTGCCTAGGCTGGCTTTAAATTTACTCCCTAAAAATATCAAATTTTGGCTCATAAGCCTTAGTTTTTACCCCAAAATATCCAAGAACTGAGCTAAAGATAAAATCATGCGAAAGGCTCTCATCTTTTCTAGATTTTAGCCTTTTTAAAAGCTCGCTATCGCTTGAAAAGATGATGGCTGGTATGTGTTTTTGCTCGTCTGGAGCGATGGAGTAAGGCAGTCCGTGTAAATATATGCCATTTTCGCCCAGGCTCTCTCCATGATCTGAAAAAAAGAACACGGCAACTTCAAATTTATCTTTTTTTGCTTCAAGGGCGTTTATCAGCTCACTTTGCAGATAGTCCTCATATAAAATGGTGTTGTCGTAGGTGTTTGCTATCTTATCTGGCGTGCATTTGTTTAGCTCGGCAGTGTCGCAGGTTGGGTGAATTCTTTAAATTTACTTGGATAGCCTTTGTAGTAGATAGGGCCGTGTGAGCCTTGCAAATGCAGCACGATAAATGTAGTGGAGTTTGCATCTTTTATGACCTTTTTTACCTCATCAAATATCACTTCATCAAAGACAACTGCTCTGTGTTCTGAAGTGTGGTTTTGATCAAGATTATCGCAAACGCCTTTGCAGCCGCCACTATTGTTGCCAAAAAAGTATGTTTTTGTGCCAAGTTTATTGATGATATCAACTAAATTTTCACGAGCCTTAGCCTCGCGGTTACTAAAATTTTCTCGCTTTAAGTCTGAAAATAGGCAAGGTACGCTAGTCTCTGTGGCAGTCCCGCATGAGTAGAAATTTGTAAAACTTACCACATCTTTTTGCTTGGTAAATTTGTTTGTATCGTTTTTAGCATAGCCATTTAGTGAGTAGTTTTTGCTCCTTTGTGTCTCGCCAACTATCAAAACTAAAATTTTCTTTTTATCGTTAGTAAGCGTTGCGTCATCTGCCACGTAGGTAAAAGGCAGTGGTTTTTGAAACAAAATTTGAGCCAGCTTTATGGCAGAATATACTGGATAAGACGGGAGCAAGACTGTTTTTAAGTAAATGTGTTCTCTAAAAAATGGTATGAAAATTTTTGAAGTTAGTGAAAAAATAATAGCTATTGCCACTATAGAACAAAAGATGATTTTTGCCCTTGATCTGAGAGCACTTTTAAAACCTCCATAGCTAGTCTTTACAAGCGCTACATATATGCAAGACGTTTAATAGCATGCCTTTATCTATAATGACGCCGTAAGCTTGCATAAAGTAAGCAGATATGCTGCTAATCATGATGAGAAAGATAGCAAGAGGTTTTAGCAAAAATGGTACAAGCAAAATGCAAAAAAACTCCAGCAAAGAGCAAAAGAAAAAATATGCCAAGTAGAGCAAAAAGCAGTATAGAAAAAGACAAAGTGTCGCCCGATAAAAATCCTAAAAACACGCCCTTGAATAAAAATATGTAGTTTATGAAAAACATATAAGCTACAAATAAAATTAAAAATTTAACAAAGCTTATATGTCTTATTTTGTCGATGTTTAGCATTTCTAGCCACCTTCTTTCAGGGGCGTAATGATAGAGCTAAAATGTAAATGGCTAGAAATTTATAAAAGAAGAATTATTTTTTCTTTTTCTTGCTTTTTAGCTTTTTGTTTTTTGACTTCTTTTCAGGCTCAGCCTTTTTCGCCTTTTGGCTATCTTTTACACTAAGCTTTTCTTTGACCTTTTGCATGTCGTTAAAGCCGATGCCTTGAACCTTCTCAAGCTCCTCGACACTTGTAAATTTATGAGCTTTTCTATACTTTATGACGTTTAGTGCCTGGCTTTTGTTTAGCCCAAGGCTCATTAGCTCGCTCTTGCTAGCTGTATTTAGATCAGCGCCATACGCAAGGCTTGCAAGCGCTAGACAAAGTAAAATTTTTAATCTTTTCATCTTATCTCCTAAAATAATAATCCATCGTTTTCTTGATCTTGAATGATGTCATTTGTTGGCGTATTTTGCGGCAACGGTGAGTCGTTCGTGTAGTACTCATCAGCGCCGTTGTAGTATCCTTTATAGACACCATCAGGCTGCTCAAACGCACGTCTTAGGGTAGGGTAGAGCTTGATGTAGCCCTCCATAAATTTCTTAAAGACAGGTGCAGCTGTCCTGCCGCCGCCCTCGACCTTTTTCATAGGGCTGTTATCGTCGTTTCCGTACCAGATGATGGCCTCTATATCAGGCGAGTAGCCGCAAAACCAAGCATCGATGCTGTTATTTGACGTGCCAGTTTTACCAGCGATTTGGATGCCATTTACCTTTGCGTTGCGTCCGGTGCCGTTGTTTACGACGTTTTGAAGCAAGGTAGTCATCAAAAATGCCTGCTCAGGTTTTAGTACCTGCTTCTTTTGAGGCTCATAGTCCATCGACGCGCCAAAGCTATTTTCTATATGCTTAATGAGCGTAGGCTCAACCACTTCGCCATCGTTTGGAAACATCGAGTAAAATTTTGCAAAGTCAAGTGGCGAAATTCCAAAGCTACCAAGTGCGATTGATAAATTTTCAGGGATGTCGTTAAAGCCCATATCTGTAAGCTGTTTGCGAACCGAGCTAAGACCAAGATCGTTTAGTAAATTTATGGTTGCGAGGTTGCGAGACTGGGTTAAGGCTGATTTTATCGTGATGTAGCCTTGAAAGCCGCCGCTATAGTTCTTCGGCGTCCATTCTTTGCCATTGCCCATGTCAAACGTCCTAGCGATATCAGCTACTTGAGAGACGACAGAGTAACCGCTATCAAGGGCTATTTGATAGATAAATGGCTTAATGCTTGATCCTGGCTGGCGCTTGCTCTGGCTGGCGCGGTTGTAGCTACTTTTTGCGTAGTCGATGCCGCCAATCAGAGCTAAAATTTGACCGCTTTGTGGATGAGTGACGACGATAGCGCCATTTAGCATCTCTGGATTTGCCTTTTTATCTCTTTTTAAAATTTCATTGTAGCCATAGACTAGAGCGTCCTGAGCGATCTTTTGCACGTTTAGATCAACTGTGCTTTGTATCTTATAGCCGCCAGTTTTTATATCGTCAAATTTCTTTGAAGCCTCTTTTATGATCTCATCGACCACATAAGGGGCTTTATTTCTTGTGAGCGTATCGTCAAAGACTGCTGGCTCTTCAAGCACGCCCTTGCGGTACTCGTCCTCGTTTATCCAGCCGATGCTATACATCCTCTCAAGAACCCTGTTTGCGCGGCTAAGCGAGAGATCAAGGTGCTTTGTAGGATCATAGGTGCTTGGCGCTTTTGGCATGCCAACTAGCATCGCTATCTCTTTTATGCTTAGCTCGTTTAGCTCTTTTCTAAAGTACCCCTCTGCAGCCGTTTTGATGCCGTAGTAGCCATGCCCGAAATATACGTGATTTAGGTATCTTTCGATGATGTCCTCTTTGCTAAGCTCGTTTTCAAGCTTCATGGCAAGCACAACCTCTTTTATCTTTCTTGTAAATTTCTTCTCGCGGCTTAGGGCTAGGTTTTTTATGAGCTGCTGAGTTAGCGTAGATGCGCCCTCGACTAGTTTTCTAGCTTTGATATCCTTTATCGCTGCTCTTGCCATGGCTTCTACGTTGATACCGCCGTGCTCAAAGTAGCTCGTATCCTCGATAGCTACGAGCGCTTCGATGACACGTGGCGGGATGTCGTTATACTTTACGTAAATTCTGTTTTCTTCAAAGATATTTGCGATAAGCTCGTTGTTTCTATCAAAAATTTGTGTCGCAAGCTTTGGCTTGTAGTCGATGATGGTATAAGCGTCAAATCTCACCTGCGAATAAAAGTATAAAAATGCTCCGCCAAGTGCGATGGCAACTACAAAGATAAATGCCAAGATATATTTCATAAAAATGCCTTTAATATTTTTAAATTTAGCCCCATTGCCGTGCTTGTCTCGCCGTGCTGGGAGGTGATGTATTTTTTATTAAAATTTTCTATCGTCATGGCTCCAGCTTTGCCTCGCCACTCGTCACTTTCTAGGTAGCTTTTTAGATCTTGCTCGCTAAATTTAGCAAATTTATATGTGGTCTTGCTCACATTTATAAGCTCAAATTCGCCTAAAAATATCATCGCCGTATAGACGCTACACTCATTGCCACTTTGTAAATTTAGCATAGCAAGTGCCTCGTTTGCATCCTTTGCCTTGCCTAAAATTTTATCCATACAAGCCACGCAGCTATCTGCAAAGAGTAAATTTAAAAGCTTGCCATTTGTCTTTAAAAACTGCTCTTTTTTAGCTTTTACGACGTTTTGGACGTAAATTTCTGGTTTTAGGCTCTTTGCTATCATGCTCTCATCAAAACTGCAAGAAATTTGTTTAAATTCTATCCCAGCATCTTTTAGTAAATTTGCCCTTGTTGGCGAGCTAGAAGCAAGAGTGATCATCAAAATCCCCTATAGCTCACGCCAAGATAGACAGCCGCGAGCGAAGCTAGTAAATTTAGTGGCGTGAAGTAGTAGATGATGACGATTAGGCTCTCGTTTAGCTCGATCATCTCGTGCGATCTTAGAGTTTTTAAAGCCTTTTTGTATCGATAAAAGATGTAGCTTAAATTCAAGAGTAAAAATAGCTCTATCGCCCATTTGGTCGCTATTATCGCACTTGCCATCGGATTTTGCATTTTGCCATCATCAAAGTAAAAGATTATTATCAGGCTAGTTAGCGCGATGCCAAGAACTAGCGCAAAGATGGCTAGTCCAAAGCGTCTTATAATGTGAAGCAAGATGTGATAGCGCTCTTTATCTTCAAATTTATTTTTTATAAAATAGCTTCCAGTAAGCACCAAACCAGCTTGTAGCCCTATAAAAAGAGCTACGAAGCTAATGTGCAAGAAGATGATTAGTTGATCAAATTTAAAAAAAGCGATCTCTTGATGAATCATTTTTCTAAAGCTTGCCTTGCATACTCAAGTGAGCTTTTTATGGCGTCTTCGATAGCTAGAGCATTTTTGCCACCAGCTGTTGCAAAGTCGTCTTTGCCGCCGCCATTGCCGCCTAGAATTTGCGCTGCAAATTTAACCCAAGCACCAGCTTTTAATGGAGCATTTTTCACGCCAGCTGCAAGAGAAATTTTATCCTCTTCATCTGTTTGGATCAGCAAAATAGCAGCCTTTTCATGCCCATTTTTAAACTCATCTATCAAAGTTTTTATGTCGCCACCATCGATGTGTGCCACACAAAGCTTGGTATCATTTACATTTATAAAGGCTAGCTCCTCAGAGCTTTTAGCGTTTTTTAACTTATCTTTTAAGCCCTTTATCTCGCCTTTTAGTTTCTTAACGGCATTTAGTGGCTCGGCGCTTTTTAGCTCATCTTTTAGCTCTTCAAGCTCAGCTCTAAACGACTTTGCTAAATTTAGTGCAGCCCTTGAGCAAACAGCCTCTATACGCCTAACACCAGCACTTACACCGCTCTCTTTTGTGATGAAAAACGATCCGATCTCATCTATATTTTTTACGTGTGTGCCACCGCAAAGCTCTTTGCTGACATCGCCAAAGCTCACAACTCTTACTTTGTCGGCATATTTTTCGTTAAATAGTGCGATCGCTCCGCTTTTTTTAGCCTCTTCAAGCTCCATAACCTGCGTTTTTGCATGTGCGCCGTTTAAGATCCACTCATTTACAAGGTTTTCGACCTTTGAAATTTCTTCGCTAGTAAGCGCCTTTGGATGAGAGAAGTCAAATCTTAGCCTATCTGCCTCGACATTTGAGCCAGCTTGAGCGATGTGTGTGCCAAGCACGCTTCTAAGGGCTGCATGAAGCAAGTGTGTGGCGCTGTGATGTCGCGCAGTCTGGGCTCTATCACTACCCACTTCAAGTTCAACTTCGTCGCCAACTTTTATCACTGCGCTAGTTTTTACTAAAGATAAATTTAGCCCATGAAATTTCTCAGTATCAAGCACATTTGCTTTGCCTACTATCTTACCGCTATCGCCGCATTGACCGCCGCTTTGAGCGTAAAATGGAGTGACATCAAACATCACCCAGCCCTCTTTGCCAGCGTCTAAGCTATCAACGTTTTTAAATTCTTCATCAAGTAGGGCTAGAATTTTACTTTTACTCTTAAGCTCTTCGTAGCCTATAAATTTATTCTCACCAAATTTCTCAAGTAGCTCTTTAAAATCGCCCTTCGCGCTCTTGTCGCCACTGCCTTTCCAAGCAGCTTTTGCACGTGCTTTTTGCTCGCTCATAAGCTCATCAAACCTTGCTTCATCGACTTTTAAGCCCTTTTCTCTAAGCATATCAGCTGTTAGATCAAGCGGGAAGCCAAATGTATCATAGAGCTTAAACGCAGCCTCTCCGCTAAAAATTTCTTTTGTATTTTTAAGCTCGCTCTCAAATAGCTCCAAACCACTAGCGATAGTTGCTAAAAATCTCTCTTCTTCAAGCTTGATCTGCTCTTTTACAGCCGCTTTTTTATCGTTTAGATAGGTGTAGTGTCCGCCCATAAGCTCGCAAACTTTATCGACAAGCTTATACATAAATGGCTCTTTTATGCCTAGTAAATATCCATGGCGGATCGCACGGCGTAAGATGCGACGAAGCACGTAGCCACGGCCTTCTTTATCAAATGTCGTGCCTTGAGCTAGCAAAAATGTGACCGAGCGGATGTGATCGCTTATGACGCGGTAGCTAGCGCCACTTTCATAGACGTATGGCTTGCCACAAAGCTTTGCTACTTCGCTAATTAGCGGCATAAAAAGTGTGCTGTCGTAGTTGCTAAATTTGCCTTGCAAGATAGCAGTAACGCGCTCAAGTCCCATACCTGTATCGATGCTTGGCTTTGGTAGTGGGCTTAACTTGCCATCCGCACTTCTTTCATACTGCATGAAAACAAGGTTCCAGATCTCTAAAAATCTATCGCCATCGCCGCCCATGTAGTCTTCAGGTGTGTTAAAGTGTTCAGCCCCTTGATCGTAAAAAATTTCACTGCAAGGGCCGCATGGTCCAGTATCGCCCATCTGCCAGAAGTTATCGTGGTCGCCAAAGCGGTAAATCCTCTCTTTTGCGATGTGAGTGCTCCAAATTTCAAACGCCTCATCGTCGCTTTCATGAACAGTTACATAAAGCTTATCTTTTGGTAGTTTTAGCACCTCTGTGACAAATTCCCAAGCGTAAGAAATCGCCTCTTTTTTGAAGTATTCGCCAAAGCTAAAGTTGCCAAGCATCTCAAAAAATGTGTGGTGACGCGCTGTGTAGCCGACGTTATCAAGGTCATTGTGCTTACCGCCAGCTCTTATGCAGGTCTGACAGCTAGTGCGAATAGGTGGTGTTGGGCGTGGCACTTCGCCTGTGAAGATGCTCTTAAATGGCACCATGCCAGCGTTTGTAAAAAGTAGTGTTGCATCGTTTGGCACGAGTGGCGCAGAAGCTACGACTTCGTGACCTTTTGATTTAAAAAAATCAAGATATGCCTTTCTTATATCTAAATTTTGCATTTTTATCCTCGTTAGTTTTAAAATTTTGCTTGATTTTAGCCAAAATTCGTTTGCGAAATTCTAAAAAGAGAAAAAATAGTGATATTTTGAAAACTATCTCTTGTTTTATCTATTTAAAAGCGATTTGTAAATAAAATAATTAAAAATTTCTAAAGTTTTAAAGGGTGAATGTGAAGCTAAAAATCGGCATTATCGGCTATTGCAGCACAGGTAAAAAACATTATTTAGAGCTTAGACGCTCAAACGAGTTTGAAATTTGTGGCATTTTTGACAAAGACAATGTTGATGAGTTTTGCAGAGCTGATTTTTATACTGATTTTAAAGAATTTATAGAGGTTGCCCAGCCTCAAGCAGTCGTGCTTTGCTCACCAAGAGAGGAGATGGTGGAGGCGTTTTGCCAGTGCGCAAAATACTGCCAAAACATCCTCATCTCACGTCCAGTTTTTAAAAGT
Source organism: Campylobacter concisus (assembly GCF_902460675.1). Classification (GTDB taxonomy): domain Bacteria; phylum Campylobacterota; class Campylobacteria; order Campylobacterales; family Campylobacteraceae; genus Campylobacter_A; species Campylobacter_A concisus_AJ. The sequence goes on along the minus strand of NZ_CABPUQ010000001.1, from coordinate 1,471,899 downwards.
ATCGCAGATCTTAAAGAGATAAAATATGCCGCCAAAACGAACAAAACTAGGGTTTGCACGGGAATTTCTGAGCGTTTTAATCCAACTATCTTGTCGCTGAAAAAAGCACTTTTAAAAGAAGAGGAAATTTATAGCATTTCTATCGCTCATTTTAAGCCACTTTGCGATGGAAATATCATAAATGAACTCTCAGTTTCTGACATCGACCTCGCTAAAAATCTCATAAATTCAGAAGTTAGCGACTTTTACTACACTCAAACAAACAAAACAAATGCCAAAAGTGCCGATAATGTGGCGATCAGCTTTAAGAGTAAAAATCAAATTCTAGTGCATATCACTGACTCATTTTGTGGCTCACTGGAGCGCTTTAAGATAGAGGTAAATGCGAAAAATGGCGTCTATTTTGGCGATCTCATCGATCATAAGCTTCATCAAGTGAGCGAAAATGGACAGATGAATTTGAAGATAGATACAAATAATAGCGAACTAAAAGCGCAATACGAAGCCTTTTACGATCTTTGCCAAAGTGGCGAAAGCAGCGAGCTTTCAAACATTGATGATGCGATAAAGATAAGAGAACTATTTTGATGAAAAAAGCTCTTTTGCTTTTAAATATGGGCGGTGCAAACAGCCTAGATGATGTCGAAATTTTTTTAACAAATATGTTTAATGACCCGTATATTTTGGGTATAAAAAATAAATTTTTAAGAAAATTTGTAGCTTTCATGATTACAAAAGGCAGGCTAAAAACTGCGAAGCACAACTACGAGCAAATAGGCGGAAAGTCGCCACTTTGCGAGCTTACTGCTAAGCTTTGTGAGAAAATTTCAAGCCTTAAAAGCGAATTTGACGCGGTTGATTTTGCGATGAACTACACTTCGCCATTTGTAAAAGATGTGCTTAAAAAGTATGAAAAATTTGATGAGATAGTGCTTTTGCCACTCTACCCTCATCACTCACAAACTACGATAACTTCGAGCTTAGCTGATTTTAAAAAGGCAAAGGAGGAGCTTAATTTAAAAGCTAAAATTTCACTTTGCGAGCCATTTTATGATAATGACGCTTACAATAAGATCATTATCTCTCATATCCAGGGAGCGGTAAAAGATACCGATATAAGCGATGTTAGCCTTATCTTTTCAGCTCACTCTTTGCCTCGCAAGATCATAGAAAATGGCGATATCTACGAAAAACATATAAACGAACATGTGCAAATTTTAGGTAAAATGCTAAAAGAGCAGGAGCTAAATTTTAAAGATGTGAGCCTTGCTTATCAGTCGCGTCTTGGCCCAGTTAAATGGCTAGAGCCATCTCTAAATGAGGCTTTGGCAAAGTGCAAAAATAAAAAAGCGCTTATCTATCCGCTATCTTTTTGTATAGATAACTCTGAGACCATTTTTGAGCTAGTTATCGAGTATGCTAAGCTTGCAAAAGAGCTAAATTTCAGCTTTTACAAAGTCGTTCAGTGTCCAAATTTTAGTGACGAATTTGCTAGTTTTATCATGCAAAAGTCAAAAAATGCTAGAGAATTTAGCCTTTAGGAATAAATCTTGCTTATAAAAAGCATCTCAAATTTAAAAGGAGATGTATGAAGGTTCAAAATAACGATATTATCGATTATTTGTTGCAGTCAGGCTCAAGCAAAGCTAAAGATAAAAAAAATAGTTTTGATGAAATTTTAAGTCTAACGCTTGATAAGATCACAAGCGAGGCAAAGGTTTCAGACAAGCTTGAGCGGTTTAAGAAAAGGCTTACAGAAATTGGCGCTGCTGGCTTTATAAATGAGCTAAATTCAAACAAGATAGAAGAGAAAATAGCTCAGAAAAAAGAGGAGCTAACTGAGCTTTTAAGCATAAATGATCCGACCAAAACGCAGGATCAAAAAAATGAGCTACTTAAAATAATGGATAAAATTTTAAGTGACTACCGCAAAGAGCTAAACATGGCACTTACTAGCCAAACGCTGCTTGAGAAGCAAAATAGCCTTGGCAAAAATACAAATAATTCTGTAAATTTAAGCTCTGTCTTAAATGAACTTGGACTTGCATAAATTCTGGATTTAGGCCGCTTGCCTAGATCCAAATTTCTACTTTAAACCCTAAATTTGAAATTTAATATTTATACCTTAGAAGTTAAATTTAGTCTAACGCTGGTTTTTGCTTTGCTTTATCATTTTTAAGCTTATCTTTTTTAGCTTCAAACTCAGCTATGACATTAGGATCTGGAAACAAATAACCATCTTCAACCATTAGATCAACGGCCTTTTTAAATGTCGGCAACGCACTTTGCGCACCAAAGTAGTAGTAAGGCTTTTTAGGATCTCTTGCTAAAACGCCTATGGTGTAGCTGTTGCCTCTTGTGTCATTTACGAAGCCAAAAAACGAGCCATTATAGGTGTTGCTATATCCGCCTTTGCCAGAAGCGATGTGTGCGGTGCCAGTTTTTCCGCCTATCTCAAGACCTGGCGTAAATGCCTTTAAGCCAGTACCTTTTTCAACTGTTTTTATCAAAATTCTCTTCATTATCTTTGCGGTCTCTTGCGAAATGACCTGAGCTGGCTCTGCTTTTGGCAGATCGTAGCGCTTGCCGTTTCGCTCAAGATATGCCACCATGTGCGGCGTCACCTCGATGCCTTTGTTGTTAAAGGTGTTATAAGCTTTTAAAAGCTGCATAAATGTCGCTTGAAGGCCATATCCGTAGCTAACTGTCGCTTTATAGGTCGATGAATTTAGCTTTGTAACCGTTGGCATCATACCCACTTGCTCGTATGGCAGGTCGATGCCTGTCTTTCTTGAAAAGCCAAAATTTAAAAGCCCTTGATAAATTTGTGGGCCATTTAGTCTATCTACTAGCTGGATCATACCGATGTTTGAGCTGTGCACGATGATGTCTTCAGCACTCATAAAAGGCTCTGGGTGGGTGTCCTTGATGATCCTTTTGCCTAGCTGATAGCGTCCGTTGTAGGTATTTACTAGCTCAAAAGGATTTACCTTTTTTTCTTGAAGTAGTATGGAGAAGATAAATGGCTTAAAAACTGATCCAACCTCGTATGCATACTCGCTTGCGCTCGAATTTAGCGCGCTGTAATCTTGCTTTCTTATATTTGAGGGGTCGTATCTTGAACTAGAAGCTAGTGCTAGAATTTCGCCATTTTTGCTATTCATTATGCAGATGATTAGCTCTTTTGCGTCTAGAAATTCGCGCTTTTCATCTAAGATTTGCTCTAGTTTGGTCTGAAATTTAAGCGGTATAGAAAGCACTGCGTTATAGCCATCGACTCTTGTTGCTAAATTTGAATCACTGGTTAAAATTATGTTGTTGCCAATATCGCGCGGACCAAGGATTTTGGCGTTTTGTATCGGAGCTAGGTAGTCCTCGTAGTATCTCTCAAGCCCTTTTACACCTTTGCTTTTGGTAAGTGCGTCGCTCTCTGTTTTGCTCACGTAACCAATAGCTGGTGTAAGAGCGTCTTTTGACATAAATTTGCGGTTTTGACCGCTCTCCATCACGCGCATACCTTGAAAAGAAGCAAGGCCTGTTTTTGGGTCAAGGTATGAGATCAAAATGCCTTTGCGGTTTAGCTTTCTGGAAAGCTCTTGAAGATAGGTAGCGCCCTTTGCGTCGATGCTGTAAGAGAGCGTGACAAGGCCTTTTGTGCCGTTTATGATCTTTCTTACTTTGTTTGGATCGTCACCGCTGTAAAGCGAGTAGAGCTTGATAAACATCTCTTTTTTATTTGGATCGATATTTCTGGTGTCAAGCATCACTTTGTAGAGTTTTTGGCTTGATGAGATGCTAAAGCCGTCTTTCGTGACGATGTTGCCGCGGATCGCGGTATTTACGTCGCTTGTTTGAAGTTTAGGAAGCTTTCGCTCGATGCTCGCTCTATAAAAAATAACAAGCACAAAGATTGAAATTCCAAAAGTAATTAATAAAAAAAGTATGGTTATTTTTGATTTTCTGGAATTCATTCAATGGCTTAAATTTGCGTTCTTGAAATTTCTTTGTATGCGCTTAGCGCTTTGTTGCGAATCTCTAGCATAAGCTTCATGCTAGTCTCTGCTTTGCCTATGGCGATAGCTGCTTGGTGCAAGTCTTTTACCTCGCCAGTTGCGAGATCAGCTATGGCTTTATCGGCGTTTATTTGAACCTTGTTTAGCTCTTTTAAAGAGTCATTTAATGCGTTTTCAAAGCCGCCTTCTTCGCCTGCTTTTGCTATTTTGTTTGAATTTTCGCTTTTGTTTAACTTATCTAAATTTATGCTATTGATCATTATGCTTGTCCTGAAATGAGTGATATCGCACTTTGTGCTATTGTTTTTGCGTTTTGAAATGACGCTACATTTGCTTGATAGGCCCTTGTCGCCTCGAGCAAGTCAGCCATTTCGATGACTGGGTTTATATTTGGAAATGCGACGTAGCCATTTGCATTTGCGTCTGGGTGGCTTGGGTCGTATTTTAGCTGAAAGTCCTTGTCATCGCGCACTACTTTATCTACGATCACGCTAGTTAGGGCAGGATGAGCGTTTTTAGGTGAGCTTGGATCATCGAGTGGATTTTCATACTCAAGCAGACTTTGTGAGTTTTTAAGCTGATCGTTTAAAATTTTATCAAAGTTCATCTCTTTAAAAATGACCTCTTGTCTTCTGTAAGGGCCGCCCTCAGCCGTTCTTGTGGTTTGAGCGTTTGCTATGTTTGAGCTGATGACGTTCATCCTGAAGCGTTGCGCGCTTAGTCCGTATCCGCTAATATCAAAATCATTTAAGTATGACATCATCTCTCCTAGTTCTTAGCACTTGCGTCTATTACGCTTTTAAAGATATTGCCCTGAGCCTTGTAAGCGCTATCAAGGGCGTTTATCATAACTGTATTTTTGCCCATTTCTGTTGTCTCAACATCAAGATCGACTGTGTTTGCGTCGTTTCTAGCCATGTGACCATCGCGCAAGAAAATTTGAGCTGTGTCGCTTTTTGGAAAATCAACCGCAGCCATGTGCGCTTCGTTTGTTTTAGCTAAATTTAGTTTTTTGCTCTCTGAAACATTGTAAATTTCATTTGCTTTTTCTCTTAAAACATCTTCAAATCTTACATCTCTAGCCTTGTAAAATGGCGTATCAACATTTGCAAGGTTTCCAGAGATAAGTTTTTGGCGTAGCTCTCTTCCTGCAAGGGCTGATTCGACTAATGGGCTAGATTTTGATCTATCTAAAACAAACATTTAAAGTCCTTCTAAAATTTCACACATTTATAAGCAAATGATGTTCCAAATATAAGGCAAATTTATTTTGTTTCATAGATTTTTGCCAAATCTTCTTTCATTTTTGTGACTTTTATGCCGCCAAGATAGTATTTAACTCCGTATTGTCCGCTATCTACGTCTGTTAAAATTTGATACTCGCCGTTTTTTATCACCACTTTAAAAGGTAGTGCGATCTCATGTTTGTATTCGATATCTCTTACGATCTGCTCGGCAAGCTTGTCATTTATCTTTTGATCGTTTGTTATGAAGTAGTAGGCATTAAATTTTTGCATAAATTCATGCAAAACATACTCATTTGTGACATTTTCAAAGTGAGTTAGTCCAATTAGTGTAAATTTATCTTTGTTTTCAAGCTGATATTTTGTAAGCTCGGCTGCCTCTTTTTGACAAGGTGGGCAAAATGTGCCAAAAATGTCGATCATTAAAACCTTATTATCATCATTTTTGATAGCAAAGCCGTGATCTTTTCGAACCAAAGTAAGCTCCTTGCCGCTCACATCTACAAGCTTAACCTCTTCATTTGGGCTAAATTCTTTAAAATTTGCACTGCTGCTCTCATCTTCGCCACAACCAAAAAAAGCAAATAAAGCGATTATTAAAACAAGTAAATTTTTCATCTTATCCCTTAAACATATCTTTTTATGGCAGCTCTTGCCTCTTTGTCTGCCTCGCGTCTTTTTAAAGTCTCGCGCTTGTCGTGTAAATTTTTACCTTTTGCAAGGGCTAGCCTTGCTTTTACGATGTTTTTATCGCTTAGATAAAGTGCCAAAACAACCAAAGTAAGCCCATCTTGTGAGACTTGACCGAAAATTTTATCGATCTGCTTTCTATGCATCAAAAGTTTTCTGGCTGCTCGCTCATTTGGACGAAATGCGCTGTGTGTGGTTTCAAGATAGCTGATATGAGCGTTTAGTAAGAAAAGCTCACCCTTTATGACGCGCACAAAGCTGTCTTTTAAATTTGCTCTGCCAGCCCTTAGAGCCTTGACCTCGCTGCCTTTTAAAACGATACCAGCTTCAAAGGTCTCAAGTATGCTAAAGTCATGCAAAGCTTTTTTGTTTTTTGCTAGATCTTTTATCAAAATTTTACCTTTTATTTTACGCTAAATACGCTACTGCCGCTGCCGCTTAGAAATTTATCCCTAAACTCGTTCATCTGTGGATAGAGCTTAAAGCATGGGGCAAAAAGATCGTTTAGCTCCTCGTTTTTATAAATTTCAAGTAGCTCTTTGCTCTTTAAATTTTGCATCTTTTTTGCAGTATTAACGTCTATGTATTGTAAGAAATTGCTTCTAAATTCTTGATAAACCATCGGTGTGGAGCAAAAAACATTTGGCGTGAAAATATTTAAATTTGGCACTTCATCGTCAAATTCTTCTATGATCTCGCCTATGCCGCTTACATTTGCTGCCTTGTAGCCACTTACAAAAAAGGCTACGTCTGCGCCGATTTTGGAGGCTATTTGCATCAAATTTTCGCGTTTTATATGTAAATTTAGCTCGTCATTTACCATTAGTAAAAAGGTGGCGGCGTTTGAACTGCCTCCTCCTAGACCAGCACCTATTGGGATTTGTTTGTTGATGATGATTTTGTGAGAGCTAAAAAACTCATCTAGCTCATTTGAAAAGCCAGCTCTTTTTAGCTCATTTATCGCTTTTTGTATGATGTTATCTTTTATCTCTTTGTTGTCGCATTCGATAGCAAAAGAATTTGACCTCTCAAAATAAATTTCATCAAAAAGCTGCTCGCAAAGAACAAAACGTGACAAAATTTCGTGGTAGTTGCCTCTGGTGCCAACTACCTTTAAAAATACGTTGATCTTTGCAAAGCTTTTCATTTCTCGATTTTTTTCGCAAGCTCGTGGATATCGGCTTCACTTGCTTTTTTAGTGGCGTGGATATTTTCGTTTTTGATATCGTTTGCCAGCTCGCTTCTTAGTATCATTGTGTTACGCGGGGCCTCGATACCAAGCTTAACGGTGCTTTTTGAGATACTTACTACGACGACTTTTATGTCGTTACCTAGTAAAATTTCTTCGTTTTCTTTTCTTGCTAAGATTAACATTTTTCTACCTTGTTTAAAGTGTAATTTATAGTATCATCCATGATTTGGATTACGCTCATAAATTTATCATAATTTAGCAAATAAATTCCTTGTGTTTGTGTTTCAAAATCGTTAATTTTTAATTTCTTGCCATCAAGTATGTTATTAATATCCCCAAAATACGTGTTTTGCTCAATATTTAAAAAATTGCAAATATTTAAAAATTTTTCATTTTCATAGCGAAATTTACCCTCGCTTACCCTCTTTAATGAGCTTAAAGTTACATTATAACCAACTTTTTGCCCAAAAATTTCTGCATAAGAGCGGATGTAACTCCCCTCACTTACACTTAAACGAAGTGTCAAAAAAGGGTGTGAATAATTCAAAATTTCACTCTCGTAAATTTCCATTGTCTCTGGCTTTAGCTCAAATTCTTCGCCGCTTCTTGCTAGTTTGTAAGCTCTTGTGCCATTTATATGTTTGGCGCTAAATTTTGGCGGGATATAGCTTATCTTGCCCATTAGCTCGCCTCTTATGGCTTCAAGTTTTTCTAAATTTAGCTCTTTTACATTTGAAATTTCAGTGATATTTTCATTATCCATGCTAGGACTGCTAGCTCCAAGCCAGATCGTCGCCTCATAGACCTTTGGGCTTTTGTCTAAAAATCTAAAAAATTTCGTATACGAGCCAAAAGCGACTATCAGACAGCCACTCGCAAATGGATCAAGCGTACCTGAAAATCCAGCTTTTTTAACGCCATATTTTCTCTTTAGTCGTCCTAAAAAGTGGTTTGAGCTCATGCCAGCAGGCTTGTTTGCCACGAAAATGGCGTTCATACGGCCTTTTCCACGAAGCTTGACATGATCTCTCTTACATTGCCACCAAAATTTATAGTCAGTTTAAACTCTTTTTTGATCTTGCTAACCGCGCTCACCCTGCCGATACCAAAAATTTTATGTTTAACAAGGTCGCCTTTTTTAAATTCATTGCTCTGTTCTATAACTAGTGAGCCATGCGTGATACCGCTCTCGCTTAAAAATCTACTCTTATTTAACCTTGTACGCTGACCTTTGTAAAAGCGCGAATTTGCAAAGCTTAGACTAAGTGTCCTTTTGGCTCTTGTTATCGCTACATAAGCGAGCCTGCGCTCCTCTTCGATGTCGCTACCATCGCCAATGAGCGGGAAAAATCCCTCTTCAAGGCCGATCACAAAAAGGTGCTCAAACTCAAGCCCCTTGCTCGCATGCACGCTCATGATACTAATAGCCTCGTCGCTGATGCCGTCTTGCTCGCTTGTTAGCGTGATCTCGTTTAAAAACTCCTCCAGATCAAAGCTTGGATTTTGCTTGATCTGATCTTTTAAAACAGCGTAAAACTCGTCGATGTTCGCTGCTCTCTCAGCACCATCTGGCAAGCTCTCGTAGTATTTTTTCACGCCAAATTTAGCTTCAAATTTATCTATGAGGTCAAAAACCGAGCTGCTTTCTTGAAGCTCTTTTAGGTTGTTTGCAAACTCAAGAAGGGCTGATTTTACCTTTTTACTAAAGGCTTCGTCGTTATCAGATATGTTTGAGATTGCTTCAAAAATGGAAATTTTACCCTCAAAGGCTATTTTTTCGAGCTTATCAAGGCTTACTTTGCCTAGCCCTCGCTTTGGGCGATTAATGATACGTCTTATTGAAAAGTCATCGTTTGGATTGTTTATCAGCCTTAGGTAGCTTATGATATCTTTGATCTCGGCTCTTTCATAAAATTTTACGCCACCAACCATTTTATAGGCGATCTGCTCTTTGTTTAGTCCATCTTCAAGCGAGCGAGAAAGTGCGTTTATGCGGTATAAGATAGCGATATCTTTGGCTTGCACGCCTTTGCTTAAAAGCTCTTTTATATTTTTTGCTATCTTGCCAGCCTCTAAATTTTCATCAAAACTCTCTATCAAATTTACAGCCTCGCCTTCGCCCTTTGTGCCTACAAGCTTCTTGCCAAGGCGGTTGCGGTTATGATCTATCAGTTCGTTTGCAGCCTTTAGTATCGCTTCACTCGAGCGGTAGTTATGTTCAAGTCTGATAATCTTTACGTTGCTAAACTGGTCTTTGAAATTTAAGATATTATCGATCTTCGCACCGCGCCAGCCATAAATACTCTGGTCATCATCGCCCACCACGCAGATGTTTTCGTGGCATAGACAGAGTTTTTTTAGCAGTTTATACTGAAGATCGTTCGTGTCTTGATACTCATCGACCATTATGTATTTGTAGCGGTTTGAGATATCTTTGGCTAGCTCTTCGTTTTCGTCTAAAATTTTATATGTAAGACCTAGCAAGTCATCAAAATCAACGAGGTTGTTTGCCTTTAAATAGTCCTCGTATTTTTCATAAATTTGCGCTGCTTGCTTGTAAAAGTTGTCTTTGCTCTTGTCAAAAGAGGAGAAATTTGCGTTTTTATAGACCTCTTCTACGCTTAAAAGCGAGTTTTTATAGTTTGAAATTTCACTTGAGAGTATCGCCGTGGCGACCGGACTTTCAAAGCTTTTGATGATGCGCTTTTTATCGTCTGTGTCGATGATGACGAAGTTGTTTTTTCTGCCAAGTTTTTCTATGTAGAGCTTTAAAAATAAAAGTCCAAATTTGTGAAATGTGCAAAGTAGCGGCGAGTAGTTTTTGCCGCTTTGACTCAGCATCGCCATGGCTCTGCTGCGCATCTCGTTGGCGGCTTTGTTTGTAAAAGTAAGAGTTAGCGTGTTTGCCGCGTCTATGCCGACCTCGCCGATGAGATAGGCAAGTCTAGTCGTGATCGTCTTTGTCTTGCCGCTGCCAGCGCCTGCAAGTATGAGCATCGCACCGTCTATGTGAGTGGCTGCTTCGCGCTGGGCTTCGTTTAAATTTGATAGTAAATTTTCCATTTTTCGCTTTTTAAATTTTCTTTTGATTTTAGCCAAAAATGCTTAAAATTACTATTTTTTCTTAAATATATCTTTATTTTTTGGGTTTTGCAAAAAGACTGAGGCTGATTTTTTAGCGTGATCGACTTGCTTCTCTTTTGGCTTGTAGATAGAGAAATTTACAAGGATCGGGCTATTTTCAACCAAAATTTGAACCACCGCTCCAAGTGGAAAAGAGACCACTGAGGCGAAATTTTCACTACCAAAGCCAGCCTCAAAGCTAAGCTCATCTTGCGTTAGCATGGTACTCTCAAGCGTGTAGCCACCAAGTGAGAACATAATGACTGGCATACTAAAGCTCCTACTTATCTCATCTGGCAAGCTAGGCTCAAAGCTAACCAGCGGTAAATTTGCCATAACTGAGAAATTTACCCCCTTTTCAAGCAAAAAATCAATGCACTCATAGACGTGCATCTTCATCAAAAGTGCAAATTTCTCATCGTCTAAAATTTCGTCTAACATCTTAATCCTTTGAAATTTCTAAAAACTCATCTACTAGCTTTTTAACCTCGTTTATGCCGATCTGCCAGAAATTTTTATCATCTATATCAAAGCCAAATTTACCCACAAGCTCCCTTGGGCTAAGGCTCCCACCAAGGCTCAAAAACTCGGTGTAAATTTGCACAAAATTTTTGCATTTACCGCTTTTGTAAAGCCCAAAAAGTGCAAGCACAAGAAGCTGCGCGTAAGAGTAGGCATAGCAGTAAAATGGCGTGTGGATGAAGTGCGGGATGTAGCTCCACCAAATTTTATAGTAGTCATTTAGCGTGACGCTTTTGCTAAACATCTTTTTGCTCTCTTTTAGCCAAATTTTATTTAGCTCATCTAGGCTGATCTCGCCCTCGTGTGCATGCACAGCCCTTTCAAAGGTGGTGAAATTTATCTGGCGGTAAAGCGTGGCAAATATATCCTCGATCTTGCCAGCAAGCAGTGAAATTTTCTCTTTTTTGCTAAGGTTTTCTTTTACGTGGTCAAAAACTAGCATCTCGCAAAAGACTGAAGCCGTCTCAGCCGTGGTTAGCGGAGTGTCTGAGTTTAGGTAACTTACGCTATATGAGAGCTTTTGATGCACAGCGTGACCAAGCTCGTGAGCAAGCGTGAAAAGGTCTCTTCGCTGATTTGTGTGATTTAGCAAAACATAAGGGTGCGTGTCGCTTGATCCTGAGTGAGAAAATGCGCCACCTCGCTTGTTTGGCGCTGGATAAACGTCGATCCAGCCGTCATTAAAGGCGCTTTTGGCTATATCGCCAAATTTAGGTGAAAATGTCCCAAACGCCTTTAAAACTATCTTTTTGCACTCATCAAATTTATACTCGCCCTCACTGCTAAGAGGCGCGTATCTATCGTAGTCATAAAGCTTTTTAAGGCCTAAAATTTCTCTTTTTCGCTCGTAAAATTTAGCAACTAAATCAAAATTTTTCTCCGTTACGGCAATTAGCGAATCAACGCTTTTTTTAGTGATTTGATTTTCAAGGTGTCTTGGCTCTTCAGGAAGCTTGAAATTTCGCAGCTCGCAGCTCGTTTTTAGATCAGTTTTTATCATATTATATATGTAGCCAAGAAGGTGCTGGTGCTTGCTAAGCTCGCTTGAAAGGCTTTTGGCGGCTAGTTTTCGCACGCTTTGGTCGCTCTCATGAAGCTTGGCTAAAATCTCTTCTTCATTTAAAAGCTCGCCTTTAAATTTAAACCTCATCTTGCTCATGCTCTCATCAAAAAGCCTTGAAAAGCCCTCTGCTCCGGTGCTTGCCGTGCGAAGTAGTACTCTCTCTTCGGCAACGCTAAGTTGGTGCGGTTTTGCTTTGGCGAGATTGCTTAGATAATAGCCGTATTTTTTAGAGCTTTTTATGATCTCTTCTTGTTTTTTAGGGCTAAACTCATTAAATTTAATCTCAAAAAATATCAAATTTTCATTTGCTTTTGTCGCTATATCATCGATTTTCGCGTAAAATGCGCCCCTGCTTGTATCTTTGGCAAAATTTAAAAAAGCATAGGTCATTACTTTTGAAATTTTAGCTATCAAACTTTCATATTCGCCAAATGCCTTTAAAAACTGGTCTGTTTTTAAATTTTCATAATTTTCAAGGTATTTATCTTTAAATTTTTCGCACTCTTTTTGTAAATTTAGTGCGTTTTGCTCGCACTCTTTTTCGTTTGCAAAAAGTGCTTTTAGATCCCAAATTTGCATATTTATCCTTTAAATTTTTGGGACATTTTACAAAAAAATGGATAAAAGTAAAATTTCAGCCAAAATTTAGCTGAAATTTTATGAAGGTTAGTTTGAAGTCTCTGATGCCACGGCTGTAAAAAGCACGTCTGATGAGCTATTTAGCGCAGTTTCAACTGAGTCTTGGATGACGCCTATCGTAAAGCCAACTGTGACAAACTGCATAGCGATGTCATTGCCGATGCCAAAAAGTCCGCACGCTAATGGCACTAGAAGTAGTGAGCCGCCAGCCACGCCTGAAGCGCCGCATGCGCCAAGGGCTGAGATGAAGCATAGAAGTAGTGCATCGCCAAATGTAACCGTGATAGATGGGATAGAATTTACCGCAGTAAGCGCTAGGATGCTAATGGTAACTGCTGCACCACCCATGTTTATAGTAGCTCCAAGTGGGATAGAGATCGAGTAGAGCTCCTCTTTTAGTCCAAGCTTTTTGCAAAGCGCCATATTTACAGGGATGTTTGCAGCCGAGCTTCTTGTAAAAAACGCTGAGATCGCGCTCTCTTTTAGGCAGATCATCACAAGTGGATAAGGATTTTTCCTAGTTAGTGCAAAAACCATCGCTGGATAGACGATAAATGCTACTACAAGCATAGCACCAACAAGAACTAAGATTAGTTTGAGATATCCTGCCAGTGCCTCAAATCCAGTGTCATGAATGCTAATAGCAACCATGCCAAATATGCCAAATGGAGCTAGTCTAATGATAAATTTAACGATATGAGTTACGCCGTCGCTTATATCTTTAAATACCTTTTTGGTCTCAGGTGTAGCATATCTCATAGCGATACCACCACCTATCGCCCAAGTGATGATGCCTATATAGTTGCCGTTTGCTAGGGCGGTTATCGGATTTTCGACCATTTTATAGATAAGGTCTTTTAGCACGTTTGTGATGCCTTGTGGGGCAGACATATCAGCGCTTTGCAGACCTTTTAGTGGTATCTCGATAGGAAATAAAAAGCTAGCAATGACTGCTACAACAGCTGCTAAAAAGGTGCCAACAAGGTAGAGTGTGATGATTTTTTGCATACCTTTTGTATGACCAAAATCCTTTAAAATGATAGAGGTTGCAACTAAAACAAATACAAGAATAGGCGCGATCGCTTTTAGAGCGCCTTTAAACAAATCTCCTAAAACTGAAGCCGAAGCAGCGATAGAATCAGCCGAACTAGCCTTTTCTTTGGCTTCATCAAGCTGTTTTGCTTCATCTTGGCTAAGACGAGTTTTTATAACTTCATCTACGCTTAAGCCACTCTCTTTTTGAATGGTTTGAATTTTAGCTGAGATTTGGTTGTAAGGGGCTGCCTGATAGTGTGTGTAAAAGCCAACTAGGGCACCTAGGACGATACCAACTAAAATTTGAACGATCAAATTTCCGTCGGCGTATCTTCTTGCAATGTTTTTAAACATATTCATTTGACACCTTAATAAATTAGTTTTTTGTTGATTCTAGCTAAATGATTTTTAAATATAAAGAAATTTAAAAAGATTAATTGGCTTTTTATATAGATTTGTTACAATTGCACGAAAATTTAACCAAGGAAAAGGACTAAAATGTATCTATTTACTTCTGAAGTTGTAAGTCCAGGTCATCCAGATAAATGCGCTGATATTATCGCTGATAGCATTGTTGATACTATCTTAACGCAAGATCCAAATGGACGCGTTGCAAGCGAAGTTTTTGTCGCTGGAAAAAACATAGTAATAGGCGGAGAGATAAACTCAAAGGTAAAACTCTCTTATAAAGACTACGAAAAGATCGTAAAAGATGCTCTTGCACATATTGGATATGACGGAAAGAGCAACTTTACAAAAGAGCAGTGCTTGCACCCAGATGATATCGAGGTCAAAGTCTGCTTAAATCAACAAAGTCCAGATATAAATCAAGGCGTTGATCAAAGTGATGGCGAGATCGGAGCAGGTGATCAAGGCATCATGTTTGGCTTTGCGAGCTGCGAAGCGAAAGAATTTATGCCAGCAGCTATAACTTATGCAAGAATGCTTTGTGAAAAAGTCTATAAATTTGCCAAAGCAAACCCTGATAAGCTTGGTGTTGATATAAAAACACAAGTTACGATTGATTACGGCAGCAAAGATAACTTTGAAAACTGCAAACCTCAAAGCATCCACACTATCGTCGTCTCTGCACCTTGCGTAGAGAGCATGAAGATAGAAGAGCTTCGCGCACTAATTCAAAATTTAATAGACGAAACTGGCCTTCCAAAAGAGCTATATAATAAAGAAAAAACGATCATTTATATAAACCCAACAGGTAGATATGTAAATCACAGCTCACTTCACGATAGCGGCCTAACAGGCAGAAAACTAATCGTTGATAGCTTTGGTGGATATAGCCCGATAGGCGGTGGTGCCCAGTCAAGTAAGGACTACACAAAGGTTGATCGTAGCGGACTTTACGCAGCGCGCTGGATAGCTAAAAACATAGTCGCTGCTGGCCTTGCTAAAAAATGTATCGTTCAGATAAGCTATGCAATAGGCGTTGCAAAGCCAACTTCAGTTAGCGTTGATACTATGGGAACTCACGCAAACGGCGTAAATGACGATATGCTTTCAAATTTTGTAAGCGAGCATTTTTCTCTAACACCTCGCTGGATAACAAATAAATTTGGTCTTGATAAACCAAGTAAAGAGACATTTTTATATGCAAAAGTAGCTGCAAAAGGTCAAGTGGGAAATGCAAAATACCCTTGGGAAAAGCTTGATGCGGTTGATACTTTCAAGGCTTTACTAAAAAAATAATCAAAAAAGTGGCTTTATCTAAAAGCCACTTTAAAATTTCTTTTAAAACTCATCCCAAAACGCTTTTTTAGGCTTTATGATCTCACTTTTTGAACCATTTACGCTGTGATAGACCGCTTTATTATACTTTGTAGCAAGGTGTTTTATAAGCACTCTTTGAAGCACAGGTTCGCTACTTGGTACAAACCAGCCGTTGTTTGTGATAGCCACGACCACGTCAAATTCACCCTTATAAAGCTCCTCTCTTGTTGCCTCGTAGCAGATAGCATTTCTGATTTTAACCCCGTCTATCTCATAGTCACTAAAATTTTCAGCCTTTTTAAAGTCACTAGCTCCGCCAAAAAAAAGCTTATTTACCGCATCTTGCATAAAATTTGGCAAAGGAATTTCTTCTCCAAATGGCACTAAAAATTTCTTATCCATTCGTCTAAGAGTGCCACCTTGAAACAAAAATGCAGAGTTATAAATTTGCTTATTTTCATAAGCAAGTGCGCCAGCTACGATGGTTATCTTTTTTGAAAGCTCTTTTAACTCATCAACAAGCAGTGGCTCATTTGTCATAAATAATGGAAATGCGCTCTCAGGCAGCACGATAAGGCGTTTTTGCTCGGCTATGGCGCTGCTTATCAGGTCTAAATTTTCATTTGTAAATTTCATGCGCAAGCTTTTATCCCAGCGCACCCTTTGAGCGACATTAGTATTTACTAGCTCCACGTCAAATGGCAGAGTCCTTGCATCGCTACTTTTGAACTGCAAGGCGGCGATCAGGCAGATAAAAGATAGGATAAATTTTAAAATTTTACCTTTTAAACTCAAAGAAATGGCTGCTAAAAATATAAATATAAGCCCTCTAGTATTTGGCTCAAAAGCGCCTAAAACAAGCGTTGCTTCAAGGTTAAACCAGTTAAAGCCAAATGGGTGCACGTAGCTTATTAAAAATAGCAAAACGGCTCTTAGCGCCACAAAGCTTGGAAAAGAGGCTATCCAAAATAAAAGTCCATAAACAAGGGCTACAAAGAGGATGACAAATGGTATAAGCCAGACTAGTTCGTAGTAGATAAAACTAAAGCCAATCCAGTAAAACCACAAAATTCCAGTGAAAAAGCCAGCTGCAAAAAAGCCAGCTCTGCTTAAATTTATGATGATGAAAATTCCAGCTAGCGTAAGAAAAGGTGAGATGAAATTTAAAATTTGATTTTCAGCCATAGCTAAAAAAATGAAATTAGAAAGCAAAAAAGCACCGACAAAGGCTTTTATTATAATTTTAGTGCTAAAATGTCCGTTTAAAAATCTTACAAATAAGGAAATCCATGCAAAACGCTGATTTTTTAACATCATTACTACCTCTTGTTGTGCTTTTCGCCATATTTTACTTTTTGGTTATCAGACCTCAACAAAAACAACAAAAAGCCCACGCAGCAATGCTTGCAGCTCTTGACAAAGGCGATAAGATAGTAACTAATGGCGGACTTATATGCGAAGTGATTAAAGCCGAAAATGATTTTATCAAAGTTAAACTTAACGATGATGTAATCGTTCGTATAGCACGCGAGTTTGTAGCTAAAAAGATCGAAGATAAATAATGCGTAACGCAAGAGTTACATATAGGCTGATTATCTTAATATTAGCCTTGATTTTTGGTTTTGGCTTTTCGGTGCCATCTTTTTTTCAGACTCAAAGTGGAGCTAAAATTTCATTAGGACTCGACCTTCAAGGCGGTCTTCATATGCTTCTTGGTGTTGAAACTAACGAAGCCATCCACTCTAAGATCAAGTCAATCGCTGGAAGCATAAATTATTATGCTAAAAAAGAAGATGTGCTTATTGATAAATTTAAGATAAAAGAAGATAGTGTTGATTTTGCGCTGCTTGATAGTGACGAGGCTCCAAAAGTTGATAAGGCACTTGCTGAGATAAAAGGGCTTGATATCAAAAAAGATGGTCTAAACTATCACATCACTCTAACAGAGCAAGAGAGGCTTGATACGATCGAGTATGCGATCTCTCAAGCTGTTGAGACCATTAGAAACAGACTTGATCAGTTTGGTCTAGCTGAGCCAACAGTCGCTAGACAAGGTAAAGACAATATCCTAGTCGAACTTCCTGGCATAAAGACTGAAGAGGATGAGCAAAGAGCGAGAGATCTTATCGCAAAGGCTGCTCACTTGCAGCTTATGGCAGTTGATGACAAAAGACAAGATCAGGCAAATACGATGAGCGAGGCTGAGGCTGAAAGCTATGGTGATGTGATCTTTAAAGATGCTAAAAATGACCGCGTAAAATACGTCGTTAAAAATATCCCAGTGCTTGATGGCTCGATGCTAACTGATGCAAAGGTTGCATTTTCTCAGCAAAATAACCTACCGATCATAAATTTTACACTAAATTCAGAAGGCGCTAGAATTTTTGGTGATTTTACTGGCGCAAATGTGGGTAAAAGGCTTGCTATCGTGCTTGACGGCAAGGTCTATTCAGCTCCAGTTATAAACGAAAGAATAGGTGGCGGTAGCGGCCAGATCAGCGGTGGTTTTACCCTTGATGAAGCTCACGACGTAGCGATCGCACTTAGAAGTGGCGCACTTTTAGCACCTGTGAAGATGCTAGAAAAAAGAAGCGTTGGGCCATCTTTAGGCCAAGAAAGCATCAATCAAAGCATGGTTGCTCTTGCTGCTGGATCTATTTTAGTCGTGCTATTTATGCTAGTTTATTATGGAATTTCTGGAATTTTTGCAAATATCGCACTAGTTGCAGACGTCGTTATATTGGTTGCTGTCATGGCGCTTTTTGGAGCGACACTAACGCTTCCAGGTATGGCTGGTATCGTGCTAACTATCGGTATGGCTGTCGATGCAAACGTCATCATAAACGAACGTATCCGTGAGCTTTTACGTGAAGGCGTGGCGATAAGAACAGCCGTTCAAAAGGGCTACGAGCACGCTATGAGTGCGATCATCGACTCAAACTTAACTACTATCATCACGGTTGCTGTGCTTTATGCTTATGGTACGGGTCCGGTTAAGGGCTTTGCAGTAACTATGGCGATAGGAATCATGGCTTCGATGCTAACAGCTATTTTAGGCACACATGGCATGTTTGATGCAGTCATGGACAAGATAGAAAAAAGCGGAAATACCAGACTTTGGTTTGGTTATAAAAGGAGCTAGGGATGCAAATTTTTACTAAGGCAAAAGTTTATGATTTTATGCGGTTTAGATTTGCTTCATTAGCACTTTCTATATTTTTATTTGTTGGTTCGATCTTTTTGCTAGCAACAAAGGGTCTAAACTACGGCATCGACTTCTCTGGTGGCACGCTTATACAGCTAAAATACGACACCAAAGCGCCACTTGATAAAATCCGCGACGCTTTTGGCACAAATGAAGTGCTTAAAAACGCCTCTGTTACTGAGTTTGGAAGCGAAGATGAGGCTGTTATTAGATTTTCTGGATCAAGCTCAAATTTAACTGGTGACATCGGCACTGAGATAAAGCAAATTTTAAAAGATACTGGAAATTTTGAAGTAAGACGTGTTGATATCGTTGGTCCAAAGGTTGGTGACGAGCTTAGGCAAAAGGGCTTGATGGCTCTTGGAATTTCACTAATTGGCGTGCTTCTTTATATCACATTTAGATTTGAGTGGAGATTTGCGCTAGCTGCGATCGCAACTGAAATTCACGATATAGTCATAACTGTTGGCGCTATTTCGCTATTTGATATTGATGTAAATTTAGACACACTAGCTGCTGTTTTAACGGTGCTTGGCTACTCGCTAAACGATACGATTATCATTTTTGACAGGATCAGAGAAGGCATCAAAGAGAGCAAGAGAACTGATATCGAGGGCGTTATCAATGAGTCAGTCTCAGCCACACTTTCAAGAACTATCCTAACTTCAGCCACTACGATGATGACTGTTGTTGTGTTATTTTTATTTGGTGGAGATATGATACATGGATTTTCATTTATCCTTATCGTTGGTATCGTTATAGGAACGATCAGCTCGATCTACATCTCATCACCATTTCTTATCTGGTTTAAATTTAGCATCGAGCATTTTAGAGCTAGAGAGGCTGAGAAGCAAAGGATCAAAAAAGAGCGTGATAAAGAGCGTGCTATGTTTGAAAAAGGCGTTGTGTAAGGAGGGATAATGAACTGGGGAAAAGTTATCTACATATTTTTTGCGCTGATGAGTCTTACGACTACGGCGGAGTTTTTATATGATAAAAATGAGATCGCCCTTTTTGTGGCAGCTAGTATAAATTTGGTTTCAACTTTACTTAAGATCGGTGTTAAAAATTTACTTTCAGCTGAGCTTTTTGCTAGCTCGCTGGTTGCTGATTTGCACCTTATACCAGCTTTTGTTATTTTGCAAGTATCTGAAAATGCAACGCTTAGCTATTCATTAGCTATTGGCGCAGTCATTGCAAATATATTTTCACTAGCCTTGGTACTAATAGAATCAAGCAAATCACAAGAAGAATTTTAGGAGAAAAAATGGCTGAAAAGAGAAAATATGAGCCTTTAAAGATAGAAAAAAAGTGGCAAGAAATTTGGGATAAAAATGAGGAATTTGAGCCAAAAGACGATCTAAGCTTGCCAAAAAAATATATCCTAAGTATGTTTCCATATCCAAGCGGACGCATACACATGGGGCATGTGAGAAACTACTCTATCGGCGATGCTCTGGCTAGATCATATAGAAAAAGTGGTTTTAACGTGCTTCATCCTATCGGATTTGATAGCTTTGGTATGCCAGCTGAAAACGCAGCCATAAAACATAAAATTCACCCTAAAATTTGGACTTATGAAAATATCGACTATATGAAAAAGGAGCTTGCAAGCCTTGGCTTTTCATTCTCTAAAAAGAGAATTTTAGCCACATCTGACCCGCTTTACACAAAGTGGGAGCAAAGCTTTTTTATAAAGATGTTTGAAAAAGGGCTTGTTTATAGAAAAAATGCCATCGTAAACTGGTGTGAATACGATCAAACTGTGCTTGCAAACGAGCAGGTTGAAGACGGTAAATGCTGGAGATGCGGTAATGATGTTGTGCAAAAAGAGCTTCCAGGATACTACTTCAACATCACAAAATACGCTAGCGAGCTACTTGAAGATCTAAAGCTTCTTGAGGGCAAATGGCCAAATCAAGTCATCACAATGCAAGAAAACTGGATCGGTAGAAGCTATGGCTTGGAGTTTAAATTTAGCCTTGATGAGGCTTCAAAAGAGACTTTGGGCGGTAAATTTGATGGCTTTGAGGTATTTACGACAAGACCTGATACGATTTATGGCGTTAGCTACACAGCTCTTGCGCCAGAGCATCCTATCGTAAAAACGCTTCTTGAAAGTGATAAATTTGATGAAAGCAAGAAGGCAAAGATAAAAGCAATACTTAATCAAAGCCCAAGAGAGCGTCAGGCAAGCGATAAAGACGGAGAATTTTTAGGAATTTACGTCGTTCATCCACTCACAAATGAAAAGATCCCAGTTTGGGTTGCAAATTTCATCCTAGCTGACTATGGCAGTGGCGCCATCATGGCTGTTCCTGCACATGACCAAAGAGACTTCGAGTTTGCAAGCAAATTTAATCTACCTATAAAACCAGTCGTAAAGCCGCTTGAGGGTGAGAGTGACGACTCTAAGGCATATTCGGAGTATGGTATTTCTATAAATTCTGAGCTTATAAACGGCCTTAGCTCAGAGGATGCCAAAAGCTTTATAATAGAGAAATTTGAAAAAGATGGCCTTGGCAAAAGGATCACAAACTACAAACTAAGAGACTGGGGAATCTCTCGCCAAAGATACTGGGGTGCGCCAATACCTGTCGTGCACTGCAAATGCTGCGGCGTAGTGCCTGAAAAAGACGAAAATTTACCTATCGCACTGCCTGAAGATGTCGAGATCACAGGCGAGGGCAACCCACTTGATAAACATCCAACTTGGAAATTTACAAAGTGTCCAAAATGCGGCAAAGACGCGATCAGAGAGACTGATACGATGGATACATTTGTGGAGAGCAGCTGGTATTTTGCTAGATTTGCAAGCGATGAGAAGACGTGGGAGCAAAAAGCACTTGATGAAAAGAGCGTGAATTATTGGATGAATGTAGATCAGTACATCGGCGGTATCGAGCATGCGATATTACACCTTTTATACGCTAGATTTTTCCAAAAGGTCTTAAGAGACCTTGGCTATCTAAGAGATGATGAGCCGTTTGAAAATTTACTAACTCAAGGCATGGTCTTAAAAGATGGCAAAAAGATGAGTAAAAGCAAGGGCAATGTCGTAGATCCTGATGATATCATAAATAGATACGGCGCCGATACGGCAAGGCTTTTTATCCTTTTTGCTGCTCCTCCTCAAAAAGAGCTTGAGTGGAACGACAGCGCAGTTGAGGGCGCATTTAGGTTTTTAAATAGGCTTTGGGAGAAGGCACAAACTATCAAAAAGATAGACAAGCTGCCTGAGATAGATCACGAAAGCTTAAATAAAGATGAAAAATTTGCAAGGCTTAAAATTTATGAAGCGCTTAAAAAATCAACTGAGGTTTTTGGCGATACATTTGCTTTTAACACTTTAATCGCTGCTTGTATGGAGGCACTAAACGCTATAAATGCGCAGGATAATGACGACGTAAATGCTGAGGGCTTTTTCATCATCTTAAATTTACTAGAGCCTATCGTGCCGCATATAGCAAATGAGCTTAGCGAAGAGCTTTTTGGCAGAAAAAATTTCACAAAGATAGCTGTAAAAGAAGAGGTCTTTGTAAAAGATAGCATCGCTCTTGCAGTTACAGTTAATGGCAAAAAAAGGGCTGAGTTTGAAGTGGCAGCGAGCGAAAGTGAGAGTGAAATTTTAAAACAAGCTAAGCAAAACGTAGCTAAGTGGCTTGAAGGAAAAGAAATTTTAAAAGAGATTTATATAAAAGGCAAATTAGTAAATTTTGTCATTAAAGGATAAATTTTGAGATATTTTTTAGCGTTTTTTATTGCTATATTTATCTGCGGATGTGGCTATAAACCAGTTTCAAAGATCTCGCAGGATTTGGTTGGAGATAGAGTTTATGTTGATGTTATCATCAGCAAAGAAGAGCCAAAAAATAGTGTCTGGATAAAAGATGCAGTAAAAGAGGGCATGGTCGCAAGGCTGCATAAATCACTATCAAGCAAAGATAGCGCTGATACTTCGATAATTGTCTCAGTGCAAAATTTAACCTATGAAGCGATAATCTATGATGAATATGGCTATATCACATCTTATAAAGCTCTTTTAACTCTAAATTATAAAACCAAATTTAAAGACGGTCGTGTCATAGATATACCTGCTACTGGCGAGTATGATTTTAGTGTGGCAAGACGTCAAAAGAGCGTAAGATATGCAGATAGTGTTATTAGTGATACTCAAAAGTATGAAGCTATAAAAGAGGCCTCAAAAGAGGCGTTTGATGAGTACATCGCAAATTTAGCTGTAAAAGGATATAAAAATGGCAGCAGTAACCGTTAGTCAAATAGTCAAGGAAGCCTTAAGCGAGATAAAAGATCGCCATTTGATGCTAACGCCAGAAAATTACACCGAAGTTTATAATGAAATTTCTAAAAAATATGGCTTTACAACCGAAGAGAGCAAAAAGATAGAAAAATATATCTCAAGGCTCGCTGATGACTACAAGGCGCAAGCTATAAGTCTTCATATAAAAACGGTTGATGAGTTTGTAGCTTTTATGACCGCTAGGCTCTCTCATGGTGCTAAAAATGGCGCAACCCAAGTGGTCGATGATAAAAAGTTAAAGTCACTAAACGCCTTTGCAAGAAGAATCCTTCAAGCCATCTCTATGCTTCATAACAAAGACGCAAAAGCTCTAGCGGAACAGGGCATGCAGCTACTTGCTAGAAGATATGATGAGAAAAATCTTGAAGAGATGTGCCTTAAATGGTTTGACTTTGTAAGCTCTTACGACACTGAATTTTTGGACTTTTTGAAATATTATGGTGTGAGAGACTTTGACGATCTAAAGACTATGAGCGCTGAGCTTGAGAAATTTCTCTCTCAAAAAAATGAGAGCGGCGAAGAAAACGCTTTAGTTGAGCTTTTAAATTTTGCCCTTGAGCCTTCTATCACAAAAGAGCTTGGCGAAGAGCTTAGCATCATTAGAAGCGTTTTAAAACAAAATCCACAAAGTCTAAATAGTAAAGAATTTCAAGAGAAGATAAAAACCTTTGTCGATCGCAGGATCGAAGAGGATAGAAGCGAGATCATCGAAAAAGTGGGCTCGATAAATAACATCTTGCAAAACATAGGCGATAGAATTTCTGACATCGCAGCTAGCTCAAAAAGTAGCTCGGCTAAGGCGCAAAGCATCAAAAACGACCTTAAAAAGGTAAATTTAAATGAAAATAGCATAGATCATGTAAAAAACATGCTCATTGAGATCGCTAGTGCTTTGGAGATCGAGAGTAAGGAGCTTGGCCTTGAGATGAACAGCAAGCAAGCGACTATTTCTGAGCTTCAAAACAGGGTCACAAGCCTAGAAAAAGAGCTTGAAGCTGCTAAGCTTGAGAGCAAAGAGGACTTTTTAACAAAAGTGGCCACAAAAAGAGCTTTGATGAGTGAAATTCAGCGTATCGAAGAAGCCTATAAGCGCTACGGCACGGACTATTCGATCTGCTTTGTTGATATCGACTTCTTTAAAAAGATAAATGACACCTACGGCCACGAAGCTGGCGATGTGATCCTTTCAGCCGTGGCTCAAGTGCTTAAGAAAAATGCTAGAAAGGTTGATTTTGTCGGTAGATATGGCGGCGAGGAATTTGTTATTTTACTGCCAAGCACGAGCCTAAAAGATGGAGTTAGATTTGGCGAGAAGCTAAGAAGTATGATAGAAAATTTTAAATTTATCTATAAAAATGAGCGCATCAAAGTTACCATTAGCTCTGGTGTGGCGACAAGAAGTGCAAATTTAAGTGACACGATGACACTTGAGGGCGCTGATAAGATGCTCTATCTCTCAAAAGAGGGCGGCAGAAACCAAGTCATGCCAAAGATAATCGAGGAAAAATGAGCCTAGCGAAATTTCTTGACGGCAAGCCACTTTACTACAAAGAGATCGACTATGGCAGGATCATAAGGGCTTATGATACGATCAAAGGTCATCTAAAACCTTTTAAGATAATCCACATCATCGGCACAAATGGCAAAGGTAGCACGGGCCGCTTTTTAGCACAAATTTTAAGCCAAAAAGGGGCAAAAGTAGGGCACTACACAAGCCCACATATATTTAAATTTAACGAGCGATTTTGGCTAAATAGCGAGGTCGCTAGCGATGAAATTTTAGAGGTGGCTCACGAGCGCTTACAAGCTCTTTTAAGCGACGAATACAAGATAAAAACGAGCTATTTTGAGTATATGACGCTGCTTTCTGCGGTGCTTTTTGAGGGTTGCGACTACTTTGTCTGCGAGGCTGGCATGGGCGGTGTACTGGATGCTACAAATGTCTTTGAAAAAGAGCTAAGCATCTTTACTCCGATCGGCTTTGATCACACGGCGATACTGGGAAATAGCATAGAAGAAATTTCACGCACCAAATTTGAAGCCATGGGCGCAAGAGCGGTTTTGAGTAACGATATGAACGAGGCAAGTATCGCTATCGCAAAAGAGATCGCAAGCGAAAAAGGTGCTACTTTAAGTTTTCCAAGAGAAATTTTAACCAAAGAAAATTTAAACGAGATCGCAAACTATGCAGATAAATTTAACCTACCAGAGTTTTTGCGCTCAAATTTAACTCTAGCCTACGCCGCGGCTAAAATTTTAGATAGCAGCATAGATATCAAAAAGCTTGGCGCTTTATCGCTTCGTGGTAGATGTGAAAAGATCGATTTAAATTTATACGTTGATGTCGGTCACAACGAGCTTGGCGCAAAGGCTGTGGCTAAGAAATTTAGCCAAGAAGAGTTTAGCGGCAAAAAACTAACGCTAATTTATAACTCATTTTTAGATAAAGATTTCAAGGCAGTTTTGGCAGCTCTAAAGCCAGTCATTGATGGCGTGCTGCTTTATCACTACCACTGCGAGGGCAGGGAGCTTGGCGGAGAGCTCATAAACAAAGCACTAAATGAGCTTGAAATTTCGCATAGAGAGTTTGAGCCAAGCGATATGAACGATATAAAAGAGGCAAAAAACGGCAAAATTTACCTAGCATTTGGCTCGTTTCACCTAGCCGAAGCCTTTTTAAAAGAGTACTATGCAAGCAAAGGTCTATGAGTATCTTTTAACGCACGCCCCACAAATTCTCATCTGCGAAGATGATAAAGAGGCGGCGCTCTGCGCTGATGCGGCCAGTTTTGCCGGCTTTAGCGCCTTTAAACTACCTGATTTTAGAGCTAAAAAGGGCGATGATCTAAGAAGCTTTAACGAAGAGCTTTTTGAAATTTCATCAGTCCTTAGCAAATACTATAAATTTGATGGCAAAAAGATCATCATAAGCCCATTTAGCACGCTTTTAAACCCACTCCCAACGCAAAAAAACCTAGAAAGCTCAACGATCAAGCTAAAAGATAATCTAAATTTAAACGAATTTGCCGACTTGCTCATACGCTTTGGCTACGAGTGCGTCGATATCGTTGAGAGCGTTGGCGAGTTTAGCATACGTGGCGAAGTGATTGACATTTACGGCGTAAATATGGATGATCCTGTTAGGATTTTGCTCTTTGGCGATGAGGTGGAGAGCATTAGAAACTACAACACCGCCACGCAAATTAGCAACAAAAATGAGCTAAGCGAAGCCGAGATCGTGCCATTTATCGCAAATCTTAGCAAAGATGAGTTTGAAAAAGTTAGCCAAAAGATCGAGGATATGCAAAGCGACGCCTTGGTGAGCGATCTAAATTCTCTTGGATTTTGGGCGATAGATAGCTTTAGCGACTACTTAAAAGAATTTGACTCAAAGCTGGTTAAGAAGATCGATTTTGAAATTTATGATGCGGCTGAGGAGAAATTTAAGGGCATTGAAATTTTGCCTGAGCCAAAGGTTTATAAGGACCTAGAAGTTACTTTAAATTTTGACTTTTTTGAGCTAAATAAGAGCAAAAGCATAACCGTTCTTTCAAGAAATGAGGGACTTTTTAAGGGCTATGAGCTTGATGGCTTTGCCAACGTAAAGCTTGAAATTTCGCCCCTTGTAGTAAATATAACTTCAAGCGACAAGATAGTCGTTTCACTAAATAAATTTGAGAAAAAAAGGCGAGTTAAACGCTCAAGCCTCGTGGTGGATGAGCTAAAAGTAAATGACTATGTCGTGCATGAAGAGTATGGCATAGGCCGTTTTTTGGGGCTTGAAAAGATCAAAGTTTTGGGTGCGACGAAAGAATTTGTGGTCATTGCTTATCAAAATGACGACAAGCTTCTTTTGCCAGTAGAGCATCTAAATCTAATCGATCGCTACATCGCACAAAATGGCTCTATGGCGGTGCTGGACCGCTTAGGCAAGGCAAATTTTGCCAAGATAAAAGAGAAGGTTAGAGAAAAACTCTTTGCGATCGCCTCAAAGATCGTGGCGATGGCAGCAAAAAGGGAGCTAATCGCAGGCAAAATTTTACAAAAAGAGGATATCTCTTATCTAAATTTCGTCCAGGACGCTGGTTTTTCATACACGAGTGATCAGCAAAAAGCGGTAAATGATATAAAAGATGAGCTAAAAAGCGGCAAGGTGATGGATAGGCTGCTTAGCGGGGATGTTGGCTTTGGTAAGACCGAAGTTGCGATGAATGCCATATTTACCTGCATAAAATCAGACTTTAGTGCATTTTTCTTCGTGCCAACAACACTACTTAGCTCGCAGCACTACAAGACGCTAAGCCAAAGATTTAGCAAATTTGGCATAAAGGTCTTTAGGCTGGATCGCTTCTCAAGTGCTAAAGAAAAGGCAAGCTTACAAAAAGCGCTAAAAGAAAATGAGCCCATAGTTTGCGTGGGTACGCATGCGCTTCTTGGTGTAAAGGCTGAAAATTTAGGGCTTATAGTGGTTGATGAAGAGCATAAATTTGGCGTTAAACAAAAAGAGCAATTAAAAGAAATTTCTCAGCATTCACACATCTTAAGCATGAGCGCCACGCCGATACCAAGAAGCCTAAATATGGCGCTTAGCAAGATAAAAACATATAGCATTTTAGCCACTCCGCCAAGCTCGAGGCTGGATGTGAGAACAAGCGTGAGAGAGTGGGACGAAAAGGTTGTCAAAGAGGCTATCATGCGTGAGCTAAGACGCGGCGGTCAGACCTTTTACATCCACAATCACATCGCAGACATCGAGCAGACAGCAAATGATCTAAGAAAAATTTTGCCAAAGCTTAGAATTTTGATACTTCACTCAAAGATAAATGCGAAAGTCACTGAAGATGAGATGATGAAATTTGAGCGGGGCGAGTATGACTTGCTACTTTGCACCAGCATCGTTGAAAGCGGCATCCATTTGCCAAATGCAAACACCATAATCGTAGAAAATGCCAATAAATTTGGCATGGCTGACCTGCATCAGCTCCGCGGACGCGTGGGCAGAAGCGACAAGCAGGCCTACTGTTACTTTTTGGTGGAGGATAAAAACGCCATTAGCAAGGACGCGCTAAAACGCCTTGTCGCCCTTGAGGGCAACTCATTTTTGGGCGCTGGCTCGGTGCTAGCCTATCACGACCTTGAGATAAGGGGTGGGGGTAACATCATCGGCGAGGCGCAAAGCGGTCACATCGAGGCTATCGGCTACTCACTATATCTAAAAATGCTAGAAGATGAGATAAACAAGCTTCTTAATCAAGACTCCGCAAAGCTTGATAAGATCGATCTAAAACTTAGTGTGAGTGCCTTTTTAAATCAAGAATTTATAAGAGAAGATAGGCTCAGGCTTGAAATTTATAGACGCCTTAGCAAGTGCAAAGAGGTGAGTGAAGTCTATGAGATACAAAGCGAGCTTGAGGATAGATTTGGCAAGATAGATACATTTACAAAGCAGTTTTTAGACCTTATCATCATCAAAATTTTGGCCCTAAAAGCTGGTATAAAGACTATCTCAAACAGCGAGCAAAATATACTAATAACAAAAAATGATGACGAGAAGATCAGGCTAAAGTCACATAACAAGGACGACGACGATGTTTTGGCTGAAATTTTGGTCTATCTAAGAAAGGATAAGAAATGATAGATTGGGGTATGAAGTACGCAGCGATTTATAAGAGCACAAAAGGGATGCTAAAGCCGGTTGAGGATATCGATTTTGTCGATATTGACTCACTTTATGGACTAGAGAAACAAAAAGAAATTTTGCTAAAAAATACTAGAAATTTTATAGCTGGCGACGAGGCAAATCACGTACTTCTTTGGGGCGAGAGAGGATGTGGCAAGTCAAGCCTTGTAAGGGCTGTTTTTACTAAATTTTATAAAGAGGGACTTCGCATCATTGAGATCGGCTGCGAGGATCTAAAATACCTTGGCGACATCATCGATGAGATCAGAAAGAGCGAGTTTAAATTTATCATTTTCTGCGACGATCTAAGCTTTGAAAATGGTAGCAATGAGTATAAATTTCTAAAGCCTATCATGGACGGCTCTATCCAAAAGCCGCCTAAAAACGTCCTTTTATACGCCACATCAAACCGCCGCCACCTAATAAGCGAGTTTAAGAGTGAAAATGAAAACTCAGAGCTAATAGACGGAGAAATTCACTACAGTGACGCAGCTCAGGAGAAAATTTCTCTCTCAGACCGCTTTGGTCTTTGGATCAGCTTTTATCAAGGCAACTACGACGAGTATCTAAAAATGGTTGATTTTTACTTTAAAGACTACACTGGCGACAAAGATGAGCTTCACACGCTTGCTAAAAATTTCGCCACCCTAAGAGCCAGCAGAAGTGGCAGGACAGCAAAGCAGTTTTATCTAACATTTAAAGAAAATTTAAAATGAGATCAACTGATCTATTTTTAGCTCTGCTAAATCACAAAAGTAGAAATTTAGATGAGCTAAAATGGCCGGGTGAGGGCACTTTTGAGGTTATTTTAGGAGCTATTTTGGTGCAAAATACCAACTGGAAAAACGTAGAAAAAGCACTAACTAATCTAAAAAAAGCGAGCAAAGATAGCCTGCAAGGCATTTGCGCGCTTGAAAACAGCGAGCTTGCTACGCTCATAAAGCCAAGTGGTTTTTACAACACAAAGGCAAAACGGCTAAAAACGCTTTGCCTAGCTATAAAAAATGAATTTGAGAGCTTTGAAAATTTCAAAGAAAACGCAAGCCGCGAGTGGCTTATAAGTGTAAAGGGCGTTGGTGCAGAGACTTGCGACGCGATACTTGCTTATGCTTGCGGTAAGCCTTACATGGTTGTTGATGCTTATGCACTTAGGATAATGGCATATTTTGACTACATTTTTGAGAGTTACGACGAGGCGGCTGAGTGGTTTAGCTCGCTTGATTATGATGAAATTTACAAATTTCTTGATAGCGAGAGATTTGACGAGAGTGAGGTTTTAAAACTCTATCATGCACTTATTTTAGAGTTTTGCAAAGAGAATTTCAAAGGCAAAATTTTAAGCCAAAACGGACAAGAGGTGCTTGATAGCATTAAAAACTAAATTTTTATTTTAAATTTAGCGCAAATTAGGACTTTTTATGTTTTATTTTAAATTCTATGCTAAATTTACAAGAAATTTATTTTAGGAGAAGTGATGATCTACGATAACATCGTAAAAACGATCGGTAATACACCTATCGTAAAGGTTAAAACAGGTGCCAACGAGGCTGAAATTTACGTAAAATTAGAGTTTTTTAACCCAGGCGGCTCTGTAAAAGATAGGATCGCGTTTAATATGATCACTAAAATGCTAGCTGATGGCACGCTAAAACATGGCGATACTATCGTTGAGCCAACAAGCGGCAATACAGGTATCGGGGTAGCTATGTGCGGTGCTGCACTTGGCTTTAAAGTGATCCTTTGTATGCCTGAGAGCATGAGTATCGAAAGACGCAAGATCGTTGCAGCTTATGGCGCTCATCTTGAGCTAACTCCTGCAGCTGGCGGTATGAAAGCAGCGATCGCAAAAGCTACTGAGCTAGCTTCTCAGCCAAATCACGTAATGCTAAGCCAGTTTGAAAACAAGTACAACCCACAAGCTCACGAGCTAACAACAGCTGCTGAGATTGTGGCTGATTTTAACAAGCTTGATGCCTTTGTAGCAGGCGTTGGCACAGGTGGCACGATAAGCGGCGTGGCAAAGGTTCTAAAAGAAAAAGGCTATGACACTAAGATCATCGCAGTAGAGCCTGAGGCATCACCGGTTTTAAGTGGCGGCAACCCAGGACCACATAAAATTCAAGGTATCGGAGCTGGATTTTTACCAAATACAATGGATATGAGCCTAGTGAGCGAAGTAGAAAAAGTAAGCAACGATGACGCACTAAACGCAGCTAGAGCGATCGCAAAGAGCGATGGTTTGATGATAGGCATAAGCGGCGGCGCTTCTTACGTGGCTGCAAAAAGAGTGGCTAAAAGACTTGGCGCTGGCAAAAAAGTGCTTTTCATAGCTCCAGATAACGGCGAGAGATACCTAAGTACAGAGCTTTACGGAGCGTAAAAATATGTGGGAGAGTCTAAAAGAGCTAGTTCAAACCGTCCGTGAAAAAGACCCATCGGTGCATAGTTGTTGCTTTTTGGCGATACTTATAAACACGCCAGGCATTCATGCGGTTTTGTTTCATAAAATTTCACATTTTTTATATGAGAAAAAGTGGTTTTTTCTAGCTAGACTCATCTCGCAAATAGCAAGATTTCTAACAGGCATCGAGATCCACCCAGGGGCCAAGATCGGTAGGAGATTTTTCATAGATCACGGCATGGGTGTGGTTATCGGCGAGACGGCTGAGGTCGGTGATGATGTGATGATGTATCATCAAGTGACACTTGGTGGCACTGGAAAAGAGTGTGGCAAGCGCCATCCAACCGTTAAAAATGGCGTGACTATCGCTGCTGGCTCAAAGATACTTGGGGCTATAACGATCGGCGAAAATGCCAAGATCGGCGCAAACTCAGTCGTGCTAAAAAACGTCCCAGCAAACGCAACCGTCGTTGGCATACCAGCAAGGGTTGTCAGGGTAAATGGGACAAAATTTGAGCCAGAATTTATCATTTAAAATTTAAATTTACTCTTGCCACACCATAAAAATGCAAATTTTTGATACGGCAAATTTACTATCCACTATGCTGCCAGCATTTTTTAGCTTTGCGTTACCTATTATAATATTTGTCATTTTAGTAAATTTGATAACAAAATTTATAAGACGAAAACTGCGCCAAAAAACTTATGTGAAATTTAATCAAAGAAATATAGCTGATACATTTAGCGCAAAAGAGATAGCGAAGAAATTTGACAAAAAGGCAAAAGATGTAAATTTGGCTTTGATAAATTTGGGCTTTATAAAAAAATGTGACAACGGCTACAACGTGACAGATGTTGGCAAATACTATGGTGGCATGCAAAACTACTACATGGGTAGGGCTAGCGTTAGGTGGAATGAGAGGATAGTTTATAACGAAAATTTCGTAGATGAGATAATGAAAAATACCGCAAAAACGGCCAAAGAAGAGCAAAAAGAAGATTTTAGAGAGAAATTTAAGGCTGAATACCGAACTAACGACGGCCACTACGTAAGAAGCAGGGCAGAGCTAGTCATCGCAAACTGGCTTTTTGCTGAGGGTATAGCCTACGCTTATGAAAAAAGAGTGCCGATAAAAGAGGACATATATTGTGATTTTTACATACCAAAAGGTAAGGTCTATGTTGAGTTTTGGGGCTTGGAAGATGACGAAGCGTATATAAAAAGAAAAGAGCAAAAGATAGAGCTTTATAAAAAATACAATCTAAATTTAATAGAAATAGACAACAATACAATCAACAACATCGATGACTATCTGCCAAAAGAGCTTTTTAAATTTTGTGTGAGTTTAAATTTATAGAAAAAGGGGCGAGCGCCCCTGTGATTATTTTAAAGTTTGGATGTATTCAGCTACTGCTTTTGCATCTTCATCGCTCATTGGAGTAGCGATAGGTTTCATCATAGCACCAAGACCAAATTTATTTGCTCCTGTTTTGTAGCCTTTTAGAGCTGCTTCGATAGCTGCTGCATCAAGTGATGTTAAAGCTGGAACTTTGTTATTGAAAACTTTTTCAGCTTTAGCGCCATGACAGGCAACGCATTTTTTATAGATAGTAGCGCCATCTGCAGCGAAAGCAGCAGTTGAAAGTAGTGCTGCAACACTTGAAACGATTAGTAGTTTTTTCATTTGTCATCCTTTTTTAAAAAACGTGCTGGCATTATAATACAAAAATGTAAATTTGCAAGGGGTGGGTTAAAATATTTTGGCTATAATCACCAAATGATAAAAGAAACAGCCAACAAAGCACTTTTTTTAGACCGAGATGGCGTCATAAATGAGGACGCTGGATACGTTTGCGAGATCAAAGACTTTAAATTTATTGATGGCATTTTTGATGCGTTGAGGGAATTTGCTGAGGCTGGCTACAAGCTCTTTGTCGTGACAAATCAATCAGGCATCGGCAGGGGCTACTACACGCAGGAGCAGTTTGACGCTCTAAACAAATTTATGCTAGAAAGCTTTAAAAAAGAGCAAATTTTTATCACAAAAGTCTATTTTTGTCCGCACGCTCCAGAGCAAAAATGCACCTGCAGAAAGCCAAATCCAAAAATGATACTTGATGCTTGCAAAGAGTTTGATATAGACCTTGAAAACTCGATCATGATAGGCGATAAGCCAAGCGACGTTGAGGCTGGCAAAAGAGCAGGTGTGGGCAAAAATTTCTTGCTTGATGGGATAAATTTTAAAGATGTAAGAGATGTTTTAAATAAGCTAAAAAAGGAAAAATCACTATGAATTTAAACGGAAAAAAGATAGTTATAACTGGCGGCGCTGGCTTTATCGGCTCAGCTTTGGCGCATTATTTTGATGAAAACTATAAAGACGCTCACGTGCTTGTCGTGGATAAATTTAGAAACGACGAGACATTTAGCAACGGCAACCTAAAAAGCTTTGGACATTTTAAAAATTTACTTGGCTTTAAGGGTGAAATTTACGCTGGCGACATCAACGATCGCAGCACGCTTGAAAAGATAAAAAGCTTTCGCCCAGACGTCATCTATCACGAGGCAGCGATCTCAGACACGACCGTAAAAGAGCAAGACGAGCTTATAAAAATAAATGTAAATGCCTTTGTAAATTTGCTTGATATCTGCGAGAGTTTGGGCGCAAAGATGATCTACGCTAGCTCAGGTGCGACTTATGGCAACGCAAAGAGCCCACAAACAGTTGGCGAGTGCGAAGCACCAAATAATGTCTATGGCTTTAGCAAGCTAAGCATGGATAATATCAATAAAATTTACGCAAAGCGCGGTGTGAGCGTGGTTGGACTTAGGTATTTTAACGTCTTTGGCAAAGGCGAGTTTTTCAAAAACAAGACCGCCTCGATGGTGCTGCAGTTTGGACTGCAAATTTTAGCTGGCAAGACCCCAAGGCTCTTTGAGGGTAGCGACCAGATCAAGCGTGACTTTGTCTATATAAAAGATATTATTGAGGCAAACATAAAAGCACTTGACGCACCAAGTGGCGTCTATAACGCAGCTACTGGCAAGGCAAGAAGCTTTCAAGATATCGCTGATATCTTACAACGCGAGATCGGCGTAAATTTAGGTAACGAATATATCAAAAACCCATTTATCGGCTCATATCAGTTTCACACAGAGGCTGACGTGGCCCCAGCTCGCGAGGCATTTGGCTTTAGCGCTACTTGGAGCTTGGAAGAGGCGATAAAAGACTACTTGCCAGAGATAAAGAGAATTTACAAGGAAGAGCTAAATGGCTAAGAGAGTTAAAATTTTAGTCGTCGGCGACCTCATGCTGGACCACTACATCTGGGGTAGTTGTGATCGCATCTCGCCTGAAGCGCCAGTGCAAGTCGTAAAGATAAATAACGAAACCTACACGCTTGGTGGCGCTGGCAATGTGGTGAGAAATTTACTCTCTCTTGGCGCAAATGTGAGCGTGGCTAGCGTCTTAGGAGATGATGAGGCTGGCAAAAAGATAAAAGAGAAGCTTGCTGAGCTAAATGTAAAAGATGAGCTGATCCTTACTGAAAAAGGGCGTGAAAGCTCGATAAAAAGCCGTATCATGGCATCTCATCAGCAAGTTGTCAGGATCGATAAAGAGAGCGTTGTCAAGATAAATTTAGAAGATGAGCTTGTCTTAAAGATCAAAGAAAACCTTGCAAATTTTAAGGCCGTCTTGCTAAGTGACTATGGCAAAGGCGTGCTTAGCGAAAAGGTCTGCCAAGAGATCATAAATGAGTGCGTGAGGCTAAATATCCCAGTGCTCATAGATCCAAAAGGCAGCGACTACTCAAAATACAAAAACGCAACCCTTCTAACACCAAATAAAAAAGAGGCGAGCGAGGCTACAAATTTAAAGATAAAAGACAAGGCCGAGCTTGAAAAGGCGATAAAACAGCTAAAAGACGAGCTAAATTTGACCTATTCGATCATCACGATCTCAGAAGAGGGCATCGCGCTATATGATGACAGGCTACACATCTTTGCTGCTAAGGCAAAAGAGGTCTTTGACGTCACTGGCGCTGGAGATACGGTGCTTGCTACACTTGGCTACATGCTAGCAAACGGAGCTGATATAAAAGAGGCGATAAAGATAGCAAATCTCGCAGCAGCCGTCGTCGTGGCAAAGATCGGTAGCGCAACGGCTAGCTTTAGCGAGATCGAGCAGCTTCTAAATAGCTCATTTGGGGCAAATTTCGAGCACAAGCTAAAAAGCGTCGAGGAGTTAGAAGAAATTTTGAGCCAAAAGGGCAAGAAAAAGGTCGTTTTCACAAATGGCTGCTTTGATATCTTGCACGCTGGACACGTAAAATACCTAGCGCGCGCAAGGGAGCTTGGCGATCTTTTGGTTGTCGGGCTAAATTCTGACGCTTCAGTTAAGAGACTAAAAGGCGATGAGCGTCCTATAAATTCGCAAGATGATAGAGCCTGCGTGCTAAGCGGGCTTGGATTTGTCGATTATGTCGTGATATTTGATGAGGATACGCCTTTAAATTTGATCACCAAAATAAAGCCAGACGTGCTTGTAAAGGGGGCTGATTATAAGGGCAAAGAGGTCGTTGGCAGCGATATCGTAAAAGAGGTCAGGCTGATCGACTTTGTCGAGGGCAAAAGCACAACAGGGATAATAAAAAGGATAAAAGATGCTAAAAATGATGATAAAAAATGAGCTTGAGGCTCACCAAAAGACCTTTAGCGAGCATGTAAATTTGCTGGGTAGCTTGGAGCGCGCTTGTCAGATGGTGGCCGATACGCTAAAAAATGGCAAAAAGGTGCTGATATGTGGCAACGGCGGCTCTGCGGCGGACGCACAGCACTTTGCAGCCGAGCTAACTGGCAGATATAAAAGCGAGCGCCAGCCACTACCAGGTATTGCGCTAACCACCGATACTTCGGCTCTTACGGCCATTGGCAACGACTACGGTTTTGACTATGTTTTTTCACGCCAGTTTGAGGCTTTAGCGCAGGAGGGCGACTTGCTCGTTGCTATCTCAACAAGCGGCAACAGCAAAAATGTCCTTGAGGCGATAAAAAGTGCCAAGAAAATGGGCGCATTGGTGCTTGGACTTAGCGGCAAAGGCGGTGGTGCTATGAATGAAGGATGTGATCTAAATTTAGTCGTTAGCTCAAGCGATACAGCAAGAATTCAAGAGTCGCACATCTTTTTTATACACACGATCTGTCAGGCCGTAGATGAGGCTTTTAGGGGCTAAAATGCAAGAAGCGATGGATAAATTTTTAAATGATCCTTGCCAGAAAAATGAGATAAATTTAATATCGGCTTTGAAAAAGGCCACATTTTTTGCTCCGGTGCTTTTAAACCAAGCGCTTGCAAAGCCTGATGGTGGCGTAGTTTATGAAGAAGAGGGCTCAAATATCAAATTTATCCTCCTTGAAGATGAGGGCGAGAAGATTAGCTATTTTCCGGCATTTACTAGCAAAGAGGCGATGAAGCTTTGGCGAAACGACAGCGAGCAAGAGAGCATCGAAATAGGGCTAAAAGAGTATCTTGCGATGCTAAAAGAGAGTAGTTACGCTGGCGTCGTGGTGGATGCTTTTGGCTATGACTTTGTGCTAAAAAGAGAGCTGATAGAAAAAATCCTCGCCTAGTGCGTAATAAAATTTTACGCATTATTTTATGCAAATGGCTTTGATGAGGTAAATTTAAGCTGATAGCTTGTTTAAATTTGTTTTATGGGCTAGCTTTTTTGCTGTAAGCTTTGATAAATTATACTTTTGCACGTTTCTTAAATTTAGCACCGCAGACTAGCTAAATTTAATAAGCTGCAAAAAATCACTATCTCGTTTATAAAATTTAGTTTCGTATATCAAATTTAAACTTTTATAATTTTGTTTAATGGCTTGTAGGCAATGTGATCAAATTTAATTTAAGATTTAACGCCGTAAGATCGTTATAAATTTTAAATTTTAGTTGGTTAGCAATAAAGATTTGTAGATAAAATTTAGAGTTTTATTGTTTGGAAATTTATACCACAGATGACTCTTTGGCTGTGGCTTAAATAAAATTAAATTTTATTCGTTTATGATTTAGATTTGGCTTTTGATAGATCAAATTTACAGCTTTAGTGCCGCATTTTGCTAAGATAGAGCTATAAATTTGACTTTAAATTTCTAGTTTTTGCCACTTCAAATTTAACTTCAAAAGCAGCTATGACAAAGCAAAAATAGCTAAAACCAAATTTGTAGTTTTGCTCTATTTGTTCTTGAGTGCTTGCTTAAGAGTTGGAGCAAAATTTAGTTTTAAATTAGCCTTTGGTAGATCAAAATTTACAGACTAAAAAACTCTATTTGCTAAAAAAATTTAGAAAGGTTTTCAATTTGAACGCCGCTTGTAAATAAGTAGCCTCTATTTATCGCTGGGAGCTTTAAAATTCTAGCTCTTTCTTTGAATTCTTTTGGCATTACGGCTTTGCAAAATGGCGTCACCAAAACAAATTCATCAGCGTAGCCAACGGCGATCTTGCCGCTTAGCACTACGCTTGTTTGCTTTGCTAAATTTGTGCTTAGCTCATCTTTTTGAGACTTGCTTAAAAGCACATTTAGCTCTTTTGCCGCCATATCGACGCCTCGCACCACGTTGCTATCATTTTTTATAATGAAAATTTCATCATCTATCTTTGTGATATTTGGCAGCAAAATTTGTCTATCAGCCTCCAAAAACTCAAAGCTTTTCTTCACGCCGCTAAAGTACTCGTCCAAAAATGGCTCACTAAAATTTAGCCTCACAAAGCTTCTTTTAAGCTTGCCTTCTAAATTTGTCTCATCGACAAAGTAGCGCAAACCTCGCTCGTCAAGGTAGTTTTGAAGCTCTTTTTTGCGTAAATTTAAAAGCGGTCTAACCAGCCAAAAGTGCTCTCTCTTCTCAAGCTCGCTCATGCCAAAGAGCTCTTTTAGTCCGGCGCCCTTGCCAAGCTGCATCAAAAACCACTCAAATTTATCGTCAAATTGATGTGCCAAGATCAAATTTTCATAGCCATATTTTTGGCAAATTTCACCAAAAAACTCATACCTTGCCTCGCGCGCGTTTTTTTCAAAATTTGACTTACCCAAATTTACGCTTTTTATGTAGATTTCTTTGCCAAATTTACTGGCAAGCTCTTTGGCGCTTTCAACTTCAAATTTGCTCTGCTCTCTGGCGTTGTGATCGACTATGGCTAGATCAAATTTAACCCCAGTCTCTTGTAAAATGTAAAAAAGTGCAGTGCTATCGATGCCGTGCGAGAAGGCAAGCAGGTTTGCGCCCAAGCTTAGCCTATCAAGCACATTTTGGCTTATCATTTTGTTTTTTTAATGATGGTGGCGACTAGTTTTTGATCAACCACATCGCTGACCTCGCAAAGATAGAGCGAGCCGATCTCAAGCTCTTTTACGTCGCTTTCATTGATCAAAATTTCGCCGTCTATATCTTTGTCCCAGATATCTTTTTTGGCTGCGTAAAACATCTCGCCCTCGCTGCTTTCACCCTCAAGAGAAGCATAAATTTGCCTGCCAAGCTCTTTTTGTAAGCTCTCATTTATCGCTTTTTTAGTGATCTTTTCTATCTTGCTTAGCCTTTTTGAGATGATTTTAGCTGGGATTTGCTCCATTTCAAAAGAGGCTGTGTCTTCTTCTTTTGAGTAGGCAAAGGCTGAAATTCTATCAAATTTAAACTCTTCTAAAAACTCGCAAAGCTCCTCAAAATCCTCCTCGCTCTCGCCCGGATGTCCCACGATGACGCCAGTTCGTAAGAATGAATTTTCGGCATTTCTCATCAAATTTAAAAGCTCTTTTATCTTTTTAGCGCCACTTCCACGCTTCATTATCTTTAGCATATTTTCGCTAATGTGCTGGATAGGCATGTCAAAGTAGTTGTGAAAGATAGGCGAAGCGATGATGCGCGAAATGAGTTCCTTGCTGGTCGTGCTTGGGTAGAGGTAAAGTATCCTAGCGCTTCTTACGCCCTCTATCTTTTCTATCTCGTCTATTAAATTTATTAGCCCGTCGCTAACGCCATGATCGCGCATATATGAGCTTGAGTCTTGGGACAAAAAGCTAAAGTCGTAGTAGCCTTTTTTGACTAGATTTTTGACCTCATTTACGATGTTTTCAAGCGAGCGTGATTTTAGCTTGCCCTTAAATGTCGGTATCGCGCAAAAGCTGCATTTTTGGTTACAGCCCTCTGAAATTTTGATGTAGGCGTGGTAGTTTGAGCCAGTTATCACGCGCTCTTCGTTTGCCTGCAAGTAGGTTTCTGGACTAAATAAATTTTGCTTTTTCAAGATGATCTCGTCGATCTTGTCATAATCCGCCACGCCGGTAAAGAGATCGACTTCAGGTAGCTCTTTTATAAGCTCATCTTTGTAGCGCTGCATAAGACAGCCAGTAACTACCAGCAAAGAGCCATTTTTACGAGCTTCGTGCATCTCAAGTATGGTTTGGATGCTCTCTTCTTTGGCGGATTTGATAAAGCCGCAGGTATTTACGATGATGACGTCGGCGTCGCTGATATCGTCCGTGATATCGTAGTTTTGCAAGCGTCCTAGCATGATCTCAGAATCAACTAAATTTTTATTACAACCAAGCGAGATAAGATGAAGTTTTGGCATTTTTAGATCCAGATGTTGTCTATTAGCCTAGTTTTGCCAACATAGGCGGCTACTAAGATGATGGTGTTGCCTTTTTCTACCTTTGAAATTTCATTTAAATTTCTATCCGTAACCGCGACGTAATCAACCTTTAGTGGCTCAAGCACCTCAAGCATCTTTGCCTTGACCTCGCTCGCGTCCTCTTCGCCGTTTTGGATCAAATTTTGTGCTTTATTTAGTGATCTTGAAAGTCTTAGCGCGTTGCATTTATCTTCGTCGCAGATATAGACGTTTCTGCTTGAAAGTGCTAGGCCGTCTGGCTCTCTAACGATATCGCAGGCAACTAGCTCGATGTTTAGGAAAAATGTCTTTATCATGTTTTGCACGATGATGAGCTGCTGGGTGTCTTTTTTGCCCATATAGACGCTATTTGCACGAGTTAGACGAAATAGCTTATTTAGCACTCTTAAGACGCCGTCAAAGTGTCCTGGCCTAGTTTTGCCCTCTAAAATGGTCGAAAGCTTCTTTGGAGCGACGATGAGAGGCTCATCTTCAAAGTAAAGCTCTTTTTCGTTTGGGATGAAGATAGCGCTAACGCCGTTTTGCTCGCAAATTTGGATGTCGCTTTGCTCTTTTCTTGGGTATTTTTCTAGGTCTTCGCCTGGTAGAAATTGAGTTGGATTTACAAAAGTTGAGACGATGCTTATCTCATTTTCGCTCACACATTTTTTTATAAGGCTAACGTGTCCGTCATGAAGTGCGCCCATTGTTGGGACAAAACCGATCTTACCGCTTGCGTTTGAGACAAATTCCTCAAGTTCTTTTATAGTTCTTATGATCTGCATTTTTAACTCTTTTTATCTAAATTTTAACTTGGCATTGTAACAAAAAAGGATTAAAAGGGCGTAAATTTAAAAATGTAAGCAACTTTTGGCTAAAATCGGCAAAAATTTATGGAGAAAAACTTGGATAGTTACGAATACAACGAGCTTTTAAAGAAGCTACAAACAAAAGTTGAAAACATAGGCTCTATCGTAAAGCCTGACGAGATAAAGGCTAGGCTAAAAGAGATCGAGGCCATAGAGCAAGACCCTAGCTTTTGGCAAGATATCGCAAGAGCTGGGGCATTAAATAAAGAAAAGACAAAAATTTCAAATATGCTTGCTAAATTTAGCGACGCTCACCAAGCAGTTAGCGACGCAAAGGAGCTCTTTGAGCTAGCAAATTCTGAAAATGATGAGGAGACTATAAATTCTTTATTTGAAGATGCTAAAAATTTAGATGAAAAGATAGTAAATTTAGAAATTTCTATGCTTTTAAGTGGCGAGGATGACGGCAAAAACGCGATCGTATCGATCCACCCAGGAGCTGGCGGCACTGAGAGCAACGACTGGGCGAGCATGCTTTATAGGATGTATCTTAGATTTTGCGAGCGTGAGGGCTTTAAGGTTGAGACTTTGGACTTTCAAGAGGGCGAAGAGGCAGGGCTAAAGGATGTGAGTTTTATCGTAAAGGGTGAAAACGCTTATGGATATTTCAAAGCAGAAAATGGCATCCACAGGCTCGTTCGCACAAGCCCATTTGATAGCGCAGGACGCCGCCACACAAGCTTTTCTAGCGTTATGGTAAGCCCTGAGATAGATGATGATATCGAGATCGAGATCGAAGAAAAAGATCTAAAGATAGACACTTATAGAGCCAGTGGCGCTGGCGGCCAGCACGTAAATAAGACTGAATCAGCCATCCGTATCACGCACATACCAACTGGCATCGTCGTGCAGTGTCAAAATGACCGCAGTCAGCACAAAAACAGAGCCACAGCGATGAAGATGCTAAAGTCACGCCTTTACGAACTTGAGCTGATGAAGCAACAAGAGGCGAGCAACAGCGTAGAAAAGAGCGAGATCGGCTGGGGACACCAGATAAGATCATACGTGCTTTTTCCATATCAGCAGGTAAAAGACAACCGTAGCGGCGAGGCATACTCACAAACTGACGCGATACTTGATGGGGATATCAAAAAGATGATAGAGGGCGTCTTGATCGCTCAAAAGGCTGAGGCGTAGTAAAAGCCTAAGTTTTAAGATTTGATTGTTTTATATGTAGTTTTTAAAACTTTTTTCAATTTTTATTAAGTGATTTTTTAAAAAAAACTACAATTAAATTTATTTTATATTTTATTTTAATTTAATATTTTAAATACTACTATTTTATTTGAATATTACAAGGAGTGTAATAATGGTTAAATCTAGTAATGATATTAAAACTACTAAAAATCACATGAGAAGGGATAACTTATGCGACTAAATTCCTATCAATCAAGAGATATTATAGATATAGTAAATGCTTTGCTTGAGGATGAAAATGCTTGCAAGACACTTCTTTCAATATATCTCGACACAAAAAGTGAAAATACTATAAATCGCTATTATGAAGCATATGAAAATTTAAGGGAAAAAGGGCATTTTGATCCAGATGAAAAAGCTTTTGGAATATCGTGGCACTGGGGCTCTTTTTTAAGTGGATTTTTATTTTTTTGGTATAGAAAGCAATATGAAATGATGGTTTATTCTATGCTTGCTATGTTTTTTTATTTTTTTCCTAGTTTTATTTTTTCTGGAGCCTTTGGGTATTTTGCGGTATTAAATGGTTTTTGCTTAACGATTGCAAAAGGTATTTCAAAAGGCATGAAGCAAACATCTTTTGAAGAAGTTAAAGAAAGACTTAAGGATAAAAGTTTAAGTGACGAACAAATATTATTAGCATTTGCCTATAACTGTGGAAAACGAGCTTGTGAAAAATATGGCGGTACAGATAATAAACCACTTTATTTGGCTATAGCAATAATTATTGGAATTATCTATTTTTTGAATCATTAAAAAAGGAATATAAAATATGAGTATCTTAAAATTTCTAAAAAAATTGGTTAAAAAAGATGACTTGATGAACGATACAGAAGTTTTGGCTGGATGGTATTGTGACAAAGGAATTAATATAGATTTTTTAGAAGACAAAATTTATATAAAATACTGTGAAGATGAAGGTCGTAGTTTTATAAAATATGAATCTTTTAAGGATAGTAAATATTTTAAAAAAGTAGACAATAAAATTTTTCATAATTTTTGTAGTAAAAGTCCAAAACAAGAATGTGATGAAATTTTGAATATATTGGAAGTAAAAACTTCTTTTACTATAGAAATATGTAAGAGTTTGATTTGGCTAATAGATGACATTGATGAAGTATTGCGCTCTTCTTTAAAAGCTTCAAAATTTATTCTTAAAAAACAATTGCCAATAATATTTAATAGAATTGATTTTAGTTTTTCTAAAGACATAGCTGAACTAGAGTGTTTATTGTCCTTTTGTAAGGCATTTTTAAAAATAGATCCAAAAGAAGATGAGAGTGTGTGTAATGAGTGGTGTAGCGCTTCTTTAAAAATACTTGGAGAATTTGAATCAGATGATGAAGAGTTGTATCCTGTTTTCGCATATTATGATAGAGATAATATGAAAGAAGGATGTATATTTACTGTAAATAGCAATGATGAATTAGAGAAAATTGACTTTAATGAAATAACTTTTTTAAAAACAAATATTGATA
Organism: Campylobacter concisus; assembly: GCF_902460675.1. Classification (GTDB taxonomy): domain Bacteria; phylum Campylobacterota; class Campylobacteria; order Campylobacterales; family Campylobacteraceae; genus Campylobacter_A; species Campylobacter_A concisus_AJ. The sequence goes on along the minus strand of NZ_CABPUQ010000001.1, from coordinate 1,428,838 downwards.
ACAGCTGCTATATAGTTGCAACCAATGAATTAATAGTATGTATTTCTAATTATTTTAATGATATTGAGAAATTTGAAGAAGATGTAAGACAAAGCGGTATGCTTGGCAAAAATAATAAGGTGTTTGGATTTATATTTAAAAATATTAATGATTTTTTGCTTAATCCAGAATTGTTTTTGCTTTGCAGAGATAAAAAATTGATTAGCGAAGAGAATATTTATAGTGTTGTGGTCTCAGATGCTGATGCGATTGAAAATATAGGAAATAATTTTGGTGAATTTGCTTCAAAGACTGCGTCAAATTTATTGGGAAATTTCTTTGGAACTATAAAAGATGCTGTTAGCTCTGTTGTCAAAAATACTGTTTGTGATAAAAAAGCATTGGTGCTTGTAGAAAATAAAGTATTGTACGTAAATTTAGATAAAGAAGATAGCTCTGAGTTTAAATTAAAAGATGTTGCAGAATTTCAATATAAAAAGGACAAATATGTACCTAATACCATTGATATTTACGAAAATGGATTGGATGATGAGCCATTTATGAATAATATATCCATGGATAGCTATAAAAGATTTATAACCGAACTTCAAAATTTATTGCATACTAATAATATTGAAAACCATATTGTTGAAAATAATTCTAAAAAAATAGATAAAAAATCAAGACTTCTTGAACTAAAAGAGCTTTTCAATGATGGTTTGATTGATGAAGATGAATATAAAGCTCAAAAACAAATTATTTTAAACGAATAATATAAATAACAATAGTTTTTAAAATAGAAGTTTAAGAGCTAAAATTTCATCTCTTTTAGCTTCGTGCAAGCCTCTTCTTTGCCGTGATAGCAAGCCTCATCAAGATAAATTTTCGCTTTTTTATAGTCGTTTTTGCCAAGATATATAAGCCCTAGATCGTAACTGGCCTCGCTTGAGCCAAGGCTTGTGGCTTTTTCGTAAAAATATATCGCTTTTTCTAAATTTTGATTGACACCAAGGCCGTACTCGTAGATGTATCCAGCACTTCTTAGCCCGTCTATATTGCCGTATCTGCCAGCTGTCTCAAACCAAAAAAGTGCCCTTAAGATATCTTTGCTAAAGCCTTTGCCATCACGAAAACAAACGCCAGTTTGCTGCATGGCTAGGACATTGCCATCTTTTGCGTAGTCGTAAAATCTCTTGCAAGCCTTTGAGTAGTTGCCTTCATTGTATAGATAGATGGCGTCTGCTATCTGCTCTACTTCAGGATCAAGTGGTGGCTCGCTAAGACCTAAATTTTGCGAAATTTGCTCTACCGAACAGCCCCAAAATAGTAAAATGCTAAATAGAAAAATGATAAATTTTTTCATATTTGTCCTTGAAAATTTAGGCGATTTTATCGAATTTTATCTTATAATGATCGCAAATTTTAAGCAAAAAGGAACGATATGGATCATAACGCACTTTTGACACAGCTTGGCTACAACATAGATGAAACGACCACTGAGCATATGCGTAGAATTTTAAATAACACTGACGGCCTTTTGCCAAAGAGTGTGATCGAGCTAAACGATCATTTAAAGCCACACCTTTGCTTTGTAGCGATGAGCGGGAGCGAGGATAGGTTAAAGATAAAAAACGTTGCGACCGTCAAAGAGATAAAAGAGCGGGTTGATGAGATCATCAAAAGCTGGGCAAATAAATACAAAATGGATATCAAAAAGATAAACGAAACTACATACTACATAATAGGAAAAATTAAATGAAATATGACATTGTTATTATTGGATTTGGTAAGGCTGGCAAAACGCTAGCTGTAAAGGCTGCTGCACTTGGCAAAAAGGTCGCGCTAATCGAGAGATCGCCAAAGATGTATGGAGGCACTTGCATAAACGTGGGCTGCATACCGACAAAGCGTCTAATCACAGCTTCAAAAGAGGCGATATATGCAGACAATAGCGTTGAAAACGAGTATTACACGCTTAGCATCGAAAACAAAAATAAGCTAATCTCAGCTTTAAATTCTAAAAACTACGCGATGCTAAATGATAAAGAAAACATCGATGTGATCGATGGTGTTGGCTCGTTTAAAGATAAAAATAGCGTCCTAGTTACAACATCAAGTGGCGAGAAAAAGCTGCTAGAGGGCGAGTTTATCATTATAAACACTGGCTCAAAAGAGGCAAAAGCTCCGTTTGAAATAGCAAATTCAAACGTTTTTTCAAGCACAACATTGCTTGATCTAAAAAATTTACCAAAGCATATAGTCATCGTTGGTAGCGGATTTATCGGCATAGAGTTTGCCTCGATGTTTGCTAACTTTGGCTCAAAAGTAAGCATAGTAGGCCGCTCAGCGCTTCTTAAAAACGAGGACGATGATATAGCTAGCAGCGTAAAAGAGGCTCTAAAAGTGCAAGGCATAGAAATTTTAGAGGGCTGCGAGATAGAGAGCTTAAAAGACAATGCGCTAAATTTCAAACAAGACGGTGAAGACAGGATCATCAAGGCAGATGCGTTCTTGGTGGCGCTTGGCAGGGTGGCAAATTTAGATGATCTAAATTTAAAAGAAGCTGGTGTTGAGCTAAACGAAAAAGGCTTCATAAAGACAAATGAGCGCCTTCAAACAAATGTATCAAACATCTACGCAGTGGGCGACGTGCGTGGCGGAGAGCTTTTTACTTACACTAGTTTGGATGATTTTAGGATAGTTTTTTCACAAATTTTTGGCGATAAAAAACGCACCACACAAAACAGAAGCATCCACGCAAATGTGCTATTTACCGACACTCCGTTAGCAAGAGTTGGCGTAAATGCAAAAGAAGCTAGTAAGCTTGGGCTAAATTTCAAGGAGCTAAAGCTTAGCATGGCGGCAGTGCCAGGAGCAAAGGTGCTAAATCACGATGTGGGCATGCTAAAAGCGATCGTTGAAGCAAGTAGCGGCGAGATTTTGGGGGCGAGCTTTCACTGTATCTACGCAAATGAGATCATAAATGAGATCGCGATCGCTATGAATTTAAAAGCAAATGCAAATTTCTTTAAAAACCAAATTTTCACTCACCCAAGCATCAGCGAAGCCCTAAATGACTTGTTTGGACAATACTAAAAGGACAAAAATGAAAAAATATCTACTACTTTTAACTGCTCTATTTTTCACAGGCTGCTTAAATGTCATCGGCATCGGGGATACGCCAAAACAAGATGACTCATGGCAGCAGCCAAAGGACGAAAAGGTGGTGCAAAACAAAGAGCAAATTTCAAAAAATGCTATCGATCTTTTAACACCAAAGTGCGAGAGCGGCGATGCTGAAGCGTGCAACGACTTGGGCGTAAATTTTGAGCTTATGAAAGAGTATGACAACGCTTATGCAAACTACAAAAAGGCTTGCGATGCGAAGGTGCAGCTTGCTTGCTCAAACCTTGGTACGCTCTATGAAAACGGTCTTGGCGTAAAAAAAGATCCAAAAAAAGCGGTCGAAATTTACAAAGATAGCTGCAACAGTGGCGGTGTGCAAGCTTGCTATCATCTAGGCAATGCCTACCGCAAGGGCGAGATCGTCAAACAAGACTACTACCTAGCGATGGAGGCCTACACAAACGCTTGCAACGCCGGAGATCTGCCAAGCTGCGCAAATATCGGTGCGATGTATGAGCTAGGGCTTGGCATGAACAAGGATGAAAAGAGAGCTTATGGAATTTACAAAGTCGCTTGCTTTCGCGGTCTAAACAAGGCGTGCCCACAGATGAAAAGACTAGGCGCAAAGCTTGGCATGTAAGTAGGAAAATAAGTGAAAAAATTTTTAAATTTTTGGATTATCGTAGCTGCTAGCTTTATGCTAAGTGGCTGCTGGTCGTGGCAAAAGATGGTGAGCTTTGGCTTTTGGCAAAGTGATGAGGAGGCTAGGGCGGAGCGTCTTGAGCTTGAAAAAGAGAAGATGGTGCAAAACTGCGAGAGCGGAAATAGCATCGACTGCAACAATCTAGCTGTAAATTTTAGTAACGAAAAGGACTTCGTAAAGGCAAAAGGCTACTACGAAAAGGCTTGCAACGCTGGGCTTGCGACTGCTTGCTCAAATTTGGGTCAAATTTATGAGCAAGGGCTAGTTGATGAGCAAAAAGATATCGAAAAGGCTCTAAAGCTTTATAAACTAGCTTGCGATAGTGGCGACGGCGTTGGCTGCTACAATGAGGCAATGGGACTAAAGTCATACATCGAAAGCGAAAATTTAAAAACTCATAAGATAGATAGAAACAAGGCTGAGGCAAGGGTGCTAAGGCTTTTGGCAAAGAGCTGCGAGCTTGAGTATGCTCAGTCATGCTTCTTGCTTGCAAAGCTAAGCGGCGATGAAGCAAAGGCAGACGCACTTTACAAAAGAGCCTGCCAACTTGGCAAATGCGTGGATAAAAAGTAAGGAATAGGCTTGCTTTTTAACTCATATGCCTTTATATTTGCATTTTTGCCGCTTGTATTTTTTGTATATTTTTTTCTAAACAAAAAGAGACTAAGCACTCTTGCAAAAGCTTTTTTGGTGAGTGCTAGTTTATTTTTTTATGCTTATTGGAGTGTTTATTATCTGCCGATTTTGTTAGGAAGTATTGTTTTTAACTTTTTTATTTCAAAATTTCTTGCAAAACATCAAAGTAAAGCTATCTTGGTTTTTAGTATAGTTTGCAACCTCGCTTTACTTGGATATTTTAAATATGCTGATTTTTTAATTTCAAATTTAAACGCTATAGCAAATACAAATTTGGGTCTACTTCATATCGCTTTGCCGCTTGCGCTTAGTTTTGTCACATTTCAACAAATAGCATATCTAGTCGATAGCTACAATAAACAGACAAAAGAAAATAGCTTTTTAAACTACTGCCTTTTTATAACATTTTTTCCACAGCTTATAGCTGGTCCGATAGTGCATCACAAAGAGATGATGCCACAGTTTGCAAATAAATTTAATCTTATAAAAAACTATAAATTTATAGCCCTTGGGCTTTTTGTTTTTAGCATGGGGCTATTTAAGAAGAGTGTGGTTGCAGATACTTTTTCTATTTTTGCAAATGCTGGATTTGATGTGGAGAGAAATTTGACTTTTTTGCAAGCATGGGCGACGTCACTTTCGTATACCTTTCAGCTTTATTTTGATTTTAGTGGTTATTGTGATATGGCAATAGGTCTTGCACTGCTTTTTAACATAAGACTTCCTATAAATTTTAACTCCCCGTATAAGGCTTTAAATATTCAGGATTTTTGGCATAGGTGGCACATTACACTATCACGTTTTTTAAGAGACTACATATATATCCCACTTGGAGGAAATAGGGGGGGCAGAGCCGTACCTATCTAAATTTGTTTTTAGTATTTTTGATAGGCGGTCTTTGGCATGGGGCTGCTTGGACATTTGTTGTTTGGGGTGCTTTACATGGTGTTGCTATTGTTATTCACAGATATTGGCAAAAGTTAAATTTTAAATTAAATAAAATCATTGCTTGGATCATCACCTTTAACTTTGTAAATTTTACATGGATATTTTTTAGGGCAAAAAGCTTTGAAGATGCCATGAAAGTGATCCGAGGGATGTTTTTTGGTGAGTTTAAAATAGACGTTAATTATCTTGAGATGTTTTTTATCGTTTTGACTTTTTTGGTTGTTTTGCTTTTTAAAAACTCTATGCAAATGGCATTTGATAAGAAATTTAAATTTACTATCTGGCAAATTTTTGCAACATCTTTCTTTTTATTTATATCAATTTTAGCAATTAGGCTTAACAATGCGAGCGAATTTTTATACTTTAGATTTTAAGAAAAAAATATTTCTATGCCTGTTTTTAGTGGCTTTTGCTATGGTTGGGCTTGATGTTGTGCTTTTTGTTTTTGCTGATATTAACACAAGTAAAACAAAATTTATTGATATAAAAACTTCAAAGGTTAAGCATTTTGAATTAAATAGTGTTGATAAAAATGATATAGTTTTTGTTGGAAGCAGTAGAACGTTTAATCATATTTCAACAAATATTTTTAAGGAAAATAATATTAGTGTTTATAATTTTGGCGTTTCTGGAAATTTTATAGGCGACTATCCTTTTATTGTAAATGCTATTAAAAAAGTTGGCGCAAAAGAAGTTGTTGTTAGTCTAAGAGTTAGCGATCTTTTTGAGGATTATATTGAGAGAGGTATCAAAATTTATACTACTGATGAGCTGATGGCAAATTTTGGCACAAATAAGATGGTGTTTTTAAAGACACTGCCAGATTATTTAGCAAGCTTGCATTTGTTTTTAAGATACTCCGAAGCTATCTACAATAGAGTAGTTGCTGCTTATGATAAATTTACACCAAAGACCGCGACTAATGCAAATGATTTTAGTGTAGAAAATTCTTTTAATGTTGAAGCAAATAGCGATTGCGAACTAATTAACACAAGTGAAGCAAATTCAAATTTTACAAAAAGCAAAAAAATTATTGTTGCAAAATGCAGCAATGGTGACAATATACTTTTTGCAAACACATTACCGAGAGTGAATTACGGAAAAGTACTTTATTTAAAAGAGCTAAATTTAAACACATTAAAATACATGCAAAATTATATAATAGATCCATTGGCTAAAAATGGTGTGAAAGTAGTTGTTTTATTTGAGCCAATATTTGATGGAACAAGACTTCAATATAACATAAACGAAATAACATCAGCCATCAAAAATGCCAAAGTCATTGATCTAACAAATATGAAATTTGATGATGATGAGATATCTGATTGGGAGCATTTAAACTATCTTGGCAGAAAAAGATATAGCGAGTTTTTGGTCAAACTTTATCTTACTGGTAAACTTTAAGTTCTTACTTCAACCCAAAAACTTTTATGTTAAAGGTTGTGTGGATCTTGTCGTTTTCGCCTTTCATAACGATAGGAAATTCGGCTTTTATGATGCTATTGTAGCTACTAAGCGCATCTAAAAAGTCATAAAATTTTTGTGGGGTTTTAAGCGAGCTAGTGACATTTAGGCGGTATCTAAAGAACTTTTCAGTTGCGTTATTCTCGCTTTCTTCTATCTTGCTAAGGCTCACTTCGCTAAAAAATTGCGATGCGAAATTTATAAATTTATCCTTATCAAAAGCTGTATCATAAGCCAAGATGATAGCGCCATCTTTTTGTCTTGTCGCTTCAAGTGCTTTAAATTTAGCTTCAAATTCATTTTTTACCTTCGTGTATGATGAGGTTTGCGAGTAGTTTTGTCTTGAGAGGCTTTTAAATTCTTTTATATTTGGCACGATAAAGCCAAATATCATAATGAAGCAAACTATGATAAAAGCAAATATAAAAAGTAAAAGCTTTACTGGGTCGATTTTTTCTAAGCTCGTATCTTTTTTACTCATTATATCCCTCAGAATTATCAATCTTATTTGTGCTTATAAAGCCGTACCAGCCGTTTTTGCTCTGATAAAAGCTAGTGTTTGACGTGGTAAAAATCGACCTTAGCGGCGAGGCTAAGAGCTGGTTAAAGACATCCTTTGTTGGTGTTATGCCACGGATGATGAGCGAGTTTTTATCCATAAAAACCTCTTCAAGCGTGATGCTATCAGGCACAAGGTCAAAAAGGTTGTGCAAGCTTTGCTTTAGGATAGAATTTGACGTAAAGATATCGTTTGCTGAGTCTATCTGCACGGCAAGTTTGGCTGAAATTTCATCCGTGGTGACTATCTTTTGACTAAGCTCTTTTTGCTCGTTTGTTAGAAATTCTATATTTTTCTTAGTTGAGTAGTTTTTATAAACGATGAAGAAATTTGCCACCAAAAGCACCACAAATACAAAGCCTATGAGCGTTAGCCAGAGCTTACTAAAGATAGATAGAAGCGGTCTTGGTTCTGGAGTGATGAAGCTAAATTTCATAGTGTTATCTCTTCTTGCATGATCTCATTCATGATGTGATTTGTGTTGATCGGATAGCTTGATGTCTCCACAAATAGCTCTGATTGCAGGTATTGTAAAAAGGTCGCGCTTGTCTTTGTGTTTTCAAAAACGATGACCTGCTCGATAAAATCACCGCCATAGATTGGATTTTCATAAAATTCTTTCATAGCCTTTGCAATGTAGTCAAACATCTTCATATCGCGCCCAAAGATCGCTACTGATTTCTCGACATTTGTCGAAGCTGGCATATTTAACTCATAGTTTAGATCTTCAAATTCTTTTGGCTTATCGTCGCTTAAGAAATCATCCAAACTCTTAAAATCATCAAGCGCCGTTGCGCCATCTTCTTCTTTGACGATGAGATTGTCGATGTCTGTTATATCCTCTTCTTTTAGGCTTTCGATCTCTTCGTTGCCCTCTTCAGCGTCGCTCATATTTAAAAATGTAGAGAGCTTCATCTGCTTGTCTTTAAATATCGCAAGTGCAAAAGAGTGCGAGTGGATGTAGAGATATAGCGTGGTTTTTGGTGAAATTCCACGCTTTAAAAGCTCGTGAAAGAGCAGGGCGATAGGCGAGTAGATAAGATCGACACTACCTTGTCCAAAGATGTTTTTATATCTTCTTATAGCGTTTAAATTTGCATATATGCTCCAGCTATCTTGCATCACAAGGCTGGTTAAATTTTGCGTGTTGATGTTAAATTTCTTGTATTCGTCAAAGTTAGCAGTAGGCAGCGCACCTTGTGAGTCGTCGTTAAAAAAGAGCGAAACATAGACGCCAAAATAGGTCTTTTCTTGCTCTTCTATGTATTTTAAAACTTTTTCATCGACACTATCGATGCTTATGTCTGTAAATTTAGCATTTATGGTTTTTATAAGCTTGCCATTTCTAAAAACCTGACCGTAAAAAACGCACTCATTGCCCTCGATCACGGCGCTTAAGAAAAGGTTTGAAAAAAGCTTTTTGATGCTAAAAGACATAACTCTCCTAAATTTAGTGCATTATTTTTGGTATGTTAGCTAAAAAGGGATTAAATAAGTTTAAAACAGCTCGTTTTTTAGTTTTGCAAACGCCTCTTTCATCTTCAGAGCTTCGCTTTTTAGTTCCTCATCAAGCAGCGCAGAATTTCTTAAGCTTTCAAAATCATCTATCATAACGTCACACATCATTTTGATGCGCTCTTTATCGGCCTTACTGACGCCACTTTGGCTCATTTTTTTGATGCGCTCAAGATACTCTTTGCCGTTTTTTATGTATGAGCTAAATTTCATAGCTGCCTTGCTTTGATTAAGCGTGGTGGCGGCCATTTTGTTGTAGGCATCAAGATCAAGGGCTTTTTGGCTTAAATTTATAGCCTTTTCATACTCTTTACTCTCGTAGTAAAATTTCGCTTCAAGAGCGAGCTTGTAGGAGTTGTCGCTGTAAAAAAAGAGTCCAAAGAAAGCTATTATAAAAATGGCTATAAAGATAGAAATTTTATTTTTCATAAATTTCGTCCAAAATTTCTCTTATCTCATCGCTTATTTGCGGATTTTTGTGAGCATATTTTTTCCACCAAATTTTTAAATTTGACCTAAAGTCCTCTTTGTTTTGTAGCACGCTCTTGCCGCCGTCATTTTGCGAGGCTTGCCAAAGCTCGTTTTGTATCTTCTCTTTTGCCTCTTTTTGTTCTAAATTTGCCACGCTAAAAGGAGCTGATAGGCTAAAATTTATAGTTGAAAATGGCTTTGGAAGTATCATCTTATCCCAGCTTTTAAACTCCCAAAACGAGTTTGCTTCGAAATTTAGAGCATAAATTTCGCAAGATGACTTTTGTGCGATCACCGCAGCTCCGTCTGCTACGCTGTGTCTTGGACCGCGTGGGCCATCTGGTGTGATGATGACGTCGTGGCCTTGTTTTATCTCTCTTAGGGCTTCTATGAGCGCCCTTGCACCGCCTTTTGAGCTGCTACCTCTAATGGTGCCGATGCCAAAAAATTTGATTATTCTGGTGATTAGCTCGCCATCTTTGTGGTCGCTTATTATCACCTTGCCTTGTTTTCTGTTTTGACTGCTCCACCAGCGTCTGTAAGCAAAGCTCATAAAGCTAAGTCTGCCGTGCCAAAAGACGACGACGCAGCCATTTTGTGGCAAGAAATTTGGAGTGTAGCTCTTTTTGCAGGTTAGAAAAATGAGCCACATCAAAATGTAGATGAAAAAGACGCCAACGCTCATAGCGAGCTTTTCAAGGGCGCTTTTAAATTTGCAGCTCGCCATACAAAACCATTCGTTTTGGGTTTGTGATCTTTACTTTTTGCGTAGTGCCAAGAAGCTCTTCGCTGCCATCAACTTGAACTAAAAAGTTGTTAAAACTTCGTCCAGCAACTCCGCCATTTGCCCTTAGCTCTTCAAAATACACATCAAAAATTTTATCTTTTTGCGCCGCCACGATCTCGTCTAAAATTTCGCTATGGCGATTTTGCAGGCGCGTTAGCCTTGCTGAAGCGGTTTTATCATCTATTTGATTTGTAAAAGTAGCTGCCTTTGTAAGCGGACGAGGCGAATACTTAAAGCTAAAAATTTGCTCAAACCTAACTTGCTCAAGCACGTCCATCGTATCTTCAAATTCGCTATCGCTCTCGCCCGGAAATGCGACGATGATATCAGTTGAGATGCTCACGTCCGGGCACATCTTTCTAAGTCTTAGCGCGCGGTCTAAAAACCACTCTTTTGTATATCCACGTTTCATTTCACGCAAAACTTTGGTGTTTCCGCTTTGAAGTGGCATGTGCATAGACTTGCAAATTTTTGGGTTATTAGTGAAAATTTCAAGAAATTTATCATCCATGTGAAGTGGGTGTGGGCTTGTAAATCTTATCCTCTCAACGCCATCTATCTCGCTTATCTTCACTAGCAGGTCGCTAAAATCGATATTTTCTTGCACGCCTGAAAATCTTTTGCCGTAATTATTGACATTTTGCCCTAGTAAAAATATCTCTTTTGCACCGCTTTTTGCGGCCTTTTCTACCTCTTTTAGGATGAGGCTTGAAGGGATAGAAATTTCATCGCCTCTGGTGTGTGGGACGATGCAGTAGGTGCATTTTTTATCGCAGCCGATCGAGATGTTGATGTGGCTTTTATATGGCGAGCCTCTAAATTCGCCAAATGCATATTCGCTCTCGTCGTGGTTGATGTCGGTTGAGATAAATTTAGGCGTATTTACCGCCTTTGTGATCTTGCTAACATTTCTTGCGCCAAGGACAAAATCAACATAAGGTGCGCGCTTAAAAATTTCACTACCCAAATGGCTTGCAGTGCAGCCGCAAACGCCTATCTTTGCACCTCTTTTTTTGGCTTTTTCAAAGGCTCCGACCTCGCTAAAGAGCTTATGAACCGGCTTTTCACGAACTGAGCAGGTATTTATAAGGATTAAATCAGCTTCTTCGATGTTTTGTGTTAAGGAGTAGTCTTCTTTTTGTGAGAGCTCGGCTATGATATGCTCGCTGTCACGAACATTCATAGCACAACCTAGAGTTTGGATAAAGAGTTTTTTACTCATTAAAGTATATGCACTTCATACATATAATCGCTATCATCAAGGCCGTATTTTACGGTTCTGTGATAAACGCTTAGCCCTTTTTCTTCAAAGTGCTCGACTAAGGCGATTAGTTGTTTGTGCGTGTTTTCTTTATCAAAATAGAAAATTTTCTGACCTTCTTTTTCGACAGCTGCCTCTATCTTTTCTAGTGAAATCGTTTTTGGTTTTGCGTCTAATTCGGCTCTTGCAAGTTTTAGCTCCATTTTTAATCCTTTCAAAATCTTAAATTTTAATCGGTCAATATACCCAAATCATCATAAAAAAAGGATTAAATAAAAGTTAATAACAAGCTTAAAGTTATTAAAAGTATGGCTTATGTATAATTTCAAAACTTCACGAAAAATCCCCGAAATTTATCGTCACAATGGAGAAAAAATGGAAAGAATTTCAGATATCATCGAGTCAATTGCAAATGAGAAAAATTTAGAGATAGAAGATGTAAAAGAGCGCGTCATAAGAGCCTTGATAAACACTGCAAAAAGGGTTTATGGCGAAAATTATGAATATGACGTGAGCATAGATGCAAATAAAAATTTAAAGCTTTATCAAAAAATTTCAATCGTAGCAAACGACGATGAGAGGCTTGCTGAAGACAATGAGCACTTTTTAAGCTTAAAAGAGGCTAAAAAGATAGATAGTGGCGTAGAGATCGGAGATGAGCTCACTTACGAGCTAAGCCTTGATAACCTTGGTAGAACAGCCGCTCAAACGCTTCACAAGGAGCTTGAGTATCACATCCAGCGCCTAGTTGAAGAGAAAATTTTACAAAAATATAATGAGATGAGCGGCCACATGGTATTTGGTCCGGTTGTTAGGGTTGATAACGACGAAAACACCTTTATCGAGATAGATGAGCTTCGTGCCATCTTGCCACGTAAAAACCGCATAAAAGGTGAGAAATTTAAAGTAGGCGATGTGGTAAAAGCGGTCATTAGAAAAGTTTTTACAGATAAAAATTTAGGCATAAAGGTCGAGCTTTCAAGGACTTCACCTAAATTTCTTGAGGCGCTGCTAACTTCAGAAGTGCCAGAGATAAAAGATGGTGGCATCATCATTCAAGGAAGTGCAAGGATACCTGGTGAAAGAGCTAAAGTAGCGCTCATCTCAACTACTCCAAATATCGATCCAGTCGGCGCAACTGTCGGCACAAAGGGCGTTAGGATAAATGCCGTAAGCAAAGAGCTTCACGGCGAGAGCATCGATGCGATCGAATACACCACCGAGCCAGCGATCTTGGTAGCTCGCGCTATGGCACCTGCGATCATCACATCTGTAAAGATCGAAGAAAACAAGGCGATCGTGACACTTGCGAGCGAGCAAAAGAGTAAGGCGATCGGCAAAAATGGCATAAATATCCGCCTTGCAAGCATGCTAACTGGCTATGAGATCGAGCTAAATGAGCTTGGCTCAAAAACTAGCAGTAGCGGCGAAAATGGCGAAATGGTTAAAGATCTAAAAGCTCTTTTTGGTGATAACTAATGAAATTTCAAATAAGAAAAGCGACTAGAGGCGATATAGACGCGATCTGTGAGCTTGTAAGAGAGCTTGCGAGCTATGAAAAGATGAGCGATCAAGTCACTTTTACAAATGAAATTTTCGCAGACTCCATCTTTAATAAAAATCACGCAAAAGCCCTAGTCTGCGAGAGTGAGGGCAGGGCTATTGGTTACGCTATCTATTTTTACACGTTTTCTACATTTTTAGGGCTTGGCGGGATCTATCTTGAGGACATCTATGTCAAAAAAGAGTTTAGAAATCAAGGCATCGGCAAGGCATTTTTTAAATTTCTAGCTCAAATTTGCAAGGATGAAAATTTAAAAAGGCTTGAGTGGTGCTGCCTAAACTGGAATGAGTCAAGTATCAAATTTTATGAAAGCATGGGCGCTAAAAATCAATCTCTTGAGTGGAGAACCTACCGCTTAGACGGCGAAAATTTAGAAAAACTGGTAAATTTATAGTTTCTAGTAAAAGCTCAAATTTGCTTTGAAATTTGAGCTTGCAAATTATTAAAATTTATATGTATATCCCATATAAAGACCGAGGTTTGTCTCTTTAATATCGACTAAATTAAATTTATTGATCTTACCATAGTCGGTTCTATCAGCTTTTAAACCAAACTCAACCGCATTATTTTCATTGATAGAGTATTCTGCACCGACTTTTGCACCTAGTATCCAGCCAGTTGCGTTGCCTTTTTCAGAACCATCATATATGTCAAACACATCCAATTTAAGTTTTGAAAAACCAGTGTAGCCACCAAGAATTAGTTTAAGATCTTTTGCTACGCTCGGAGTATAGTCGGCTCCAACTATAAATTTATGTGTATTCCATTTTACTATTGTGCCATCTTCATTGCCAAGTGACTTTTTGGCTTGAAAGTCGTAAATATAAGCTCCATAAACTCTAGCTACCTCAAAGTCATAACCAGCTTTTATGCCAAGACCTGGTTGTGCTTTTTTAGCTTTTGATTTGCCATTGTCGCTTTTTGCTGTTAAATTTGAATTAAAAGAATAGTCTCCTTCAACTCCAACAAAGGCTCCTTGCGCTAAAGCAACGGCACTAGCTAGGCTTAAACCCAAAGCAACTTTTAAAACTACATTTTTCATTTTTACTCCTTATTTAAAAAATGTTACGTGGCTATTTTAAATTTTCTTATATTAAATAAAGTTTAAATATTCAATTAAATTAATAAAAAATATAAAATAATTCAATTGTTTTCTTATCAGAATAAAATTTATAAAATCACTCAAAAAGAAGGAGTGTAAAGTGGCTAAGATGACAAAACGTGATATGGCTTATCATTTGGACGTTGATGTCGCAACGCTTTACAACTGGCGAAAACACAAGCCCAACCTTTATCGTATCGTGATGCTTGGATTTAAATTTGATGAGCTTATCGAGCAGAGCAAGAAAACTTGCAACGAGCTTTGCGAATATGAAAATTTAATCAATCAAGATATAGAAAAATTTAGTAAATAATCGTTTAAAAATCGTAATCTCTTTTATAGTTGCAAGTGCTTGAAAATTTAAAATTTCTAAGATATTTTTGGCTAGAAAAGCTAGAGTTTATATTTTAAGTGGAAAATTGAGCTCAAAGCAAGCGCTTCAAGCTCAGTTAAATTTACTCGTTTAGGATAGAGAGAAGCTCTTTGTTGTCTTTTGTTTTTAGCATCTTTGCGTATAAGAATTTAAGCGCTTCGACGTCGTCCATTGTCGCGATCGCAGAGCGGATAGCCCAAATTTTTTGAAGCTCATCAGGTTTTTGAAGTAGCTCTTCTTTTCTGGTGCCTGATTTTAGTACGTTGATAGCTGGGTAAATTCTGCGGTCTGAGATGTTGCGGTCAAGCACGATCTCGCTGTTTCCAGTGCCTTTAAACTCTTCAAATATCACTTCATCCATGCGTGAGCCAGTGTCGATAAGTGCTGTTGCGATGATGGTTAGAGAGCCGCCGTGCTCTATGTTTCTAGCTGCACCAAAGAAGCGTTTTGGCTTATGAAGTGCGTTTGCGTCCACGCCGCCTGTTAGCACCTTACCGCTTGGCGGGGTCACTGTGTTGTAGGCGCGTGCTAGACGGGTTATGCTATCAAGCAAGATGATGACGTCTTTGCCCATCTCAACTAGACGTTTTGCCTTTTCGATGACTAGCTCTGCTACGCGGACGTGGTTAAGCGCTGGTAGGTCAAATGTCGAGCTAAATACCTCGCCTTTTACGCAGCGCTGCATGTCTGTAACTTCTTCTGGTCTCTCATCTACTAGAAGCACCATGAGCTGGGCTTCTGGGTGGTTTTTAGCGATGCCGTGAGCTAGCTCTTTCATAAGCTCAGTTTTACCACTTCTTGGAGGTGCGACGATGAGGCCACGCTGACCCTTGCCAATAGGCGTGAAAAGGTCAAGCACACGGCCCGTTAGCTTCATCGGATCATACTCTAAATTTAGCTTTTCAGTTGGGAAAAGTGGGGTTAGGTTGTCAAATAATGGCCTCTCCTTTGCGTCTGCTAAAGGCATGTAGTTTACCGCTTCGATCTTTAAAAGGGCGTAGTATTTTTCTTGATCTTTTGGCTCTCTTACTTGGCCGGTGATGATGTCGCCCACACGAAGTGCAAATTTGCGGATCTGAGAGTTTGAAACATAAGCGTCGTTTGAGCTGTCGCTTAAATTTGCATCAACAGCCCTTAAAAAGCCGTAGCCCTCGTTTGTGATCTCTAAAATTCCAGTAAATAGTATAAAGCCGCCTTGTTTTGTCTGGGTTTTTAGTATCTCAAATATCAAATCCTGTCTACGAAATTCACGTGGATTTTCGACGCCAACGCCATTTGCGATCTGCACTAACTCATCTAAGCTAAGTGTTCTTAGCTCTTCGATCTTGTGTCCGTCGACTGGTACGTGGGTTCTTGATGCTTGATGTTTTTTTGTAGTTTTTGCGCTTTGAGCAGCACTTTGCTCGGTTTGGTTGTTGTTTTCCATTTTTCCTCTTTAAATGCGGGGATAAGATTGTAGAATTCTGGGCTTCAAAAGTTTTTTGAAAGTTTTGGCATTTTATAAAAATAAAACTTTGTTGTCAAGAAACGCCACAACCAAAGTCGCTAAAATAGGCAAATTTGCAGGCAAAATGACCTGCAAATTTAAATCAGTGCTCGCTTTTTAGACCAGCGCCACACATCGAGATGATGCTTTTGCCCTCTATCTTGTGCGATTTTGCGTAGCTTGCATAGGCGGCGTAGATGGCTGCTGTGGTGTGCTCGACGTAAAAGCCACGGCTTGCTAGGAAATTTCTAGCTGGCTCAATATCCTCTTCTTTTATCGTGATCACCTCGCGCTCTCCTGCATAGTGGCTAGCTAATATCTCAGCGCCACGAGCAGGTTTAGCTATCGCTATGCCCTCAGCCAAAGTCGGCTCTGACTTGATCTTGATAGGCTCGCTTGTTGCCCCTAGAAACGGCGCACATTTTTCACTTTGGACTATAAAAATTTTAGGTAGCTTTTTGATCACTCCAGCCTCAAAAAGTTCTTTTAAAGCGATCTCGCAGCCTATTAGCAAGGTGCCGTTGCCAACTGGCAAAAAGAGATTTTCAGGGACAAAGCCAAGCTGCTCGTAAATTTCATATATATATGTTTTGGTGCCTTGGTAAAAAAGCGGGTTAAATACGTGGTTTGCGTAAAATATGCCCTCATCTTTTGCCCTTTTTCTGCAAGCATCTGCCGTCTCGTCGCGCGTGCCGTTAAAGACAACCGCCTTTGCGCCGTAGTACTCAAGCATCTTTATCTTTTTTTTGCTCGTGCCTTTTGGGACGTAAATTTCACACTCTATGCCAGCTCTAGCAGCGTATGCGGCGACCGAATTTCCAGCGTTTCCGCTGCTATCTTGCAAGATCTTTTTGATGCCATGAGTTTTGCAAAACCAAATAAGCATCACAGCACCTCTATCCTTAAAAGAGAGCGTTGGCATCGCATAGTCCATTTTAAGATAGAGTGCGTCATCAAATTTCACGCTTTTTGTTAGCCCTTCGCCAAGGCTGATGTCACGCCAAAGCTCGTTTTTGATAGGGAAAAACTCTTTGTATCTAAATAAGCTAAACTCGCGCTGATCGATCAAATTTAGATCAAATTTGGCTGCTTTAAACTCTAGATCATAAAGCCCACCGCACTCGCACGCAAATATAGGCGTCTCAAAATCTGCGCTCTTGCCGCACTTTGAGCAGATAAATTTAGGCATTTTTGCTCCTTTTAAATTTTTCTATCGAGTATCGCTGTGGCTTCGATCTCTAGCAGGCAGCCAAAGTGAAGTTTGTTTGTAGGTACTACGACGCGAGCTGGCTTGTGATCTCCAAAAAATAGCGCATACTCGTCGTCTATCTCGTCCCAAAAGTCGATATCTGGCGTATAGACGCGGCACATCAAGATGTCGTTTCTTGTCGCATTTGCCAGCTTTAGCACGTTATCAAGGTTTTTTAAAGCCTGCCTTGTTTGAGCCTTTAGTCCTTCTGGAATTTGCCTGGTCTCTGGGTCCATGCTAAGCTGTCCTGAGATGTAGAGGATGCCGTTGTGCTCGGTTGCTAAAGAGTAGTGAGCCTTTTTCTTTTTTGAAATTTCAGTCTCGTAAATTTTCATATTTTCTCCTTAAAAATTTAAAAAATTATAGATAAAAAATTATTATTACCACTTAAATTTCACAAATTTTCATAAAAAATTATATTTTTCTTATCGAAAATTTAAAAATATTTTGGCTAAACTTAAACAAAAACAAAAGGCGCCTTATGCATCCTATATTAAAGGCATTTATCCCAACGGCAAATCTCATACAAAAAAGCTCGCCATTTGCCTGCGAAGTCGTCCTGCACGATCTCTCAAACCCACAGCGCTCAGTCGTTTACGTGGCTGGCGACGTCACTGGCAGAAAGGTCGGACAAAGCTTTGACCACCTTGTAAGCGAGGTCTTAAACAGCAAAAATTTCAAAGACGACTACGTGGCAAACTACTTTTTTACAAAGGATGAAAAACTGGTAAAGTCCTCAACCGCCTTCATAAGAGACGAGCTCGGCGAGATCATCGGAGCGATATGCGTAAATGTCGATGCAAGCGTGGCAAAGAGCCTTTTTGAAATGGCTGGGAATTTCTTAAAAACGAGTGAAAATGAGCCAAAGAGCGAGCAAAACGACGATGTGATGCAGATCGTCTTAAATTTGATCGACAAGATCATCGCCAAAAACGAGGGCAAAAAGCTCAAAAAGGAGCAAAAGCTAGAGCTAGTGGGCTTTATGAACGAAAAGGGCATTTTTAACATAAAGGGCGCTATCGAGGTCGTGGCAGCCAAGCTAAACGTCTCAAAGATCACGATATACGGCTATTTAGACCAGCTTAAAAAGAAGCGCCCGTGAAGTGTAGGTGCGCTCACTGCAAGCAAAGCTTTGATGAAAGCGCGATGATAGAGGCTAGTGACGGGCTTAAGTTTTGCTGCGCTGGCTGCAAAGGTGTCTATGAAATTTTAAATGAAAGTGGTCTTGGCGAGTTTTATGAACGACTTGGCAAAAATACGCTAAATCCTGCAAGTAGCGGCGCAAATGTCAAAAATTTAGCGGCAAATTTTAGCGAGCTAGTGACAAAAGAGGGCGAGTTTTCTAAAATTTCACTTCTCATTGACGGCATAACCTGCTCAGCGTGCATCTGGCTGCTTGAAAAGGCGCTTTTTAGTCTGCCTGGCATTTTGGAGGTAAATATCAACTCGCTTAGCCAAAAGGCAGTCATCGTTTTTGACGAGCAAGAGCTTTTGGTGGAACAGATAATTGAGAAAATTTACGCCGTTGGCTACACTCCAAAGGCCTACGCAGCGAGCCAAAAAGAGGACGAACTAGTCAAAAAAAGGCGAAATTTCTACGCAAAAGCGCTTGTTGGCGTCTTTGCCACGATGAATATCATGTGGCTGGCGATCGCGCAGTATGGCGGCTACTTTAGCGGCATTAGAAGCGACGTGAAGGATCTGCTAAGCTTTGCGCAGTTTGTGCTGGCAACGCCAGTGCTTTTCTACACTGGCAGCGAGTTTTTTAAAGGGGCGAAAATAGCCATTAAAAACGCCTCGCCAAATATGGACCTGCTCGTTATCACTGGGGCTAGCATAACATATATCTACTCGATCTTTGCGATGTTTACGAGAAGCGGCGAGAGCTATTTTGACTCGGTTGCTATGATCATAACCTTTGTTTTTATCGGTAAATTTTTAGAAATTTTAGGCAAGAAAAAGGCACTTGAAACATCAAATTTCTTAAGCGATATGCTGCTTGCAAAAGTGTGCGTTTTGGAGGATGGTAAGGACATTTTAAAAGAGCCAAAGGATGTAAATTTAGGCGAAAAGATCGTGCTAAGAGCTGGCGAAAGAGCGCTGATTGACGGAGTGGTGCTTGGCGGTGAGGCAAGTATCGATAGCTCAAGCCTAACAGGCGAAAGTTTGTCACTTTTGCTAAGCTGTGGTGGCGAGGTTAAAAGCGGTGTCATCTGTCTAAACGGGCAGATCGTCTATGAGGCAAGGCAAATTTTTAAAAACTCATACCTTAATAAGCTTATAAATTTGCTCCAAAATGCAGAGCTAAAAAAGCCAAATATCGAGCTAGCAGTCAATAAAATCGCCTCGAAATTCTCTCTTAGTGTGCTAACTTTAGCGTTTTTTACATTTTGGTTTTGGTACTTTAAATTTAGCTTTTCAGAAGCGGTAGTGACAGCTGTGAGCGTCATCGTGATCGCTTGCCCTTGTGCGCTTGCCCTTGCCACGCCAGTTAGCAGCGTTTGCGCCCTTGGGGTTGCCTTTAAAAACAAGGTGCTTTTTAAGGAGGCTAAATTTTTTGAAAGCTTAGCAAAGTGCGATGTGGCGGTATTTGACAAGACTGGGACGCTCACAAAGGCTAAATTTGAAGTTGGCGAGTTTTTTATAAAAGAGGGCGTGGATATAGATAAAATTTACTCGCTTTGCCTCATCTCAAATCACCAAATAAGCGTTGCGGTGGCCGAGTTTTTAAAACAAAAGGGTGCAAAAAAAGTTGAGCTTGAAAATGCAAATTTAAGCGTGGCAAAGGGAGTTAGCACTGATATTGCGGGTGAGCGTTTTGTCGCTGGGAGCAAGCGCTTTTTGGCTGAAAATGGGGTGGAATTTGATGAGAGCGAAGAAAATGTGAGCCTTTTTGTTGGCAAGCAGGGCGAGCTGGTGGCTAAATTTTACCTAAAAGATAGCGTAAAGCCCGAAGCAAAGGCTCTCATAGATGAGCTAAAAGCAGCTGGATTAGAGACCTTTATCCTAAGTGGCGACGTGCAAAATGAGGTAAAAAATGTGGCAGATGGTCTTGGTGTGAGCGAGTTTAGAGCAGGGATGTTGCCTGATGAGAAGGCTAAATTTATAGCTGGTCTCAAACAGCAGGGCAAAAAGGTGCTGATGGTTGGAGACGGCATAAACGACGCAGCCGCGCTTAGCCTCGCTCACGTGGCTATTTGTATGGGAAGTGGCGCGGCGGTGAGCTTAGAGAAAAGCGACGTGGTGCTACTTGATGATAGCCTGCAAAGTCTTGCAAAAGCGGTGAAAATTTCAAAATTTACCTATAAAACGATAAAGCAAAATTTACTCTTTTGCCTGCTTTATAACGCCCTTAGCCTGCCATTTGCTGTCTGTGGCTACGTCATGCCGCTATTTGCCGCGCTTTTCATGTCGGCAAGCTCGCTAAGCGTCATACTAAACTCGCTTTTTATAGTTAGAAAATTTAAGGATAGATAGTGGATACAACGACTCTTGCGATGCTTGTTTTGGTCTCTGTTTTGATGGGGGCGGCCTTGCTTTTTGGCGTGCTTTGGGGGATAAAAAATAGGCAGTTTGAAGACTACCGCAAATTTTTAGACGGAGCAAATT
The DNA here is from genome assembly GCF_902460675.1 of Campylobacter concisus. GTDB lineage: Bacteria > Campylobacterota > Campylobacteria > Campylobacterales > Campylobacteraceae > Campylobacter_A > Campylobacter_A concisus_AJ. The sequence continues at coordinate 1,408,006 of NZ_CABPUQ010000001.1, read as the reverse complement.
TAGATGGCGAAGACGCGCTAAATGAAGCTTATGCGCTCGAACTTCGCAAAAAAGAGGCGCTAAAAAAGAGGCTAGAAGCTAGCAAAAATGAGCATGAAAGCAAGGGAGAGCATTATGAGACCGACAAAAAACTCTAAAATTTTCCAAGAGATGGGCCTTGCAAAAATGGGCGCTAAAAACCTAGCCAGATAGCCAAGTGTGAAGAAAAAACAAAACGAGGCAAGACTAGCACCCACGCCAAATATCAAATTTTCATCTTTAAATTTAGTAGAAACTGAGCCTATTAGTATCATCGTGTCAAGATAGACGTGAGGATTTAGCCAGGTAAAAGCGAGCGTTAAAAGGATATTTTTCTTTAAATTTGATCTGGCATAATCGCTGCTGGTATCCATGCTAAGGTCCTTAAAAAAGCACGTGTGAAAGCTCTTTAGTGCGTAAAATAGTAAAAATAAAAAGCCACCATATAGGGCGATTTGCTTGATGATAGAAAAATTTTGCACGAGGCTAGCAAGTCCAAAAACTCCTGCAAAGATCAAGGCAGCATCGCTAATAGCGCAAATAAGGCAGATGATAAAGATATTTTCTCTTTTGATGCCCTGTTTTAGCACAAATGCGTTTTGCGCGCCTATAGCTAAAATGAGTGATAAAGAGGTGAAAAATCCAGATATAAATGCTTGCAAATTTATCCTTTCCGCTAAAGTTTGGCTTAAATTTAGCAAAATTTAACTTTATCATAACCATAAATTTATGCCTTTTTTTATAAAATCAGCAAATTAAAATTGCAAAAAGGAAAGCAGTTGCAAGCACTAGCCCTAAAATATCGACCAAAAAATTTTGACGAGCTCATCGGACAAGAAGCCGTAAGCAAGAGCCTAACCCACGCACTTGATGAGAACAGAGTGAGCCATGCTTATTTGTTTTCAGGCCTTAGGGGAAGTGGCAAGACATCGAGCGCTAGGATATTTGCAAAGGCTTTGGTCTGCGAGAAAGGGCCAACTTCTAGGCCTTGCGAGGTCTGCGCGCAGTGCGTGATGGCAAACGAGTCGCGCCACATGGACATCATCGAGATGGACGCAGCCAGCCACAGAAAGATCGACGACATAAGGGAGCTTATCGAGCAGACAAAGTACGCTCCGACGGCTGCTAGATATAAAATTTTTATCATCGACGAAGTGCATATGCTAACAAAAGAGGCGTTTAATGCCCTTCTTAAAACGCTTGAAGAGCCGCCAAGCTATGTTAAATTTATCTTAGCGACTACCGACCCACTTAAGCTGCCAACAACGGTGCTTTCAAGGACGCAGCATTTTAGATTTAAGCAGATAAGCAGATATGAGATCGTAAAACACCTTGAATTTATCCTTAGCAAAGAGGGCGTGAGCTACGAGAGGGAGGCGCTTGAGATACTAGCTAGAAGTGGCGGCGGCTCGCTAAGAGATACGCTAACGCTGCTTGATCAAGCTATCATTTATGGCGCTGGCAATATCACAAAATCAAGCGTGGCAGCGATGCTCGGACTTCTTGATCCAAGTAGGATCGAGCAGATCATCGAGCACGTTGCAAATGCCGATAAAAACGCCATTAGGGTGCTAGTAACCGAGCTTGAGACCTATGAGCCAGATATGATCATAGATGAAATTTTGGCAAATTTAAAGCAGAGATTTTTAGACAATGACCCAAAATTTTCACTTCTTATATATGAGAGATTTTTTAGGATTTTGGCGCAGGCAAAGTCGATGCTAAGCGTATCAAGCGACAATGGCTTTGTGCTGATGCTTATGCTTTTTATGATGATAGAGGCGCTAAATTTACAAGATATCGATGAAGCCATAAAGCTTGCTAAGAGCGAGCCTAGCGTGGCTATAGAGCCAAAAGCTGGCGTGAGTGAGCAAATTTTAGCCGTAAGAGAAGCGCCAAAGTCTCCGTACGAGCAGTTTGTGGCAAAAATTTATGATAGAAGCTTTGAGCTTGGAGAAATTTTTAAAAATCACATAAGTTTTAGCTTTTTAAATGAGAATGAGCTTGGCTTAGTCGTCAATGCAACTGGCGACGAGCTGGCATTTTTCAAAAAAAGCTGGGGCGTAATGCATGAAATTTTACATACAATTTTTGGTAAAAAAATAAAGATCGTAAATGCTAAAACTCAAATTTCAGCCCCAAAGCCTGAGCCGCAAACTCCGCCACAAGAGCCACAGGATAAATATAGCTACCTTGACGAGGAGATCGCTAAGATAAAGGCTAGACAGCAAGACGAGCAAAAAGATGAGCCAGTAAGCAAGCCCGAGGTAGCGCCTGAAACTAGCGTAAATACGCTATCTCAGCCGCAAAATGACTTTGCAAAAGAGCTGATGTCGCTAAGTCAGAGCAAAAGTCCAGAGGAGCTTAAAAAGCAAAGGGAAGAGGGCGTGATAAAAGAGGCAAATAGGCTCTTTGGACAGCCTGAAGTGCAAAATAGCTAGGGGTTTGGCTGTTTTGTAAATTTGACTTTTTGATCTAAATTTCTAAACAAAAGTGGTCAAATTTAGCTTTTTTAATAAATTTATCTGCTGTGGCAATATTGGCTCTAAATTTATATTGCAAATTTAAAAGAGCCAGGGCTTGTTAAATTTGACCTTTTAATTAGGCAGATAAGTTTAAAGCTTTGGCAAATTTACTCCCTGTCTGCAAAATAAAATTTAATTCTATTTTTAACCACCGTAGGATTTTATATTTCAAATTTGAAGTTTAAAATTTATCCGATGCGGTTTTTTTGGATATAAACTTAAATTTCTAAATTTGCATGAACTTAGGCTTATTAAATTTAACCTTTCTAAAGCAAAATTTCTAAATAAAATTAGTCAAATTTAGCTTGTTGTTTTGTTTTGATGCTTAAATTTAAAGCCAAAATTTATCTGCTATGACCATTTTTGCTTGGAAAAATCTCTAAACTAAAAAACAAATTTACAATGGCTATGACTTGTTGATTTTTAAATTTATCCTTTTGGACAAAATTTCTAAACAAAAGTAGCCAAAATTTTGATAGGTGTTCTTGTTTTTATGTTTAAAGCTTGAAGTCTTAAATTTATCCGCCATGGCTTTTTTGGATATGAGCTTAAATTTCTAAATTTGCATGAGTTTGGGCTTATTAAATTTAAAATTTATTCTTGTGCGTAAAGCCAAATTTAGATCAAAATTTAACTATATAGACTTTATATTTAAAAAAAATCCCCAAGCCCAAAAAAGCTTGGAGATTGCGTTTTAGCAAGAGAAGCAAGTCTTAAACTCATAAGCGGTTGGGCGCGCTTCGTAAGGCCAAACCTGAGTTTCAAATTTCATGTGTTGATAAGTGTCGATGAAAAGATCGCTCATTATCGGTTTTAGGTATTCGTTATCGCGGATAAGCGCTTCAAGGCTGCCACGAAGCGTGTGTGGGAGCTGCTCGATGCCGCGTTCTCTGATCTCATCAAGGTGAAGTTTAAATAAATTTTCATCCATCGGACCAACTGGCTCGTATTTGTGTTTAACGCCGTCAAGGCCTGCCATTAGCATCGCTGAGAAGGCTAGATAAGGGTTTGCCGTGCTATCAGGGAATCTCATCTCAGCTCTAACTGACTTCTCGCCAGCGCCGTAAGGTATGCGGATGCTCGCTGAGCGGTTTTGGCTAGAGTATGTGAGGATAGATGGCGCTTCAAAGCCTGGGATTAGGCGTTTGTAGCTGTTTGTGCTAGGGTTTGTAAAGGCTGCGACACTTCTTGCGTGTTTTAAAACTCCGCCGATGTAGTGCCTTGCAAAGTCACTTAAATTTGCGTAGTTGCCCTCTTTGTAGAATAAATTTTTGCCATCTTTCCAGACTGATTGATGCACGTGCATGCCGCTGCCGTTGTCGCCATAAAGTGGTTTTGGCATAAAAGTAACTGTCTTGCCGTTTAGGTGAGCGACCATGCGAACGACATATTTGTAGATTTGAACGTTGTCAGCAGCCTCGACTAAGTTGCCAAATTTCACGCCGATCTCGCCCTGACCTTGAGCGACTTCGTGGTGTCCTAAAAATACTTCAAGGCCAACTTGCTCTAAAACTTGCATCATTTCAGCTCTTAGATCGACCATGCTATCGATTGGCTGAGTCATCAAGTAGCCGCCTTTTCTGCGTGGGCGGTGACCTGTGTTGTAGCTATCTTTGAAGTCCGCAGCGTCGTTCCACTCGCCTTCTTCACTATCTACTTGATACATCGCGCAGTTTGGGCTGTCGATGATTTTGACGTTGTCAAATACAAAAAATTCATTCTCAGGGCCAAAATATGCCTCGTCGCCAAGTCCGCTATCTTTTACATATTGCATCGCTCTTTTTGCGATCGAGCGAGGGCATTTTTCGTAAATTTGACCTTTGTAAATGTCGTAGATATCGCAAAAAACAACGACTGTGATGTCAGAGGTAAATGGGTCCAAAAACGCAGATGTCGCTTCTGGCTTCATTATCATATCGCTCTTGTCGATTGGCTGCCAGCCGTTCATCGAGCTAGCGTCCATTGGGATGCCGTTTGTGAAATTCTCTTTTGTAACAGCTTTTATGTTGTAGCTTATGCTGTGCCAAGCGCCGTTTAGATCGGTAAATCTAAAATCTACAAATTTAACTTCATTTTCTTTGCAAAAATCAAAAAAATGATCGATGTTTTGGACAAATTTTCCCATTTTTTATCTCCTTCTGGTTTTTAATTTTCGTATTGTATCACAAAATTTTATATTTAAGATTATCTTTATATTTTATTTGACCCCAAACTAAAATTTTACTAATTCTCTATCTCTATTTTTAAATATCGCACACTTTGAATATCCCAAATTTCTAGCTATCTGCTCGCAAATTTCGCCGTTTTTACCGATATCTTCTTTGGCATGAGCGTCTGAGCCAAAGGTGATAGTGATGTCATTTTCAGCGATTAGCTCAAGTAAATTTACGCTTGGATATTGCTCGCCGATAGGTTTTCTAAAGCCAGCTGCGTTTATCTCGACTACCAAATTTGCCTCTTTTATCGCTTTTATCGCGTTTTTGGCTAAGATCCTGACATCTTTTTTGGGTAAAAATTTAAATAGCTTTAAAAGATCGATGTGCCCCATGATGTCAAATTTACAAAGTTTGGCTGATCTTTCTATGTGGTCAAAATACTCTTGCCAAATTTGATCCAAGTCTTTGCCCTCGTAACCACCGATAAATTCAGGGTTGTCAAACGCCCAGCCGTTAAAAAAATGCACAGAGCCTATTAGATAATCAACCTTTCTAGCAAAAACTCGCTCGTCCATAAAACCATCTAAAAAGTCCATCTCGTAGCCAAGTAAAATTTCTATCTCACCGCTAAATTCCTCTCTTAAACGTAAAATTTCGTCTTCGTAGCTTTGCATCTCTTCAAATTTCATCCTATAAGCTTCATCGTAGTTCATCGGTGCGTGATCGCTAAAGCCAAAGTATCTTGTGCCGGCTTTTATGGCGCATCTCACAAATTCTAGCGGTTCGCCAACTGCGTGGTTGCAAAGAGGTGTGTGGTTGTGAAGATCGACGGTCATTTTTAGCCTTTTAAAGTCGTTTATTTTTCAAAAATGCTACCTAAAATTTGATAAATTTAAAGATAAACGCATACTTTTTAAACTTTCTTTTTATTTAAATCCTATATAATCAAGGCAAATTTTATTAGGAGCTTTTATGACCCAAGAGGAACTTGACGCGCTTATGGCAGGCGGACTAGAGGATGATTTAGGTGATACTAAAGATGCCAGCCAAGAGGTCGCGGACGTCAAAGAGGAAACAGACGAGGTAGCAGAAGTTGCAGAGGCAATGAGTGCTAAAGCAGATGAGCCACAAGCAAAGTCAGAGAGTAGCTCAAAACAGAGCGAAAACTACAGAGTGAGCGCAGACGGCGTTTGGCCACCACCACCACCAACTGAAGACCATAAAATGGTGCATCAGCTTGACGATGTGACAAGAGATAGCGAAGAGAAAGCTACTCAGATGTTTGACAAGCTTGAGACGATAAATAACTTTTTTATGGATGCTGAGAGCGACTCAAATAGCCTAAAAGACGCGATAAACTCAAACGTTGAGCTATTTACAACGCTAAGTGAGAAATTTCCAAATATCGCCGCATTTAGCGAGGCTTTGGAGAAAAACAACTCGCTTCTTGGCACGATCGATAATATCATCTCAAATTTACAAATGGGACAAGATGAGATCATGATGGCTATGGATATGATGCAGTATCAAGACATCCACAGACAAAAGATCGAGCGTGTTATCAACGTTATGAGGGCACTTAGCAAATATATGAATACATTGTTTGAAGGTCGTATCGATGACGATAAGCGCGTGGGATCTGCTGTTCATATCGCAGGTGACACAACGACTGAAAACCTTGTCAGTAACGACGACATCGAAGCCTTGATAGAAAGTCTGGGTAAAAAATAGTGCTAAAAAGGCCTGAGCTTTTATCTCCAGCTGGAAATTTAACAAAACTTAAAATCGCCCTTGAATACGGAGCCGACGCTGTTTATGGCTCGGTGGCTAGCTTTTCACTAAGGACTAGATCGGCAAGGGAGTTTAACCTTGAGACTTTCAAAGAGGCGATAGACTACACACACGAAAAGGGAAAGAAATTTTATGCGACTATAAATGCCTTTCCTTTTAACTCTCAGATAGAGCCGCTAAAAAGGCACTTACAAACCATCTCAGCGATGAAGCCAGACGCCTTTATCATCGCAACTCCAGGCGTTATGAGCCTAGCAAAAGAGATCGCTCCAGATATCGAGATACACCTCTCAACTCAGGCAAACGTTATGAACGTACTGGACGCTAAAATTTATCACGACATGGGTGCAAAACGCATTGTTGTGGCTAGAGAGATGAATTTAAAAGATGTTATAAAGATAAAAGAGGAAATTCCGACCCTTGATATCGAAATTTTCGTCCATGGCTCGATGTGCTTTGCCTACTCTGGCAGGTGCTTAGTAAGCTCAGTGCAAAGCGGACGTATGTCAAACCGCGGTAGCTGTGCAAATGACTGCAGGTTTAAGTATGAACTCTACGCCAAAAACGAAGAGAGTGGCGTGCTTTTTCGCTTAGAAGAGGACGAAAATGGCACTCACATCATGAACTCAAAGGATCTTTGCCTTATCTCACACATCAAAGAGATCGTTGATAGCGGTGTCATTGATAGCTTCAAGATAGAGGGCCGCACAAAGAGCGAATACTACGCAGCCTGCACGGCAAGAGCCTATAAAATGGCAATAGATGACGCTATGGATGATAAATTTGACGCGCAAATTTATGAAAATGAGATAAATACGCTGAAAAATCGTGGCTTTACGGACGGCTACTTGGTGCATAGACCTTATGAGCGAACCGATACGCAAAATCACACGAGCAGCCTAGAAGAGGGCACTCATCAGGTAAATGCTATAAGTGAAGACGGTGAGTTTTTTAAGTGCAAATATAAAATTTTCCCAGATAAGAGCTACGAGATCGTGGCGCCAACTGGCTCACACATAGATGATAGTGAAAATGAAATTTCAAAGGTCTATTCGCAAGATGGCAAGAAATTTATCAAATTTAAGCAGCTTGTCACTAAAAAAGGCAAGATCATGAGCGAAATTCACAGCGGCAATGAAAATGAGATAAACCTCGGCGTTAAGCTGCCAAAATTTAGTTTTTTAAGGGAGAAAATATGAAATTTGTTTCTATTATAATGGGAAGTAAAAGTGACTATGAGATCGTTAGTGAGACGGCAAAGACTCTGGAGAAATTTGGCGTAAAATATGAACTGATAATCAGCTCAGCCCACAGAAGCCCAAAAAGAACTAGCGAATACGTCGCAAATGCCGAGAAAAAGGGCGCAAAAGTCTTCATCGCAGCTGCTGGTATGGCGGCTCACCTAGCTGGAGCGATAGCTGCAAACACAACAAAACCAGTGATCGGCATACCAATGGCCGGCTCAGCTCTAAGCGGTGTAGACGCGCTTTACTCAACTGTGCAAATGCCAAGTGGCATGCCAGTGGCGACCTTAGCTATCGGCAAGGCTGGCGCGATAAATGCAGCCTATCTTGCGGTGCAAATTTTAGCCCTTGAAGATGAGGGGCTAGCAAATGTGCTCAAAGCTGACAGAGAGGCAAAGATAAAGGCTTTAGAGGATGATTCTTCAAAGGTTGAAGTGATACTATAAAAGGAGAAGCGGTGCAGACCTATCTTGGAGTTGATGAATTTTGCAAACTTGTGCACTTGGAGCGCGAAGTTATCGAGGATATGATAAATCGTGGCGTTTTAAAAACCAAAGAGGAAAATGGAGAAATTTTGATAGAAGCGAGCGAGGGAACGATGAGCGTGGTGCCTAGTGTTTCGCAAAATTTATCCTTGCAGCCGCAAAGCCAAGATGGTTTTAGCTTTGTTGAAAAGACGATCGGCACGATACTAAATTTGCACGAAAAGGTGCTTGACGCAAAAGATGAGACGCTTGAGACCTTAAGAAATGAGAATAAATTTTTAAAAGAGGCGCTCATTTCGATGCAAGAGCTCTATGACGAGGATAGAAAAACGGTCGAAACACTTACAAAACAGCTTAAAATTTCACAAGATGAAGTTGAATTTCTAAAGCGAAAATACAAGCTCATGTGGAACCAAGCGGTTGAAAATTTTAACGGACAAAAGTAGTTTATGAAGATTATAAATTTAGAAAATAGCTTTGAAATTTATGGAGTAAAAACTCGCACTAAAAATGAAGATGAAATGGACGGCAACGGCAAAATTCCAGCTTTATGGTCCAAATTTATGAATGAATACTATGATGGCAAGAGTGAAATTTATAGTGTTTACTGTAACTACGAAAGTGATTTTAATGGACATTACGATAACTTCATCGGCACAATATCACGCCAAAAAGATAGTGAAAATTTAAATATACAAAGCGGAAAGTACGCTCTTTTTAGCTTTGCAAATGAGCCACAAAATGTTGCAAAATTTTGGGATGAAATTTGGAGATATTTTGAAAGTAGCGAGCTAGAAAGAACCTATAAAACAGACTTTGAAAAATACCTAAAAAATAAAATAGAAATTTATATATCAATAAAATAAAAGGCAAAAAATGACATTTTCACAAATAATACTAACGCTTCAAAACTATTGGCAAGAGCAAGGCTGCGTCATACTTCAGCCATACGACATGCCAGCAGGTGCGGGCACATATCATCAGGCGACATTTTTAAGAAGCCTCGGACCAAAGCCTTGGGCGACTGCCTACATAGCTCCAAGCCGCCGTCCGACTGATGGTAGATACGGAGAAAACCCAAACCGCCTTGGCGCTTACTATCAGTTTCAAGTGCTCATAAAACCAAGTCCAGAAAATATCCAAGAGCTTTATCTAAAAAGCCTTGAAAGACTTGGCCTAAATTTGAAAAATCACGACATCCGCTTTGTCGAAGACAACTGGGAGAGCCCGACACTTGGTGCTTGGGGGCTTGGCTGGGAGGTCTGGCTAGACGGCATGGAAGTGACGCAGTTTACCTATTTTCAACAAGTTGGCGGCATCGCATGCGAGCTCATATCTGGCGAGATAACATACGGCCTTGAGCGCTTAGCGATGTACTTGCAGGACGTAAATAGCGTCTACGACATCGTTTGGGACGACTCTAATGGCAGCATCGTAACCTACGCCGACGTGCATAAACAAGGCGAGTATGAGTGGAGCAAATATAACTTTGAAGTAGCAAATGTTGATATGCTTTTTAACCAGTTTGAAAACGCATTTAACGAGTGCAAACGCTGCTTGGAGGCTAAAATTTCACTGCCAGCTTACGACTACTGCATGCTTGCAGCTCATACGTTTAACGTCCTTGATGCGCGCGGAGCGATAAGCGTGACGCAAAGACAAGACTACATCTTAAAAATTCGCGAGCTTGCAAAAGATTGCGCGCTAACATATAAAGAGAGCTTAGAGCAAAAGTAAAATTTGATGAAAATAGCTGAAATTTATAAAATCTTAGATGAAATTTGCCCATTTGCAAGCCAAGAGTCTTGGGACAATAGCGGCCTGCAGGTTGGCTCATTTGACAGCGAATTTGAGCGAATTTATCTAAGCCTTGATATTGATAGCGAGCTTTTACAAAATGTCTTGCCAAACTCGCTCATCATCACCCATCATCCGCTCATTTTTAAGGGGTTAAAGTGCCTAGACTACAGCCTCTATCCAAGCTCGCTCATAAGAGAGATGGTGATAAAAAATATCTCGCTCATCTCACTTCATACAAATGCCGATCTTGCATTTTTAAATGAAAAATTTGTGACGCAGGTTTTGGGGCTTGAAATTTCAAGCAAAGAGGGCTTTTTGATCTACGCTGATGTGAAGATGAAATTTGGCGAGCTTTGTAAATTTGTAAAAGAAAAACTTGGGCTAGAAAATTTAAGAGCAGTTCATGCAAAAGATGAAATTTCTAAAATTTGCATCTGCACTGGAAGCGGCGCAGATCTCATCCAAGATGTCAAAGCAGACGCCTTTTTAACGGGCGATCTAAAGTATCACCAAGCCCTTTATGCAAAGGAAAATGGACTAAATTTGATCGACATAAACCACTATGAAAGCGAGCGTTATTTTAGTGATTTTTTAGCAAAATATTTGCAAAATCTAAAAATTGAAGTTATAATAAGCAATTCTAAAAATCCATTTACATATTGCTAACAAAAAAGGAAACATTATGAATAAATATTTGCAACAATTAGTTGAATTATCTGATCTTGACAAACAAATAGACGGCTTCACACCGCGCATACAAGAAGTAGAAAAAGCTTATAAAAGCATAGAAGAAGAGTGTGAAACTATAGCGGTTAATGTAGAAAGACTTGACGAAGAGGTAAATGATCTAAAATCACAAAAATCAGGCACAAACGCCCATATCGCAGAATTTAGCGCCAAGATCAAAGACGTAGCTAAAAAAAGCTCGAGCGCTAAAAGCGAAAAAGAGATAAAAGCTCTAGGTCTTGAAGAAGATATCGCAAAAGAGCAGCTTGAAGCAGCAAACGAAGAGATCGCTAGACTTGAAAAACTAATAGACAATAAAAATGCTCAAAAAGATGAGCTAAATGCTAAAAAAACAGAGCTTGAAGGAAATTTAGAAAAGATAAAAAGCGAGGTTTCATCTGAGCTTGAAAAGATCGAAAAAGAGCGCAAAGAGGTTTATGCTAAAAAAGATAAGCTTGTCGCTGCGATGAACCAAAAAATCCTAGCATTTTATGAAAAGATCAGAAAATGGGCTCACAACACAGCCGTTGTGCCTGTTAAAAAACAAGCTTGTTATGGCTGCTTCATGCAGATAAATGATAAAACTTTCTCTGCGGTTGTAAAAGGCGAAGATATCGTTACTTGCCCGCATTGTGGCAGAATTTTGTATAAACAAGAGCAATAACACGTTTCGTGATAATAATATATTATTTTTTAGCCTCAATACTCTACTTTTTTGGGGCTATTTTTCTACTTTTATTAAGTTTCAAAAAAAAATACCATAGATCAATCCCAGCACGTTTCTTTCTCTTTAATAATCCTAAATTTAAAGACGCAGATGTGCATTTTCACGCTTGCTCATTTGGCGAGGTGCAATCGCTTAAGCCTTTGATGCAAAAATTTGATAGCAAAGCCATAAGTGTCGTGACAAATACGGGATTTGAAGCGGCAAGCAAAATTTGTTCTAACACAAGATTTTTGCCATTTGAAATTTTCTTGCCATTTTGGCTAAAAAAGAGCAAAATTTTAGTCATTTTTGAGGCTGAGCTTTGGCTTATGCTAGTTTTCATGGCAAAGCTAAAAGGCAGCCGCGTGATACTCATAAACGGTAGAATTTCAGATAGAAGCTATAAAAGCTACCTGAAATTTGGCTTTTTTTACAGATATCTTTTTAAATTTATAGATAAAATTTACGCCCAAAGCGAACTTGATAAAGAGCGGCTAAAGTCGCTTGGAGCAGGTGAAATAGAGGTCGTTGGCAACATAAAAGCTGCATTTTTGCCAAGTGTAAGCAAAATTTATGAAAAGCCAAAAGTTAGAGTGATCGTGCTGGCAAGCACGCATGCGGGCGAAGAAGAGATGATTTTAGATAATTTAAATTTAAAAGAAAACGATCTATTAATCATCGCACCACGCCACCCTGAGAGATTTGCAGAGGTTGAAAAGATTGCAGGCGATTACACTAAAAAGCATGACTTTAGCTTTGCTAAATTTAGCCAAACACATAAATTTGATGCTAAGGTAAATTTACTTGATACTTTAGGCGAGCTTGTAAATGTCTATGCTATTAGCGATATAGTCGTGCTTGGAGGCAGTTTTGTGCCAAATATCGGTGGGCATAATCCAATCGAGTGCGCACAATTTAACCCAGTGATAATTAGCGGTGAGTTTATATTTAACCAAAAGGCGTTATTTGGCCTAGTTGAAAACATCTACATCGCAAAGGCCAGCGAGATCGGTGGCACAATAGATGGTAACGCCAAAAAGAGCAAGATCGCCGTGCAGGCCAGCGCTGATGCGATCATAGAAGATATAAGGAGCACTTTATGAGTGAAGAAAAAGCGTATAAAATTTTAGCCAAACAAAAAAATATCTCAAACAACGAGGCAAAGGAGCTAATCGACAGCGGGCTAGTCTATGCCAAGGGGCAAAAGGTAATGATAGCTCGTGCTTTGATGAGCGAAAATACCAAATTTAGTGTCGAAGAGATGCCAAAGCCAAGCGTTATCTTTGAAGATGAAAATTTAATAGCCATTAATAAACCAGCCGCCGTAACTAGTGAAAAAATCAGCCAAATGTATAAATTTCCACTCCTTCATAGGCTAGATAAAGACACAAGCGGCGTGCTACTTCTTGTAAAAAATGACGAATTTGCGAGCCTTGCCATAAATGAGTTTAAAAAGATGAAGGTTGAGAAAATTTACGTGGCCGCAGTTAGGGGTATCATGAGTGAAGAAGTGGTCGTAAATGAGCCGATCTTAACGATAAAAAATAAAAATGGCGCCATTTCAAAGATATCAAAAGATGGTAAAGAGGCGATTAGTGAAATTTCACCACTCATGGTTGTGGGCAAAAAAACGCTGGTAAAAGTTGCCATAAAAACAGGCAGAACGCACCAGATAAGGGTGCATTTGGCTAGCTTAAATTTACCGATAGTTGGCGATGAGAAATACGGCAAAAATAGAGCAAATAGAATGTTTTTGCATGCTTACTCTATCGCGCTTTTAAACTATAAATTTAAAGCACCGATTCCAAGAGAATTTAACTCTCTTGGATTTGAGATATCTAATAAATTTGAAATTTAAAGAGCAATAAAGAAATTATTTAGTAATATACGCCCTTTAATAACAACTTAGAAAGGTGATTAGTGTTCGAACAAATTAGCGAGTCTTTTAGATTAGCCGTTAACAAGATACGTTTTGTAGATGATGAAAAAGCTCTAAAAAACGCACTTGACGTGCTCAAAAAAGCTCTTTTAAAAGCTGATGTTCACCACAAAGTCACCAAAGATCTACTCGCGTCTATCGAAAGCGAACTAAAGCAAACTGGCGTTGGACAAAAGAATTTCCTGGATGCGATCAAGTCAAATTTAACGACTATCTTAACAGCTCCTGGCAATCAAGGCTTTGTCTATGCACCAGTTGCACCGACCATTGTTTTGATGGCTGGCTTGCAAGGTAGTGGTAAAACTACGACAACTATCAAGCTTGCAAACTATCTAAAATTAAGAAAGAAAAAAGTTTTAGTTGCGGCTTGTGATTTGCAAAGATTAGCGGCGGTTGAGCAACTAAGACAGCTCTGCCTTGCAAATGAGATAGATCTTTTTTATATAGAAAATGAAAACAACCCTATAAAAGTAGCAAAAGAGGCATTAGAAAAGGCAAAAAGTGGCCTTTATGATGTACTTTTAGTGGATACCGCTGGTCGTCTTGCGATTGATGAAAAGTTGATGCAAGAGATAAAAGATGTAAAAAATGCGATAAATCCACATGAAATTTTCTACGTAGCTGACGCCATGAGCGGTCAGGACGCCGTAAAGACAGCTACAAGTTTTAATGAAATTTTAGGAATTTCTGGAGTTATCCTTTCTAAATTTGACTCTGATTCAAAGGGCGGCGTAGCTATTAGCATCGCAAAACAGCTAAATATCCCACTTAGATTTGTTGGTACCGGCGAGAAAGTAGCTGATATCGAGAGCTTTATACCAGATCGTATCGTAAGCCGTATAATGGGCGAGGGTGACTTAGCCACTTTGGTCGAGAAAACATCGACTATTATCGATGAAAAAGAGGCGAAACGTCTAAATCAAAAGATAAAAAAAGGACAGTTTAACTTTAACGACTTTTTAGATCAAATGGAAAGCGTTAAAAAGCTTGGTAGTATGAAATCTTTGATGGGGATGATACCTGGACTTTCAGGACTTGCAAATCAGATAAAAGATATAGACATTGATAATTCAAAAGAAATTTTGCATATTAAGGCTATGATAAATTCTATGACGCAAAAAGAGCGTGAAAATCCAGACCTTTTAAACAATAGCAGAAAAAGACGTCTAGCAGCTGGCTCTGGACTATCTCAAATAGAGGTAAATCGCTTTTTAAAGCAGTTTGAAAATGCCTCAAAGCTTGCTAAGAAATTTTCAGGAAAGGGCGGAGCAAAAGGACTTGCAAATATGCTTTCTCAAGCAAATTTAAAAAGACCTGTTTGATAAAAGGGTTTAAATTTGGATATTTGTTATCTAAATTTAAGCTTTATTTAAAAACAAGAGGAGAATATAATATGGCAACAGTAGTAAGACTAACAAGAATGGGACGTAAAAAAAGACCTTTTTATCGTATAGTTGTTACAGATAGCAGAAAAAGACGCGATAGCGGTTGGATAGAGAGCATTGGTTATTACAACCCTATGGTTGAGCCAAATGTTATAAATTTCAACAAAGAGAGATTGGATTACTGGAAAAGCGTCGGTGCTAAACTTAGCGACAGAGTTGCGCAAATTACAAAATAATGGTTGAAAATTTTTTATACGAATACGCCAAGCTGATAGCTGATTTTCCTGAAAAGGTAACTATCGAACGTCAAGAGCTTGGCGAAAATTTTGTCGAGATCATCATAAGCGCCGATAAGGTTGATACCGGAAAGCTTATCGGTAAAGACGGCAAAATGATAAATGCTATAAAGACCGTTATTATTGGCTGTAAAGCCAAAGACAATACAA
The DNA here is from genome assembly GCF_902460675.1 of Campylobacter concisus. Taxonomy (GTDB): domain Bacteria; phylum Campylobacterota; class Campylobacteria; order Campylobacterales; family Campylobacteraceae; genus Campylobacter_A; species Campylobacter_A concisus_AJ. Next base: position 1,392,785 of record NZ_CABPUQ010000001.1, on the reverse strand, counting down.
GTTATAGAGTAACGGTAAAAGCTATTGAATAGTGATATTGTTGAAGTCGCTACCATCGGGAGATGTGTTGGTTTAAAGGGCTATTTAAAGCTTCATAACAAGAGCGACTTCCCAGAACAATTTAAAAAAGGCACAACCTTTTTTGATAAAAACGATAATCAGCTCATCATAAAAGACTACAACAGACAAAAAGAGCTGGTTTTGTTTGAAAATTTTGATGACTTAGACCTTGCCAAAACACTTGTAAATAGGACTATCTACACTACAAAAGAGCTCACTAGAAAAAACTGCAAGTTAAAAAAAGATGAATTTTTTCAGTTTGACATTATTGGATTAAAAGTAGTAGAAAATAGTGAAATTTTGGGCATTGTAGAAGATATCCAAGATAATTTTGCAAATTCACTTTTATACATAAAAACAGACGAAGAGCTTATCGTAGCCGGCAAACCAAAGAATTTCTACATTCCATATTTGGGGCGTTTTATCGAAACTGTAAATTTGGAAAGCGGGGAGATTTTGGTAAAAGGCGCTAAAGACATCTTAGAAAATTCATGAAATTTACATTTATTACACTTTTTGAAAATTTAGTTAAGCCTTATTTTTGCGATTCTATTTTAAAACGTGCGATTAGTAATAAATTTATAGAAATTGATTTTATAAATCCAAGAAATTTTACCAACGATAAGCACAATAAAGTTGATGATTATATGATCGGAGGCGGAGCAGGGCTTTTGATGTTTCCACAGCCTTTGGATGAGTCAATCAAATTTCTAAAAGAAAAAGATAAAAACACCCATGTGATTTTTTTGACACCAGCTGGTAAAAAATTTAGTCAAAATGATGCAAAGAGGCTCTCAAAGAAAGATCATATTTGTTTTGTTTGTAGTAGATACGAAGGGCTTGATGAGAGAGTTATTGAGCTTTGGGCGGACGAAGTTTTTTGCGTAGGTGATTTTATTTTAACTGGCGGAGAGCTGCCTGCACTTTGTATGAGCGACGCGATATCAAGAAACGTGCCTGGGGTTTTGGGAAACGACATGAGCCTTGAAGTAGAGAGTTTTGAGGATAATCTGCTTGAAGCTCCAGCTTTTACAAAACCTGATAATTTTAAGTCTCTCTTTGTGGTTTCAGAGTTTTTAAAGGGTAATCATGCTAGAATCCACAACTTAAAAAACAAGATGGCTCACTGCAAAACAAGGTACTTTCGCCCTGATTTATATCAAAAGCTAAAGCCACATAAATAAGGAAAAACATGAGAAATAAATACATTGAAGCGTTTGAAAATGCTCAAATTGCTGGTAAGAATATCCCTGACTTCCGTGCAGGAGATACATTGCGTGTGGCTACTCGTATTCACGAAGGCGACAAAACAAGAATTCAAAATTTTGAAGGCATTTGTATAGCTAGACGTGGTAGCGGCACTGGCGAAACATTTATCATTAGAAAAATTGGTGCTAACAGCGTTGGCGTTGAGAGAATTTTCCCAATCTTTAGTGACTCTATTGAAGAGATTAAGGTTCTTAGAAAAGGTCGTGTTAGAAGAGCTAAACTATTTTACCTACGTGAACTACGTGGTAAAGCAGCTAAGATCCGCGAACTTAGAAAATAAAACTTTTTCCCTGAAATTTTCAGGGATTTTCTTCTCTAAACTATTGTAAAATAATTTTTATATTACTCAATATTTATACTTCATTAATCACTCTTTGCTAGAATTTTACCTCAAATTTACTTTTAAGGAATGAAAATGAAAAAGATATTGGTTTCGCTTGCAGCTATTGCATCTTTGGCTATGGCAGCAATCAATCTAAACACAGCTACAAAAGAGGAACTTATGAGTCTTGATGGTATTGGCAGTGCAAAAGCAGATGCTATCATCGAGTATAGAAAAGCAAATAAATTTAACTCAATCGACGATCTCAAAAATGTAAATGGTATCGGCGATAAAACTTTTGATAACCTAAAAGGTGAAATTTCTACGACTGGTAAAAGCGAAGTAAGCGAAAAAGCAAAAGCTGGTAAGAAGAAAATGGATGAGGCAAAAGATGAGATGAAAGAAAAAATCTCTGATAAAAAAGATAAATTTAAAAAGAAAGCTTCTAAAACCAAAGAAGAGCTAACTTCTAACAAAGAAGATGAAACTAGCATAAGTGAAAAAGCAAAAGATGAAAAAGATAAGGTTGTTGATAAAATAAAAGAAAAGAAAGAAAAAGCTGCTTCAAAAGCTAAATCTAAAAAAGAAAAACTTAAAGAAAAACTAGAGAAATAAAACATTTTAAAACCTGCTTATCTTTACAAGTGGGTTTTATAAATTCATATATTTTTTTGTTTTAATTATAATTGACAAAAGTTTTCATAATTTTCTTAAAATTTCATTGATCTGATAATTTGCTTCATTTTTATCTTTGGTCAAGACGTTTTTCTAAATTGTGTCAAAATAGCTACCATCTAACTTTGCCAACTAAAAATTTATATGGAACTGTCCCGAAAAAACGACTATCAAAAGAGTGATTGCGGTTATCATCAATCATGTTCGGTGAGTTTCAAACTCCAACGGAGTAAATTCTAATGGCGATGGGCTTTATGTCGTAAATTTTAGCGGCCAACGTTTCAAACTCCAACGGAGTAAATTCTAATCCCCTTTTGTATCGGCTGCTCATTGCCCTCATACGCGGTTTCAAACTCCAACGGAGTAAATTCTAATCTAAGATAGATAAAAGCTTAGAACAAGTAACATTGTTTCAAACTCCAACGGAGTAAATTCTAATGCTAAAGTTTGCTGACATTGAAATATCAAGCAAATTTCGTTTCAAACTCCAACGGAGTAAATTCTAATTTATTAGCTCTAGTGGGCTACGCTTTACTACTTTGTTTCAAACTCCAACGGAGTAAATTCTAATGATATAGGAGATGAAAAATGAACTACACACAAGCTTTGTTTCAAACTCCAACGGAGTAAATTCTAATATCGCCATTAGATATAAAATTCATAATAGCAGCATGTTTCAAACTCCAACGGAGTAAATTCTAATTAAGATTATCAATAATCTTATACTGGCTTTCAGTGGGTTTCAAACTCCAACGGAGTAAATTCTAATATTTTTATGCTGGTTCTTTGCGTGGTTATTTTTGGAAGTTTCAAACTCCAACGGAGCAAATTCTAATTCGCCATTTAAAGCACCCCTAAAACAGCCATTTAACGGTTTCAAACTCCAACGGAGTAAATTCTAATATGTTGTATCCGCCCTATCGTTATTTAATGAAAATAGTTTCAAACTCCAACGGAGTAAATTCTAATAGCGCCAAAAAGCCTATTTTATAGGCATTCTAGTGCAAGAAGTCTATATTTTTTCGCCTTAAATTTGACTAAAATTTAGCCATGTGTAAATACGCAAAGCCCTAAATTTCAAGCTTTTTAAAATCTTAAAAAACGCTTTATTAAAATGCGATTTCACTCCCACCTAAAGCCTTCATAAGGCGCGTCCTCGCAGATGCACTTTTTAAGCTTATTCGCTTCGCGGCGGATCACCTGCCTCCACGTTAGCTCCCTGCCACCCACCGTGAGCGTCTCGCAAAGGTGTGAGATCATTTTTAGCTCGATCTTTTACACGGCGTCATTGCTAAATTTTATCCTACCAGCGTCCGTTTGGAAGTCCTTTGCGGTGATCTCCTTTTTATTTAGCATATTAAATATAAGCGTATCGCCCAAGATCGGCTTAAAAATCTCCGCTAGATCGAGGTGAAGGCTTAGCGCGCGGTAGTTTGGCTCGTGTAAAAAGCCGATGCGAGGATCAAGCTCGGTCTTGTAAATTTCGCTTAGGCAGATGTTGTAGATGCGCGTATTTACGTAGCTTATGAAGCTGTTGATCTTATCAGCGGGCGGGCGTTTTGAGCGGACGGTGAATTTAAAGCTTCGCTGATCTGCAATGATCTCGTTCCACTTCTCGTAGTAGAGCTTTTGAAATGCGCCCTCTACCGCCATTATCGCAGGTACGTTGGTGGCTGCATCTAGTGCCTTTAAGTGTGGCTGCACGTCAAATTTCACGCCATGCCTTTTGCAGTTTGCAGCGTCATTTATGATGTGGGCTCTAGTTATCTCGCGCGTGATATATGCACGTTTGATCGGATCATCAAATGAGCGGAGCTGACATAGCAACACAAAGCCGCTTTTATTTACAGAATTTGGCGTGTTTGGGTAGAAATTCCCGCGAAAGCTCTGATACGGACTAAAGATGTGCAAAAGGACGTTATTATCCGCCAAAAACGCGATAGTATATGTATCTGTCTGTACCTTTGCCAGCAAGTAAATTTCATCGATCGCGTTTATCGGCAGGATCTTGCACGAAGCTCGCTCGCCTGTCTCGTCAAATTTTTCAAAATAGATATTGTTATCTTGCCTATAAAGTCTGCCTGGACTAAGTATAAAGTGCGTCCTATCGCTCTTTTGCATATTTGCTCCTTAGCTAAATATTGGGCTATTTTTGTCTACGCCGATGACGATGCGCTCGGAGTATTTTAGTGAGTTAAATGTGTAGATCACGATGGAGTCAAGCTCGTCTACGCACTCTTTTTGTAGTGTCTTGCTTAGCTTTTTAAAGTCGCTCTCGCGGATCTCGCCCTCATAGACCGAAAACTGCACGCGAGGCAGAAATTTCTCGACCGCTTTTCTGATGCGATTTGCGTTATTTCGCTCTTTTTGCTCGCGCCCTGCGATGTCGTAAAAAAGTATCACATACATCTTGTCTCCTAAGCAGTGCAATAGTCGTGATATGCGCAGTTTTGGCAAAATTTACCCTGCGTAAATTTGGGCGGCTTTTCTAAATTTGCAAGCACGCTTATCTCGCTTAAAATTTTCTCTACTAGAGCGAAATTTTCGCTGGTGTCCTCCACCAATATCACCTTTTTACCGCTTATTAGTTTGCCTTTTACCTCTTTTAAATTTAAGCCAGTTTTTAAAAGATAGATGTAAAAAAGTAGTTGCATCTTGCCTGCAAGCTCGTTTTTTAGGCTTTTCTTATACTCTGTAATGAGGTAGTGACCGTGCTGTTTTGAGAGTTTGTCAAATTTAAGGTTGCCAAAGGCAAATTCTTGCAGATCTTGCTCTTTGATATCAGCCAAAGCCCTGCCCACTAGCACGTTTTCATCCTCTTGGTCCGCGTGGATCTGATGCGCGTAAAGCCACGCCTCGCGCTTACAGGTGACGTAGTAATTCACAAGCGTACCGGTGATCTGATCTTTTGAGAACATTAGTCAAATACCTCGTCTGTGATGTCTAAATTTGTATCTTTTTTAAGGCCACACTCGGCACTATAAAAATAAGACGAGCCAAACGGCAGATAAAACATATCTTTTAGTCCGTTTATCTGTTTTAAATTTGGCATTAGCTTATTCATATCTTTTAACGCTACGTTTATGCTAAATTTAGACAACTTTCTGATGTGGTTTTTAAAAAGATCTCTTATGGTAAATTTCTCATTCGGACTATTTTTGATCTCAAAAATTTTAGCTTCAAAATCTTTAATGAAATTTTCTTCAGGCTCGATTATTATGGTTTGTTTGTAGTTGTCGTTCATGATATCTTCGATTTTTTGGTTTATATTTTCAAATTCCAGCTTTTCTATCTCGCCTTTTATATGCAAATTTTCCAGTTGATTGCTTATCTTTTGAAAATACAAATTTGAAATTTCTAAAATTTCGCTCTCTTGCACCTCTTTTTGCTTAAGATCGCTCAAAATAGTTCCACTTACTTTATATAGATCGCCGTAAATCAAATTTGTAAATTTACTTATTTCAGGAAAGACGTATAGCTCACCTCTTGTTGCTCCAAAATGCCTATTTACACGCCCTGCTGTTTGTATGATAGAGCTAATAGGCGAGACTTCGCGAAATCCAACGTCAAAGTCAAGATCCACTCCCGCCTCGATCGACTGCGTGGAGATAAGTAAAATTTTGCTTGCGAGTGGATCAATTTTGTTTTTATTTACCGCGCACCTTACAGCCTCTATAGTGGCGCGCTTGTGATCATCATACATATATCCGTTTAGGCAAAAGCAGCTAAATTTATCCCTTAGTTTAGCAAATAGCTCCTGCGCTTTTTTGATAGTATTTACGACGACTAGAGTATTTTTATCGCTTGCAGCCTCGCAAATTTTTCCCAAAAGCTCATCTTCGCCGCCTATATCAAGCCATTTTATGACGTATCTATCCTGCTTTGAAAAATAGTCTAAATTTGAAATTTCTTTAAATTTCTCGCTTTTGATAACTGGCATCGTCGCCGACATAAATATAAAAATAGTACCAAGCCTCTGCGAAATGATCTCGCAAAGCAGGATAAAATCTTTTCTAAAGTTATATGGGATCGCTTGGGCCTCGTCGATGATAACGACGCTATTTTTGAGTTGATTAAATTTAACATTATCTTTGTTTTTATTGCCAAATAGCGCAAATATCAGCTGATAAAGCGTAGTTACGTTTATCTCACCACTAAAAGACTCCATTAGAAATTTAATCTTTGAGTATCTATCCTCTTTGGTTAGATTTTCTTCGCCTATCGTCGTTTTGTGATGTGCCTTGCTGACCAAAATATCGCTATTTTTATAAATTTTCGCGACTATATCGTAGGTTTGATCGATTATAGAAGTAAAAGGAAGTGCATAAATTATGCGAGGTTTATTAAATTTCAATGCAAAATTTAATGCCGTTAAGGTCTTGCCATAGCCAGTGGGCGCAGTCAAAGTAAAAAGTTTGCGCTCTTTGTCAAAGTTGTTTAAGACGAAATTTCTAAACGCATCTCGCTTTTTATTTGGCGGCAAATTTTTGATATCACTCTCTAAAACATCTATCGGTATATCTTTGCTTTGCTGCTTTGGCATACTAAAGATAGCTTCAAATTTATCGCTATAAATCAAATTTGAATATAGGCTTTTGAAATTTATAAAGTCCTCATAGGTAAATTTGTGCCTGTATTGCGATAAAATTAAGTATTGACGAAGCTTTTCTGCTCTATCTAAAAACTCATCTTTTTTTGTAGATAATCCCGAATAAATCTTAATGTTTTTAGCAGCGCCAGCCACTTCATCCCACTGCTCTAGCTCTTTTTGGTTTTTGAAAAATTTATTAGCTTCTCTGGCTAGCGTCATTAAATTTACCACGTTGCCATGGTGCGAAACGATGGCAAGAAAGCCAAACAGGGTTGGTATCTCATCAAATTTTGAGTTTAGCAAGAAAAAATATGCCGACAAAAGCGAGTGGTTTTTATCTAGCTTGTCGTTTGAAGTATCTCTGATGTAAATTTGAAAATTATTCTTCAGTTTTGCGATGTCGTGGTAGAGTTTGACCTGCTTACCCAGCTCATCGTCGTCAGGCGAGGTCATATTTTTTATATGATTTTCTAAAAGTTTATTTGGATGCGACCAAAACTCGTCAAATAAAATAGACTCTTTCATCGTTTATCTGATAAATATTTCCATGATTTTTAGATTTTATAAGCTCTTTGCCGTTTATCTCCATCACAAAGTCTTTAAAATCTTTAAAAATTCGTCCATTTTCGCAGCCACAAGGCATTCTTGCCGTAGTTAATTTCGCATTTTCATTAATGCCTTCAAAAACAAAATCATCCATAAGCGTAAATGTATTTATAAAGCTTTCAGCTTGCGATATTTTTTCGCAAATTTTTATATCGATCCAGCTAAAATCAGCTATACAAAAATTTATCCCAAGATAGGGCGTAAAGGCGGTTTTATGCTCTTTTAAATTTGAGATTATCTTGTCTTGATAACTTTGCTCTAAATTTTCTAAATTTAAAAATACGACATAAGATGGCGAGCAGATTAGCTCTCTGTAAAACTGTTTTTTCTCTTTTGCGTTTTGATAGCCTTCCTCTATGTGCATATTGCTTGATAGGGCAAATTTTATGCCGTTAAAAACAAAACTCTTTTTTAAAATTTGCCTATCTATTTTTACGCTATATTGGATGCTTGATAGCTTAAAATATTCTTCTTCACCTATAATGGCGCCTAAAAAGCCCATTATAGTGGTCTTTGGCGGCACTGGATAGGTTAAGCTAGAATAAATCGTCGCTGGATGCGAAAAATGAGCGTAATCGCCAAATAATCTAAAAGCAACAATGCTCATTTTATGCCTCTATCTTTTTCCAACTGCTGTCAAAATTTTCTTTGTTTATCGTTTCAAAATCATAATCGCTCATATACTCTATCTTTTCTATATTTGCAGCGTATCTTGCGAGTTTATTTTTTAAATTTGTAAAGTCGATAGTGTATTCATTGATGCTTCTTATCACTCTATCTTCTTTTTCGCTTTTTAGACTTATGTTATTGTTTAGATCGCCTGCAAACGTATCGTCTTTGTATGTGATGATTAGCATAAATCTTGGAGTTTGACCGATTTTGGAGCGAGTTGTTAGGTTTTTAGTGCCGTGCCATAAAGCTTTTAAAATTTTAGCCTCATCGGCTTCGTTAAAGCCTGTTTTTGCCGCATTATAGTTATCTATGATGCCATAAGTAGCAAAAATAGCGTATTTTATAAATTCCTCTTCTCTAAAAGTCGCTTGATCTTTTTGTTTTTTTGGATCATTTGGATCGTAGTCGCTAGCGAAAGCGCCAGTTCCTTTAACATGTTCTACTTCGACCTTGTTTAGGGATTTGCTTAGTCTAAACTGCACTGGTCCAGTAAATTGAACGCCTGCGGTTTTTATCTCTTTGTCTTGTTTCATCTCGTCTTTATCTGAAATAGGCAAAACTCCGCCAAATGCGCGGATATCGATAAATTTAGACAAAATTTCTTTTTGCAGTTCGCTTTTGTTTTGCTTTATGTTTATGCTCTGTCTGATAGCCGTTTTAGCGTCTAGCAGGGCGTCTTCTATCCTATACTCCTTTATAAAAATCGACGCCTCATCTTTTTTCATGATCTCATCTCTGATAGTTCTTTTTATACGCACGTCCGTTACCTCAGCTACGCCAGTTTCATCATCTCGCCTAGGAGCGTTATCCTTTAGCATATCTCCGTTTGGGTTCCAGTTCTCTCCGTCCCATAAAAAAAGTATCTCTTTTTTTTGCATTTTATTCTCCTTATTTTGTTTTGTCTTTTATAAATTTACGATAGTCGCTTCCGCCTATAGCAAAAGCAAGCGTAGTATGCGAGGTTTTTACTATCTTTTTCTCGTTAGAAAAGACCTGCGGTAAAATTTCGATCAAACACTCTTTTATGTTTTCAATGTTAGTATTTGGCTTGCCAGAAGCGGCCTTAAGCTTTCTAATCATCTCATCGCACTTGGTCCAAATTCGCTCCAAATTTTCCATACTTATCGATCCGCAGTCGTTGAGCCAGTTGCTAAAAGATACGCCGCCGTTCACGCCAAGCTGCCAGTTTATCAGGGCTGCGCTTAGCATACCGAGCAAATAAGCGCTAATGAGCGCATCGTTTTGATTTAAAAACTCGCTATTTTTGATTAGCTCTTTGATCAGTTCTTTTTTATCGGTTAAATTTTCCAAATCGCACTCCTTTTGAAAGACTAGTTTTTTGTTTAAGACATTGGTCTCATTAAAGAAATTTTGATATTTTGCAATATTTTCAAACTTTCTTTCTTTGTAAAAATCGTTAAAGTATTTGCTCCATTCCAACTTTTTTGCGTAACTTTTATTGACGCTACCATAATAAATCAGATCGCTATATCTTTCTATCATAATCTCTAAATCAAATTTATTTCTTGATAGCAAAAAGCTCATCACGCTAAGCCTGCTTTCAAATAAATTTTGCAGATAGATCGTCTCATCTGTGCCGCTATTTTTTTCATAGAAGGCTTTTATGTTAAAACGGCTCATTAAATTTGAGATGCGAGAGATAAAAGATGGTAAAACATCGTCTATCGCAAGCTTTAAATCGATAGCAGCGTTGCTTTGCGTGTAAAATAAAATTGTATTTAAAACAGGCAAATTTTCCTGCTTTTTGGCTGTTGCCTCGAGATAATAATCTATGCTAAATTTTATGGCTTCCTCGGCGATTTCAATGTTTTTTATGTCGTTCTTTGAAGTCTCTTCAAGTATTTTTACAATCTCTTCTAAATTTACTGAGCTACTCAAAATAGTCGGTAAAATCGCCATTTTCATACCATAAAAATTATGCGATAGCTTATCTTTTATCGCTTTAAAGCCATTTTCTACCTTTTTTGCGCTATTGGCGCTCAGTGGCAGGAGCTTTGATTTGATAAATTGCATATTAGCAGGCATCTCATTTACCGAGCAAAACGCTAAATTTGCATCGCCGCCGATACCCTTTTCATTTGTCAAAATATCGTACCCGTAAGATGATTTTTGCTCTTTTACGCTGATATGATTTTCAAAAATTTGCTTAAAATATGCAGAAACCGGCTTGCCATTATATGAGAGCGAGAAAAAAGTAGCGACTTTTTTGCCTTTTTCGTTTTTTAGCTCATCAAGACCTTTGATCTCATCTATAATACCAACAAAATACTCTTCGTTTATGCTTGATAGTATGGATAAAATAGCGTCTTTTTCTATAATGCTTGGCTCAAAAAAGGAGAGTAAATTTGAAATAGATTTTAAAATGCCTCTTATAAATTTAGCTTCGTCTTTATTTATTTCTTTGGATAAAAATTGAGAATTTGGGAAAAGATTGCCAGAATTTGCTCCAACGCCAAATCTACATATTATTAGGTCGTCTTTGCTTATGTTTAAATTTGGCTCGATCTGCTTGGTCGCTATGTCGCAAAGATAGACTTTGATCTTGTCGTATTTGTGAGCGCCATTTTTGAGCTTAAGCTCTTCTTTTTCATATACCTCGCCTATGTCAGCAAGAATTTTAACTATATCAGCCAAAACATGCTCCTTAAACTAAGTAAGTGTTACTCTACTCCAAATATTTTTAAAAGTCAAGTTATTATATTTTATACAATGATATTTTGATCTATTGTCTATTTTGTTGTACAATAATCCAATCGAAAAGCAAGCCAAATGGTAGTCTCCTTGTAGGATTTGAAATTTATATTTTATTCAACTTGCTTTTCTTCCACTACTTCTAAAAATCCAAGTCCGCAGTTCATACATCCACTACCAACTCCTGTATCAAGGATCAAATTTATAAGCTCTGGCTTTGCTTTGATGTGCCATTTTGCAGGCCATGCTCTGACTGGCATATTGTTGTTACCGTAGTAAAAATAAAAAGGCTTTTGTAAATTTTGCCAAAGTAAATTTAGCTCAAACTCGCCCTCATATTTATACCCCATAAGTGTTTCAAATCTTTGAAGCGCGTTGGTTTTCATCATTTCAAGATGCCTGGAGTCTTGCGGCTCAAGATGCACTTTGCATCCCAAAAGCCCAATAACCGAACACGCAACACATCCTTGAAAAGTAGCCTCATTTTGTGAAATTCTATGCTCTTTTACTGACACGGACGTATCAAGCAAATAAATATTGCCAAGCTTTAATCCATCTTTTAGCACAGCAAAAGCGATCGTTTTTTCAAATTCTGGCACAAATGAGCTAAATCTTATCTCTAAACTTAAGCCATTTAATCTAAAATCAAAATTTGATCTTTTAAAATTTTTACCGCTCTCTTTATGTTTGTATCCGTCATGTTCAGCCTTTGGCAAATAGCTATAAATATAGCCTTGTATGAGTTTGGATAGAGACTTTGCTATTTTTAAATTTTGAGTTGGAAGGCGTGAATTTATAATGATCATCCTTACTCCTTTGTTGTTACTAAAATGGATTATAACTCAAAATTTTGTAAAAAATAGACAACTATATAAAATAAATTTTTTAGAATTTATTTTTTATTTTAAAATAATATGAATAAATCAAATCAAAGACTTATTTTAAAATTTAAATGATCTTTTCTTGACATATAATAATGTTTTTTGTATAATCTCAATTCTTTTTTAAACAAATGTCTTGCTAGCTCAGTCGGTAGAGCATCTCACTTTTAATGAGGGGGCCGTTGGTTCGAATCCAACGCAGGACACCATTTTTGGGTTTATGACCCTTTCGTCTAGTGGCTCAGGACTCTACTTT
>NZ_CABPUQ010000001.1:1322692-1380689 GCF_902460675.1 Campylobacter concisus | reverse complement strand
CAAATCCTCTAAGGGTCGCCAGATATTTTAAATTTTAGGTCGCTTAGCTCAGTTGGTAGAGCGCCACCCTTACAAGGTGGATGTCATAAGTTCGAGTCTTATAGCGACCACCATTACTTTTAGGTGCAGCGGTAGTTCAGTTGGTTAGAATGCCGCCCTGTCACGGCGGAGGTCGCGGGTTCGAGCCCCGTCCGCTGCGCCATCTAGTTTAAATTTTTCATATCCATTTTTATTTTTTTGTTTTTTAAATTTAATGCAAATTTTTTATAAAAATATTTTGTTAAATAATATGTAAAATAATACATAAAATATTGTCTTTAAAACAGATTGAATATATTTTCTCTATTAAAATTTTTTTACTTTTATAGCTAAAATAACGATGAGAGCCTAATTTAGCTCGCGTTTTTAAATAAAAATATTTAAATTTTTAAACCTACTTATCAAACTATACTTTTTTATTTAATGTAAATTTCAATTATCTTTCATATCGTCATTAGCGAACTAAAATAGCAATTTGTCTTTGTCTAAGGCATATTTTAATTTAAAGTCAAAATTTGTTTTATCACGAAATATACATTTAATTTTTATGCTTTTATGGGATAAATTTATCCTACTAAATAGTTAAATTTAGTCTCAAAAGCTTAAATTTTGGTGTAAATTCTATTTTTTCTCACAAGTGATTACCGGCAAAGAAAAAATATTATTTTTATCTCTTAGTTATCAAAATATCAATATAATCGTAAAAATTTATAAAAGGACAATTATGGCACTTGAAAATGTATTAAGAGCGATTGAAGATATAAAAAATGGCAAAATGGTCGTTATGGTCGATGACGAGGACCGCGAAAACGAGGGCGATCTAGTATTTTCAGCAGCTAGTAGCGACATGCAAAAGGTAAATTTCGCTATCACTCACGCAAAGGGCGTGCTCTGTCTTGCGATGGATGAGGCAAACGCAAAAAGGCTTGATCTGCCGCTAATGGTAGCTAAAAACACTTCAAGCCATGAGACAGCTTTTACGGTTACGATCGACGCAAAAGACGCAACAACGGGCGTTAGCGCATATGAGCGCGATATGACGATCAGGCTTGCTGCCGATGCTAGCTCAAAGCCTGAGGACTTTGTGCGCCCTGGACACATTTTCCCACTCATCGCAAAAAATGGCGGCGTGCTAGTTCGCACAGGCCACACCGAGGGCTCGGTCGATCTTTGCAAGCTTGCTGGTGTCACTCCAATGGCTTCAATATGTGAGATCGTAAAAGAAGATGGCACAATGGCAAGATGCGACTATCTAGAGGAGTTTTGCGAGAAATTTGGGCTAAATATGATCAGCGTATCTGATCTTGTTGAGTATAGACTAAGCCATGAAAGCCTCATAAGAGTTGGCGAAAAAAGCAACGTCAAGATCGCAGACTGCGCAGCTATAAGATATGATATCACCGATCACAAAGGCAAAATCCACTCAGCTTATCTTTTTGGTGAGCCAAAGAGCAAGGCAAATGTTAAATTTCAAAAGATCCTTGCCGATCACGAGCTTTTGAGCAGTCCAAAATATGACGAGCTTTTAAAAACTATCAAATTTCTAAGCCAAAATGGTGGAATTTTGATCTTTTTAGATAGTGACAACTCAAACACTAGCAAAGACTACGGCATCGGAGCACAAATTTTAAATCACTTTGGTGTAAAAGATATCGAGCTTCTTAGCTCAAATAAAAATAAAGAATTTGTAAGCTTAGCTGGTTTTGGGCTAAATATAGTCGGCTATAAGGAAATTTAAAGGAGATAAAATGAGCGAAGAGGCACAACGCAGAGCCTTACAAAATCAAATTTGGAGCATCGCAAATGAAGTAAGGGGTGCTGTTGATGGATGGGACTTTAAGCAGTATGTCCTCGGAACTTTGTTTTATAGATTTATCAGCGAAAATTTTACCGACTACATAGAGGCCGGGGATGAGAGCCTAGACTATGCTCGCATGGGCGATGATGAGATAGATGACGAGCAAAAAAGGGTCATTATAGAAGAAAAGGGCTACTTCATCTATCCTAGCCAGCTTTTTAAAAATGTCGTAAAAAATGCCTCGAATAATGCAAATTTAAATACCGATCTAGATCAAATTTTTAAAAGTATCGAAGGCTCAGCCGCTGGGTTTGAGTCAGAGCAAGACATCAAAGGTCTTTTTGCTGACTTTGATACGACAAGCAACAGACTTGGCAATAGCGTCTCAGATAAAAACAGAAGGCTTGCTGCTGTTTTAAACGGAGTTGCTGGGCTTGACTTTGGTGACTTTAAGGATAACCACATCGATCTTTTTGGCGATGCTTATGAGTTTCTCATCTCAAACTACGCTGCAAATGCCGGCAAGTCAGGTGGCGAGTTTTTCACTCCGCAAAATGTCTCAAAGCTCATCTCTGAGCTAGCCATGCACGGACAAGAAAGTGTAAATAAAATTTACGATCCAGCTTGTGGCTCAGGCTCACTACTTTTGCAAGCTAAAAAGAGATTTGACAAGCATGAGGTAGAGCAGGGCTTTTTCGGACAAGAGATCAATCACACGACATTTAACCTTGCCCGTATGAATATGTTTTTGCATAACATAAATTTCTCTAAATTTCACATCGAGCTTGGCGATACGCTTTTAGACCCAAAGCTTCAGGATGATAAGCCATTTGACGCCATCGTCTCAAACCCTCCTTACTCTATAAACTGGATCGGTAGCGATGATCCGACACTTATAAATGATGCTAGATTTGCCCCAGCTGGCGTGCTAGCACCTAAAAGCAAGGCAGACTTTGCCTTTATCATGCATGCCCTTAGCTATCTTTCAGCCAAGGGGCGAGCTGCTATCGTTAGCTTTCCTGGCATTTTTTATAGAGGTGGCGCAGAAAAGAAGATACGTGAGTATCTAGTAAAAGAAAATTTCGTCGAAACCATCATCGCCCTAGCGCCAAATCTCTTCTACGGCACATCGATCGCTGTAAATATCCTTGTGCTCTCAAAGCACAAAAGTGAAAACAAAACGCAGTTTATCGACGCTAGTGAGTTTTTTGAAAAAAGAACAAACAATAACGTTTTAACAAATGAGCACATTAAAAAGATAGTAGAAATTTTTGCTAGCAAAGAAGAGATCGCTCACGTGGCTACATCGGTGGATAATGACACTATCGCCCAAAATGACTACAACCTAGCAGTTAGCTCCTATGTCGAGCCAAAAGATACACGCGAAAAGATAGATATAAATGAGCTAAATTTACAGATAAAAGAGACCGTGGCTAAGATATCAAATTTACGCTCGCAGATAGATGATATCATCGCACAGATAGAGCTGGACGGCGAGAGATGAGTAAAATTTTTGATCTTATAAATGAGCTTTGTCCTGATGGTGAGCAAAGGGGGCAAGCAGGACATCAACTGCTTGATGTCCGTCCCTTTGCGAGTGAGTGGAGCATATTGCGTAGCAATGCGAGCGATGGCTCCGAAATTTCACTCGCGAAGCCGAGCAAAATTTTAAAAGGCTTGAAATGAGTAAAATTTTTGATCTGATAAATGAGCTTTGTCCTGATGGGGTTGAATTTAGAGAGCTTGGGGAGATTGCGGATATTGTTCGTGGTGTTACATATGATAAAAATTTGGAGATCAATGGTGACCATGAGCATGGATTTAAAATTTTAAGAGCCAATAATATTAATCTTGATTTCACTTTAAATTTTAATGATTTAAAACAAATTAAAGAACTACCTTGTAACTCTAGTCAAAAGAATTTAATGCAAAAGGATATTTTGATATGTGTTGCAAGCGGAAGTAAGGAGCATGTGGGTAAAGTCGCATATTGTTTTGAAGATACCGATTGCTTTGCTGGCGGCTTTATGTCTATAATAAGAGCTAAACAGGTTATAAATGCCAGATTTTTATTTTTTATTATGTCTAGTAGCACTTTTAAAGTATATTTAGAAAAAGTTTTAACTTCATCTACAATAAATAACCTAAATAATACTATCTTGAAAAATTTTAAACTCCCTGTGCCTCCGATGGAAGTGCAGCGTGAAATAGTCCGTATCTTGGACTCTTTCACGCTTCTTACAGCAGAGCTTACAGCAGAGCTTACAGCTAGGAAAAAGCAGTATGAATTTTACCGCGACTTTCTTTTAAATTTTAACGAAGATCAAAGTGAAATTGAATGGGACATTATAGACAATATTTTTATTATGAAAAATGGCTATACACCTTCAAAAGCAAATAAAGATTTTTGGGAAAATGGAACTATATCTTGGTATAGAATGGAGGATATACGTGAAAATGGTAGAATTTTATCTGAGTCCATACAAAAAATAACACCTCAAGCCGTTAAGGGAGGTAAATTGATCCCTAAAAATTCAATTATTGTCGCGACTACCGCGACTATTGGCGAGCACGCGCTCGCAATCGCTGATTCATTTTTAATGAATCAGCAATTCACGTCTTTTACAATACGTGAATTGCTAAAAGACAAACTTGATATCAAGTTTGTCTTTTATTATTTCTTTAAAATTTGTGAATGGTGCAAACAAAATACAAATTCTAGTTCTTTTCCATCAGTTGATATGGCTAAACTTAAAAAAGTAAAATTTCCTATTCCCTCACTTCAAACACAGCAAAAAGTCGTTGAGATATTAGATAAATTTGATACGCTTGTAAATTCTATAACTGAGGGTTTGCCACGAGAGATAGAGCTAAGGCGCAAGCAGTATGAGCATTACAGAGAGCTACTTTTAAATTTCAAACCAAAAATGAGAGCATAAGGGCGTAAAAATGATAGAGAGTAAAACCATACTTGAGTCTGAAAATTTTATAGTTTTAGATAAATATGAGAGATTGCCTCAGTCTTCAAGCTACCAAAGCGAAGCGGATATGGAGGATGAACTTATAGCCGACCTTGTAAAACAAGGCTATGAGTATAAAAAAGATATAAATTCTCAAACAGTACTTTTACTAAATTTAAAAGAGCAGTTAGAGAGGCTAAATAACGTTAAATTTAGCCCGTCAGAGTGGAAAAGGCTAGTTGAAGAGTATATCGACAAGCCAAACGATGGCATAGTGGAAAAGACACGCAAGATACAAGATGATCATATCTACGACTTTACTTTTGAAGATGGGCATATACAAAATATCTGCCTTATCGATAAAAAAGATATCGCGAAAAACAGCTTGCAGGTGATAAATCAGTTTGAACAAACTGGCTCATCGCACAACAGATATGATGTCACTATACTTGTTAATGGCTTGCCGCTCGTGCAAATAGAGCTTAAAAAGCGAGGCGTGGCGATAAGAGAAGCTTTTAATCAAATACATCGCTACTCCAAAGAGAGCTTTAACTCATCAAATTCTCTCTTTAAATATTTGCAAATTTTTATCATCTCAAATGGCACAGATACAAGATACTTTGCAAACACAACCAAGCGGGATAAAACCAGCTTTGACTTTACTATAAACTGGGCAAATTCAAAAAACGAAGCCATAAAAGATATAAAGGACTTTACAGCTACATTTTTGGCGAAAAATACACTTCTTAGCATACTAAGCAAATACTGCATCTTTGATACAAATAACACCTTGCTTATAATGCGTCCTTATCAGATAGCAGCGGCTGAGCGCATACTTTGGAAGATAAATAGCTCGCACAATGCTAAATGCTACGCAAAGCCAGAGGGTGGCGGCTTTATATGGCATACGACAGGATCTGGCAAGACGCTAACTAGCTTTAAGGCGGCTAGGCTTGCTACGCAGCTTGAATTTATAGATAAAGTCTTTTTCGTGGTGGATAGAAAAGACCTTGACTATCAGACTATGAAGGAGTATCAAAAATTTTCAAAAGATAGCGTGAATGGCTCAGTTAGCTCAGCAGAGCTAAAGCGAAACACTCAAAAAGATGACGGAAAGATCATCGTAACAACTATACAAAAGCTAAACAATCTGATGAAAAACGAAGATGATCTAAGTATATATCAAAAAGAGGTTGTTTTTATATTTGACGAGTGCCACAGGTCTCAGTTTGGCGAAGCGCAGAAAAATTTAAAGAAGAAATTTAAGAAATTTTATCAGTTTGGCTTTACTGGAACGCCGATATTTCCTCAAAATGCCATCGGAGCAGAGACTACGCAAAGTGTCTTTGGAAGCTCGCTTCATGAATATGTGATAGTTGATGCAATTAGAGATGAGAAGGTGCTTAAATTTAAGGTTGATTATAACAACGTCGTGCCTAAATTTAAGAGCATAGAGACAGAAAAAGACGAGCTAAAGCTAAGTGCGGCTGAGAATAAAAGTGCATTTTTGCACCCTGAGCGTATCAAAGAAATTTCAGAGTATGTTCTAGAGAAATTTCATCAAAAAACTCACCGCTTAAACGCAAGTGGCAAGGGCTTTAACGCTATGTTTGCAGTAAGCTCGGTAGATGCAGCAAAGCTTTATTATGAAGCGTTTAAAAATTTACAAAGCAACAAAGAGCGAGCTTTGAAGATAGCGACGATATTTTCTTTTTCGCAAAATGAAGAGCAAGATATGGTTGGCGAGATAGCTGATGAGGGCTTTGAGCCAGAGGCGATGGATGTTAGCTCAAAAGAGTTTTTAAGCGGCGCGATAAATGACTACAATGCTTACTTTAAGACAAATTTTAGCGTTGATGGCGGGTCGTTTCAGGACTACTACCGAGATCTAAGCGAGCGCACAAAGAAGCAAGAGATCGATCTACTCCTAGTTGTGGGTATGTTTTTGACAGGATTTGACGCGCCTTGTCTAAATACGCTCTTTGTGGATAAAAATTTACGCTATCACGGGCTCATACAAGCATACTCTAGGACAAATAGAATTTACGGTGCCACAAAAACTTTTGGCAACATCGTGACATTTAGAGACTTAGAAAAAGCGACAGAAGATGCTATAACTCTTTTTGGTAAAGGAAGCACCAAAAGCGTCATACTCGAAAAAAGCTATAAAGAGTATATGGATGGCTTTACAGATGCGGTATCTGGCGAGGCAAGAAGGGGCTTTGTAGATGTAGTAAGCGAGCTAGAGGCGAAATTCCCTGATCCTACTAAGATAGAGACGCAAAAGGATAAGAAAGAATTTGTAAAGCTTTTTGGAGAGTATCTAAGGGTGGAAAATGCTTTGCAAAACTACGATGAATTCGTGGCTCTAAGGGCTTTGCAAGAGGTAAATTTAGACGATGAAAAAGCAGTTTTTGAGTTTAGGGATAAATTTGGCTTAAGTGATGAACAAATCAAAGAGATGCAAAGCATAAAAGTGCCAAACGCAAGGGCTTTGCAAGACTACCGTGGGACATATAATGATATAAGAGAGTGGCTAAGAAAAGAAAAGGCTGGAGAAGAGAAGGAAAAAGAGAGGATAAACTGGGATGATGTGGTATTTGAGGTTGATCTACTAAAGTCTCAGGAGATAAATTTAGACTATATTTTGGGTTTGATATTTGAACATAATAAAAAGATAAAAGATAAAGCAGCCCTTACTGATGAGGTGCGTCGCATCATCCGCTCGAGCTTGGAAAACCGCTCAAAAGAGGGGTTGATAGTTGATTTTATAAACCAAAGTGACTTGGATAAATTTAAAGACCGAGCCAGCGTGATAGAAGAGTTTTTTAAATTTGCAAAAGTTGTGATGAAAAAAGAGGCGGACGAGCTTATCGCTTCTTTAAATTTAGATGAGGCTGGCGCAAGAAGGTTTATAAGTTCGTCGTTAAAGAGTGGCTTTGTTAGTCAAAGTGGAACGCAAATAGGCGAGATACTGCCTAAGATCAGCCCTTTAAATAAAAACTATCCAATAATCAGGCAAAAAGTCATCGACGAGATATCGCATTTTGTTGATAAATTTAAAGAGGTTGGCTCGTCGGTTTAAGAGGCGCTTTTAAGCAAAATTTATATTGCATTTGGCTTATTTATGCTTTGCTTCGTGTTCTAGTAGCCAAATTTTAGTTGGCAAGCCCTCGCCGCCTGAGTAGCCACCAAGCCCGCTGTGAGAGAGCACTCTGTGGCAAGGGACGATGATAGGCACTGGGTTTTTGGCATTGGCGGATCCCACTGCTCGGTAAGCGTTTTTATGACCTGCAGCAAGTGCTAGAGCTGCGTAGGTGGTCGTTTCGCCGTATGGCACTTTTTGTAAAACGTCATAAATTTTAGCTCTAAATTTGGTCGTTTTTACATCAAGTCTAACGCTAAATTTTTTAAGTTCGCCCTTAAAATAGGCCTCCAGTTCATCTAAACAAAGCTTTAAATTTTCATCTTTTACCGCTATTTTTTCAAATTTATCTACAAAATTTATCTCACAAATTCCATTTTCACTAGCAACGATCTCTAAAATTCCAATGGGTGATTTTAGGTAGGCTTTTGACACATTTGCTCCTTGAAATTTGAAATTTTGGGCAAATTTTACTTTAGATTGTTTTGCTTTTTGATAAAATGCAAGCAAAATCAGCGATTTTAGACTAAAAACGAGCAAAATCACAAAGGAAATTTATGAGCTTTTTTACCGACTACGAAAAACACGTGAGTGAGCGAGAAAAAGAGGGCGTGCCACCGCTTGCGCTAAACGCCAAGCAAACAAGCGAAATTTGCGAGCTAATGAGATTTGCTGGCAGCTCTAGTGGCGATGAAAAGGCGCAAAACGAGCTAAAATTTCTTATAAATTTGCTCACAAATCGCGTAAATCCTGGCGTTGATGACGCGGCAAAGATAAAGGCAGAATTTCTTGGCGAGGCGATAGAAGGTCTTAAAATAGACGGCCTTGATGCGGTTCGTGCCATTAAAATTTTAGGCAAGATGCTTGGCGGATACAATGTAGAAATTTTAGTGCGAGCGCTAAAAAATAGCGACGAAACTATCGCGCAAGCTGCGGCAAATGAGCTAAAAAACATCATTTTGGTGCATGAGCATTTTGACGAGATAGCAAAGCTAGCAAGCAGTAATAAATTTGCAAAAGAGGTGCTTGTTTCTTGGGCAAATGCCGAGTGGTTTGCACACAAAAAGCCACTTGATGAGTGCATAAAGGCTGTGGTTTTTAAGGTGCCTGGCGAGACAAATACTGATGATCTAAGCCCAGCAAGCGAGGCATACACAAGGGCTGATATACCGCTTCACGCAAAGGCGATGCTCGTTAAAAAGATGCCTGAGGGTTTGGAGGTTTTAAAAGAGCTAAAAAGTCGCGGTAAGAGCGTGGCGTATGTTGGCGACGTGGTCGGCACTGGCAGCAGTAGAAAGAGCGGTATAAACTCTATCCAGTGGCACCTTGGCGATGAGATAGAGGGCGTGCCAAACAAAAAAACAGGCGGTATCGTGATCGGCACGACCATAGCTCCGATATTTTTTAACACCGCCGAAGATAGCGGCGCACTGCCGATAGTTGCAAACGTAAATGAGCTAGAAATGGGCGATGAGATAGAAATTTGGCCATTTAAAGGCGAAATTTACAAGCTTTCAGGCAATGAAAAAAAGCTCGTGGCAAACTTTAAACTTAGCCCAAACACCCTAAGCGACGAGATAAGAGCAGGCGGCAGGATACCGCTGATGATAGGTAGGCAGGTCACCAAAAAGGCCAGAGAGGTCTTGGGGCTTGGCGAGGAGCAAATTTTCATAAAGCCAGAGCAGCCAAAAGAGCTAGGCGGTGGCTATACGCTCGCTCAAAAGATGGTCGGCAAGGCTTGCGGTAAGGCTGGCGTGAGAGCTGGGGCCTACGTCGAGCCTGAAATTTTGACCGTTGGCTCGCAAGACACCACTGGGCCGATGACTAGAGATGAGATAAAAGAGCTTGCTAGCCTTAGTTTTGGGGCGGATTTTGTCTTGCAAAGCTTTTGCCACACGGCTGCTTATCCAAAGCCAAGCGACCTTGTGATGCACGAGAGCTTGCCTAAATTTATAAATTTACGTGGCGGCGTTAGCCTAAAACCAGGTGACGGCGTCATCCACTCGTGGCTAAACCGCATGGTCTTGCCTGACAGCGTTGGCACGGGTGGCGATAGTCACACGAGATTTCCTATTGGCATTAGCTTCCCTGCTGGCAGCGGCCTAGTGGCGTTTGCAGCGGTGCTTGGAATGATGCCGCTAAATATGCCAGAGTCAGTTTTAATCAAATTTAAAGGCGAGCTAAAAGAGGGCGTGACGCTTCGTGATCTAGTCAATGCGATACCTTATTTTGCTATCAAAAAAGAGCTTTTAAGCGTTGAAAAGAAGAATAAAAAGAACATTTTTGCGGGTAAAATTTTAGAGATCGAGGGGCTTGAGAGCCTAAAAGTGGAGCAGGCATTTGAGCTAAGTGACGCTTCGGCTGAGCGCTCGGCAGCGGCTTGCGTGGTAAATTTAAGCGTTGAAAGCGTCGCAGAGTACGTTCGCTCAAACGTTGCGTTAATAGACGCGATGATAAAAGCAGGCTATGAGAGCCATGAAACGCTGCTTAGACGAAAAGAAAAAATGCAAAAATGGCTTGAAAATCCAACCCTTTTAAGGGCCGACAAGGATGCATGCTACGCTGAAATTTTAGAGATTGATTTATCACAGATAGATGGGCCGATCCTCGCCTGTCCAAACGACCCAGACGACGTGGCAACGCTAAGTGAAATTTTAGCTGATAGCAAAAGAGCACACGATATCGACGAAGTCTTTGTGGGTAGCTGTATGACAAATATCGGGCATTACAGGGCGCTTGCTAGAATTTTAGAGCGTGAGAGCAAGCTCACTACTAGGCTTTGGATCGCACCGCCAACAAAGATGGATAAAAAGACGCTTGAAGATGAGGGCGTTTATGAGATATTTAAGAGGCTAAATGCTAGGACAGAGGTGCCAGGCTGCTCGCTTTGCATGGGAAATCAAGCAAGGGTTAATGACAATGCCGTTGTTTTTTCGACATCGACTAGAAATTTTGACAACAGAATGGGCATGGGCGCAAAGGTCTATCTAGGAAGTGCTGAGCTAGCTGCTGTATGCGCGCTACTAGGGCGTTTGCCAAGCGTTAGTGAGTATAAAAAGATAGTAAAAGATAGCCTTAGTTTAAACAAAGATCAAATTTATAAATACCTAAATTTTAATGAAATAAGCGAGTTTAGTATATAAATTTGTTACAATATCGCGAAATTTTAAGGAGCTTTGATGAAAAAAGTAGCTTTTTTTCTCTTTTTTAGCAGTTTTCTTTTTGTAAATTTACACGCACTAGAGTGCAGTGACCTTGCTAAAAAAGAGATCTTTAAAACTACTCCAAACGAGCTTGCTTACGCGAATGAGGGGCTATTTTATTGTGATGGCTCGCTTTTAAATTTAAAAGAGGTAAAAGAGCTTTTTGATGCGAGTGTGGCTGTGAGAAGTGAGTCTCAAAGCTGCGTTGGCGAGGGCGTTTATAGAGAAAATTTAAATAAATTTAGATGGATATTGCTAAAAGCTTCATTTGCCCCTGATATCTATCAAAAAGAGCTTGCAAAGCCAGAGATAGCTGAGGCTCAAAAAGATGCTCAGATGGAGTATTTTAGGTACTGGGCGAATGAGAGCTTGTTTAACTTCTTAAAATATAAAAAATTCAGCGAAGCCTATAAAAACGCTCAAACTCCGCTAGTTAAATTTTACGAGGCTTTGGGCGTTGATAGTGCAAGTGCCGCTTACTACGCAACTAGCGTGATAAATGAGTTTTTAAGCTTTAGTGTCGGCAAAAAGGTAAATAAGGCTAAGGCTCTAACTTCTGAGCAAAAGATGATGGCTCAAAAGCTAAGCCAAGACGAGCTTGCAAATTTACTCTACTCAAAAAATTTCACCACCGCAGAGCTTACAAATTTACTTGACATCGCACTGCTAAATGACAAAAGTAGCGAGATGATAGAAGAGATCATCAGGCGCGGAGCGGATGTAAATTTAGGCGATGAGACGCCGCTATTTTTTGCTCTTAAAAATTTAGAAAATGTAAAAATTTTGCTTAAAAATAGAGCTGACGTAAATCACAAAAATTTCTTTGGAAAAAGTGCGCTTTTTTATGCTGTGCAGTTTGAGGATGCGCCTCTTTGCGAGCTTTTATTAAAGAGTGGAGCCAATGCAAATGAGAGCTACATCGACGAGCAGTCTAAGATGAATATGATAAATTTAGGCATGATGCAAGTAGAGGATACGTGCGGCCTAGAGCATACAAACAGAAGCGTTTTTATGCATGCAGCGGCTCACGCGACGCCAGGAATTTTAAAGCTTTTGATAGATAACGGCGCTGATATAAACGCCACTGATGATGCGGGATTTAACGCGCTTGATTATGCTATTAAAGATAAAAACGAAAAAAATATTAAATTTTTAGAAGAGCTTGGTTTAAAGCCAAATTTTAATTAGGAAGAGATATGAAAAAGACAGCTTTTGTGACAGGTGCGACATCTGGCTTTGGCGAGGCGATCGCTAGAAGACTCTCAAAAGAGGGCTACAAGATAGTCGCTCTTGCAAGGCGCGAAGATAGACTAAAAAAGCTAGCAAGTGAGCTTGGTAACACACACATCATCGTAGCTGACATACGTGATAAAAAGGCTGTTTTTAAGGCGGTAGAGAGCCTGCCTGATAAATTTAAAGACATCGAAGTGCTTGTAAATAACGCTGGCATGGCGCTTGGACTAGAAAAGACGATAGATGCGAAGGTAGAGGACTTTGAGGCGATGATAGACACCAACGTAAAGGGTCTCATCTACTCGACAAAGGCCGTTTTGCCGCTACTTTACAAGCAAGAAAAGGGCTATATCTTTAACCTAGGCTCAACAGCTGGCTCGTGGCCATATCCTGGCAGCAACGTTTATGGCGCTACAAAGGCCTTTGTAAAGCAGTTTAGTCTAAATTTAAGAAACGATCTAGTTGGCACAAATATAAGGGTAACAAACATTGAGCCAGGGCTTTGTAAGACTGAATTTAGCGAGGTTAGATTTAGAGGAGATAAGGCAAAGGCGGATAGTCTTTATGAAAATACAAATTTCATCACGTCTGAGGATATAGCGACTATTTTGGTAAATTGTCTAAATATGCCTGGAAGTGTCAATATAAACAGGGTCGAAGTCATGGCAAATACGCAGACTTGGGCTGGACTTGCGATAGAAAAATTTTAAGGAGTTTATGTGAGACAAATTTTATTGTTACTATTTTTTAGTGTCGCGCTTTTTGGAGTTGATCCAGAAGTCGCCAAAAGAAACGCACAAATTTACGGCGTCTTCACGCTTATACCGCCAGTTGTGGCCATAGCGCTTGCTTTTATCACAAAAGATGTCATCTTGTCGCTATTTATCGGTGTTTTTAGCGGAACTTTTCTTATAAATATCGTTAATGAAAATGTCTTTATGGGCATCATCAAAGGCTTTACAGGCATCGTTTCAAGAGTGGTTGAGTCGATGGCTGATAGCACCGATGCTGGCATCTTGCTTCAAGTGCTTTGTATAGGCGGCGTGGTCGCACTTATCACAAAGATGGGCGGCACAAAGGCGGTTGCTCTTTGGCTTAGCAAAAAGGCAAAAACTGGCGTCTCAGCTCAAATTTCAACTTGGCTTATGGGTATCTTTGTATTTTTCGATGACTATGCAAACGCCCTTATCGTTGGTCCTATCATGAGACCAATAAGCGATAAATTTAAAATCAGCCGCGAAAAGCTAGCCTTTATCATCGACGCTACTGCAGCACCGATCGCTGGTATCGCTATCATCTCTACATGGGTCGGACTTGAGGTTTCGCTCATCGAAAAGGGCTACGAGCTTATCGGTGAGACTGGCATAAACGCTTATTCTATATTTATCGAGACCATTCCATATAGATTTTACAACCTCTTTATCTTATTTTTCATCGTTTGCACTGCCTTGATGCAGCGTGAGTATGGTCCTATGCTAGCAGCTGAAAGACGCGCTAGAAAGGGTGAGCTTCACTCAGGTAAAACTCAAATTCAAGACCTTGAAGATAAGACTCTTGAGCCAAAAGAGGGCGTAAAACTAAGTGCTTCAAATGCTATCGTGCCGCTTCTTGTGCTAGTTATCGGCGCATTTACTAGCTTTTATTTTAGTGGTCTTGCTGCGCTTGAGGGCGATACTCTTAAAAATGCACTTGCAAATCCGCTTTCGTTTTCAACATTTAAAGATACTTTTGGTGCAGCAGACTCTGCTACATCGCTATTTCAAGCAGCACTCCTTGCTAGTATAGTAGCTATCGTCATGGGCGTTTGGCGCAAAATTTTTGATGTAAAAGAGGCTATTAGCACATGGGTAAAGGGTTGGAAAACTATGATCATCACAGTTGTTATCTTGCTTCTTGCATGGAGCCTTAGCGCGGTTATCAAAGAGCTTGGCACTTCAAGATATTTGGTTGATCTACTAAGTGACTCAACGCCTAAATTTATCCTGCCAGTGGCTGTTTTCATCCTTGGCTCATTTATCAGCTTCTCAACTGGCACCAGCTATGGCACGATGGGCATTTTGATGCCTCTAGCTATCCCGCTAGCTTATGCAGTCGGCAAAAACTACGGCTTAGATGGTGACGCGATGCATGCTTATATGATCGTAAATATCTCAAGCGTTCTAACGGGTGCTATCTTTGGTGATCACTGCTCGCCGATTTCTGATACTACGATACTTTCATCAATGGGCGCAGGATGTAGCCACATCGATCACGTCTCAACACAGATGATCTATGCACTTAGCGTTTGCGCGGTTTGTGTGCTTGTTGGCTACTTGCCTGTCGCACTTGGTCTTAGCGTTTGGATCGCACTTCCTTGCGGATTTTTAGCGATCTGGGCTTTGGTTAGATTTGTAGGCAAAAAAGTCGAAGAGAAAGCGGCTTAAATTTGGACTGCAAATACCTAAAAGAGTGCGGATCATGCACTCTTTTTACCCCTTATAGTGAGCAAATTTCATTTAAAACTGATCTTATTAAGCAAAATTTCTCCCCATTTTATGATGGCAAATTTGATGTTTTTAGCTCAAGCCCAAAACACTACCGCACGAGGGCTGAGTTTGGTATCTGGCACGAGGGCAGCAAGCTTAGCTACACGATGCACGCAAGCGAGAAGGGCAAAAGGGTCTTTATAGATGAGTGCCCAAAGGTTTGCGAGCAAATTTCACATCTAATGCCAAGGCTACTTGAAAATTTACAAAATGATGAAATTTCACGCACAAAGCTCTTTGGAG
Organism: Campylobacter concisus; assembly: GCF_902460675.1. Classification (GTDB taxonomy): domain Bacteria; phylum Campylobacterota; class Campylobacteria; order Campylobacterales; family Campylobacteraceae; genus Campylobacter_A; species Campylobacter_A concisus_AJ. The sequence goes on along the minus strand of NZ_CABPUQ010000001.1, from coordinate 1,365,543 downwards.
TGGAGTTTATCGCCTGTAAAAGTGGCACTTTAGTCACGCTTCTTTATCATAAAAAGCTTGATGGTGAGTTTGAGGCGGCGATGAAAATTCTAGCTAGCAAGCTTGATGTTATGATCTTAGCTAGATCTCGCGGCCAAAAGCTGCTAAGTGACGAGCTAAATTTATTTGATGAGCTAAATGTTGATGGGCAAATTTATAAATTTAGCCTAAGCGAAAATGCCTTTATACAGCCAAATAAGGCGGTAAATGAGAAGATGATAGCTTGGGCAAAAGAGTGCGTGCAGGCTGGTGCTGACCTGCTGGAGCTTTACTGCGGACATGGAAATTTTACTATCCCACTTTCGTTTAAATTTAAAAATGTCCTTGCCACTGAAATTTCAAAAAGCTCGATCGCAAATGCTCTTAAAAACTGCGAGCTAAATGGAGCAGAAAATATCAAATTTTTACGAATGGATGCTGATGAGCTGATGGGCGCATTTGCTGGTGTTAGGGAATTTAACAGGCTAAAAGATATAAAATTAAGCGATTTTAACTTCTCACACGTCCTTGTCGATCCGCCACGCGCTGGACTAAGTGAAAGTGTCGTAAATTTCATTAGAAATTTCAAAAACATCATCTACATCTCGTGCAATCCAGAGACGCTAAAAGAAAATTTAAATGAGCTTACTAAAAGCCATAAAGTGATAAAATTCGCGCTCTTTGATCAGTTTGCCAACACTCATCACATCGAGTGTGGCGTGCTACTAGAGGCAAAAGATAAATTTTAAAAGGAAAGTTGAAAATGGTTTCATTAAACAAAATAATCCAAGCAAAGATAACGATCGGTCACTTTGTAAATAAAACACCGTTTGCGCTAAGTGCAAAACTTAGCAAAATTTTGGGCGCAAATGTCTATTTGAAAGAAGAAAATTTACAGCGAACTGGCGCATATAAGATAAGGGGCGCGTACAATAAAATAGCTAGCCTAAGTGAGGAGGAGCGAAAACGTGGCGTCGTGGCTGCAAGCGCTGGCAATCACGCTCAAGGTGTGGCGATAAGCGCAAAAGAATTTGGCGTGCATGCTTGCATCGTAATGCCAGAATCAACCCCGCTTCTAAAGGTAGCTGGCACAAAGGATCTTGGTGCTGAAGTGATCTTAAAAGGTGATAACTTTGATGAGGCGTATGAATTTGCAGTAAATTACGCCAAAGAAAAAGATATGACCTTTGTTCATCCATTTAACGATGAGTACGTCATGGCAGGGCAGGGCACTGTGGGTCTTGAGATGCTTGATGAGATAAGCGACCTTGATATGGTTGTAGTGCCAGTTGGCGGCGGCGGTTTAGCTAGCGGTGTGGCAAGCTGTATAAAACAAGTCAATCCAAAAACCAAGGTCGTTTGTGTCGGCGCAAAGGGCGCTCCAGCTATGTTTAATAGCTACGGCGCTAAAAAGAGCATAAACTCAAAGTCAGTTCGCACTATAGCTGATGGCATCGCTGTGCGTGATGCGAGCGAGATAACGCTTAAAAATATCGTTGAGTGCGTGGATGAGTTTGTGCAGGTCGATGATGAGGAGATCGCAACTGCGATTTTGTTCTTGCTAGAGACGCAAAAGATCGTGGTTGAGGGAGCTGGCGCAGCTGGTGTGGCAGCACTTATGCATGATAAGATCAAATTTAAAAAAGGCGCAAAGATAGGCGTGGTTCTAAGTGGTGGAAATATCGATGTGCAGGTGCTTTCTATCATCATCGAAAAGGGTCTTATCAAGTCACACCGCAAGATGACCTTGCAAATCACGCTTGTGGATAAGCCAGGAGCGCTCATGAGCCTAACTGATAGCCTAAAATCAGCAAATGCAAACATCGTTAAGATCGACTACGACCGCTTCTCTACTAAGCTTGACTACGGCGATGCTAGCATCACGATCACGCTTGAGACAAAGGGTCTTGAGCATCAAGAAAAGATCAAAGATACGCTTAATAAAAACGGCTTTTCTTTCACTCAACTCTTCTAAATTCAAAAGCTCGCTACCTTTTAAAGTAGCGAGCATTTCTAACTAAAACAATATCTCAAATTTAGCATTTACGCTGTTTGATCTTACATCTTTAGCAAAAGCTCCAGTGTAAGAAAGGCCTAAATTTACATTTTTATAGACATTTGCTTTTATGCCAAGGCTAGCTGTGCCAAGGTTTTTAACCTCTTTGCCCTCTAGCTCTAGATATCCAGCATTTGCGACATTTACGCCGATAGTTGGTTTTGTATCGCCAACTAGTCTGTTGTATGCTAGATCAGCTTCAAATTTCATCTTGGTGCTACCTAGAGTAAATGGTACGCTAGGGTTTAGACCAAGGCTAAAAATGCCTAAATTTCTAGTTTTTTCATCAACATCCATTTTGAAAATTCCTACATTTTGGCTTGTGCTATCAGTTTTCATGCGTAGATAGCTTGCACCCACATAAGGATTTAGTGAGAAATTTTCTGTATTAAAGCTAGTTAGGGCTAAATTTGCATAAGCATTAAGCGCTTTTTCTTTGCTTTTTATATGATCGTTTGAGTAAAAGCTTGCGATTGTTGCACCATTTTGAGTTTTGCGCTTAGCATCCGTGTATAGTACTCCAAGGTCTAGTTTCGTGCTAGCGATCTCACTTTTGCCGTATATGCCGATGCTTTTGCCTTTTGCCTTATAGGCATCATCGCCGTCTTCTTTTATTTTTTCTGTGCTAGCACCAAAAACACCGCCAAGTACAAATGCGTCATTTACACTGCCGTCAAATCCAAAAAGTTGTGTCATAGAGTTTGCTTTTATGTCATTAAATTTCATAGCGTCAAACATGGTATTTGACCAAAATTTCATACCATTTGAGTCGCTTGCTCTTATGCCAAATGGGTCAGATTCGTGGTTGATAACTGCATTTTTAAGCATGATGCTTTCTAGTAAAAATGCATTGTGCTGAGCTAAATTTGCCTCATTTGCAAATGTTTTTAGAGTTTGTTTTGCCTCTTTTGGTGTAGTGTAGATGAAGTGTCTATAAAGATCGCTTGTGATAACTGCTGGCCTGCTTCTAAATGGCGAAGGAAGTAGCGCTGGCTGACTTGCTGTGCTTTCTATGAGCTGTGCAACTTTCTTTTGGTTGTCATTAGCTGCGATGCTTGTCATTGTATTTTTTGATTTTTTAAGAGTAAGCTCTAGCTTGTCATCACTATAGTTTTTGCCAAGATCAAAAAATGCATACTCTTTTGAAAGGGTATCATCATAGCCTTTGAAATTTCCAGTTGCTGTAAATGTCTTTGATTTTGTGCTGTCGTTATAGAGCCTTTGCATGACCTCTAAGCTTGGCTCACTTATGTTTATAAATGAGCTTTTTTCAAAGTTTAGATCCAAATTTGAAGCGCCGTTTGAGACGATGTAGCTACCGCCTGATTTGATAGTGGCTTTTACTACGTCATTTGAGCTTTTTTTGGTCACTTCTCCTAAAGATAGTTGCAAGGTAAATTTATTTCTACTAACCTTTGGCACGCTCATTTCTCTTACAATTTCTAGTGCGCCGCCATTTTCTACTATCACGTCGCTTGATTTTAGAGATTGATTAAGAGCTGTGATCTTGCCGCCTTTTATTATGGTCTTGCCAGTGTAAGAGTTATCTCCTGCTAGGCTTAGTGTGCCTTGACCTCTTTTTATAAGAGTACCTTCGTAGCCCTCACTTGCCCTTAGCTCTCTTGCTCTTTCTCTAGCGTTACCTATCTCAAGTTCGGCTTTTTGCTCTGGTGTTAAATTTGCTATTTTCTCTAGCTCAGCCTTGCACTCGGTCCAGATTTTAGCCTCTGCATCATCTTCTGTTTTTCTAAATTTGATAGCCACATCGCTTATATTATTTGAGTAGATATCATCACTATTCAAATTTACATCAAACACTCCTAGAAGCTGACCTGGTCCAAACATCGCCTTATATAGATCCACTACGCCCCAGCCCCAGCGCTCATCAGGCACTCCAAGCGCAGCGGTAAAGCCTGAAATTTTTCTTGTATCAGCTGGCTCTTTGAAATCATCATGAATCTGCCTTGCAGTAGTTAGTAGTACCTCTCTTATCTGAGCGTTATTCATATATGGATATCTTTGCATGATGACACCAAGCGCGCCAGTGACGTGTGGAGCTGCCATTGATGTGCCGCCTTTTGTGCCGTAGTCTGCTTTGCCAGTTTTTAGATCAACGACGGTTGAGTATATAGGCTTTGCAGGTGCTGCCACGCTCCACCATTTTGAGTGACCAGGTGTGTTGTAGCGCTGCGTGTCGCCCTCTAGCTGACCAGTGACATTTAGCCAGTACTTCTCAGCATCAGGTCTAAAGTATGGGAGCATCGCTCTTGTATATGACTCTTTCATCCCGTCTCTATTACCAGCAGTAAAAATTTGGATGACGCCATATCTTGTAGCGACCTCATAGGCTGCATCTAAGAAATTTTTGCCATTTACTACAAATGGATAGTAGCTTTTATAGGCAGCATCAAGATCTTTTATATCTAGGTTGTTGCCACCATCATATCCAGTAGCACCTTCATAGGCTTTGTAAAATTTGCGGTTTGAACCCCAGCTGTTATTTATCGCTCTAGCTCCACTCTTTGCTAGTCCCTCGTAGGATTTTAAAAAGAAGTTGTAGTCTTGATTTGGACCATATGTCATACCGTCAGTGCCGCCAGTATTGCCCATTATAAGCCTTGAGTCAAATGCTACGCCGTGCATGCCAACGCCATCTCTTGAAGCAGCTATGCTGCCAGCTACGTGAGTGCCGTGAGAGTCATTTACTCCAGCTATCCAGTCACCATCTATGCTAAATTCCTCATCTTTTTTAAAGTCACCAAAGTCTTTTTTATTTTTATCTCCGCTACCTTTTTTAAGAAGAGGTGAGTTGCCATACTCAGTATCAGGGTATCTTTGACCATCTTTATAGTAGCTACCAGAGACTTTTAGCGCACTTACCCTGCCATCACTAAATTCTGGATGGCTAAGTAGCACTCCAGAGTCCATCACACCAAGCGTTACTCCTTTGCCAGTTGCTCCAAGAGCATACGCAACGGCTGCGTTCATACTCACTAAACCCCAGTCAGCTTTGTATTCATCGCTTTGCCAGCTTTTTATATCGCCAAATTTGCCCCTGTTTTGCTCACTGGCACTTAGTTGATTAGCAAGCAAAAGAGTGCAGCAAGCAACGCTTAAAAGGATGCACTTTTTGCTTGAAACGGATCTTTTCATATCTCGTCCTTTACATAAAATTTTAAACCAATTCTAAAATTCTTAAAATAAATTATTAATTAAAATAATAATAATTTAATGAAAAATCGTAGGCTAAATTTACGAAAATATACGTCATTTACGCTATTTTTACATTTAGTAAGATATTTTTATAAAAGACTTAATCTAAAATTAGTTATTTAAATATAATTTTTTTTATCTCCATTTTTAAAACTATTATTTATATATTTTTTTAAAGGATTATTATTTTTCATTAAATTTACAGGACTAAAATTTCGCAAATTTATTCAAGGATGAGATATGAAAAAGAGTTTATTGAGCCTTGCGTTGTTTTGCACTTTAGCTTTTTGTGCCGATGATGAGGTGGTTAGCAAGCAAAACGATCAAGTATGGATAGGAGCTATGGGCGGATGCAAGCTTTATGTATTTTCACTAAAGACGACTGATGCGCCAGTAGATAAGCTAATAGCCAAAGATGAGGCGCAAAAAGAGCTTGTGGCAAATACTAAAAATTTACCAAACAAACACAACGTAATGTTTGCAAAGTGCGAGGACTACACAGCGCTCATAGATAGCGGCTATGAAGATAGCTTGGAAATTTTAAAGTATGATCTGCAAACTTTTGGCAATATAAAGCCAGAGGATCTAACCTACGTCATCATTACGCACGCTCATCCTGATCACATAGGTGGGCTCATAGATGGCGGCAAAAAGACATTTAAAAACGCCAAGCTTTTTATAGATGAAAAGGAGTGGGACTACTGGATGAAGGGCAAAGACGAGAGGACAAAAGAAATTTTATCGCTTTACAAGGATGATAAGAGCTTTTTTGACCATAAAAAGCCGCTATTTGACGGGGCACTAAAGATCAGAGCTATCCCAGCCTACGGCCACACTCCAGGGCACAACATGATAAGCTTTGAGTCAGATAACGACAAGATCATCTTTATAGCTGACCTTCTTCACGTCCTAGCAGTGCAAGAGGTCGAGCCGAGCATATCTATCACTTATGATATAGATCCAGCCCAAGCTGCCAAAACGAGAGAAAAGGTGCTTGATGGCTTGGAGGACGAGACTACAAAGATAGTAGGCGCTCACATGCCTTACAATAGCCCCATCACCTTGCCTGAGTGAGTAAATTTCTTTTGCTTTACAAATTTAGGATAAAATGCGGGCTTTAAAGGAGAAAATATGAGCGAATACGCAAATTTGATATTAGCTATCTTGCTAGCTATTTTGGCATTTGCATTTTATAGGTCAAACAAGGCGCTAAAAAAGGCAAAAGATGGTAGCGAAAATGTCTCAGTCAGCACTGAAATTTCGCAGCTTAAAAGCATCGGAGAGTTATCTGTCTTTCAGGTCTATAGCAAAGAGATCGTCACAAAGACAGATCATGCGTTTGGAAATTTTGGCAAAGAGTATCTAAGGTGGCTAGTAAGCGAGAAGAAGCTTTCGATGATATTTGAGTTTGAGATAAATTTCATCTACGATCTAACTAGTCCTAGACTTGAGATCATGCAGATCGCAAACTCTAGCTACAAGATAAAAATGCCTCCATGTAAGTATAAATTTTCAATCGCAGATATGAAATTTTACGATGAAAAAAATGGCAAATTTATACCATTTTTGCTGCCTGACTCGCTAAATGGCTTTTTTGGTAGCACATTTACAGAAGAAGATAAAAATAGGCTAATAGAAGAGGCTAGAAACGAAGTCAAAAAGATGAGCGTTCGCCTTATCTCGCAGCTTCAAAGTAAAATTCATAAATCAGCTCGTGACACGCTTGAGGCGATAGCTAAGAGCTTTGGCGCAAACAAGGTTGAGTTTGTCTTTGACGATAGTGACGAGCAGATCAACGAGCAATTAAATTTAGAAAATATCGCATAAAAACAAAATTTAAAGGAGAAAAAATGAGTGTAAATTCACAAGAGGTCACACAAGCACCAGGCAATAACACAGTCTTTCAAACATGGGTTTTAAAGGGCGACAAAAAGGCATGTAAAGAGGGCTTTGCTAAGCTTTGTGTTTTGATTGTAAATTTAAACAAGACTGCTAAAGTTAGATTTGGTGCAAATGAAAATGTAAACTGCGTCCTTGGCGTGGGACATGATGCTTGGAAGAAGCTTGAAATTTCAAAAGAATTGCCAAAAGAGCTTGTAAATTTTAAAGCGATAAAAGGCGACAAGCACGAAGCCGTTAGCACAAAAGGCGATATCCACATCCACATCCGCGCGCTAAATGCGGCTGACTGCTTTGACATGGCGCAAAATATCAAAGAAGTTTTGTTTAAATTTGCAGAGCTTACAGATGAGACTCAAGGCTTTAAGTATCACGACGGCAGGGCGATCATCGGCTTTGTCGATGGCACTGAAAACCCTGATGGCGAAGATAGAGATCTTTTTGCAAAAGTCGGCAAAGAGGATGCTAAATTTAAAGGTGGTAGCTACGTTTTTGTTCAAAAATACTTCCACAAAATGAAAGAGTGGAACGCCACAAGCGTGAGCGAGCAAGAAAAGGTTATAGGCCGCTCAAAAGAGTATGACATCGAGATGGACGAGAGCGTAAAACCTACGAATTCACACTCAGCTGCTGCAAATGTCGGCGACGATAAAAAGGTCGTGCGTGGCAATATGCCATTTACTGAAGGTAGCAAAACCGGCACTTACTTCATCGCTTATGCGAGCACGTTTTCAACGGTTGAGCTTATGCTTAAAAAGATGTTTATCGGCGAGCCAAAAGGCAACTCAGATAGGCTGCTTGACTTTAGCACGCCAGTGACTGGTGCGCTATTTTTTGCTCCTACGCTTGATATGCTTGGTGATTACGAGGGATAAATTTAGCTTGGGGCGAAGCAAATTTGCCCCTTTAAATTTAAGAGGATAAAGATGCCAGAGTGGTTTATCTACGCAGCTCTTTCGGCTATATTTGCTGCGCTTACTGCGATCTTTGCAAAACTTGGCGTAAAGGACATCGACAGCGATTTTGCGACATTTATAAGAACGGTCATTGTCGTTTTTATGCTTATTTTACTTCTAAGCGTGGCTAAAAAATGGCAGCCACTAAGCTCACTAAGCCCTAAAAACTGGCTCTTTCTCATACTAAGTGGCATGGCTACTGGGCTATCTTGGCTTATGTATTTTAAAGCGATGCAAGCGGGCAAGGTCTATCAAGTGGCACTGGTTGATAAATTTAGCGTTGTGCTGGCTATCATTTTGGCTGTTGTCTTTCTTGGTGAGAGGCTAAATTTAAAAGAAATTTTAGCCATTTGTCTTATCGTGTCTGGCGTATTTTTACTCATTTTTAAATAAAATTTTCTGCATTATTCTTAAAATATATTTTTAATTTTAATTTGTAATTAATCAAAAAGCTCCTAAAATTTAGAGAAATTCATTTTTAAAGGGGAGAAATATGAAAAAAATCATTCTTTCAGCCATCGTGGCTTGTGCTGCATTTGGTGCAGGTATGAACTACACAGATGTCGTAAAGGACGTATATGCTGACGCAAACTCAGCTAAAAGCATAGGCAGGCTGCTACCAACCAACGCAGTTGAAATTTTGCAAACAAGTGGCGACAGAGCGCAGATCAAAGTAAAAGGCTATCAAAACCCAGCCGTTAGCAACGTAGTTTATTTTGCTGATGGCGCGAGGATCATCTCAGTAGCATTTGCTAAAACTGCACCTTTTGATATCAAAGTGATAAAAGAGGGCAAAAACGGAAAATGGAACGAGGTAGAAACAACAGTTTTTGTTCAAAAAGATGGCTTTAGCACTGATGTAAATGCGATGTTTGCAAAAGCTGATAAGATGTATAAAGAGAGCTGTGGTGTTTGCCATGCGTTGCCTCAAACTACGCACTTTAACGCAAACCAGTGGCCGTCACTTCTAAAATCAATGATCGGCAGAACCGCAATAGAAAAAAAAGACGAGTGGCTAGTTATAGAGTACCTACAAAAACACTCATCTGACGTAAATTTAGGCAAATAAGGAGAAAAAATGAACGAGAATAGACGAGATTTTCTAAAAAAAGGTGCAACAGCACTTGCAGCTACACCTTTGCTTTCAGGTGTAACAGCTTCAAATTTGTTTGCTGATGAGGTTAAAAAGGGCGTTGTAAAAAATGGCGAAACTCTTACAGCTGCTCACTGGGGCATGCTAAAAGTGACAACTAAAAACGGCATCGCTGTAAAGTCAGAGCCTATCCAAAAGACAAGTGAAATTTACAACCCACTTCAGCACTACACACCAGATATGATCTATAAAAGTCGTATCAAACACACAATGGTAAGAAAGAGCTACCTTGAAAATCCAGATAGCCCAAAACCAGAGCTTCGTGGCATAGATGAGTGGGTCGAGGTGCCTTATGAGGACGCGATCAAGCTAGTTGCTAAAGAGCTTAAAAAAACAAGAGCGCAAAAGGGCTTACAAAGCGTTTTTGCAGGTAGCTACGGCTGGAAATCAAGCGGCAATGTGCATAACTCAAGAATTTTACTTCATAGATTTATGAACCTTAGTGGCGGTTTTGTTGGCTCACTTGGCGACTACTCAACAGGTGCTAGCCAGATCATCATGCCTCACGTTGTAGGTAGTATCGAGGTCTATGAGCAGCAAACTAGCTGGCCAGTGGTGCTTGAAAATTCAAAAGTCGTAGTCATCTGGGGCGCAAACCCACTTGCGACACTTCGCATAGCTTGGACAGCGACTGATGAGCAGGGCTTTAAATACTTTGAAGAGCTAAAAAATAAAAAAGATATCAAAGTGATCGTGATCGATCCTATCAGATCTGAAACAGCACAATACTTCGATAAAGCTCAGTGGATCGCTCCAGTGCCAAACACCGACACAGCGATGATGCTAGGCATGATGCACTACCTATATGAAAGTGGCAAATACGATAAAGAATTTATCGAAAACTACACTTATGGCTTTGATAAATTCCTCCCATATCTACTTGGCAAGACAGACAACACTCCTAAAAATTTAGAGTGGGCGAGCAAAATTTGTGGCATCGACAAAGATACTTTAAAAGAGCTAGCTGATACATTTGTAAGCAACCGCACAATGCTAATGAGTGGCTGGGGCATGCAGCGCGCTCATCACGGCGAGCAGCCACACTGGGCGATGGTGACACTTGCAGCTATGATCGGTCAGATAGGCCTACCTGGCGGGGGATTTGGCTTAAGCTACCACTACTCAAACGGCGGCGCACCAACATGCAAGGGTGCAGTCATCGGCGGCGTAAATAGCGCAAGTGTGGGTAAATTTAACGATAAAGGCGAGTTTATCGGCACTGATACGGGCGAATTTGACAAACGCGGTCGCTTCGTCGCAAAAGCAGCCGCAGTAGCGGGAACAGGTCAAAGCTGGCTACAAAAAGCAACTGACTACGCTTTCCCAGTAGCTCGTATCGCTGATGCGTTGCTTCACCCTGGCAAAGTGATAGATCATGACGGCAAAAAGATCACCTACCCAGACATCGACTTTATCTACTGGGTCGGCGGCAACCCGCTTGTGCATCACCAAGATACTAATACAAATTTGAAAGCGTGGAGAAAGCCAAGAACAGTAGTCGTTCACGAAGCCTACTGGACACCTACAGCAAAGATGGCTGATATCGTCTTTCCAGTCACCACAGAGTATGAGAGAAACGACATCACGATGACAGGTGATTATTCAAACATGAACATCGTACCAATGAAACAAGTCGTTGAAAAATACCGCGAAGCAAAAGATGACTATCAAATTTTCACTGATCTTTGCAAGGCTTATGCTAAAAATTTAGTCGTTGCCTATACAGATAACGGCAAAGATGAGTTTGACTGGATCAAAGAGTACTATGACGCAGCCTACGCTCAGGTCAAGGCTGTGCCAGAGCTTGCAAGCGATATGAAGCCATTTGAAGAGTTTTGGAATGAAAACAAACCAGTCACATTTGCCTCATCTCAAGATAGTGATAGTTGGGTAAGACTTGGCGAATTTAGAGAAGATCCTGTGCTAAACGCTCTTGGAACGCCTAGCGGTCTTATCGAAATTTACTCAGATACGATCGAGAAAATGGGCTATGACGACTGCAAAGCGCACCCAACTTGGTTTGAGCCGATCGAATGGCTAGGCATGAAAGATAAACCAGCAAAATACCACATGATAAGCTCTCACCCAACTGACCGCTTGCACTCACAGCTAAGCCAAACTTCACTTCGTGAGAAGTATGCTATCGCTAATCGCGAACCAGTGTGGATAAACGAAAATGACGCAAAAGAGCTTGGCGTAAAAACAGGCGATTTGGTGTGTGTATTTAACGCTCGTGGCGAGGTGCTAGCAGGTGCCTATGTGACTAAAAACATCAAAGAGGGCGTCGTAAAACTAGCTGAGGGCGCTTGGTATGACGGCTTTGACAGTGGCATCTGCAAAAACGGCTCTGCAAATGTGCTAACCATAGATATCCCAACAAGTAAGCTAGCAAATGGCAACATCAGCCACACAGCTCTTGTAAATATCAGAAAATATCAAGGCGATGAAGCACCAAAACTTACAGCGTTTTCTGAGCTAAAATTTTCTAAATAATCTCAAAGCAGGGGAGTGATCTCCTGCTTTTTATATAAAATTTGACAAATTTATGAAACAAATTAAATAATTTTGATTAATTTTTATTATTTATTTGTAATTAATAATTAGATAAAATCCCTAAAATACGGCATTTGCAAGCCAAAATTTATTAAATATTGCTTAAAGGTAATTTCTGGTTTCAAGTTTTATTTAATAATAAAAATTATACAATCCGCCCCAAAATACCAAAAAATGCCACTGGATAGTGGTTTTTGATCGAGGGATAGAAAAATAAAATGAATAATCTAAGTATAAAATCTAAAATATTACTCATCGTTTTTGTGAGTTTGCTTTGTCTAAGCGTGACTAGTGTTTACATCTTAAAAGGCGTTTTAAACAGCAGAAGTGAAGCTATTTCAAACCTTTCAATGAGCGAAGATATCATAAAGCAGGGCGAATTTATCCATGAGCTTCAAAAAGAGCGTGGTTATAGCGCAGCTTTCATAGCAAACGGCAAAGACTCTGAGAAAAATTTAAAAGAGCAAAGAGCTAAGGTCGATGGGATCGTGAAAGAGCTTTCAAACAAAGATGAGGTGTTAAGAGTACTTAGTGGCATAAGGGCAAAGGTCGATAAAAAAGAGAAATTTAACCTCCTTGGCGAATATAGCGGTATGATAGAAAACACGCTTGTCTTTTTAAATTCTCTCTCAAAAGACGCTGAGCCAGCTATAAAAGATGATGTGGCTAGGATTTTTAGTATTTCAAAGATCAAAGAGTACTACGGCATCACAAGAGCGATAATGAACGTCGCCTTTATCAAAGATGAGATCGACAAAAACACATATGTAAATTTGATCTCGCACGACGCAAACATCAAAAAGCTTTTAAACGACTATGTCAAATTTAATAGCGGCAAATACGCAGACAGCCTGCAAAAAGATATCTTGCAAAGCAATGAATTTAAGCAAATAGATGAGATCATCAAAGATGCTATCGCCACTCCAGATGAGACAGCCAGAAAGATCGAGGCGGCTAGCTGGTTTAAAACTATCACAAATTTGATCGATAGCCTCAGAAACTACGAGCTTTACTTGCTAAATGATATGAAAGAGCTAGCCATACACGACAAAGACGAGGCCAGCAACCTTGTGTTATTTATGGCTATCATGCTCGCCTGTTTTATCGTAGCACTTGTCTTTATCTCGCTTGTTGTTGGTAAAAATATCATCTCAGGTATCGATAGTGTTAAAAATGGATTAAGTGAGTTTTTCTTATATCTAAACAACGAAAAAAGCTCAGCGCAGCTTGTGGAGCTAAAGGGCAAGGATGAAATTTGCGTTATGTCTTCTCTCATAAACGACAACATCCAAAAGATACAAACAGCTAAAGAAAAAGAGAATACCTTCATCCAAAAAGCCAACACCTTCGTAAATGAGATAAAAGATGGCAACTATGAAGCAAGCTTAGAAGCTGATACAAACAACCCAGCTCTAAATCAACTAAAAAGCACATTTAAAGATCTACAACTTGCTCTTAAAAATGCAATATCAAGTAATGGTAAAGATGTACTTGATCTACTAAACACTTATAAAAACCAAGACTTTACAAAAAGACTTGATGATGATGGTAAGATAGCAAGTGGTATAAACTCACTAGGCATAGAAATATCTAAAATGCTAAATGACAATCTAAACCAAGCTCAAGTACTAGAAGAAAAAGCTAAACTTCTAGCTAGCTCAGTATCAAAAGTAGCAAGCTCAGCAAACACTCAAGCAAATAGCTTACAAGAAAGTGCAGCTGCAGTTGAGCAAATGTCTAGCTCAATGAATGCCATCTCTCAAAAGACAGCTGATGTTATAAGACAAAGTGATGAAATTAAAAACATCATAACTATCATTAGAGATATAGCAGATCAAACAAACCTTCTAGCACTTAATGCTGCAATAGAAGCAGCTAGAGCAGGAGAGCATGGTAGAGGATTTGCCGTTGTTGCTGATGAAGTTAGAAAACTAGCTGAAAGAACTCAAAAATCACTTGGTGAGATAGAAGCAAATACAAATGTATTAGCTCAATCAATAAATGAGATGAGTGAATCAATAAAAGAGCAAAGCGAAGGCATAAACATGATAAATCAATCAGTTGCTCAAATAGATCACCTAACAAAAGAAAATGTGGTGATTGCAAACCAAGCAAACGAAGTCACATCAGAAGTAGATGAGATGGCTAAAGCTATAGTTGAGGATGTTAGGAAGAAGAGGTTTTAGCTTCTTAATAAACAAACTTAAATTTGTTTAATGCAAACTACTGAATTTAATAAACTCCAACCTGGTTTAAGCTGGGTTGGGTGTTGATAAATTATCTTTTTAAATTTAATCTTTGGCGTCGTTTATAAAATCTAAATTCAACTTACAAAAATATCTACCAAATTTTAAAATTTATGAACGAGCATATCACGCTTCTAAATTTAGTGGCGAATGGCTATGAGCCCTAAATTTAGTAAGTTGCTAAGGCGAGTGAGTAAAGTTTTAAAATTTGCAAAAAAGCTTTATTAAATTTATAAACTCTTTTATCCAAAAGGGGGACAAAGGAACTTGAATTACGAAGCCGTCCCCTTATCCCCCTTTAAATCCCCTAAACCCCTCGCACGTTAGAGGTGGCATGCGATAGTGCTGGCGCACTGCATGCGATTAAAAACTCAAGCAAATTTTAAATTTTCATAAACAAATAATTTCGGCTCTAAAATTTGAGCTAAGCGATAAGCGAAGCCAAATTTTAGTAGTCAATTCTTGCGAGTGAATGGAATTTTAAAATTTGAAAAAAAGATTTTTGGAAATTTAAAGTTTTGCTTCTTTGTTAAGGGGGAAGAGGCTTGAATTACGAAGTCGCTCCCTTCCCCCTTAACAATCCCCTAACCCCGACGACGTTAGAAGTGGCATGCAATGGTGCTGAAGCACTGCATGCGATTTAAAACTCTAGCAAGTTTAAATTTGGTGATGTGATATACACGCTCATAAATTTTAAAATTTTAGAGATATTTATTATTTTATATATAAATTATATGTATTTTTATATGTAAAATTTTACAAAATTTCAAGTCTTGCGCTGATGTCAGCAACGCCTTTTGAGTACATGGCTGAAGTGACGATGGCGTCGGCAGCCGCAAATTCTTTTGCATTTGCTAAATTTACACCGCCAGCTGCTAGGATCATGGTATTTGGCGAAATTTCATCTCTTAAAGCTAGCACTTTTTTGATAAGCTCTGGGCTAAATTTGTCACACTGCACGACGTCGCATTTTGCCTTTAAAAGCTTGCTTGCTTCTTCTAAAATTTCAGCCTCAACGCAGATCTTTCGCTCGACCATTTTGGCTTTAAATTCTGACAAATGCGAGATAAATTCATCAAAACTAGCATAAGCTTTTATGTGGTTTTTAAAGAAAAGAACGCTATCACTAAGCCCCAGTCTATGCATGCCACCACCACCTTCAAGCACGGCTTTTACGCAAAATTTCTTTGCAAATGGGAAGCTCTTTCTGGTTGCTAAGACTTCGCATTTTTCATTGACGCTTTTTGCAGCTTTTACCATTTTGTTTGTGTATGTTGCGATGGCGCTAGCGTATTCTAGCGCGACTTGGGCTAGTTTCCAAGCCTTATGCACATCTTCGTAGCTACCATAAATTTTTATGATAACATCGCCAGCCCTGCAAATTTGAGAGTTTTTGACAAAAATTTCGCTCTCGCAGCCAAGTAGCCTTGCTATGCTTGCTGCCACATCTACGCAGCTAACGCAAATTTCATCACGCGAGTAAATTTCAAGCGAGGCTTTTTTATCGATACTTTGAAGCGACGTTGTGAGGTCAAAGTAGGGTAGGTCCTCATTGATGTAGTCTAAAATTTCAGCGTCGCTTAGTCTCATGTTACGCCTTTTTTGAAGCGGTTTTTGCTTTTACGATCATCTTTTTAAAGATGCCGTTATCGTAAAGTCCAGCGTGGTAAAGCGCAAAGCATGTAAATGCGATGCCAGAAACTACGTGGAATTTTTTAACAGAACTATTTTTCATAAAAAGTGCGCTTAGGCAAACAGATGCCAAAGTGACGCTCATGCCGACCTTCGCTATCTTTCTGTGGGTGTTTATGTCAAGTAATTGACCGCTTATTTTTATATCGTTTTTCAAATTTTCCTCCGTTAATCTCTCTTCCAGCAGCTTGTGTTTTTGATGCCAAGGCTCTCTGGGTCAAACTCTGGATTTAGTCCGGCTTTTCTTTGAGCTTCGTAGTCTTTAACTGCTATTATCACCACTTTTGATAATAAGAAAATGGCGATGATATTTATCGTAGCCATGGCTGCCATCGTGATATCAGCGATATTCCAAGCGAGCTTTAAGTTCATTTGAGCGCCTATAAATATCATAATCACTGCTGTGATCTTAAATGCTAGCGTTAAATTTTTGCTTTTTGTTAGAAATTTCATATTTGCTTGCGCGTAGTAATAGTTGCCGATGAGTGAAGTGATGGCAAATAGCACTACTGCAAGGGTCGTAAAGTGTAGCCCAAAGTCGCCAAAATACTCTTTCATCGCTGCTTGAACGAGTGGGAGCGCCGTTAGTAGCTCGCCGCTTGAGCCAGTTTGCTTTGTGAGGTAGGCCTGCGAAAATAGCACGATCATACCAGAAGCGATACATATCGTCATATCGATAAAGACCGCCATAGCCTGAACTAGGCCTTGTTTGACTGGGTGGCTTGTGTGCGCCGCAGCCGCTGCATTTGGGGCTGAGCCCATGCCGGCCTCGTTTGAGAAAAGTCCTCTTTTTATGCCTATTACGATCACGCTTCCAGCAAATCCGCCAAATATCGCTTTAAAATCAAAAGCGCTTTCTATGATCATTTTGATGACGGCTGGAATTTCTTTGAAATTTAAAACGATCGCGATGAAAGCTAGCAAGATGTAAGTAAGCGCCATGAAAGGCACGATGTATGAGCTAACTTTGCCGATGATGTGGCTCTTGCTAAAAAACATCACAGCCGTAAATGCTGTTAAAATAAGGCCGATACCAATAGGCAAGCCGCTTTGTGCAAAGCTCACGTTGCTGCCAGCCTTGTCGTAATAAATTTCAAAAGCAGAGGTCATGGTGTAGCTTTGAAGCCCATTAAAACCATAAGCATAGGTGATGATAAGAATGATGGCAAACAAAGAGCCAAGCCACTTTATGCCAAGCCCGTTTTTGATGTAATAAGCCGGTCCGCCTTTAAAGCCAAAGACATCTTTAGTTTTATAAATTTGAGCCAAAGTGCTCTCGATAAAGGCTGAAGCTGAGCCTAAAAACGCCATCAAACACATCCAAAAAAGTGCCCCTGGACCACCTGCGACGATGGCAGCTGAAATTCCAGCGATGTTGCCGATGCCGACACGTGAAGCAGTCGAGATCATCAGCGCTTGAAACGGCGTTAGATGGTGCTTGTTGTACTTATCCTTTTTCTCTACCAGAACTCTGCAAGCTTCAAAGAACATCCTAAACTGCACAAAACGGGTAAGGTAGCTAAAGTAAATTCCTGAAGCTACAAGGATGATAACCAAAAAATATCCATATAAAAAGTCGTTGGCTACATCCATTTTGCCGTTTAAAAAGTTTAAGAAATTCTCAAACACCATCTATCCTTTCAAATTTATTTTGACTTGATCTTCACGCCCTTCATTGAGTTGAGTAAAAGCCAGATCGTCGTGCCATTGTGAAGCATAGCAGTTGCTATTGGATTTAGCATGCCAAGCGTTGCGGCACTTAGTATGGCTGTATTTACGCCAACGGTTGAGCGGAAATTTGAGCTTATTAGCTTCATCGTCTTATTTGCGAGCTCTTTTGCAAGCGCCACGCTCATAATGTCATCTTTTAAAAGGCTTATATCAGCCGTTGCTTTAGCAATATCTGCACCTTTGTGCATGCTTATGCCAACATTTGCTTTTGTTAGACTTGGCGCGTCATTTATGCCATCTCCGACAAAGGCGACCTTTTTGCCTTCATTTTTTAGCTCTTCGATGATCGCTGCTTTGTCCGTTGGTAAGCACTCAGCATATACTCTATCAAGCCCTAGCTCGCGCGCTACCTCTTCAGCCTTACTCTTGATGTCGCCACTTAGCATGACGACCTCTTTGACGCCAAGACTTCGCAGTTTTTCCACCATATCTTTAGCGTTTGCTCTCATATCATCTTTCATGGCTATGACGCCAACAAGCTCTTTGTCGTATCCCACGTAAAGCAAGGTTAGACCGCTTTGCAAAGCCTTGTTTATGAGCGTTTCGTGAGCTTTAAAACTTATCATCTCATCATCTTCTAAGAAGTGCCTACTGCCGATGACCACCTCTTTGCCGTGCATCGCTGTTTTTACACCGTGAGCCACGATAAATTCGACCTCGTCGTGGTGAATGTGGCTAAATCCACGCTTGTTTGCAGCCTCAACTATCGCTTCAGCTACTGGGTGGAAGTAGTGCTCCTCGGCACTTGCTGTTAAATTTAAGATATCAGCCTCTGAAAATCCATCTTTAAAAGAGTAAATTTCAACCACGCTTAGGCGTCCATGAGTTAGAGTGCCGGTTTTGTCAAAGACAAAGGTATCAACCGAGCTTAGAGCCTCGATCGCCTTTGCACCTTTTATGAGGATGCCGTTTCTGCCGGCTTTCGAGATGCTTGACTTAAACGCAACTGGCGTAGCAAGCTTAAGCGCGCAAGAGTAGTCAGCTTGAAGCACGCTTGCAACGCTGTTCATATTTTTATTTATAACATACGAAAGCCCAGCAAGAGAGAGCGTGACTGGCACAAGTTTATCAGCTAGTTTTAGAGCTTTTACGCCGATAGCTGACTTTTCATTGAGCGAGCTTTGGATGTACTTTTTGATCCTTGCGGTTGCGGTGTCGTTACCTACGTTTTCAGCCCAAATTTTGATCCTGCCCTCATCGACAACAGTGCCGCTTATGACGCGGTCGCCTCTAGCTTTTGCCACAGGCTCGGCTTCTCCAGTCATTGAGACTTGATTGACATCAGCATTACCCTCGACGATGTAGCCATCAACGCCTATCGTCTCGCCAGCTCCCACGACTACGATGTCGCCCTTTTTTAAATTTTCGGTTTTTACCTTTTCAAGCGTCTTTTCACTGTTTAAATTTCGCTCGACCCATACCTCTTCGATGTTTGGTTTGGCTAGCTCTTTTATTAGATCATCACTTCTGTGGCTAGCACTTTCTTCCATGTATTCGCCGATATTTATCATCAAATTTGTGCTATTTGCAGCCAAATGATCGCCCATTGCAAGGCTAGTGCCAATAGCAGTTGCCTCAAGCACTTTTGAGGTGATGCCATCGTACCTTAGCTCTTTTGCACCTTCTATTAAATTTGGAGCTGTTGCGTAAAGAGTTACGGCTGATTTTAGAGTTTTGTTACTCATAAACGGCGTTACGCCAAGTGCAGCAGCAGCTTTGTAGATATTTGCTTTGCTAGGCAGGCTCTCATCTTTTGGCTTGGTTGGAAAATCATAGCTCTTTATAAAATCTAAAATTTTCTCATAGCTCTTATCAAACTCGACGACGATGCTTTTTGCGTATTTATTTACACGCACGCTTCTTGCATCGGTTCGCTCTGAGATCGCAGCCTCGATAGCGCTGACATCGCTTCTAGCGTTTAGGCTCTCGCAAATAAACCTCGCTCTGTTTTTGCTCTTATGAGCTAGAGTGACCTTATTTTTGTGAGTCAAGTTCAGCTTTGACATCTTCAAAACGCTCTTTTAGTTCTTCTATACCAGCGTTTATTAGCTCGCCACCTCTGATGATCGCTTTAAATACGCACTCTTGTGCTTTTGGATTAGTTAGCACATAAGCTGCTATGCCGCCTAAAAGTAGGCCTTTTACAAAGCCAGCTGCGTTAAAATTTTCAGGTACAAATGGCAGATCTTTTGCTGCATTGTTTATCGCATTATCAACTGCACTTGGCTGAGTTGCTGCTGTGTTATTTGCTGCTACTTCGTTTGCGTTTTCTTCATTGATGTAAGGGTTATTCATTATTTACTCTCCAATTTTATTAGTTCTTCAGCTATCAAAAGACCGCCGATGCCAGCTGCTGTGAAAGCTGCTGCGTTTAGATATTTTTTTTGCGCTATCAAATTTGAAGCGTGAATGCCAACAGCACCTACAAAACCGCCAGTTACAGCGTATTTTACTATCTTCTTAGCGACATCTTTTTTAGTTGCTCTGTTGTTTAGATAGTCGTTAAAGCCAAGTGCAGCCGCACCCATGCCAGCGATTAAGGCTCCGCTGATGAAGTGATCAAACGGAAGCCTTGTGTTTGAAAGCGTAAAAAGATTATTTTCTTGCATTCTCTATCCTTAAGCTATATCGTTTGGTGTGATAGCTTTTGGAGCTGCTGGCTTTTTAGCGCGTGGTTTTCTTGTTTTTTTAACCACTTTTTCAACCTCTTTTTCTACTTTTTTAGCGCCACGTTTTGCTTTTTTCTCTTCTTTTACCATAAAGTCTTTTGCATCTTTTGCGACATTTTTGCCTTTTTTATAAAGATCTTTTGCAGCCTCTTTGCCTTTGTCTAAGCCGTCTTTTGCGCACTCTTTGATCTTATCTCTTTTACTCCAAGCAACTACTGCTAAACCGCCTACTGCTAAACCTGCTAAAAATGGTAATGCCATTTTAAATCCTTTCTTTGTTTGATTTTGTAAATTATTCATCTTCTCCATCCTTATTTAAATTTTTGCTAACTACTGAAATGCCTAATGCCCCAAGCGCAAGCCCGCTAAAAAACGAGAAATTTGGGTTGTTTGTGATCTTTGCCAACTCGCTTTTATCAGCCTTACCACTTGCGATATTTTGCAAGCTTTTAGTTATCTCATTAAAGTCATTTTGATAGCTTTCTAAAATATTTGTTATGCCATTTTGCTCAAAATTTTGTGAAATTTCATTTAAATTTAGCTCATTTTTTGCTCCAGCTCCACTATAAATTTCTTTTAAGCAGTGCTTTAAAGAGGCTATGTATTCGTTATTTGAAGTAGCCCAAAGTCTAAAAAATAGATCTTTTAACTCCTCATCATCTAAGCTTTCACAAAATTTTTCATACATTTTGTTTAGCTCATTTTCATAGTTTAGTGCCTCTATTAGCGCATCTTCTTTATTTTTTGCTGGCAAAAAAATAGCTTCATTTTCGCAAACAAGCTCATACTCATGCGCACTTGCAAATTTTTCTATCAAGACGATAGCATTTTTTCTCACGCTTGCGATTTGATCAAATACTTCGCCAAATGAAGCTAGACCTTCATATAGCCTAAGTGCGTTTTTTTCGCTCGTATAAGAGGCGTTTAAAAGCTCATTAAGCATATTTTACTTCTCTTGCTACTTCATTTACTTTAGCTGAAATTTCTTCTAAATTTTGCCCTTTTAAGAGATCCTCCCAGAGATTTTTAGGGAAAATTTCATGGTCGTATTCGATCGTTACAGAGCCGATTATCTTGTTAAATTTAACATTTTTTATGCCATTTATCTGAGCGATCATATCATCTAAACTAGCTAAATTTACGCTACTACTTAGCTCTTTGATCTTTGGGCTAACCCTTACTCTTAGTCTGCCATTTGTGTGAGCTATCATCGAAAAATAGCTTGCAACTTGTGCTAAAGTTTGTGTTTTTATATCCATTTTCATCCTTTTATTTTGTCTGCGTATTATCTAATCTGTAACTTAAATCAATCTGAAATTTTTTTGTCTTTCATTATCAAAAAGCAAAATGAAATGATAAATTTAAACCCCATTTTTTGCTTGGCAATCGCTACAAATTCCATAAAGTATCATCTTGTGAGACTCTGCGCTAAATGAACTTTGGATACAAATTTGCTCCTGCCTTTGCTCTATCATCTCATCTTCAAAATCAACCACCTTTCCGCAATTTTCGCAGATCAGATGATCGTGAGAGGATTTTAAATTTAACTCGTAATTTTTAACACCATTTTGCTCAAAACTATTTGCCAGATGGTGCTCTTCAAGAAAATTTAAAAAGGTATATATAGAAGTCATTGAAATTTCATTTTTGTAAGTTTCATAAATTTTTTGACAAATTTCTTGAGCATTTAGATGTGACTTGCTTGCAAAAAGCACACGCAAAATTTGCTCTTTTATCTCAGAGCCTTTTTGACCAAAAGCTTTTAAAAACTCGTTAAAATGCTTGTAAAATAGTTCAAAGTCTTCCACAAAATCCCTATCAAATTGATAATGAATGTAAAGATTTTACAACTTTTCTACTAAAAAATGCATAAAATTTATTACAAATTCTAAGTAAAGTATTTTATAAGCTTCTTTTGGTATAGTTTCGCATTTTTTAAATCAGAATTAAGGAACGAAATGACTTACGACGAGCTAGAATTAGACGCCGTTTTGTTAGAGGTTTTGGAAAATAGAGGCAGCTTTGACTCGATGGATGACGAAGAGCTTTACGAGCTTATCGAGCAAGTCGCGCAATATACAGACGGCGACTACGAAGAGGCGTTTGAATATATGACTCAATTTTCTCCAATCCCTAAAAAACGCTTTGTATCACTATTTATGGTTTAGCAAAAGGCTAAGCCATAATCTTGCTAAATTTATAAACTAAATTTCTAAAATCTTTAAAATGTAAAAAAGAGCTTGACTCTTCTATAAGAGCCAAGATATGAGGTTATTATAAGAAGTATTTTGAGATTATCTCTTTAAATTTGATTGTGTATTTGCTAGCTTTTGGGCTGTTGTTGTAGATATCTTCAAAGTCATACATTCTCTCGTAGTAGTCGTTTGTATCTTGCGCATTTATCTTAAGTCTTGCCACATCTAGGCTAACGCCAACAAAAGCTCCACTTGTCTTGCCACGCTCCTCGACAAATGCTGAAATTTCAGGCAAATCACTAGCTATAGCCACTTCGTTGCCAACGCCACCAGTTGCTTCTGCTTTTAGACTGATTGTATCTTTTGCGTTAAACAAGCTTGCGTAGGCTTCCGAGTTTTTAAACAAAATGATCATATCAGCCGAGCTATATCCTAGCTGAAGGCCGATGCTGCCAGATGTGTAATTTACAAAAAATGGGCTTGACCACTCGCCATTGTCGTTTTTAGCGATAAATATCCCTTTGCCTTTTGAGCCAGTGATGATAGCACCTGCTTTTGTTACGTCTGGGATGATAGCGATGGCTTTGATGCCTGTAAATTTGGTATTTGGTTTTAAATTTCTAGTGCCAAAAGCGTTTAAAATGTTTATCGCATTTTTTAATTTTTGGTTTTGAATCACATCAGCGTTTAAATTTAACGCAAAAAATGAGTCGATCAAAAAGAGCAAAGTTAGAATTTTTTTCATCAAATATCCTTATTTAAAATTTTCGTTATTATAGCCTAAAATAAACTATTATTTAAAAATTTATTAATGAACTTTTATGAGATTTCATTATAAAATGCCCATTTTTAAGGAAAAAATATGAGCTTAATACTTTTTGTGGAGTACGTTGGTATCGCATCAGCTGCGCTTAGTGGCTTTTTGTTTGCAGTAAAGAGGGAGTGCGACTGGCTTGGCGTCTTTTTGTCCGCATTTTTGACCGCACTTGGAGGTGGTATTATGCGTGATATGCTCGTTGGCAGGGCAGTTTATTCATTCACTCACTACATGCCAGTAAGCGTCGTCATCTTTATGCTTGTCGCATCCAGGATCACAAATTTACATATAAAAAGAGAGGGCTTGGAGAAGAAATTTGTCTTTATTTTTGCCGATGCGATCGACGTTATCTGCTTTTCTATTGTCGGTGCGATGGTTGCCATCGAGTATAGCTATAATATCTTTGGCGTCATGATGATCGCCTTTTTTAACGGCGTTGGCGGCGGTATCTTAAGAGATATCTTGCTAAACGAAGTCCCATGGTTTTTACGCACCGGACTTTACGGCACGATAAGCCTTGGCGTGGGGCTTGCCTACTTTATCCTCTATCATCTGGGCCTTACCAACATATTTTTTACTATGTTGCTGCTAGCTGCTGGTATAACGGTCAGGATGTTCGCATTTTACAGAGGCTGGAAGCTGCCTGATCTATGAAATTTAGCGAGTTTTTTGATATCTGGGTCAATAAAAACTACTATAAATTTGGCGTGGATATCGGCAAGAAGGGCGATTTTTACACAAATGTAAGTGTCGGCTACCTCTTTGGCGCTTGCCTTGCAAACTACTTCTTAAAACTACTTAAAAATGGCGAAATTTCTAGCTCTTGCAAGGTTGTGGAGATCGGTGCAAACTCAGGCGATATGCTGGCTGATTTCGCGCAAGGTGTCTTTACGCTTGAGCCAGAAATTTTGTCAAATTTAGAGTTTATCATCATAGAACCTCATGAAATTTTACGCAAAAAACAGCTTGAAACCTTTAAAAATCGCTTTGGTAATGAGATAAAAATAAAACACTATGAAAATTTAGATGAGTGCTCGTTTGATGAAATTTTTGTCATCTCAAATGAGCTACTTGACGCGTTTAGCTGCGAGGTGATAGAGGGAGAAAATATGCTTTTTGTGGATAGTGACCTAAAATTTCACTGGCAAAAGGCGGATCAAAATTTGCTAGCCCTTGCAAAGAAATTTGGCATAAAAAAGGGCGAAATTTCAACCAGCTACGCTAAATTTGCGCTTCAGCTTGCAAATGCGGCAAAAAAAATTAGATTTTTAAGCTTTGACTACGGCGAATTTGAGCCAAAAAATGAATTTAGCTTAAGAGTTTTTAAAGACCATCAAGTTTTTTCTTTGTTTGAAATTTCAAACCTTGCGCCATATTTTAAAAGCTCAGATCTAACTTATAGCCTTTGTTTTAAGCAGGTAAAAGAGGCTTTCTCTCTGGCTGGCTTTTTGATGCTTAAATTTAAAAAACAAAATGATGCTTTGGTTTGCGACTTTGGCGTGGATGAAATTTTATCTTTGGTACTTGAAAAAGGCAGCAAGCAAGCCTACGAAAACGCCACAAAACAGGCAAAATTTCTACTCTCGCCCGAGTTTTTAGGCGAGAAGTTTAAATTTATAGAGTTTTTAAAGGGCTAGCCTGGCGATATCAGCGTAATCCGCTTCGCAAGCCTTTAAAAGGTCATTTGGAGCTATCTTTATCTGCTTGCCTCTTACTCCAGCGCTTACTAGCACGTACTCTTGCTCTTTTGCTCTCTCATCGATGAAGGTCGCAAAGTGCTTTTTCATAGCAAGTGGCGAGCAGCCGCCTCTGATGTAGCCGGTGATCTTTTCTAGGTCTTTTAAATTTATAAGCTCGCAGCGCTTGGCCACGCACGCATGAGCAAGTGCCTTTAGATCAAGCTCCAGATCGCCTTGCAAGCAGGCAACGACAAAATTTTTAGGCTCGCACTGGCAGACGATCGTTTTGTAAATTTGCTTTATATCTTGCTTGGTGCTAGCTGCGACGTGAACGGCTGAAAGGTCGTTTAGATCGACTTCGTATTCAAGTATCTCATACTCTATTTTTAGCTTGTCTAAAAGCCTAGCGGCGTTGGTTTTATGTATCATCTTTTCTCATTTTTGTGAATTTTTTGTATAATTATAGCCAAAACTTAAAGGAGGAAAGATGGCTGAAGAAGTTGAAGAGAAAAAAGCAAAAAAAGGTGGCAATGGCGCTTTGATGATAATCATCATCGCGATATTTGTTTTATTGCTAGTTATCGGAGGGCTAGTGGCGTTTTTGATGCTTAGTTCAGACGAGCCAAAAGAGGCAAATATGGCGCAAACACCAGCTCAGACTCAAACTCAACCAGCACCCGCTCAAAACAAAGCAAAACGCGGTGGCAACGACTATTCGAACATGGGACCGATATATCCGCTTGATCAGTTTGTCGTAAATTTACTTAGTGAAAATGGATCAAGATTTCTTAAAACTAAGATCGATTTAGAGCAAAGCGACGAGCTACTAACTGCCGAGCTTGATAAGAAAAAAGCACTTTTAAGAGATATCATCATAAGAACGCTCTCTTCTAAAACTTACGAAGAAGTAAGCACTGCAAAGGGCAAGGATAGGCTAAAAGACGAGATCGTCGGCAAGCTAAATGAAGTGCTAAATGATGGCTACATCAAAAACATATTTTTTACTGATTTCGTGGTGCAATGATAGGCATCGATATCGTTAAGATAGATAGAATTTCAAGACTGAAGGCTCGTCACGGCGAGCTTTTTTTAAAGAGATTTTTAAGCGATGATGAGATCGCGCTAGCAAAAAATGATACGACTTTGGCTGGATTTTGGGCAGCCAAAGAAGCAGCTAGCAAAGCTCTTGGTGTGGGCATCAGCAAAGAGTGTGGCTTTTTAGACATTATGCTCAGCAAAGACGCAAGAAACGCACCAAAGATAAAATTTAGCCCAAGAATTTATACAAATTTTAATATCAAAGAAGCAAGCCTTAGTATAACTCACGACGGCGGATTTGCCGTAGCTGCAGTGATGATAGTGTGAAATTTGTCTGTTTTTTCTAACTTTTAGCTACTTTTTTGATATAAAGCCTAATTTGCAAATAAATACTTATATAAACTTTTTTACAAAAAAGACGAAATTTGATGTAACGCTTTGGTGATCATAAGAACTAAGGATAGTAAAATGCAAATTTCTAATAATCTTTCAACCCCTAACTATCTCTCAAGAGAAAATATAGCAAGAGAGATGGGCTTTAAATTTAACGATATAAACGAGATACTTAGTAACGATATGGGTCATGGCATGACATTTCCTAAGTATGCAAGGCTAGATGATAAAGAAAGAGCAAGAGAATACGACAGATATGATCACTCACTCACTGGCTTTGTAAAAGGCGAAGGAGAGGCAAGAGTAAGCATACTTGGCAAGCTAATGGGCTATGACGACTCTTTTTCAAAAGATGAGATAGATGAGCTAAAGAAATTTATAGATGATAGCGGTGCTTTAGGGCTTGAGAGAAATCCAGCGTTTGAGCCAAAGGGCATTTTTAAAGATCCATTAAATAGTAAAAAGCTTAGTGTTGATGATTTTATAGACCAGTTTGCAAATAAAAAAATCCTCTCTTTTATAGCTTTTGGTGGTAGCAAAACAGCTGAACTGCTTGATAGCGATATGAGTGTTGATGAGTTCAAGGGCAAATGGGCTAAATTTGCACTAAAGGAGCGCTTTGGTTTAGAGCTTGATGATGAGCTAGCAAAAGAGACTATAAATTCTATCAACGATCTTGAAACACAAAACAAAGAAGAGAAGAAAGAGAAGAAATTTACACCTATACAAGTTACTAAAAAGTCTCAAACCTATAAGCTTGAAGCCGATGAGAGATTTAAGGAGCTTTATAAATTTATAAAGAGTGAATTTGATAGTGGCAAGAGTATGTTTGAGATTTTAGAAAAAGTGGCAAAGCTTAAAGTGGATAAGACAGCATAGGGGGACTGAAATGATAACTAGCATAAACGGACTTAGCAACACACCGATACAAGAAACCACTATCCAAAAAGAAAATACAACAGAAAATATAAACAAAGAAGGTAAGAAAGACAAAAGCGTCAGCGAAGAGAAATTTGATTACTCAAAGTATATGTTTAGACCCTGGACTGATAATGTAAAAGAATTTATTGATATAGACCAAAGTAAAGAGGGCTGGATAACAGATACTATAAATCGAATAGATAATATGCTATCTGATTACCCCATGAAAGAAAGAAGAGCTTTAGCATCAAAATATCCTCCAGAAACTATGGAAGAATTTAGAGTTGGAGAGTTACAAAGCTATATGGATTGGCTACTTACAAACTCTGTTGATGGCAAGCCAACAATAAATGGCTTTATGATTGGTCTTGGCACAAAAGAAGAAGAAACGGAACTAGAGAATTTTATGCGATCGCTGCCTGATGATGCGATGTCAAGTAAAAAAGGCTCTGCTCTACTTAGCCGAGCTGATCTAAACATAGAAGAGTTTAAAAAGCTTTATAAAGAAGACGTAGAAAAAACTACAAAAGAGCATAAAGAATTTCTAGCTAAACTACACAAAGAAGAACAAGAATACAATGCAAATTTTGCCAAAGAGCAAAGCGAGAAGAAATTTAAACCTATGCAGATTAAGAAGAAGTATGAGACCTATGATATAAACAAGGATCAAAAATTTCTCTATACAAGAGAACTTTTAAAATTTAAAGAAAAAAGAGGCATAGATGTCTTGGAGCTTATGCAAAAGATAGATAAGAAGCAAATTTTAAATAAGATGGCTTAACTGGTTAAAGATAGCCACCTTTTAAATTTATCTATTTAAACTTTTGTCTCATTTTGAAGCTTTGTGGCATGAGCTAGCACACTATCTACTATCTCACCAGCACTTTTGCCATCTTTTGAAGTGAGTAAATTTCTCTTTAGTAGCTCTTCTAAAATAAATTTGATCATCTTCTCATTTTTTAAAAGCCTTGAGAGAGGCACTATATTATCAGCCAAGCTTTGCTCACTCATTAGCTTTGAGTAAGAGCTTGCCTCTACGCTAAGCTTTGTCTCGCCACTATCACTAGCGATAGGACTAAAGCTCTTTAAAAATCCCACAAACACACCAGCACTGCTGTAAGTATCATCTGATTGATATACTGACATGTCAGGATTAAATGTATATTCATCACTAGCTTTTGCATCAAGATGCTCTTTGCTAAAATTTAGCTCATAGACCTCGTGGCTTACTCCAAAGCCTCTAAGTTCATCTCTAACGCTCTTTGCTTCACTAACTTGATCAAATGTTTTATATACATTTGTAACGGATATTAGGCTGACATCTTTTAAGAAATTTGCATTTTTACCAAAGGTTTTTTGATTGGTATCTAGGCTAAAGCCTTTTGGTAAATTTGCTAGATCAGCTTTACTATATCTATCTTTTTCATCGCCTACAATGCTTTTAAAAAGTTTATAGTAGTGCTTTGTAGTATCAGCTACGTCTATCTTTTCAAAGGCAGCCTTGCTTCTATCTTGCGTGAAGAGATATGTTTTGTTGTTGTATCTAACTATCTCATCAAGTGTGCTTTTGTGGATTTTAAAGTCTTGCGGCAAACCTGCAGCTTTGTTAAAGTCAGCTCCCATAAAGCCTGCCTTATCTACTGTGTAGCCATAAGCTTGAAGATCACTGAAATTTAAAGAGATGAGGCTATTTTGTGAAGAAGAGATATAGTTAAATTTAGCTGGCTCTTGGTTTGGCTTGTTACTCTCTTCTTTAACACTTTGCTTTATAAGATCACTAAAATTTGTAGATCTATCTTGTTTGTGTTGTTGCTTGGTGTATGAATTTACATTTGTGCTTAAGATGCTAATATCATTCATGGCTTGCTCCTTGATATTATCTGTCAAAAAGCAAGCATGATTTGTTCCAGAGTAAATCTACATCCACTCAAGCACTTGGGTGATGTCTTTGGCGTAAAAGCACTTTAGGCCTTGCGTGTCAAGCGGTTTGTTTGGGATGATGGCGTTTTTAAATTTCTGCGTTTTTGCCTCTTTTAGTCGCTGATCGAGGTTGAAAATTTCTCTTATCTCGCCGTTTAGACTTAGCTCGCCGATGAAGACGCTGTCCTTGCTGATAGGGCGGTTTTTGAAGCTGCTTATTATCGCTGCGATGACGGCTAGATCGGCTGCAGTCTCGCTTATCTTAACGCCGCCTGAAACATTTATAAAGACGTCGTAGTGCCCAAGTGGAATTTCAAGTTTTCGCTCAAGTAGGGCTAGCAGCATATCTAGGCGGTTTCTCTCAAAGCCAGTCGAGCTTCGCTTTGGATAGGCGCTCTCGCAAACAAGCGCCTGAATTTCGATGCTAAGCGCCCTTGAGCCTTCCATTATGATAGTGATCGCACTGCCACTCATCGCCCCGCCACGTGTGAAAAATTTACTCGAAATCTCATTTGCGCTCACGAGCCCTTGCTGACTCATCTCAAATATACCAACCTCGCTCGTCGAGCCAAAGCGGTTTTTAAACCCACGCAAAATCCTCAGCTCTCTACTCGCGTCGCCCTCGAAATAAAGCACCACATCGACCATGTGCTCAAGCACTCTAGGACCTGCGATCGAGCCCTCTTTGGTTATGTGACCGATGATAAAAACGCAGATATTTTGGCTCTTTGCAAGTCTCATTAGCTCAAACGTGATCTCACGAACTTGCGTGATCGAGCCTGGCGCGGAGGTTATGTTTTGGCTATAAAGCGTTTGTATGGAGTCTATCACAAGCACCTTGTAGTCGCTCTTTTGCACTTCTAGCAGGATATCTTCTAGGCAAATTTCAGTTAGCAGGTATAAATTTTTATCCACCGCATTTAGCCTGTCAGCTCTCATTTTTATCTGGCTTTGGCTCTCTTCGCCGCTTACATAGAGCGTTTTTTTGCCATCTTTTGCTAAATTTGAGCCGATTTTTAGAAGCAGGGTTGATTTGCCGATGCCTGGGCTGCCGCCTATAAGCACAAGCGAACCCTCGACTACGCCGCCACCAAGAACAATGTCTAGCTCGCTATCTTTGGTGCTAAATCTCGTAAAATTTTGAATTTCAACTTCGTCTATGCTTATGGCTTTGCTAGGTGTGCTGCTGCTTTTTGCTATCTCTTTACTTATCTTTATCTCTTGCTGGCTAAGCTCGACAAAGCTATCCCAAGCCCCACATTGTGGGCATTTGCCCAGCCACTTTGCCTGTTGATTACCGCAGGCTTGACACTCAAAAACTGGCTTTGCTTTTGCCATAATATATCCTTTTTAAAATTTCAATTATCATCACTCCAAAGGCCGCTCCGATCATGTCTGCTACGATGTCAAGCAGGCTAAAGCTCCTGTTTGGTAAAAGTGCCTGAACGAGCTCTATTTGCACTCCAAAGGCTAAAAGTAGGGCTAAATTTTTTAAAATTTTAAACTCATAGCCAAGGTAGAGCAGTATATAAAGGACGAAAAAGGCTAAAAAATGGTTTGCTTTGTCCCACGAATTTTCGATGATTGCAGGACTTTTTGGAGTAAATGCAAGAAAATCAATCGCCAAAAGAGCAGCGAAAAAGCAAATTTTACTAAGAAATTTTACCCTACTCAAAAATGGCGTCCATCAGCTCGTCTAAAAACTCGTCTGGGTTAAATTTGATGATATCGTCCATGCTCTCGCCAACGCCTATATAAAATATAGGTAGCTCAAGCTCCCTTGCCACGCCAAATAGCGCTCCGCCCTTTGCGGTGCCATCAAGCTTTGTGATGATGACGCCATCAAGCGCGACGATATCGTTAAATGCCTTTGCTTGCGCGACGCCAGCGTTGCCCTGCGTGCCATCAAGGATGAGTATCTTGCGGTGAGGCGCCTTTTCGTAGGCTTTTTTGCTGATACGAACGATCTTATCAAGCTCGTTTGCTAAATTTGTCTGGTTTTGAAGCCTGCCAGCCGTGTCTAAGATGACGCAGTCGATGCCTTTTGCAAGGGCCGAGCTGATCGTATCGTAGGCAACAGCTGAAGGATCATGTCCTTGCTGGGTGGCGACTATTGGCACATTTAGTCTGATCGACCATTGGCGCAGCTGTTCGATCGCCCCAGCTCTAAATGTATCGCAAGCGCCCAAAATGACGCTTTTGCCATTATTTTTATATAAATTTGCTAGCTTTGCGATGGTTGTCGTCTTGCCAGCGCCATTTACGCCAAGGATGAGATCGACAAATGGCTTGTCAGGCTCTATCACGCGCTCATTTTCGTAGATAAAATAGCTACTCATAACGCGTCTAAGATCAGCTCTGCTCACTTCATCTTGCGGCGGCAAGTAGTATAAAATCTCCTCCACGATCTCGTAAGCCACGTCAGCCTCTAGTAAAATTTCTTCTAAGCTCTCTTTGTCGATCTTTTTTGACTTTTTAGCCGAGCTTATCGCTCCAAAGGTCTTTTCAAAGCCTCTTTTTAAAAACTCAAGCATTATTTTATGGCCCTATTTATGTCAGTTTCAAGCATCTCTTCAGGCACAAGACCGATGTAGCCTTGAGCGTAGTCGCCATTTGCTTTAAAGAGTGCAGATGCAGGGAGTCCTTTGATGCCGCCCATCGCCTTTTCAAATAAGAAATTTCCCTCGCCAACTGCGATGTCGTATTTGATCTTATATTTTTGAGCAAATTCTTTAACTTCGTCCTCGCTCTTGTCTTCAAGCAAGACAGCAACGATGTTTAGCTCGTTTTTAAATTTCTCACTTAGGTTGTTTAAAGATGGTATCTCAGCCTTGCAAGGTGGGCACCAAGTAGCGAAAAATACATAAAGTGTCGCTTTTTTGCCATCTTTTACGTCAAAGCCGTTGCTTCTTTTTGTGATCTGCATAGTTGTGCCGTTAAGCAGTTTTAGGCTTATCTCTTTTATTTCGTCGCTTTGTGTACTCTCATTCATTTTTGGAGTGAGCGTATCTTTGCTTAAATTTTCATCTTTGCTGGCATTTTCTTCTAAATTTTTACTTTGCACAGCTGGTTCGCTAGTGTTTTGCTCGCTCTTTTTGTTAGAGTCGTCACCGCATCCGAAAAATGCAAAAAGACAAAGTGATGTTATAATTGCGCGTTTTAGTGTCATAAATTTCCTTTTGAAAAATGTTTCAGGATTATACAAGAAAGAGCATAAAATGAGCGTTAATTTAGAAAAAAACGAATTTAGAAAAAAAGCAAGAGCAAATTTGATAAAGCTTACTAAATTTAGAGCAAAATGCACACATCATAAGGCAGCAAAAACGCTTTTAAATTTGATAAATTACACAAATTCTAAAAAGGTGCTCTTTTACCTGCCGCTTAACTACGAAGTCGATGTGCTTAAAATAAGACGAAATTTATCACATAAATGTGAAATTTTTGCCCCTTTTATGGTAGGTCTTAGCTTAGAGATGGTAAGATTGCGACTGCCATTTATAACTTATAAATTTAATGTCAGGCAGCCATCTGGCAAAAAAATGAATAATGTTAAACTCGATATGGCGGTAGTTCCAGCGATTGGGGTTGATGGAGCTATGGCAAGGATAGGGCACGGAAAAGGATTTTACGATAGATTTTTTGACACTTTGCCCATTAAGCCAAAACTGATAGTTTTCTTAGAGGTAAAAGACTTCTACACCAAAGATGTGCTCTCGCAGGCGCACGATGCAGTGGGAGACTTTTATATAACCCCAAGTAAAAATTATATAAAAAGAGGAATAAATGATAGAGGTTTTAATAGGCTTAGGAGCCGGTGTGGTGGGCGTTGGAGCAGGGTATCTTTATGCAAAAAAGATAAATGATGCAAACTACAACATATTTTTAGAGCAAGCAAAAGCAAAGGCAAAAGCCATCGAGTATGAAGCTGAGCTAACGCTTAAAAACTCTAAAATTTCAGTGCAAGAGGCTGAATTTGAGGCTAAAAAAAGATATGACGACAAGACGACAAAGCTTCAAAAAGAGTATGCAAGTAAATTTGATGAGCTAACCAAAAAAGAGAAAATTTTGCTAAATGAGCAAGAGCTTTTAAATGAGAGCAAAGAGCTTTTTGAAAAAGAGAAGCAAGATGCGAAGGTCACTTACGAAGAGGGTTTAAATTTAAAAGCGACTTATCAAAACAAAGTAGAAGAGGCGATAAGGGTGCTTGAGCACGCTGCTGGCTTAACGGAGGAAGAGGCAAAAGAGGTTGTGCTTAAAAAGGTCGAGGAGAAGTCACGCGCAGACATCGCTCACATCGTTAGAAAGTACGAAGAAGAGGCAAAAAGAGAGGCTAAAAAGAGGGTTAATTACATCTTGGCGCAGGCTACGTCAAGATTTGCCGGAGAATTTGCGGCTGAACGTCTGATAAATGTCGTAAATATCAAAAGCGATGAGCTAAAAGGCAGGATCATCGGCAAAGAAGGACGTAATATCAAGACCCTTGAAATGGTCCTTGGCGTTGATATCATCATCGACGATACCCCACACGCGATCATACTAAGTAGCTTTAACCTTTACAGACGTGCGATCGCAACAAGAGTTATCGAGCTTTTGGTGGAGGATGGTAGAATTCAGCCTGCGAGGATAGAAGATCTGCACAAAAAAGTGACTGAAGAATTTGAGCAAAGCATACAAGAAGAGGGCGAGAACATCGTCATGGACCTTGGTCTAAATAAAATTCATCCAGAGATAGTAAAACTAATAGGCAAGCTTAAATTTAGAGCAAGCTACGGTCAAAACGCCCTTGCTCACAGCCTTGAAGTAGCTCATCTTGCTGGCATCATCGCAGCAGAGTGCGGCGGAGATGAAAAGCTAGCAAAAAGGGCTGGCATACTTCACGACATCGGCAAGGCGCTAACTCACGAGTACGAGGGCAGCCACGTTGATCTTGGAGCTGAAATTTGCAAACGCTACAAGGAGCATCCAGTTGTCATCAATGCGATCTATGCTCACCACGGTCACGAAGAGGCGACAAGTATAGAAAGTGCTGCTGTTTGCGCGGCTGATGCACTAAGTGCAGCTCGTCCAGGAGCAAGACGTGAGGTGCTTGAGAGCTTCTTAAAACGTGTCGAAGAGATCGAAAACATCGCAAAAAGCAAAGAGGGTATCAAACAAGCTTATGCGATCAACGCTGGCCGTGAGATCCGCGTCATCGCAAATGCTAAACTTATAAACGACGATGAGGCAGTGCTTGTAGCAAAAGAGATCGCTCAAGAGATCGAGAGTAAGGTGCAGTATCCTGGTGAGATAAAAGTAAGCGTCATCAGAGAGATTCGCGCTGTTGATTTTGCGAAATAACGGCAAGATATGAAATTTCTTTTATCATTAATAATGTTTTTCTCATTTGTCTTTGCTAGCGAGGAGCTTGTGCTAGACTCGGCAAATTCGTTTATAACGACGATGAGAGGCGCTAGAAACGCTCCTATAAAAGAGCTTATCGAGCAGTCAAAAGCGACGATCATCTTTCCAAGTGTTAAAAAGGTTGGTTTTGTAGTTGGTGGCATGGGCGGAGATGGCATCATGGTCGTTGGCAACATCAACTCTCCAAGTGAAATTTTGCCAGTTAGTATAAGTGGCGGCAGCATCGGCATACAGCTTGGTTATGAAGATAGCTCGCTTGTGCTTTTTATATTTAAAGATAGCATCATCTACGACATAAAAGACGCTAAGATCACGCTTGATACGAAGCTTTCAGTGGCATTTGGCGATATCGGGCGCAATTATAATAAAGTAAGCGATTTTAAATTTTCAAGCGACATCTATGCGTATGCCGCAAATGATGGATTTTTCGCTGGAGCTAGCTTTGGCGGAGCAGTCATTAGCGCAAAGGATGAAATTTTAAAACAAAGTGGCTACGCATACGAGCAACTAATATCTTCAGCTTCTAAACTTTTGGGGCAATGATGCAAGATATTATAAACTCAATCTCAACTTATGGCTACGTTGTGCTGTTTTTTTACAGCCTTGGTGGTGGCATGGTTGCGCTTATCGCTGCTGGAATATTAAGCTTTGCAGGCAAAATGGACATCACTCTTAGCATAATCGTCGCTGCCGTGGCAAACACGATCGGCGATACTTTGATCTTTTACGTCGCAAGGTTTAACAAAAGCTCACTTATGCCTTATGTGAAAAATCACAAAAGAAAGCTTGTCTATGCTGGAATTTTGGCAAAAAAGCACGGCGATAAGATAATATTTATCAAGAAATTTATCTATGGCGTCAAAACTTTGGTGCCTATCGCGCTTGGACTTACAAAATACTCTTTTTATAAATTTAGTGTTATAAATTTGATCTCCTCGGTGCTTTGGGCGGTGATCGTTGGTCTTGCAAGTTATAAAGCAGGGGATTATTTTATGAGTGTGAGCAATTATCTTGGCGAGCATGGCTATATCATGCCACTTGCCATGGTTGGCTTGTTATTAGGTATCTGGTTGTTTTTACAACACATTACAAAAAGGAGAAAAGCATGAAAAAGGTGATATCTGCTCTAATCGTAGTTATCGTGATCGTCACAGGCGCTGTTTATTTTGCCTCAAACAAGGTTGAGGAGAACTATCAAAGGATAGTTGATAGACTAAATGATGTAAATGGCTTTAAAGTTTCAGAAAATAGCTATCAAAAAGGCTTTTTTGGCTCAAAAGGATCGTTTGATCTTATCGTTTCAAAAGATTTTTTGAAAAATTTGGCTGGCAAAGATGTAGATGAGGATCTAAATTTCAAGGTAGAAAATGAGATTTCTCACTCAGTGCTTGCATTTGTAAATGGCTTTGATATCGACTCAAAAATTTCTATACAAAATGAAGCGATAAAAAATATCGTAGCTTCATTTCTTGGGTCAAACGTCGTCGCAACGGCTAAAACAAAGGCTAGCGTAAGTGGCGATAAAGATGTAAAAGTTAAATTTAGTGACATTGACTTTAGTGACAAGCAAACTATGAACGTTCATACAAAGGATGTGAAATTTGGCTTGAAACTGGATGCAAAAGATAATGTAAATAGCGCAAACTTGGGTCTTGAGAAAGTTTCATTAAAAGACCTTAACGAAGAAAATAAAGCAGAAGTTAATCTTGAAGGCGTCGATATAGATACAAGCTACACTGTGCCAGTTGAAATTTCAAAGATATTTGAGAGCAAACTAGCCCCTTACATAGCAAAAGCTAAGATCAAAAAACTAGCATTATTAGATGAAAAGGATGGCAATGTCGCTTTAGATGATCTTGAGTATAGCTCGAAATTTGAAGTCTCAAATGATCTTGGTAGCTCAAATGACGTGGTGAAGATAGGCGCGGTTGCTGTTAATAAAGTGAAATTTACAGACTTTATCCTAGATAGCAAAATAGCAAATATCAACGTGCCAACTATAAATAATATACTTGATAGACTAAGTAATGTAAATGTTGATACAAATGAGAGTATCTTTGCTGGGTTAAATTTGGACGAAGTAATGGGTCAAATTTTAGAGAAAAACCCAAGTGTGAAAGTGGATAGATTAAGCTTTAAAAATGGCAATAATGCGATAAATTTAAAACTAGATGCTGCTATCAATGGCTTTAAAAGCGGAGAAAGTCAGCTTGCGATCTTTGATAAGCTATCACTTAATGGTGAGCTAAGCGTGGATGAGAGTTTGGCTAAATTTTTTGATACACTCTTTCCTGAGATGACTCTTATCGAGCCAACGCTTATATCTGCTGGATACTTGAAAGAAGATGGTAAAAAAGTAGTAAGTAAATTTAAGTACGATCCAAATAAAAAAGATATCATTTTTAATGAAAAGGTTGGACTTCAAAATTTATTTATGGGCTTTTAAAAAAATAGCCTGATTTTTATCTGCTTTTAAGCATCACTTCTATATACTTTACTTTCTGTTTTGCAGAACGCAGAGCAGAAAGTTCTTTTAACTTACAATTGTTAAACTATTAGTCAATCTTTGAAATCTAAACAAGTGATCGATTGAGCCAGTCTATTATGCTTAAATAATAGATTAGACAAACTAATATAAAAACTAAAAGTTTTTTTGATTAAAAACTTCATAATAAATACTAAAAGCAATTTTAGTAAAAACATTAATTACTAGATTACATTAGCAATCTTAGTCTTTAGTGTTGCTTCTTAGTAAAGCTTTGCTTTACGCTAAAGAAGGTTAATATGGAGAGTTTGATCCTGGCTCAGAGTGAACGCTGGCGGCGTGCCTAATACATGCAAGTCGAACGGACAAGTAAGAGCTTGCTCTTATGAGTTAGTGGCGCACGGGTGAGTAATGTATAGCTAATCTGCCCTACACTAGAGGACAACAGTTGGAAACGACTGCTAATACTCTATACACCTCTCTAGCATAAGTTAGATAGGGAAAGTTTTTCGGTGTAGGATGAGGCTATATTGTATCAGCTAGTTGGTGAGGTAATGGCTCACCAAGGCTATGACGCATAACTGGTCTGAGAGGATGATCAGTCACACTGGAACTGAGACACGGTCCAGACTCCTACGGGAGGCAGCAGTAGGGAATATTGCTCAATGGGGGAAACCCTGAAGCAGCAACGCCGCGTGGAGGATGACACTTTTCGGAGCGTAAACTCCTTTTGTTAGGGAAGAACAATGACGGTACCTAACGAATAAGCACCGGCTAACTCCGTGCCAGCAGCCGCGGTAATACGGAGGGTGCAAGCGTTACTCGGAATCACTGGGCGTAAAGGACGCGTAGGCGGATTATCAAGTCTCTTGTGAAATCCTATGGCTTAACCATAGAACTGCTTGGGAAACTGATAATCTAGAGTGAGGGAGAGGCAGATGGAATTGGTGGTGTAGGGGTAAAATCCGTAGAGATCACCAGGAATACCCATTGCGAAGGCGATCTGCTGGAACTCAACTGACGCTAA
This sequence comes from Campylobacter concisus, assembly GCF_902460675.1. Taxonomy (GTDB): domain Bacteria; phylum Campylobacterota; class Campylobacteria; order Campylobacterales; family Campylobacteraceae; genus Campylobacter_A; species Campylobacter_A concisus_AJ. The sequence continues at coordinate 1,327,482 of NZ_CABPUQ010000001.1, read as the reverse complement.
TGCGTGAAAGCGTGGGGAGCAAACAGGATTAGATACCCTGGTAGTCCACGCCCTAAACGATGTATACTAGTTGTTGCTAAGCTAGTCTTGGCAGTAATGCACCTAACGGATTAAGTATACCGCCTGGGGAGTACGGTCGCAAGATTAAAACTCAAAGGAATAGACGGGGACCCGCACAAGCGGTGGAGCATGTGGTTTAATTCGAAGATACGCGAAGAACCTTACCCGGACTTGATATCTAACAAATCATCTAGAGATAGAAGAGTGTCTGCTTGCAGAAATGTTAAGACAGGTGCTGCACGGCTGTCGTCAGCTCGTGTCGTGAGATGTTGGGTTAAGTCCCGCAACGAGCGCAACCCACGTCATTAGTTGCTAACAGTTCGGCTGAGCACTCTAATGAGACTGCCTTCGTAAGGAGGAGGAAGGTGTGGACGACGTCAAGTCATCATGGCCCTTATGTCCGGGGCGACACACGTGCTACAATGGCATATACAATGAGAAGCAATATCGCGAGATGGAGCAAATCTATAAAATATGTCCCAGTTCGGATTGGAGTCTGCAACTCGACTCCATGAAGCCGGAATCGCTAGTAATCGTAGATCAGCCATGCTACGGTGAATACGTTCCCGGGTCTTGTACTCACCGCCCGTCACACCATGGGAGTTGATTTCACTCGAAGCCGGAATACTAAATTAGTTACCGTCCACAGTGGAATCAGCGACTGGGGTGAAGTCGTAACAAGGTAACCGTAGGAGAACCTGCGGTTGGATCACCTCCTTTCTAGAGTACATATAGATATTCTCTCACAAGATATCTATAAGAAAGATATTCTCAATCATCCTTGTTTAGTTTTGAAAGATTGATAGACCTATAGGGGCCTATAGCTCAGCTGGTTAGAGTGCACCCCTGATAAGGGTGAGGTCACAAGTTCAAGTCTTGTTAGGCCCACCAGAGAATTTAATTGGGGAATTAGCTCAGCTGGGAGAGCGCCTGCTTTGCACGCAGGAGGTCAGCGGTTCGATCCCGCTATTCTCCACCATAAAATAGTTTAACTACATTAAGTCTAATTAGAAAGTTTAAATTTAAACTTTCTAATTAGACTTTTGTCTAAATGTTCTTTTAATTAATATTGTTAATAGTCACAAGCAAGTTTTAAAAACAATTTTACAGGACTTGTTAAAGATTTAAATTTCTATTTTCTTTGCATTTATTGCAAAAGTTTGACATCACAATCTATTTAGGATTTAAAACTTATCTAAATAGTAGTCAATGCTTTCCGTCTTGAGAGCTAGAATTTAAATGTAGTAACATAAAGTTATCTTTAACAAGGAAGTGATGCGAATTAGAATAATCTAATATAGAAAAGGTAAGCTACAAAGAGCAAGTGGTGGATGCCTTGGCTAGTAGAGGCGATGAAAGACGTGCCAGGCTGCGATAAGTCTCGGGGAGCCGTCAAGGGGCTTTGATCCGGGAATTTCTGAATGGGGCAACCCAACTAATAGAGATATTAGTTACCGTATAACGGAGCAAACGAGGGGAATTGAAACATCTTAGTACCCTCAGGAAAAGAAATCAAAAGAGATTACGCTAGTAGCGGCGAGCGAACGCGTAAGAGGGCAAACCACTAGTTTACTAGTGGGGTTGTAGGACTGCAATATAGACTAAACTTAGCTAATAGAACGACCTGGAAAGGTTAGGCACAGAGGGTGATACCCCCGTATATGAAAGCTTTGTTTTACTTAGCAGTATCCTGAGTAGGGCGGAACACGTGATATTCTGTCTGAAGCTGGGTAGACCACTATCCAACCCTAAATACTACTACTAGACCGATAGTGCACAAGTACCGTGAGGGAAAGGTGAAAAGAACTGAGGTGATCAGAGTGAAATAGAACCTGAAACCATTTGCTTACAATCATTCAGAGCCCTATGATTTATCAGGGTGATGGACTGCCTTTTGCATAATGAGCCTGCGAGTTGTGATGTCTGGCAAGGTTAAGGAAACCCGGAGCCGTAGCGAAAGCGAGTCTTAATAGGGCATTTAGTCAGACGTTGCAGACCCGAAACGATGTGATCTATCCATGAGCAGGTTGAAACCGGTGTAAGAGCCGGTGGAGGACCGAACCCGCTAGCGTTGAAAAGCTATGGGATGACTTGTGGATAGGGGTGAAAGGCCAATCAAACATCGTGATAGCTGGTTCTCTCCGAAATATATTTAGGTATAGCGTCATGTAGTAACACTAGGGGGTAGAGCACTGAATGGGCTAGGGCATACACCAATGTACCAAACCCTATCAAACTCCGAATACCTAGTGTGTAATCATGGCAGTCAGGCGGCGAGTGATAAAATCCGTCGTCGAGAGGGGAACAACCCAGACTAACAGCTAAGGTCCCTAAATCTCATTTAAGTGGAAAACGATGTGGAGTTACTTAAACAACCAGGAGGTTGGCTTAGAAGCAGCCATCCTTTAAAGAAAGCGTAATAGCTCACTGGTCTAGTGATTCTGCGCGGAAAATATAACGGGGCTAAAATGAGTACCGAAGCTTTAGACTTAGTTTTACTAAGTGGTAGGAGAGCGTTGTATTTGCGTTGAAGGTATACCGGTAAGGAGTGCTGGAGCGAATACAAGTGAGCATGCAGGCATGAGTAGCGATAATTGGGGTGAGAATCCCCAACGCCGTAAACCCAAGGTTTCCTACGCGATGCTCGTCATCGTAGGGTTAGCCGGGTCCTAAGCAAAGTCCGAAAGGGGTATGCGATGGAAAATTGGTTAATATTCCAATGCCAACTATAATGTGCGATGGAAGGACGCTTAGAGTTAGAGGAGCCAGCTGATGGAATAGCTGGTCCATGTGTGTAGGTTGGAATTCAGGCAAATCCGAATTCCTTTAAGCTGAGGCAAGTGGGTGCGTGAAATTCTTCGGAATAGATCGTATATTCTTGATACTGTCGAGCCAAGAAAAGTTTCTAAGTTTAGTTATAGTTGCCCGTACCGTAAACCGACACAGGTGGGTGGGATGAGTATTCTAAGGCGCGTGGAAGAACTCTCTTCAAGGAACTCTGCAAAATAGCACCGTATCTTCGGTATAAGGTGTGCCTAACTTTGTGAAGGATTTACTCCGTAAGCATTGAAGGTTACAACAAAGAGTCCCTCCCGACTGTTTACCAAAAACACAGCACTCTGCTAACTCGTAAGAGGATGTATAGGGTGTGACGCCTGCCCGGTGCTCGAAGGTTAATTGATGACGTTAGCTCTGCGAAGCGTTTGATCGAAGCCCGAGTAAACGGCGGCCGTAACTATAACGGTCCTAAGGTAGCGAAATTCCTTGTCGATTAAATATCGACCTGCATGAATGGCGTAACGAGATGGGAGCTGTCTCGAAGAGGGATCCAGTGAAATTGTAGTGGAGGTGAAAATTCCTCCTACCCGCGGCAAGACGGAAAGACCCCGTGGACCTTTACTACAGCTTGACACTGCTATTGGGATAAAAATGTGCAGGATAGGCGGGAGGCTTTGATCCATAGACGCCAGTTTATGGTGAGCCATTGTTGAGATACCGCTCTTTTTTATTCTGATAGCTAACTAGCTTGAGTTATCCTCAAGTAGGACAATGTCTGGTGGGTAGTTTGACTGGGGCGGTCGCCTCCCAAAATGTAACGGAGGCTTACAAAGGTTGGCTCAGAACGGTTGGAAATCGTTCGTAGAGTATAAAGGTATAAGCCAGCTTAACTGCGAGACATACACGTCAAGCAGAGACGAAAGTCGGTCTTAGTGATCCGGTGGTTCTGTGTGGAAGGGCCATCGCTCAAAGGATAAAAGGTACCCCGGGGATAACAGGCTGATCTCCCCCAAGAGCTCACATCGACGGGGAGGTTTGGCACCTCGATGTCGGCTCATCGCATCCTGGGGCTGGAGCAGGTCCCAAGGGTATGGCTGTTCGCCATTTAAAGCGGTACGCGAGCTGGGTTCAGAACGTCGTGAGACAGTTCGGTCCCTATCTGCCGTGGGCGCAAGAAGATTGAGGAGAGTTGACCCTAGTACGAGAGGACCGGGTCGAACCAACCACTGGTGTACGAGTTGTCCTGCCAAGGGCACCGCTCGGTAGCTATGTTGGGATGTGATAACTGCTGAAAGCATCTAAGCAGGAAGCCAACTCCAAGATGAATCTTCTTTTAAGAGCTCATATAGACTATGTGTTTGATAGGCTGGGTGTGTAATGGATGAAAGTCCTTTAGCTGACCAGTACTAATAGCTCGTCTGCTTATCTTTTAATAAGCATCACTTCCTTGTTAAGGGTAAAAACTTAATAAGATATGTTTTTATAAAACTTTGTTTATGACTTTTAACTTTATCTAGTAGTGTTAAATAAGAGATTTGCTAATATATCTTTTATTTAACACTGCCCGTGACTATACAGACGAGGAAACGCCTTGCTCCATCTCGAACCAAGAAGCTAAGCTCGTCCTGGCTGATGATACTCTCCCTTACTGGGATGTTGGAAAAGTAGGTCGTTGCGGGCTTTGTTGTTTATCTGCTTGGTTCTTATATTTTTAATCCTAGTTTTTATTATTGTTACTTTCTGTTGAGTGCAAAATAAGTGTTATGAATGATTAATTTTTTTATATTAAAGCCCCAATGTATATGTCTTGATAAAATTTGATATAAATTTTTTTGGAATTTTAACAATGTTTTTATTCTTTATTAAATGAGTTATGAAGTTTGAAAACCCAAAGCTTAAACTACTTAGTACTATAAGGTCGAATGCGATATAAAGTGGCTTGTTTAGTTAAG
>NZ_CABPUQ010000001.1:1320415-1322331 GCF_902460675.1 Campylobacter concisus | reverse complement strand
TGATAAAATTTGATATAAATTTTTTTGGAATTTTAACAATGTTTTTATTCTTTATTAAATGAGTTATGAAGTTTGAAAACCCAAAGCTTAAACTACTTAGTACTATAAGGTCGAATGCGATATAAAGTGGCTTGTTTAGTTAAGAAAGTGCTACTAAATAAGGTATAGAGCACTCCTCTATAACTGACAGCTTAGCTGCCCCAAAGAAAAACGCACAACTTGAAATATCAGACTTTGATGATCAGATCAAATCAAGTGTGCAAAAAACCTCAAACGCAGTGCAAATTTTTACTTCAAACGTTAGCGTTTCAAGAAGTATGCAAGCAGTAGCTACTTATGGCGGTAAAGAGCTAGAGCGCGAGACAGCTAAAAGAGCAAAAGAGCATAAGCTAGATATGGAGTATGCTATCTTTGGTCTTGGTCGTGATGCTGATGTTAAAAATCAATTTACAAGTAAATTCCTGATCGGACTTGAAAACGGCAAAAGTATCACCACTAAAGAAATTTACAACATCACATACCTTGAAAACGACCTCAAATTTAAGGAACTATCTAGCAAAGATAGGCTTTATAAAAAGGTAGATACGAGAGTTTAGGAGGTAAATTTATGCAGACTAAAAACCTTTGTAAAATAAATCTTTTCATAAAAAAGACGATATCTTTGGTGTGAGTTAAAGCTAAAAGGATACTAGATGATAAACGCACTTGGTAGCTACCCCTTGAATTTAGAGCAGAACATAACGGTATCAACCAAAGTTTCTACCAACCAAACGAGTTCAGAGGTTTTAGGTTACAAGGTAGATAAAGATGGCTACTTTACAGATGAGTTTAACAAGCAAGCTGGCATACCAAGTGATTATAAAATTCACTCAAGCACGCTGGAGTCGTTAGTAAGGATAGAGACGCAGTCTGACTATATGCAAAGGACTTTTGATAGCATCGATATACTAAAAACCGTAAATAATGCCTACAAAATCCTCTCCCAAGTCGTTGGCGAAGACACACTAAACTCAAAAGATAGCTTTAGCTTAGATGAGATAAGAAATTTCCCTCAAGGCTTTGAGTATAACCGCCAAAGCATGCAAGTAACAAAAATTCATAACTCCATTCATGAATTTGGCTCGGCTGCGGCTGATTTTAACGGCAAAGAGTCAAATAAGCAGATGATAAGCACGCTTTTTTTCAACCCAAGCTTTGATGGCGGAGACGGCAGGCAGCCACTAAAGCCAACAACAGATATCTTTAACAACAACAATGGCGGCAAGGAGAGTGTGGGAAGTGGTGTATTTATGGATCCGCATGGAGAGAAATACACAAATAAAGACGGCTCAATAACTAAAGGCGGACTTATAGCAGCCGTTATAAACAACAACCTTGATGTGAGAGAGGGCGAGACAACATTACAAGGCAAAAGAGAAGGCTATGATAAGAGCATAGATAGTAAAGAATTTAATAGGGCATTTGAGCTGTTCGAGCTTATGGGTGAGATGAAATTTGGACCTGGCTTTATAAATGCTACTGATAATGACATAGCTGGCATGCCTAAATATATGCAAGACTACATCAGATCTAAAAGAGACTTTGTCTATATCGACTTAGAAAGTGGCTTTGTCAGCACTCCTGAAGATAGACGTAGGGGATATGAAGAAGACGAACTCTCATTTAAAAAGATGATGGAGCATAATCTAAAAATGCTAAAGCTACTCTTTGGTGAGATAGACAAAGATGGCAAAAAGAGCAAGGACTTTATGGATAGCTTTTTAAAATTTAGCATGCCACCTTTAAATTTAGTAAAAGAGCTAAATGAAAACCCAGCAGGAAAATATCTAGTAGATATGCTTGGTATAAAAAAAGATGTTGATATAAAGGCGTAGGGGGGAGTGAAATGATAACTAGCATAAACGGACTTAGCAATA
>NZ_CABPUQ010000001.1:1150232-1319703 GCF_902460675.1 Campylobacter concisus | reverse complement strand
AAGAATACAATGCAAATTTTGCTAAAGAGCAGGCTGAGAAGAAATTTAAACCTATGCAGGTTAAAAAGAAGTATGAGACCTATGATATAAACAAGGATCAGAAATTTCTCTTTGCAAGAGAGCTTTTAAATTTCAAAGAAAAAAGAGGCATAGATGTCTTAGAGCTTATGCAAAAGATAGATAAGAAGCAAATTTTAAATAAGATGGCTTGATGGATGAAGATAGCCATCTTTTAAATTTATCTATTTAGATTTTTGTCTCATTTTGAAGCTTTGTAGCATGAGCTAGCACACTATCTACTATCTTGCTAGCACTTTTGCCATCTTTTGAAGTGAGTAAATTTCTTTTTAGTAGCTCTTCTAAGATAAATTTGATCATCTTCTCATTTTTCAAAAGCCTTGAGAGAGGCACTACATCATCAGCCAAGCTTTGCTCACTCATTAGCTTTGAGTAAGAGCTTGCCTCTACACTAAGCTTCGTCTCACCACTATCGCTAGCGATAGGACTAAAGCTCTTTAAAAATCCCACAAATACACCAGCATTGCTATAAGTGCCATCTGCTTGATATACCGACATATCAGGATTAAATGTATATTCGTCGCTGGCTCTTGTGTTAAGATGCTCTTTGCTAAAATTTAGCTCATAGACCTCGTGGCTTACTCCAAAACCTCTAAGCTCATCTCTAACGCTCTTTGCATCACTAACTTGATCAAATGTTTTATATACATTTGTAACAGATATTAGGCTGACATCTTTTAAGAAATTTGCATTTTTACCAAAGGTTTTTTGGTTGGTATCCAAGCTAAAGCCTTTTGGTAAATTTGCTAGATCAGCTTCGCCATATCTATCTTTTTCATCACCCATAATGCTTTTAAAAAGTTTATAGTAGTGCTTTGTAGTATCAGCTACGTCTATCTTTTCAAAGGCAGCCTTGCTTCTATCTTGCGTAAAGAGATATGTTTTGTTGTTATATCTAACTATCTCATCAAGCGTGCTTTTATGGATTTTAAAGTCTTGTGGCAAACCTGCAGCTTTGTTAAAATCAGCTCCCATAAAGCCTGCTTTATCTATTGTGTAGCCATAAGCTTGAAGGTCATTAAAATTTAAAGAGATGAGGCTATTTTGTGAAGAAGAGATATAGTTAAATTTAGCAGGCTCTTGGCTTGGCTTACTACTCTCTTCTTTGGTCTTTTGGTTAAAAATATCACTAAAATTTGCAGATCTATTTTGCTTGTGTTGTTGCTCGGTGTATGAATTTACATTTGTGCCTAAGATACTAATATCATTCATGGCTTGACCTCCTAGCTTCTTTTATGTTTAAAGCAAAAGGTGTTCCAGTGATATGATTTGCAAAAGATAGATAAGAAGAAAATTTTCGGCACAACTTTTGCTTACTCTTTGAAGCTAAATTTCAAGGAGTAAGCTATGAAAGTCTCTTATAACTCCATCTTAACAAAACAGCACTACCAAAAACAGACAAAAAGCGAAGGCTTTGCAAATTTCTTGCCTAACACTCCAAATATAAATTCGATCGGCCAAACCACTACTCCTAAAAATGACTTTGTTTCATCTAGCGCTATCGACTCTCTTTATCAGGCTAAATTTACTTCACAAGAGGGCTATGGATATAGTGTAGATGCTAAAGGGTTTATGGGAGCTGACTTTAACAAAGCTGCAGGTTTGCCACAGGACTTTAAAATCCATAAAAGCACGCTTGATGCGATAGTGCTACACAATCAAAAACATCCAAATAGTATAAATTTTTCAATGGAAACAAAGAAAGATAACCAACTCTTTGGAGAGGATAGCTTTGCAAATATCGATCTAGCAAATACTATCAAGCAATACTATAAAATTTTTGATCAAATTTCAGCTGGAGTTATTAGTAAGGGTAAAGAATTTTACTCAGCCGAGGACCTAGCAAAGATGCCAAAAGGCTACTTTTCAAAAGATAAAAAAATAGAGCATGTTGAATACCTAATGGGTAGGATGACTAGCGATGAGCTAGATGGGCTAACTGATAGGAGTAATGAAAAGGTAACTCATATCTTTAGGACAGCCCAAGACGCAGAAGATGCACATAGGTTATGGGATGATCTAAGTGATATAAATGTAGAAGTCAATGGAAATTTTCTTGACTTCTCTCCAGAAGTGATGACAACTGAGCATACTATCCCTTATATGTGGGTTAGTAGTGCTGGATATGACTTCAAGCCTGATATGTCTGTATATGATAACGAACAAGGCTATACAAAGGAGCAAATCTTTGTGGCATTTTTAAAAAACGAGCAAGGTCTTGTGTTACAAGGTGGCACAACAAGGATAACCGACGAGGCTCTTAGCGTGTATAAAAACTATCAAATCATTACAAAACAAGATAGAAGTGAGATAGGCATACCAAAGGCTTATTATGATGAGATACTATCTGGCAAAAAAGATCTAAAATATATACTAGCTAGGATTTTAAAGCTTAGAAATTTAGAGCTTAAAAAAGATCAAACGCTTGAGGGGCTAGCAAGTAAGATAATGGATGTTTTAAAAGAATTTGATGAGAGGACGAAGGTAAAAGCCTAAAGCCCATCAAGTAAAATTTTATAAAGGCGGTTTATCTCATCGTCATTTAGCTCGATCGTGCTTTTTGTGTCAAACAAATTTTTGATCTTGCTAGCGTCAAATTCGCTCCTATCAAGGCAGTGCTTGTGAGATGGCAAAAAGCCACGAGTTAAGCAAAGCTCGCTTTCTATCTCCTCGTCGCAGATAAAGCACTCAAGCTCGCTGTGAAGCCTGCCTTCATACTCTAAAATTTTGACGTAGCTTTCGATGATAAGGCGTTTTGGATTTTGCAGCTGCATCTGTTTGGCACAGCGATCAAGCTCGTTAAAATAAATTTCATCGAGCTGCTCGACCTCTTTTAGATGATCATAAAGTAGGCGCATAAACTGCTGCCAAATGATGAGTTTGTCACGCTCTAGCAGCCATTTAAAGCCAAGATGAAGTATGCTTCTAAGCTTTGGTAGAAATTTCGCCTCTTGCTCTAGCTCAAAGTCGATCTTGTAGCCAGTCATGATGTTTGAGTGGCGAGCGCCAAAAAATCTATATGACTTTACGAGCAAATTTGGCGTTAGCACAAAGACTAAAAGGTCCTCGTCTCTGACCTTTTGCACGCGCAGGATGTAGCCTTGCATCTAGGCAAAAAACTCCCTTATGCGCTCTCTCATCACGCGGGCATCTTTGATGAAATTTATCTCATTTCTAAAGGTTGTTGCGCCATCTATGCCCTTGCTGTATTGGTGCAGATGCTTTCTAAATATGCAAAGTCCATGCTCGCCGTAGTGTTCGATCATAGCGTCGAAGTGAGCTAGTATGATCTCTTGTTTTAGTGCCTTATCCACGCTACTTTTGGTCTTTATCTCGTGAAATATCCAAGGGTTGCCGATGCTTGCTCTGCCGATCATTAGGGCGTCACACTTTGTGAGATTTAAAATTTCATCTGCATTTTGCGCATTTATATCGCCATTTGCAACGACTGGGATTTTCACGCTCGCCTTTACTCTGGCGATCGCTTCATAATCAACCTTCGCCGTATATCCACCAGCTCTGGTGCGACCATGCACTGCGATGTAGTTTGCGCCCGCTTCTTCGCAGGCTTTTGCTATGCGCTCTTCATTTTTGTCGTTAAAGCCAAGTCTAAATTTAACGCTTAGGCTCTCTTTGTTTGAGGCGCTTTTTATGGCTTCGATTATGCTTTGAAGTTTGTCAAGATCGTTTAACAAAGCCGATCCTGCGCCTTGTCTAACGACCTTTGGCACAGGGCAGCCGCAGTTTAGATCGAGCCCATAAATTCCATCAAATTTATTGACTATCTGCACGGCTTTTTTTAGATTTTCTATATCGCTACCAGCTATTTGGACGACGTAGGGCTCTTCGTTTGGGGATTTTTTAAGCATCTCAAGGGTTTTGTCACTACTCTCATAGACCAAGGCATTTGCGCTGATCATCTCGCTAACAGTGACATCGCAGCCAAATTTCTTGACGACGCTTCGTAACGGCAGGTCAGAAAAGCCAGCAAGTGGCGCTAAGAAAAGTGGCTTTTTACTAAAGTCTATCATTTAAAAAATAGCGAGCTAGGCACCATTTTGCCGTTATCTCGCAAAAATAGTAAAACCTTTATCTCTTTAAACTCATCAGGGTCGCTGCCCTCGATAGCTTCTCTTACTTTATCAAGCATCTGAAGCTCAAATAGCGCATATACGTAGGCTTCATCAGCGTCAGCATGGATGCTTTTTAACTTCTCAAAGATGCCGATAAATGCGTCTGGTTTTAGTTTATTTTTAAGCATTATAGCTGCTTTGTCGTATTGTGCTTTTGTTACTTTTGCATTATTTAAAAGATCGAAAATTTCATCGCTACTTAGGTCGATCTCATCATTTACAAAACGCGTGATAATGGTCATTATATCTTCGCTTGCTAGCTCTGGATCGATTTTTTTGATCTCGCTAAATGAAGCTGTTTTTATGAGCTTATCGAAGGCTGCCTTTTTAAGGCTCTCGTTTTGCTCTTGATTTTTAAGTACATCAAGATAGTAAGTCGGCAGCTGCTCGATCTTGTTTAGCTCGTTTAGGATGTTTAGCTTGCTATCTTTTGCTAGTCTAAATTTCTTTAGATCGACGATCTCTTTGTTTTTTATGCTTTTTATGGTTTGTAAGATATTGTTTATCTCGCCGTCATCAACACCAACATCTTTAAGCTCGCCTACTGGTGAGATAGAGCGTGTGAGCTGTGAGGCGATCTTGTAAGTATCGGTTTTGAAGTCTTTGTTGCTCTCAAAGCCAAGAAGCGTCTCTTTTGCAAGGTCTTTGTAGAGTTGGCTATCTTTTTTTATCCATTTTTTATATCTATAAAAGGCGTATCCGTGATATGCGATATGAAGTAGGGCAAGGAGCGCCAAAATGGCTACTGGAAGTGCCACCCAGACAGCTACTGGCAAGGTTATGGCTTGACCTAAGAGCTCAAAGGTGAAGTCTGAACTATTAAGAGAATAGGTAAGTCCTGCAACAACTGCTGTGTAGATGATGCAGTAGACGAGAAATTTTCTGGTTTTCATATTTTCTCCTTAGTTTTTTGCTGTTTTTTCTATTATCTCACGACAAGCTATGCAGTATTTTGCATGCGGTTTTACTTTTAGGCGAGGGACGCCGATCTCCTCTTCGCACATGTCACAAATTCCATAAGTCTTGTTTGCTATCTTTTCAAGCGCCTCGTCGATCTCGTGAAGCTCGGCTCTTTGCTGGGTTGATATAGACTGCTCTATAAGCTGGTCAGTATTTACTGAAGCTATGTCAAATTCATCGCTTACTCCACTATCTCTTAGACCGCTTACTTCAACTGATGAGTCATAAATATTTTTTTTGATTTGTAGCTTTCTATCTTCAAGTAGTTTTTTGAAAAAATTTAGCTCGTTTTGAGTCATTTTATATTCCTTTATTTGTGGTATGGGTGGTTTGCATTGATACAAAGCCCTCTAAAAATTTGCTCAAAAAGTACGAGCTTGGCGACTTTGTGCGCCATAGTCATCTTGCTTAAGCTTACGACTTTTTGTGCCTTGTTTTTTAAATTTTGGCTAAGCCCATAAGCTCCACCTATGAAAAAATTGATCTGTGAATTTGAGTTTAAAATTTGAGCAAATTCTTGGCTGTCAAGCTGTGAGCCATTTTCATCAAGCATCACACAAAAGCCTTTTAAATTTGGCTCGTAAATTTCATCATAAGCTCTTAGCGCATCGCTTCTGCCACTACTTTGAGCCTTTGCTATCTTTTCATTAAATATTATTTTGTCGTTTATCTTGGCAAATTTTGCACTCATTTTTATATATTCTTGTATCTCGTTTTCAAAGTTGTCACGCGATGATTTTTGAATGCTAAAAACCGAAATTTCCAAACTTACCCTTTGGTTTTTAGCTTTAGCTCAAAGCCAGCTTCGCTAGGAGTAGTCACTTCGCTTTTAGAGATCATAGCTTTGTTATTTATAAGAAATTTAACCATATCGCTTATATATTTTTTATGCTCGCTTCTTGGCACGATGTCATCTATGAGACCATGTTCAAGCAAAAATTCAGCCCTTTGAAAGCCCTCTGGAAGATCAGCGCCTATGGTTTGTTTAATAACCCTTTGTCCTGCAAAGCCTATTAGCGCGCCAGGTTCAGCGATTATTAGATCTCCAAGCCATGCAAATGATGCACTAACGCCGCCCATCGTAGGATCTGTAAGTATAGAAATATATGGTAGTCTTGCTTCATCAAGAAGTTTTAGGGCTGCTGAAGTCTTTGACATCTGCATTAAAGAAAATGTGCTCTCTTGCATTCTAGCGCCACCAGATGCGCTTACGATGATCAAGGCTTGGCGTTTTTCGATCGCGCGTTTTATCGCTCTTACGATCTTTTCGCCCTCAACTGAAGCTAGTGAGCCGCCCATAAAGCCAAAGTCAAAAACAACTAGCTGAATTTCTTGTCCGTTGCATTTACCTTCGCCGCATATCACTGAGCTTGTGCGTCCTGTTTTTTCTTTATTTTCTGTGATTCTTTTTTTGTATGATTTTTTATCGACAAAATTTAAAGGATCTACTGGTTTTAAATTTGCGTCAAATTCTACAAAGCTACCTTCATCGCAGATCAAATTTATGCGATCATCAGCTTTTAATCTCATGTGGTAGCCGCATTTTGGACATACATTAAAACAAGCTTCAACTTCTTTGTAATACATCAGTGAGTGGCAGTTGTCGCATTTTACCCAGTGTGTAGGTGCTTCTTCTGGACGAGGTTGAGCTTTTCTTATCTTTGAAAAAATGTCTGAGAAATTCATCTTTTTACCCACTTATATTAAAAATTGTGGGATTATATCTAATGTTAGCCTTGCTTTTTCTTATATGACTTAAAGTTTGTTTGTTTGTGGGGGATTTAAGGGGCAAACTAGCCCCTTAAAAGTATCTTATTAGAAGCGTCTTCCGATAGTAAATTCAAATGTATTTGTATCATCACCCTCTTTAGGTTTAAGAGCTTTTGCGAAGATTAGTTGAAGTGGTCCGATAGGTGTTATCCACTCGATGCCTGTACCAACTGATGATCTTTTTATCTCGTTTAGACTATTTTCGCCGATCATGCCATAGTCATAAAATACAACACCACGCATTTTAACACGCTCTATGATAGGGAAGCTCATCTCAACTGAGTTGTTAAATGATGTTTCGCCGCCGTATTCATAGTAGTCGCCATTATATTTTACTTTTGGAGATACGGTTCTGCTTTCGTAGCCACGCAAGCTTCTTATACCACCAAGGTAAAGCCTTTCGTTGATAGGAGTATAACCTCTCTCCCAAATTTTGCCAAAGCTTGCTTTATATCTTAGGATAAGATCGTAGTCGATGTACTCTCTAAGGCCTAGATAGTAGTTGAAATTTGTGCGGTTTTTAACAAAATCCATATCACCACCAAGTCCTGCTATCTCAAATGATGTGCTAGCTATGATGCCACGTCTTGGCAAGTAATAATCATCGGTGCTATTATATGTCAAAGCTGGAGTTATAGCGCTTTTTATAGCCTTGCCTTCTCTATAAATTTCTTTACCTGTGTATCTATTTATATCTCTTAGTTCATCATCTTTTAGAGTAACTTTACTTTGCTCGATATTATAAGTAAGTGATGCACTTAAATTTCTAGTTAATTTTCTACCAAGTGTTGTGCTAAAGCCATAACTTCTCTCTTTATATGTTCTCCAGTCATAGTCGTTTGCATATAGCGTTCCGCCAAGGCTATACTCTGAGTCAAAAATTCTTGGATTTGTAAGACTTATCTGACCAGAAAGCTCTCTATCGCTCTTATCAACGCTTACTTGTCCTTGAAGACCAGAGCCAAAGATGTTTGTGTCAGAAAGAGCAGCGTTTAGTAGCAAGCCATCGCTACTTCCATATCCGATGCCGCCGCTTATTGAGCCAGTTGATGCCTCTTTTACTTTTACTTTTAGATCGACTGTGTTTTTATCAACTGGATCTTCTTCTATCTCGACATCGTCAAAGTAGCTTGTTCTTTTTAATGCATCTTTTGAGTCTTGAAGGTCGGTTCTACTATATAAATTTCCCTCAGTTAGATATAGCTCACGTCTTACGACACGATCAACAGTTCTGTCGTTTCCTGAAATTTGAACATTTCTTATATATACTTTTTCGCCAGGATCTACTTCGTAGTCGATATCAACTGTTTTATTTTCATCAAATTTATCAGTCTTTGGATAGACTTTGACAAATGCATAGCCCTTGTCAGCAACCATATCGTCAAGCTTTTTCATATCTTGGCGAAGTCTTGCTGAGTTCATCGTATCGCCAGCCTCAAGTCTAAAGTCATCTATGATCTTTTTAGTATCAAGTCCTAGCTCTTCAGGTGCTGTGATGCTTACATTTGAAACCTTATAAGGCTCACCCTCGTGGATGTAGTATGTAAGATCAGCTGTGTAGTTATCAAATGACGCATTTAGGTAAGGTGACGAAACTGTCGCATCTAGATAACCTTTTTGAAAATATTTATCTTGAATCCTTGCTGGGTCGTTTTCAAGCTCGAAAAGTTTAACTTTTCCGTCGTTTCTACCCCAAAGCCAGCCCATAAATTCTCTACTTTTGTTTGCAACTACTGGCTCGATATCGTCATAGTCAAACTCTTTAGCACCTACTAAATTTACCTTTTTGATTATCATATTTTCGCCGCGGTTTATGTTTAGAGTAATGAAAAGCGAGCTGTCGTTGTCTGCGACTGGCTGTTTTTCTACGTCGACAACTGTGTCAAAGTAGCCTTTTGACTCATAGTACTGGCGAATTCTCTCTTTTGTTTTTTCTATAGTTAGGTCATCATACATATTGCCAGGTTTGATGTTGATTAGCGATTCGATCGCAGTTTTGTCATTTGTCACAACACCCTTTAGATCGACTCTAGCTACGCTTGGCTTCTCTTTTACTTTTACTAAAAGATTGCCACTACCTGTATCTTCTATGTAGATATCATCAAAATAATTTTGCTTGTATAAATTTGTGATGGCCTTATCGCTAAGCTTTGGAGTTAGCTCTTGACCGACTTTTAGCCCCATTATCTGAGTGGCTACATCAGGTGAAAGGTGGATTAGACCTTTGAAATTTATTGACTGAATTGTTTGTGCATTTAGACCGCTTAAAGCTAGTGCTAGTAAAAATAATTTCTTTTTCATTAAATTTAACCTAGAGTTTTAGTATAAGTGCGTATAATATCATATTTTATTTTTAAAAAATTTAAATTTTATAATTTTAAAGGTTTTTTATGAAAATAGGTATCATCGGACTTGGTCTTATGGGTGGCTCACTTGGTCTTGCACTAAAAGATGAGAAGCTGATCTCTTGTGTCAGCGGGTATGATAAAGATGAAAACAACAGCAAAAAAGCACTCGAGCTTGGACTGGTGCATGAAATTTTAAGCATTGATGAGATGAAAAAGAAGTGTGACATCATCTTTTTGGCTGTTCCAGTTGAGGCTATCGTAAGCATCGTGCAAAATTTAACTGACATTAGTGAAGATACGACGATCATCGACTTTGGCTCGACAAAGCAAAAGATAATAGAAGCTGTGCCAGAAAAAATTCGTAAAAATTTCATCCCAGCTCACCCGATGGCAGGTACTGAGTACTCTGGTCCAGAAGCTGCCTTTAAGTCACTTTACACAGGCGCAACTGTCATAGTTTGCGACTTTGCTGAGAGTGCAGAAAAGCACGTAAAAAGAAGCGTTGAGCTATTTTCTTGCCTTGGCATGAAGATCATTTTCATGAGTGCAAAAGAGCACGATCACCACGTGGGTCTCATCTCGCATCTGCCTCACGCTATTGCATTTTCGCTTGCTAGCGGGATCTTAAAAGAAGAGGATAAAAGGCACATCGTTGCACTTGGCGGACCGACATTTAAGGGTATGATACGTGTCGCAAAGAGCTCGCCATTTATGTGGAGCGATATCTTTAAGCAAAATAAAAACAATGTCGTTGCCGCGATAAATATGTTCGAAAAAGAGCTAAATTTATGCAAAGATCTTATAAAAGACGAGCGCTGGGAGGAGCTTTTTGACTGGATGAGCGAAGCTAGAGCTGTAAGAGAAATTTTGTAATTAACTAAAAATTTATTGATTATATGTAAAATTTCGCAAATAAAATTTAAGGTAATAATATTATGTATAGACGTGGAATAGGTGGTTTTGGCATTGTTGTGGTTTTACTTGTTTTGATATTGGCTGGTGGCTTTGGTTATGCTTTGATGTCGAAAGACTTTGAGCGAAACGAGCCAATTATCGGCGTTGCTGATAAGGTTTATTGGAACCTTCGCTCGCCTATGAATATCAAATTTAAAGATGACAGCGGCATAAAATTTGTGCGCATTAGCATAAATGACGGCAAAAATGACCTAAATTTACTAAATCAAATCATACAAAACCCAAGCACCGAACTTGATGTAAATTTGACCTTCCCAAAGACTGGATTTTTTGCTCAAAAAGATACTTATGAGATGAGTATAGAAGCGGTCGATACTAGCAAATGGGGCTTTTTTACTGGCAATAAAGCAAGCAAAAAAGTTGAGGTTGTGCTCGACACCTCAAAGCCTGATCTTTACGTGCTTTCTCAGTCTTACTCTATCTCAAAAGGCGGTAGCGCAGTTGTCGTTTTTAGAGCGACTGATAATCAGCTAAAAGAGGTTTATGTCCAGACAAATTTTGGTAAGAAATTTAAGGCTGTGCCATTTTACAAAGAGGGCTTTTATGCAGTACTTGTTGCTTGGCCAGTACAGGTTGAAAACTTTAGCGCAGAGGTCATCGCAAGAGACTTTGCGGGCAATGAGAGCAAATCTCACGTGAGATATTTTTATGAAAATGTAAAATACAAAACTTCAACCATTGCTTTAAATGATAGATTTTTAGACGGAAAGATCGTTGATCTAACAGATCAATACGCGAAAGATCCAAACGCTCTTTCAAGGCTTGATAAGATGAAATTTGTCAATGAAACTCTAAGAAACTCAAATGAAGAGAAGATAACAGCACTCACTTCAAACGTCGATACTGACATTACAAACGGCTTTAATATAATTCCATTTTATCCACTTAGAAATGGCAAGAAAGTGGCTGATTTTGCCGACCACCGCTTCTATACATATAATAATGAGCAAGTAAGTGAGTCGTGGCACATGGGTATAGATTTTGCAAGCGTGGCATCAGCTCCGATAATAGCCAGCAATGCGGGCCGCGTCGTGTTAGCATCTGAGAATGGAATTTATGGCTTAAATATCGTGATCGATCATGGATTTGGACTTTATTCACTTTACGGACACTGCTCAAGTGCGAAGGTAAAAGAGGGCGATATGGTCGCTGCTGGCGATCAAATAGGCACAACTGGAACGAGCGGCCTTGCACTTGGAGATCACCTTCACTTTGGAATTTTGGTCCAAGGCGAAGAGGTAAGACCTCAGCAATGGATGGATAAAAAGTGGATAAAAGACAATGTGACAAGTGTCTTAGATGCCGCAAAGGCGATGATAGATAAGAATTAAATTTGCAAATTTGATTTTTTAGTGCTATCATAAGCGAACAAAAAAATATAAGGAAAATTTTTGAAACAAACTACTATCGCAAGACGCGTTGAGACCGTTGGTATAGGGCTTCATAAGGGTGAGCCGATAAGACTTATACTAGAACCTCTTGATGCAAATTCAGGTATTATTTTGCACCGCGAAGATCTTGGTATTAGTTTTAAAGCTGAGCCTAAAAACGTTATAAATACGCAAATGGCAACCGTCGTTGGCAACGAAAAGGGCTTTATCAGCACGATAGAGCACCTAATGGCAGCTGTAAATGGATACGGCATTGATAATATTAGAATTTCGGTTGATGCAAATGAAATTCCTGTCATGGACGGCAGTGCGATAAGCTTTTGTATGTTGCTTGATGAAGCTGGTATAAGACATCTTGACGCTGGTAAAAAAGTCATCCTTGTCCGCCGCGAGGTCGAGGTGGTTGAGGGGTCAAAATTTGTGCGAACTTCGCCTTCAAGAAATCCAAAATTTGACTATACGATCAAATTTGACCACCCAGTTATCGGCGAGCAAAGATATGTTTTTGAATTTAGCAAGAGCTCATTTGTAAAAAATATCGCTCGAGCTAGAACTTTTGGCTTTTTAAAAGATTTGCAACGCCTGCAAGCTCAAAATTTAGCCCTTGGTGCATCGCTTGATAACGCCGTGGCCATCGATGATACGCATATTTTAAACCCAGAGGGTTTGAGATTTGAAAATGAGTTTGTAAGACATAAAATTTTAGACGCGGTTGGCGATTTAAGCTTGCTTGGAGCACCTTTATTAGGGGACTACACAGCATTTGCGGGCAGCCACGATCTAAACCACAAGCTAACACTTGCTTTAATGGCAGATGAGAAAAATTATGAGATCGCAACGCTTAGTGGCGAGCTTTTAAAAGAGTATCAAAAGGTATTTGCATAAAAAATATTGAAATTTTAGTAGTCTCTTTATCGACTCCACTTTTAGTTGGAGTCTATAAAGATGGCGTAAAATTTGATGAGATCACAACTGACGAGCATGTTAGTGAAGCTCTGATAAAAATCCTAGAAAATTTATCCTCTAAATTTAACATCACAAAGATCATCTACGCAAACACGCCAGGTAGCTTCATGGGGCTAAAAGTAGCCTACGTCATCTTAAAGACTTTTTCTTCGGCAAAGGGCTGCGAGTTTTACGCAGTTAGCGGTTTTAGTCTAAATGGCGGCCAAGCGATCAGGGCAAATAAAAATTTAAGTTTTGTCTTAAAAAATGGTGAAATTTCACTTGAAAAAGTTGAGCCAGTGAGGTTTGTGTTGCCTTTAAATTTAGATGAATTAAAACTAAATTCAGATACACTTCCAAATTATATCATCCAAGCTGTTTAGGAGAAAATTTGAATATCTTAATCCCTGCTACAAGTGCAAATTTAGGACCTGGTTTTGACGCTTTGGGGCTTAGTTTAAAGCTTTTTAATAGCGTAAAGATCGAACCATCTAAATTTAGCTCGGTCTCGATAAATGGCGAGGGAAGCGATAGTGTAAATTTAAAAAGAAACAACATTTTTCTAAGTATTTTTAATGAAATTTTTCTCGAGCTAACTGGCAAAAATGAAAATTTTAGAGTCGTTTTTGAAAACAATATCCCATTTTCAAGAGGACTTGGTAGCAGCTCCGCAGTGATCGTCGGAGCCATAGCTTCAGCTTATGAGATGGCTGGGTTTAAGGCTAGTAAAAGCGTCGTTTTAAATAAAGCTATCATCTATGAAACCCATCCAGATAATATCTCGCCAGCAGTTCACGGCGGATTTATCAGTGCTATCGTAAAAAACGGCAATGTTTATGCAAATAAAATAAATTTAAGCGATGACATAAAAGCGGTCGTCGTCATCCCAAATAAGCCGATGAGCACTGCATCATCAAGACAAATTTTGCCAAAAAACTACACTATGAAAGAGTGCGTAAATAACCTCTCTCACGCTGCATTTTTGACATCTTGTTTTTATAAAAAAAGATATGATCTTTTAAGGGTAGCAAGTGAGGATATGATGCACGAAGAGCGCAGAATGAGCGCTTTAAAAGAGCTTTTTGAGGTGCGAAAGGTAGCTTATGAAAATGGAGCGCTAATGAGCACACTTTCAGGCTCAGGCTCAAGCTTTTTAAACATCGCATATAAAGATGACGCTAAAAATTTACAAGATGCTTTAAAGAGTAAATTTGGTGATTTTAGAGTGGAAATTTTTTCATTTGATAACGATGGATACGAAATCACGCAAAGCTAGAAACAAGTTTAAAAAGGTATAATGAATAAAAATAATCCAGTAAGGGCATGCGTCGCTTGCAAAGTCAAATTTTCTCAAAACTTGCTAAAAAGATACCGCTTGGTAGGCAAGAATTTAGAGTGCGGCAAAGGAGATGGCCGCAGTTTCTATCTATGTGATGGCTGTTTGCAAAAAGACGACAAAATTTTAAAAAAAATAATTGATAAACAAACTAAAGGTGCCCTCGGACTTGACGCACCGAAGTTAAAGGAGATACTCTTAAATGAGCAATGTTAGGATTTCAGAGATCGCAAATGAGCTTGGCTACCCAAGTAAAGAGATAGTCGAAAAAGCTCAAGAACTAGGCCTAAAGGTCAAAACTCACTCAAATGCTGTGAGCCTTGAAGAGGCTGAAGCAATATATGAATACGTTCAAACTGGCGTAATACCAGATAAATTTAAAAAGAAAAAGAGCGAGCCAAAGGCAAAAAAAGAGCCTAAAAAAGAGGCAGAAAAAGAGCCAGCAAAAAAAGAAGAAAAACCTAAAACTGAGCCTAAAAAGGCAGCTACTAAGGCTGAGCCAAAGCCTGAAAAGGCAAAAGCAGAGCCTAAAAAAGAGGTTCAAATTTCAGAGGAAAAACCTAAAGCTGAGCCTAAAAAAGAAGAGCCTGTAAAGGTCGAGCAAAAGCCAGCAGAAGCGCCAAAACCAAAAGAGAGCTTGGCTGATGTGACCCAAAAAAGACGCGGCCTTGTGATAGTTAAAAAGAAAAAAGATTACGAGGCGCCAGCTCCTGTAAAAGAGGAGAAAAAGGCAGAGGCGGCTGTAACTAACATTAGTGATTTTAAGAGTATGTTCTCTGCTAGCGATGAAAATTTGGCTAGAAAAAAGAAAAAAGAGAAAAAAGTAACAGTTGTAAGCAAAAAAGATAGCGCTGAGAAGATGGACTTGCTTGGCGGAAGCGACTTTGGTGACATCGTGCTTGAAGATGAAGATGTGGTGGTGCTACCTGATTTTAGCTTTAAAACTCCAGCTCCAGCTCCGATGCAAAGGACAAAACAGCCAAGTGCGATGAAGACAACCGTCAATAACACGATAAATTCGTTTGGCGAAGGTGGCATACAAAGAAGAGCTAGAAAAAAACACAAAAAGCCTGAAAA
The DNA here is from genome assembly GCF_902460675.1 of Campylobacter concisus. Lineage (GTDB taxonomy): Bacteria > Campylobacterota > Campylobacteria > Campylobacterales > Campylobacteraceae > Campylobacter_A > Campylobacter_A concisus_AJ. The sequence continues at coordinate 1,304,690 of NZ_CABPUQ010000001.1, read as the reverse complement.
TAAACAAAATAGCGAAGCTGTAACTTCAATAAATATCCCAAAAGAAATTCGTGTTTATGAATTTGCTGAAAAGCTAAATAAGCAGCCAAGCGAGGTCATAGGTAAGCTATTTATGCTTGGTATGATGACAACTAAAAATGACTTTTTGGATGAAGATGCGATAGAAATTTTGGCTGATGAGTTTAATGTCGAGGTAAATATCATCGACGATCAAAAAGAATTTGACTACGTAGCAGCCTACGAAGAGGAGATAAAAGACGATGAAAATCTCCAGCCAAGAGCACCAGTCATAACCATCATGGGTCACGTAGACCACGGCAAAACCTCGCTACTTGACTACATAAGAAAGTCTCGCGTAGCAGCAGGAGAGGCTGGTGGTATCACTCAGCACGTGGGCGCTTATATGGTAAATAAAAACGGCAAAAACATCACATTTATCGACACTCCAGGCCACGAGGCATTTACGGCTATGCGTGCAAGGGGCGCTGGTGTAACTGATATAGTTATCATCGTTGTTGCAGCAGATGACGGCGTAAAACCACAGACAAAAGAGGCAGTTAGCCACGCAAAAGCCGCTGGCGTGCCAATAATCATCGCAATAAATAAAATGGATAAAGAGTCAGCAAATCCCGATCTAGTAAAAACCGGTCTTGCTGAGCTTGACATCATGCCAACAGAGTGGGGTGGCAAGTATGAATTTGTACCGATCTCTGCAAAAACAGGCATGGGCATAGATGATCTACTTGAGATCGTGCTTTTGCAAGCTGATCTTTTGGAGCTAAAGGCAAATCCAAAGGCAAACGCAAAGGCTACTGTCATCGAGAGCTCACTTCAAAAAGGACGTGGTCCAGTAGCTACCATCATCGTTGAAAACGGCACGCTTCATGTCGGAGACACTGTCGTAGCTGGCGTTGCATACGGTAAGATAAGAAGCTTGCTTGATGATCAGGGCAGGCCATTAAAAGAGATAAAACCAGGCGAATGTGGCGTGATAGTAGGCCTTAGCGAGATAGCAGAGGCTGGCGAGACATTAATAGGCGTAAAAACTGATAAAGAGGCTCGTGAATACGCACAGAAAAAGGCTGAATATATCCGTCAAAAAGAGCTTAGCAAGAGCACAAAAGTTAGTATCGATGAGCTTAGTGCTAAGATCGCTGAGGGCGAGCTAAAGACACTTCCAGTCATCATCAAAGCTGACGTTGGCGGCTCACTTGAAGCGCTAAAAGCAAGCCTAGAAAAACTAGCAAATGACGAGATCAGAGTAAATGTGATCCACTCAGGCGTTGGCGGTATCACGCAAAGCGACGTTGCACTTGCAAGCGCAAGCAACGACTGTATCATCCTTGGCTTTAATATAAGGCCAACTGGTGAGATAAAAGAGAAGGCAAAAGAGAGTGGCGTCGAGATAAAAACTTACAACGTTATTTATAACCTAATCGACGATGTGAAGGCGATTTTGGGCGGACTAATGTCACCTATCATCAGAGAAGAGCAGCTTGGTCAAGCTCAGGTTCGCCAAGTGATCCATGTGCCAAAAGTAGGCGCAATCGCTGGATGTATCGTCACTGAGGGTACGATAAACAGAGGGGCAAAAATTCGTCTTATTAGAGAAGGTGTGATCGTTTATGAGGGCTCGGTAAGCTCACTAAAACGCTTCAAAGATGACGTCAAAGAGGTTGCTAAAGGCTATGAGTGTGGTGTTGGTATCGAAAATTTCAACGACATTAGAGAAAATGACTACATCGAAAGCTTCAAAGAAGTCAAGGAGAAAGCTACTCTATGAACGCTAACGAAATAAAGCGTATGAGAACAGAGAGCGTGCTAAAAGAGCTCATACCAGAGGCTTTAGCCACTCTTGAAGATAGCATTTTAAAAGGTCTTTGCGTCACTGACGTCGAGTGCAAAAAGGGCAGATATGACGCCTTTGTCTATCTTGACAAGATGATGTTTGACGAGCGTGAGCAAGAGTATATTTTGGGGCATCTAAAGCGCGTTTGTAGGCACTTGCAAAACCACTGCATGGCTGCTGAGGGCTGGTATAGATGTCCAAATTTTCACTTTAAATTTGACGATAGATTAGAGTATCAAAACCATATGGATAAGTTGTTTGATAAAATTTCAAAGGATTTAAACAAAAATGGATAATTTAGACAAACTAGTACGCGAATGCGGCGTAGAGCTTTATGACAGCGAGATCGCAAATGAAAATGCCAGGGCTATTTTTAGAGTTTACATCACAAAAGATGGCGGAGTGAGCCTTGATGATTGCGAAAAAGTGAGCCGTCTGCTCTCGCCTATCTTTGACGTGACACCGCCAGTTAGCGGGGATTACAACCTTGAAGTTAGCTCGCCTGGCCTTGAGAGAAAGCTTAGCAAGCCTTCGCATTTTAAAGCGAGTGTTGGTGAGCTAGTTAAAGTTCAAACCGAGGCTGAGAAATTTGCAGGAAGGCTTGTAAAAGCGGACGAAGAGAGCGTCGCAGTAGAAAACGAAGAGGGAATTTTTGAGATCAACATCAGTGAGATAAAAAAAGCAAAAACATATTTGGAGTGGTAAAATGCTAAGCGACATCGAGATAACTCACCAAACAAAACTAGAACACATCAGTAAAGTTGCCGCAAAACTAGGCTTAAACGAAGATGAGCTTGAGCTTTACGGCAAATTTAAGGCTAAAATTTCCCCTAGACTTGAGCCATCAAACTCAAAGCTCATCTTAGTCACTGCGACTAATCCAACCCCATACGGCGAAGGCAAAACGACTATGTCGATCGGTCTAGCTGACGCACTAAATTTACTTAATAAAAAGGTCTGCCTAGCACTTCGCGAGCCATCTCTTGGGCCAGTTTTTGGTATAAAGGGCGGAGCAGCAGGTGGCGGCTACTCGCAGCTAGCGCCGATGGAGGATCTAAATTTACACTTTACTGGCGATTTTCACGCGATAACATCGGCAAATAACCTCATTTCAGCGATGATAGATAATAGCCTCTATCAAGAAAATCCACTAAAAATAGAGAAAATTTTATGGAAGCGATGTATGGATATGAACGACCGCGCGCTAAGATTTATCACCGTTGGTCAGGGCGGTAGGACTGATGGCGTGCCAAGAGAAGATGGCTTTAACATCACCGCCGCAAGCGAGATCATGGCTGTGCTTTGTCTAGCCACAAGCCTTTCTGATCTAAAAGAGCGCGTGGCAAACATCATGGTCGCCTATGATAGTGATAAAAAGCCTATCTACGTGCGTGATCTAGGCTGCCAAGACGCTGTTTGCATACTTTTAAAAGATGCGATCAAACCAAATTTGTTTCAAACACTAGAGCACACACCTACGCTCGTGCATGGTGGCCCATTTGCAAACATCGCACACGGCTGCAACTCAGTTATCGCAACAAAAACAGCTCTAAATTTAGCCGACTACGTCATCACTGAAGCTGGCTTTGGCTCGGAGCTTGGCGCGGAGAAATTTTTAGATATAAAGTGCAGGGTTGCTGACATCAAACCAAGTGCTGTGGTGCTTGTAAGCACGATCAGATCGCTAAAATATAACGGCGAAGCAAATAAAGACGAGATCACAAAACCAGATATGAATGCCCTTAAAAAAGGTATTGAAAACCTTGGCGGACACATCGAAAATTTAAAAGTCAAATTTGGTCAAAACGTGGTTGTGGCGCTTAATAAATTTGGCTTTGATACTGAAGAAGAGATAAATTTCGTAAAAGATTACTGCCGTGAGCTTGGCGTAGAAGTAGCAGTTTGTGAGAATTTCTTAAAAGGTGGCAAAGGTGCGCTTGAGCTTGCCCAGCTAGTTTTAAAGGCGTGCGATAAGCCAAGTAAGATAAATTTCACCTACGAGATGAGCGATGATACAAAAACTAAAATAGAAAAGGTCGCTAAGGAAATTTATGGAGCTAGCGAGGTGGTCTTTGAAGAGGCTGCTCTTAAAAAACTTGAGATGATAAAAGAGCTAAATTTGAGCCATTTGCCAGTTTGTATCGCAAAAACACAGTACTCATTTAGCGACGATGCGAAGCTTTTGGGCAGAGCAAAGGGCTTTACTTTTAGCGTAAAAGACCTTGACATTAGAACGGGAGCTGGCTTTATCGTCGCGGTCTGCGGCAAAATCATGCTAATGCCAGGACTTCCAAAAGTGCCAGCTGCGGTCAATATGAAGATAGACGCAGATGGCAAGATCGACGGCTTGTCGTAAATTTATGAAAACACACTGGCAAACGCTGGTGTGTTTAAATTTAAAGGGCATGGATGAACGACGAATTTTACATGGATCTTGCTTTAAGCGAGGCTTGGAAATTTCAGATCCTGACCTATCCAAATCCAGCCGTTGGATGCCTTATCCTTGATGAAAGTGGGCAAATTTTATCTTGCAAGGCTCATGAAAAGGCTGGATATTTACACGCTGAACCGACAGCGATACTCTTTGCGCTTTGTAAAAAAAGTGAAAAATTTAAAGATGATTTTATAAAGGCATATAATGCTAAATTTAGCTCTAAGATAAAAGAGGGCGAATTTGGCCTTTTAGAGCCAAAATTTACCTATGAATTTATACTAAACAACCACTCAAATTTACTAAAAAATGCAAAAGCTTATGTCACACTTGAGCCTTGCTCGCATCATGGCAAAACGCCACCTTGTGCAAATTTGCTAAAAGAGCTTGGTTTTAGCGAGGTCATAATTGGTAGCCATGATGAAAATAAAATAGCAAGTGGCGGCGCAAATTTGCTTCAAAGCGCTGGTGTGAGAGTTAAATTTGGCATTTTAAAAGAGCGCTGCGATAAGCTGCTTGAGCCATTTTTGGCATATCAAAATGGTGGATTTAGCTTTTTAAAAATTGCCATTAGTAAAAACGGCGTGGCAAGTGGCGGCATCATCACAAATGAGCTTAGCCGCACGCATGTGCATAAACTAAGAAGCGTCATAGATACATTAGTGATCGGTGGTAACACAGTGCGGACAGACCGACCAAAGCTTGATAGTAGGCTAGTAAGCGGTAGCAAAAATCCAGATGTCATAATCTACTCAAGAAGTGATAAATTTGATGAAACATTGCCACTTTTTAGTGTTCCAGGTCGAAAAGTCAGTATTCAAAAAGAGCTTGATCTAAAAGGTCTTAGCATGTTTGAAGGAGCTGGCGAGTTTTTAAAGCTCGCAAAATATGGCAAGCTAGCAAATGTAAAGTGGCTACTTGTCTATCAAAGCTCAAATTTTAAAAATGGTGAAAATTTAAGGCTTGATCTAAATTTAAAACCGCTTTTTAGTGGAAATTTCGGAGATGATAGCTACACTTGGTATGAAATTTTGGATTAAATATCTAGTCCAAAATAGTGTTTAACTAAAAAGCCGATGCCAAAAGATATGATCGCAACGCCAAAAGTTATCACGCACATCTCAATCACTCTTGGTAAAAATTTAAGCTCCTTTGCCACGCTTATATAAAAGTTGTAAGTGATGATGGCAACCAGTGCAAAGAAAAACATCGACAAAACGGCGTAAAAACCGCTTGTAAAGATGAAAAATGGAAGTATCAAAAATGCCGTTGTTATGATGTATGAGCCGCCTGTGTAGAGCGAGTAGGTAAGCGGTTTGATCTCGTCACTTGGATTTTCTTTTGACTCAAGATATGCTGAGCCAGCCATAGAGAGTGCGGCTGCTACGCCCATGATAAGGCCTGTTGCACCAACTGATTTTGTATTTGAAAATGCAAGCGCGATGCCGCTAAGTGTGCCTGTTAGCTCAACTAAAGCATCATTCATGCCAAGCACGATGCCACCAGCATTTACGAGTTTTGTGTCTTTTAACATGGAGATTAGACTATTTTCATGGTTCATCTCCTCTTCATAAATATCACGAGCTTCAGGATATTCATCTACGATGTCAAGATAAAATTTCTCCGCATTTTCTTCGCGTGACTCCATAAATTTTAGGGTAAAAGATGTGCCAAAAATTTTAACAAGTATCGTATAGAAAATGACTTTAAATAAATTTGCACTTCTGCTTTCACCAGTTATCTTTTGGCAAAAAGCATAGTGGCGCCTCTCTTCGGTGATTAATTTGCGAAGTATTTTTTTATTCCCTTCGTCTTTTTCGCTAGCTTCAAGAAGTGAGTATATAGCAGTATCGTCTGCTTCATTTTGCAATTGTTTTAAGGCACGTTTTTTGTCTAACATAAAATTTTCCTTTTTATAGCTTATAAATTTAATATTTTGATTTAGAAAGAGAGATAGATGGTGCGATCAGCGAGACTCGAACTCGCACACCTAGCGGCACTACCCCCTCAAGATAGCGTGTCTACCAATTCCACCATGATCGCAAAAAGAGCAAAAGCCCCAAAAGTGGGGCTAAATTTAAGCTTTACGCTTAGCCAAGCATTGGGTTTGCATAAAGAACGATAAGTGTAATAACAAGTGCGTAGATAACTTGTGCTTCGATCATCGCAAGTGCGATAAACATTGTAGTCATAAGTTTGCTACCAACGCCAGGGTTTCTAGCTGTTCCGCTGATAGTTGCAGCAGCTGTGTTACCCATACCAATAGCACCGCCAAGAGCTGCAAGGCCAAGGCCGATACCGCCAGCGATAACTGAATATGATCTGATCATCTCGCCGTCAGCGCCAAACGCGAATGCAGCAAGACCAAGAATTAAAAACACGATCTTTTTCATCGTTGCTCCTTTAAAATTTTAAAGCTCTTTCGGATCTGTCCCCTACTTAAACTTTATGAGCCGTAATATTACAAAAACAAAACTTTGTTTCAAATAAAAACACTAAAAATTTAAATTGCCTATAAAAAATTCTTGGCTTATAAAAATGAAAGTTTTTTTATGCTATCTTTGAAAGAATTTAATTTATTCTTAATCTTAGGTTTTCAATGAACGAAAAATTTTCAAAGATAGGCTTTGTTCTTGCGATGGCTGGTTCTGCTGTGGGTCTTGGCAATGCCTGGAAATTTCCTACGATGGTGGGAAATAACGGCGGTTCGGCATTTATAATTTTATACTTGCTTCTTACATTTGCTATCGCATTTGTGGCATTTTTAGCGGAGCTTAGCATTGGCAAACTTGGTGAAAGCGATATCGTAAGCTCTCTTTACAAACTCGCTCCAAAAAATAAAAAAGCGTGGTCGCTCTCTGGATTTTTCATGATCGGAGCAATCCTCATAGCTTCATTTTATATGGTTGTTATTGGCTGGATATTAAAGTATATCTATCTTAGTTTTTTGCCGCTTTTAGCAGACACAAAAGCTGCAGGCGAACAGTTTAACACACTTTTATCAAATGACCTAAGCAGTGCCGTGCTTTGTTTTAGCTTAGTTTTTTTAATGGTATTTTTTGCCGTTTCAAAAGGTGTAAAAAGTGGCATCGAAAAGCTAAATATATGGATGATGCCAAGCCTTTTTGTCTTGCTTGTTTGCATGCTTTTTTACGCGCTTAGCATGGGAGATGGTTTTGTTAAGGCGGCTAAATTTTTATTTGTACCAAATTTTAGTGCGATTACGCCAGATGTTATCTTGCAGGCTCTAGGCCTTGCGTTTTTCTCGCTATCTATGGGCGTTGGCGTCATACCAACATACGCTGCAAATTTACCTGAGAAGACAAATTTAATAAAATCAACGCTTTCTATCATCTTTATAAACATCTTAATAGGCATTATGATGGGGCTTGTCGTATTTACATTTATATTTGCTTATGGGGCTGATAGCACGGCAAGTGGTCCAGGTCTTATCTTTATCTCGCTTGTCACGCTTTTTGCAAAGCTTGGCATCGTTGGCAACGTCATGGCAGTCGCATTTTTTGTATCGCTGTTGTTTGCTGGCATCACAAGCGCGGTTTCGATGATCGAGCCTTTTGCTTATTATTTGGTTAGAAAATTTGAAATTTCAAGAAAGATGGCACTTCTTTACATCGGCGCCTTTGTCTATATCTTAGGCATCTTTTGCATACTTTCATATTATTCAGAAACATCAAGTGCTTTTAGTGTTTGTGGCAAGCCATTTTTTGACGCGCTTGACTTTCTCACATCAAATATCATGATGCCAATAGGCGCTATCGTATTTAGCTTTTTTGTTGGCTATAAGCTAAAAAAAGAGAGTTTGTATCTGCTTTTTGGCGATTTTATGGGAAGAGCATTTTTTGAAATTTGGTACTTTTTCTTAAGATATGTCGTGCCAGTTGCCATTTGTGCGATAATGATCTACCAGATGGCAGGTAAATAATGGCAGAGAGATTTAGTAAAATTGGCTTTATCCTTTCTATAATTGGAGCGGCTATCGGCCTTGGTAATGCTTGGAAATTTCCATACATGGTCGGTAGTAACGGCGGTTCGGCATTTATTCTTATATATCTATTTTTTGCCTTTGCTGTTGGTCTTAGCATATTTTTTGCTGAGATGGCGATGGGCAAAATTTCACGCCTTGATACGGTTGGAGCGTTTAAATCTCTAGCTACAAAAGGGGCAAGCTCTTGGAAATTTGCCGGTGTTATCATGGTGACTGGGCTATTTATCGCATCTTTTTATACGCTCATCATTGGCTGGGTTTTAAAATACGTCATTTTAAGTCTTAGCGAGCTACCTAAAGATATCGCAAGCTCAGAGACGCTTTTTGTAAATTTCACCTCAAATGGCATAGGTGAGCAAATTTTATACTTTAGTATCGCATTTTTTGCCTATTTTTTCATCCTTACAAAAGGCGTAAAAAGCGGCATAGAGCGCATAAATGTCTATCTCATACCAGCGCTTTTTGTGCTGCTACTTTTGATGCTTGGCTACTCTTTTGGCATGGAGGGCTTTGACAAAGCGGCTAAATTTCTATTGGTGCCTGACTTTTCAAAGATAGATCAAGCAGCTGTTTTAAACGCTCTTGGACTTGCTTTTTTTACGATGTGTGTTGGCATTGGCTGCATACTTACTTATTCATCAAGTCTAAGCGATGATACAAATTTATTTACCTCATCGCTCTATGTCGTCTTTGCAAATATCATAATAAGCGTCATCATCGGCCTTATCGTCTTTACATTTACATTTGAGTTTGGCTCAGAGCCATCAAAAGGCGCAGGGCTTGCTTTCATCTCGCTACCAACGCTATTTGCTAAGCTTGGCTTGCTTGGAAATTTCTTGGCATTTACATTTTTTATATCGCTATTTTTTGCTGGCATCACCTCGGTTATCTCGATGGTTGAACCGTTTATATTTTTCTTAAGCAAAAGCCTAAATTTTAGTAGAAACAAATCAATCCTAATCGTCGCTTGCGTGGTTTATATTTTAGGAATTTTATGCGCATTAAGTGGCACAAACGAATTTAAAGATGCACTTACATTTTTTGGTAAGAGCTTTTTTGACCTGCTTGATTATCTCAGCTCAAACATCATGCTCCCGCTTGGTGGCATCTTGTTTGCTATCTTTGTTGGCTACTTTGTAAAATTTGAGCTTTTAAAAGAGCTATTTGTGCCTTATATGGGCAAGGTTGTATTTAATATTTGGTATTTTTTAATTAGATTTGTGGCTCCACTTTTAGTTCTGGTGGTGTTAATAAGGGAGATCTCATAATATGGCAAAAGAACAATTTTCTAAAATAGGCTATGTCCTAGCAGTCGCTGGATCGGCTGTCGGACTTGGCAATGCATGGAAATTTCCATACATGGTCGGTGAAAACGGCGGTTCGGCGTTTATTATCCTATATCTTTTGATAACTTTTCTAGTTGGTGTGCCTATCTTTATGGCAGAGCTTAGTATCGGCAAGCTTAGCGAGAGCGACAGTGTAAATGCTTTTAGAAAGCTAGCAGCTAAAAATAAAAATTTATGGCAACTAGTTGGAATTTTAGCCATGGTGACAGCGGCCATCATCTCATCATACTATATCGTGATCATCGGCTGGGTCTTTAAATATTTCACGCTCTCATTTACTGGCCTCCCAAGCGATATAGATAGCTCAAAAGTGATATTTAACGATCTTTTGACGCATGGTCTTGGCGAGCAGACACTTTACTTTGTTATAGCATTTGCAGCTTGCTTTTTCATCCTATCAAAAGGCGTAAAAAGCGGCATAGAGAAGCTAAATGTTTGGATGATGCCAAGCCTATTTATCATGGTTTTGATCATGCTTTTTTACTCTATGACGATGGATGGCTTTGCAAAATCAGCCGAGTTTTTACTCATCCCAGACTTTAGCAAAATTTCATTTAACTCACTCTTGCTTGCTCTTGGACTTGCATTTTGGACGCTATCTCTTGGTATGGCAGCGATCATTACTTATTCAGCTAGCCTAAGCGATGATACAAATTTAGCCACTTCAACGCTTAGTATCGTCTTCATAAATATCGCGCTTGCTATTATGATAGGTCTTGTTATTTTTACCTTTATATTTGAATTTGGCGCTACTCCGTCTCAAGGACCAGGTCTTGTCTTTATCTCGCTACCAACGCTATTTGCAAAGCTTGGCGCGATCGGTCAAATTTTGGCTGTAGCATTTTTTGCTGCACTTATCTTTGCTGGTATCACTTCAGCCATCTCCATCGTTGAGCCATTTGTCTTTTTCTTGATCAGAGAGTATGGCATGAGTAGGAAAAAAGCGCTTTGCATAGTTGGAGCTGGGATTTTTATAGTGGGATTTTTATGTCTTTTATCAAATATAGAAAATGTTGGCGATAAATTTATGATATTTGGTAAAAATTTCTTTGACTTCCTTGACTTTACCGCTTCAAATATCTTGCTACCAATTAGCGGTATCGGCGGAGCGATATTTGTTGGATATTTTGTGAAAAGAGATGCGCTTTATGTGCTATTTAGCCCATATATGAGTGATTTTGTATTTAATACATGGTATTTTTTACTAAGATATGTAGCACCAGTTTGTGTGCTTATCATCATGATAAATGAACTATTAAAGGTTTTTAATGGATAAGATTGAGAGATTTTTTGACAAAGCTGGTGATATAGTCGGCTACATTTGTATGTTTATTATGGCTTTGATGATAATAGACGTATTTTTTAACGTTGTGGCAAGATACTTTTTCTCTTACGGCAACGTTGCATTTCAGGAGCTTGAGTGGCACTTTTTTGCTGTGATATTTCTACTTGGCATGAGCTATGCTCTAAAAGAGGACGCACATGTTAGAGTTGATATCTTTTATGCTAAATTTTCAGAAAGAAATAAAGCCCTTGTAAATATGCTAGGCACCATCTTTTTTATCATACCATTTGCGCTTTTGGTTTCAAATTTATCATTTGGATTTGTAGGAGATGCTTACAGCTCGGCAGAGGCCAGCGCAGATCCAGGCGGTCTTACCCATAGATGGATCATAAAAGCGATGATCCCTTTTTCATTTTATGTGCTTGTATTTTTTGCGATCGGCTTTTTTATAAAAAATTTTAATCGCTATAAGAAAGCTAGTAAGGAGAAAATATGGCGGGATTAATAATGTTTATAGCCGCGCTATTAATGCTTGGCATTGGCTTTCCAGTGGCATTTACCTTTGGCGCGGTTGCGATGATATTTGGCATGGTTGGTAGTGTCGTAGAGAGCCTTAGCGATGGCGATGGACTACTTGGCAGTATAGAAGTGTTTAAAGATATGTTTAACTTCATGCCTTATAGGATTTTCTCTATCATGGAGAGTAGAATTTTCATAGCAGTTCCACTCTTTGTATTTATGGGTGTCGTGCTTCAAAAGTCAAAGCTAGCTGAGAGACTACTTGAGAGCATGGGTATGCTATTTGGTGAAATTCGTGGCGGTATCGCGATAAGCACTATCTTAGTTGGAGCGCTTCTTGCTGCATCAACTGGCGTTGTAGGTGCTAGCGTTGTTGCTATGGGCGTTATAAGCTTGCCTGTAATGCTAAAGTATAAATACGACCAATCCCTAGGATGTGGCACGATATGCGCTGCTGGTACGCTTGGTCAGATCATCCCACCTTCTATCGTGCTTATCATCTTGGGCGATATCTTTTCAGTACCAGTTGGCGAGCTTTTTCACCAAGCTGTTGTGCCAGGACTTACGCTAGTTGCCGTTTATATAGTTTATATTTTGATAGTTGCTTATCTTAAACCAGAGGTCGCTCCTATCGTAAAAGATGAGAGTGGCGTTAGTAAATTTAAGCAGATCATTAGAGCGCTAACTGCGATCTTCCCACCACTTTTGCTAGTTATTTGTGTGCTAGGCTCTATCTTTGCAGGTATCGCTACACCGACTGAAAGTTCAGCATTTGGCTGCGTGGGCGCTATCATTCTCGCTATGTTTTATAGGACATTTTCATTTTCTATGATGAAAGAGGCTTTGGCTGAGAGCGTAAAAACTACAGCTCTAGTCTTTGCCATACTTGTTGGCGCGACTGCCTTTTCTATGGTCTTTAGCTACACTGGAGGCGATGAGATAGTTGAAAATTTCATGACAAATTTACCAGGCGAGAAGTGGGGTTTTATCATCTTTAGTATGGCTGTTATCTTTGTGCTTGGCTTTTTTATCGATTTTGTTGAAATTTCATATATCGTGCTTCCTATCTTGGTGCCAATCGCCGCAAAACTTGGCATAAATCCCGTCTATCTAGCGATCCTAGTTGCTATGAATTTACAAACTTCATTCTTGACACCGCCATTTGGATTTAGCCTATTTTTCTTAAGATCAGTCGCACCTGCTGAGATAAAAACAGCTGCTATTTATAAAGGCGTGGTGCCTTACATCATCATTCAAGTAGCAGTTTTAGTCTTTTTCTGCGTCTTTTTGATGGAGATAAAGCCGGTGCTAGATGCGAGCCACGGCGGATTATTTAACTTCTTACTCTCACTTTTTAAATGATATAAAAGTTTTTGGTTGTAAAATACCAAAAACAAGCAAAATGGCTAATTTGAGTTTCTATCAAATTTAGCCATTTTTTATGACCGCTTTTTAGTAAATTTATAAATTTAATGAGGTGAAATATGGCAAAGAAATTTATCGATGTTATGGATACGACCTTTAGAGATGGCTTTCAGTCAGTTTATGGCGCTAGAGTGCTTATGAACGACTTTTTGCCCGCGCTTGAAGCAGCCAAAGAGGCTGGCATAGAGCATTTTGAATTTGGCGGCGGAGCGAGATTTCAAAGCCTTTATTTTTACCTAAATGAAGACGCTTTTGCGATGATGGATAAATTTAGAAGCATCGTAGGACCAAAAGCAAACCTTCAAACCCTAAGCAGGGGCGTAAATACCGTCACTCTTGACACTGGTAGTCGCGAGCTTATCGACCTTCACGCAAAACTTTTCAAAAAACACGGAACTACTACTATTAGAAATTTTGACGCATTAAATGATGTTGAAAATTTAAAATATTCAGGCGAGAGGATCGCTCATCATGGGCTAAAACATGAAGTCGTCGTTACTATGATGGACTTGCCAAGTGGCTGTGTCGGAGCTCATGATGTTAAATTTTATGAGAAAATTTTAAGAGAAATTTTAGATGCAAATATCCCTTATCACAGCGTTTGCTTCAAAGATGCAAGTGGTACAAGCAGCCCACAAAAGGTCTATGAAACCATAAAAATGGCTAGAAAATTGTTACCAGAAAAAACTCATATTAGACTTCACACGCATGAAACCGCAGGCGTAAGTGTCGCTTGCTATCTTGCAGCGCTTGAAGCTGGCGTTGATGGCATAGATCTAGCCGCAAGCCCAGTAAGTGGTGGTACAAGTCAGCCAGATATCTTAACCATGCTTCACGCAGTAAAAGGTAAAAACTACGATCTTGGCGGACTTGACGTGGAGAAAATTTTAAAATACGAAAGCGTTTTGAATGATTGTTTAAAAGAGTATTTCTTACCGCCTGAAGCTGTGCAAGTAAGCCCTCTAATACCATTTTCACCGATGCCTGGTGGCGCGCTCACTGCAAATACCCAGATGATGAGAGATAACAACATCTTAGATAAATTCCCAGAGGTCATCCTTGCGATGCGCGAGGTGGTGCAAAAGGGCGGATACGGCACTTCTGTGACTCCTGTTAGCCAGTTTTACTTCCAACAAGCATTTAATAACGTTATGTTTGGCAAGTGGAAAAAGATCGCTGAGGGATACGGCAAAATGGTGCTTGGCTACTTTGGCAAGACCCCAGTTACGCCTGATAAAGAGATCATTAAGCTTGCTAGTGAGCAACTAGGCTTAAAACCAACTACAAAACATGCAGTTGATATAGCTGATAAAGATGAGAGTAAGTCGCTTGCGCATGTGAAAGAAATTTTAAAACAAAATAAGATCAAGGTTACCGAAGAAAACGTCTTTATAGCAGCAGCTTGTAAAGAAAAAGGTATCGCGTTCTTAAAAGGCGAAGCCAAAGTAAATGTAAGAAAAGTTGATCCAAACACTAAGGCAAACGATGGCAGACAAACTCAAAGCGGCAGATATAGCGTCGTGGTAAATGGTAGCCGCTACAACGTTGAAGTAAGCGAAGGCTTTAACGACAGCATCCAAGTAAAATCAATCACTGAAGTTGAAGGCAAGAGCGTAAAAAGTGCCAAAAGTGCAGTAGCAGGCGCAACAGAAAATGATATCGTTGCAAGCTTGCCAGGCGCTGTGCATAAAATTTTAGTTAGCGCAGGAGATCATGTCAAAAAAGGTCAGGCCATAGTTGTGCTTGAAGCGATGAAGATGGAGATAGAGGTCAAAGCCCCAAAAGATGGCATCATAGGCTCTATAGAGGTTAGTAAAGGTCAAAGTGTCGCGAACAATCAAGTGGTGGCTAGATTTAAATAAATTTGCCACTTTTAAAAAGATAGTGTTAAGCGAAATTTGATTAACATTTTGATGACTTTTAGGTCAAATTTATAAAGAAACGAAAATTTAAAAGGAAACAACATGATAAATAAGCTAGACGAGCTAGGTCTAAAAGAGATCAAAAAGATAAATCACAATCTAAGCTACGACGAGCTTTTTGAGCTTGAAAAGGCAAATAACGAGGGCAGAGTCTCAAGTAACGGCACATTTATGGTCGATACTGGAATTTTTACAGGCAGAAGCCCAAAAGACAAGTACTTTGTAAAGCAAGACCCAAGCCAAAAATATATTGCTTGGGGTAAGATAAATCAGCCTATCACAAAAGAGCTATTTGACAAGCTTCTTAAAAAAGCAAAAGATCAGCTTAGTGGCAAAGAAATTTTCATCCAAGACGCATTTTGTGGAGCTAGCAAAAAGAGCAAAAAATCAGTTCGTTTTGTCACCGAAGTAGCGTGGCAAGCGCACTTTGTAAAAAATATGTTCATCCGTCCAAGTGAAGCGGAGCTGGCTAAATTTGAGCCTGATTTTGTAGTATATAACGCTTGCAAGACAAAAAATGAGGAGTACAAGGCTGACGGACTACATTCAGAGGTTTTTGTCATCTTTAACGTCGAGGAAAATGTCGCAGTGATCGGCGGCACATGGTATGGCGGCGAGATGAAAAAGGGCATTTTTTCTATGATGAACTACTGGTTGCCACTTGAAGGCAAACTAAGCATGCACTGCTCTGCAAACGTAGGCGAAAAGGGCGACACGGCACTATTTTTTGGCCTATCTGGCACTGGCAAAACGACACTTTCAACCGATCCAAAACGCAAACTAATAGGCGATGACGAGCACGGCTGGGACGATGACGGGGTGTTTAACTTTGAGGGCGGCTGCTACGCAAAATGTATCAACCTTGATCCAAGTAGCGAGCCAGAAATTTACGCAGCGATCAGGCGTGACGCGCTACTTGAAAACGTCGTGGCTGACAAAAACGGCGTGGTTGATTATAAAGATGGCTCAAAGACTGAAAACACACGCGTGAGCTATCCGATCTATCACATCGATAACTACGAGCCAAGCTCAAGCGCTGGCCATCCAAAAAATATCATCTTTTTAAGCGCTGACGCTTTTGGCGTGCTTCCTCCAGTTGCGAAGCTGACAAAAGAGCAGGCAATGTATTATTTCTTAAGTGGCTACACAGCAAAAGTTGCTGGCACAGAGCGCGGTATCACCGAGCCAGTCGCTACTTTTAGCGCTTGCTTTGGCGAGCCATTTATGCCACTTCACCCAACCGTCTATGCAAAACTGCTTGGTGAGAAGATCGATAAACACGGCGTTAATGTCTATCTTGTAAATACAGGCTGGAGCGGCGGTGCTTACGGCGTTGGCAAGCGCATGAGCATAAAAGCAACACGTGCTTGCATAAATGCGATCCTTGATGGTAGCATCACAAAATGCGAATTTGAAAATTTTGATAAATTTAACTTCGCTATCCCAAAAGAGCTTGATGGTGTAGAGACAAAACTGCTAAATCCAATAAATACATGGACACACCCAGCTGAGTACAATATTTCACGCGACAAGCTGGCTAAAATGTTTGTTGAAAATTTCAAACGCTACGAAGATGTAAAAGAGGGCGTTGAGTACGCCAAAGCTGGTCCAAAAGCTTAATTTATAGCCTTGTGGGTATTTTGCCTACAAGGCTTTTAAATTTAAACTATCAAATACAAAAATTTTAGAGCTATAAATATAGCTCTTTTTCAAATTTCTAATATAAAATTTAAAACATTTTGCGAAATAGCTCGGTCAATTTTCACAAGACTTTCTAAAATTTTCTTATCAAAAAAATTACTCTTTATAAATGCTCGAAAAATTTAATCGCTTGATATTATAAATTTAATATAAGTGATCTTTGTAGTTAGAGCTAAAATTTAGTCAGAACATTCTAGTTAAATTTAAAGCAAAATAATCTATTTCACGAGAGTTTCTAAAATTTACAGCTAAAAGCTACTTTGTAAGCCAAAAATTTTAATTGCTCAATATCATAAATTTAAATCTACCTGAACGCTCCAGATAAATTTAAAATATTTTGCAATGTCCAAATCTTAAAATTTCTAATATAAAAAGTTTTTGTTATTTAGTATAAGTAGCAGGATTTTTGCAGTTAAAACGAAAATTTAGCCAGGTATCTGGCTAAATTTAATCAAAATACTCTCTTTTCTAGTCCAAATTCTACGCCAGCTTTTGCTAGCTCAAATGTCGCATCTATAAATTTATACTCGCTGCTGATAAATGGTAAAAACATCGGTATCTCGGTGCAGCCTGCGATATAAACGTCAGCTTCAATGTTTGAAAGCACTTCGTAAAACACTGGCACATACTCTTCTAGCTTGCCAGCTTTGACGCCTTTGTAGATGCACTCCATGATGACATCTTGCGTCTCTTTGCTAAAATCCACGCTCTTTAGCCCGCGCTCTTTTAAAATTTGATCATAAACGCCAGCCTTTTTTGTGCCACTTGTTGCGATGACAGCGATATTTTTAGCGTGTGGATATTTCTTTTGCAAGGCATCTACTGTAACTTTTGCAATGTGCAAAATTTTTACTCCAGCCTCTTTTTCTATGCTTGGAGCAAAGTAGTGAGCTGTGTTACAAGCCATTAGCATCGCCTCGCAGCCAGCATTTTTTAAAAGTTTAGCACTTTGAATTAGCTTTGGAAGCGGACTTTCTCCCTCGCCCATGATAAATTTTGTCCTATCTTCTATCTGCGCGTATGAGTCGATAACAATGTGTAGGTGCTCTTGATCGCAAGTTGCTGGGGTTATATCGATGATCTTCTTGTATAAATCAGCCGTGGCAAGTGGTCCCATGCCGCCTATGATGCCTAATGTCTTCATAACTCCTCCAAATTAAAATTTTCAATAATTATAATATTAGTTTCTATATTTAAAAATAAAATTTCTAAATTTTCATTTGGTATTGTAAAAATAGGGGATAAGCACTTTAAGTTTTGAAGTAAATTTTATGATAAAAAGGGGCGATTTGCCCCTTAAAAATTCTATTATGAGTGGAAGTGAAATTCGTCTGGATGATCTAGTGCGTATCTAAATTTCTCCATATCGACCTTTTTATCCCAGATAGATACGATCATGCAGCCAACGGCATTGCCGCAAAGGTTACCAACAGCACGCATCTCTGACATAAATTTATCAACGCCAAGTAGCACAGCCACGGTGACGACTGGTATGCCAGTGCTTGGAAGTGCGCTTAGTGTGCCAGCAAGGACGACAAAGCCAGATCCTGTAACGCCAACCGCGCCTTTACTTGTGATCATTAGCACGATTAGTATGCTTATTAGGTGCTCAAAACTTAGCGGGATATTAAACGCTTGAGCTAAGAAGATAACGCTTAAGCTTAGATAGATGTTGGTGCAGTCAAGGTTAAACGAGTAGCCAGTCGGGATGATAAGGCCTACTGCGCCTCTATTTATGCCAGCTGCTTCTAGCTTTTGCATAAGTGGTGCAAGAGCTGTCTCGCTCGAGCTTGTAGCAAAAACTACCAAGACCTCTTTTGAGATAAAGCGCATAAATTTAAAGACATTGACCTTGGCAAAGTAGCAAATGACGCCAAGCACGACAAAGATGAAAAAGCAGCTTGCAAGTGCCATAACAACAAGAAGCTCCATCATACCAAGAAGCGTTCCGATGCCAAATTTACCGATCAAGTAAGCCATCGCTGAAAAGGCAGCCACTGGGCTAAATAGCATAAGCCAAGTAAGTAGCTTTAAGACGTAGTGCTGGATAAATTCAAGCGGTTTTAGACAAGCTTGCTTTTTATCATGCGCTAGCAACGAAAGCACGATGGCAACGACTATCGCCATGAAAAGCACTTGAAGTGTGTTTGACTTTATAAATGGATCAAGTATGTGCACGTAAGGGAAGATGTCATCTACTGGCACAGCACCTCTTAAAAGATGAAGTGTATGTGCTAAAAAGCCGCTATTTGCGTCCATATTTCCAGCTTGAGATGTAAATTTAGCAACACTTGAGGCGTCAAGCTGAGTGTAGTCAAGGTTCATGCCGTGTCCTGGACGAAGCGTCTCGCCAAAGATGATACCAACAGCAAGAGCAAGCGTGCTAACTATCTCAAAGTAGATAAACGCCTTAAGTCCGATGGTGCCAAGATCTTTTAAGCTCTCAAGTCCGACGATGCCTGAGACGATCGTTAAAAAGATGATAGGACCGATTAAAATTTTAAGGGCTTTTATAAAATAATCAATACCTGGCTTGCTCGCTATGCCAAGCTCAGGTGCGACCATACCGACGATAACACCGCCAACTATACCTATCACAACCCAAATGGCGAGATTGGTAAATAGTCTCACAAAGAGACTTTTTTGCGATTTTGCACTCTCCATAAATTCCCCTTTTATAGGCTCTCTTTGATCTCTGCTGAGAGGATCTTGTCGCCTTGTCTGATAGCATCAAGTACTTTTAAGCTCTCGTCATCAACGCACTTTCCAAAGACTGTATGCACGCCGTCAAGATGAGGTTGCTTGCTGTGGCAGATGAAAAACTGCGATCCGCCAGTGTCACGACCTGCGTGAGCCATGCTAAGGCTGCCACGCTCGTGTTTTACCTTTTGGTTGTCGCATTCGCATTTTATTCTCCAACCAGGACCGCCTGTGCCTGTGCCATTTGGGCAGCCGCCTTGGATGACGAAATTTGGTATAACTCTGTGGAAATTTAGGCCATTATAAAAGCCTGTTTTTATCAAATGGACAAAATTTGCAACAGCTTGCGGTGCATCCTCGGCAAAAAGCTCAAGTTTTATATCGCCTTTTTCTGTCTTTAAAACCGCAAATTTATCTTTTTTTAGTTCGTCTAAATTTATATCATAAACTTTTAACTCATCAAAACGCATGTTGCTCCTTTTTACTCGATATTTGTATAAACTGCTTGGACGTCATCGTCGTCTTCTAGCTTGTCAAGAAGCCTCTCAACCTCAAGCATTTGCTCTTCATCTAGGCTCACGGTTTGATTTGGCAAGTACTGAAGTGAAGCTTTTTTAACTACTAAATTTAGCTTCTCTATGCCTTCATGAAGTGTGCCAAAATTTGCGTAATCGCCATAAACAAATAGCGCGTTTTCATCTTCTTCAATGTCACTTAGTCCATAATCAATCAGATCAAGCTCGATCTCTTCGATATCTGCGTTTGGTTTTTCAAGCTCAAAAACGCTCTTTCTTGTAAACATAAAGCTAAGGCTGCCACTTGGCAAAATTTCTCCGCCATTTTTGCTAAATATCGCTTTTACATTTGCAACTGTCCTTGTTGGGTTGTCAGTAGCGCACTCGACGATGATTTGCACGCCGTGAGCTGCTTTGCCGTCATAAAAGATAGTCTTGATATCTGCGCTATCTTTGCCATTTGCTCTTTTTATAGCCGCATCGATGTTATCTTTTGGCATATTTTCAGCTTTTGCTGCTGCGATGGCTGCACGAAGTTTTGGGTTCATATCTGGATCACATCCGCCATCTTTTGCCGCTACTGTTATAGCCTTTGCAAGTTTTGGAAATACCTTGCTCATCTTATCCCATCTAGCTTCTTTTGCTGCTCTTCGGTACTCAAATGCTCGTCCCATAAATATCCTTAAATAAATTTTTTACGGATTATAACTAAAAAAATTTTATACTTTTTTAAAACATTTTTAGTTTGCCTGTTAAAGTGCATAATTTGCAAATTTGAAAATAATATTTGGTAAAAATTTAAGCTAGAGGCATATAATCATACTCATGATAAAAAATGCTCAAAAACAAGATGCAAAAATCTGCATAAAACTACTAAATTTAGCGATGGAGGATATCGCCTACAAGCTAAGTGGCTACGACGATCCAGTAAAAAGCGATGAAATTTTGGAGAAATTTTTTATAAGCGAGATAAACAGACTTAGCTATAAAAATGTCTATGTTTATAAGCGTGACGAGCAGATCATCGCTGCGATGTGTGCATACTTTGGTGGCGACGCGTGGCAGTTTGATAGAGAAATTTCTCAGCATCTAAAGGCGCTTGGCAAAGATGCCCATGTAGAAAAAGAGTGCTTTGATGATGAGTTTTATATAGATAGCATCGCTGTGGATGAGAAATTTAGAGGCCAAGGGCTTGCAAAAGAGCTTATCTTGCACTCATTTGCCAAAGCAAAAGAGCTAGGACATAAAAAGGTCTCGCTTATAGTTGATGTAAATAAGCCAAAAGTTCGTAAATTTTACGAGAGCCTTGGCTTTAAATTTAACACCAAAAAGATCATAAATTTACACGAATACGACCACATGATAAAGGAGATAATATGAAAACATTTGAGGTAAATAACGTGCATTGCCAAAACTGCGCAAATACTATAAAAAACGCACTTGAAGATGACTTTGGTGAGATAAAAGTCGATCTTAGCAAAGAGCCAAGGCAAGTAAGCCTTGATATAAAAGATGGCGATGTAGAGAAATTTAAATCAGAAATGGCTGATCTGGGATTTGACGTTATAAAGGAGCTTTGATATGCCTTTAAAAGTCAAGCTAAATATAGCGGGAATGAGCTGCGTAAATTGCTCAAACGCTATCGAGAAAGTTTCTAAAAAGATAGATGGGGTGCTTGAAGCAAATGTAAATTTTGCAAATGCAAGCGGTGAGTTTGTCCTAAAAGACGCTAGCGTGCGTGAAGTTTTAGAGCAAAAGATAAAGAAGCTTGGCTACTTTGTGGCGACAAATATTGATGAATTTGAAGCCAAAAGAGACGAGCATATAACCTCGATAAGAAATAAATTTATATTTGCATTTATCACAAGCATCGTGATAATGGCGCTTGAGATGTTCGCGCCTCATAACTTGCTAGTAAATTTACTCATGCTAGTTTTAGCGTTTTTGGTGCTAGCTTTTGGTGGCAAAGACTTCTTTGCTCACGCCATAGAGGCTGTTAAAAACAAAAACTACGATATGAACGTACTTGTAGCTCTTGGAAGCGGTAGTGCATTTTTATACTCGCTTTTTGTTGTGATCTTTTCAAATTTCATCCCAGATGATCTAAAAAATGTCTATATCTCGGGCGCAGCGATGATAATAGCCTTTGTTTTGCTAGGTAAGTATCTTGAAGAGCGCTCAAAGGCAAAAGCTGGCGACTACCTAAAGACGCTACTTAAAATTTCACCAAAGACCGCCTTTTTGGTCATGCCAGATGGACAGAGCAAAGAGGTAAGTGTAAATGAGCTAAAAGTAGGCGACATCGTCATCGTAAAAAATGGCTACAACATCCCAAGTGATGGCGTGATAGTTCAAGGTGGCGCTGAGATAGATGCTTCTATGCTTACAGGAGAGAGCTTGCCAGTTTATAAAGAGGTGGGAGATAGCGTATTTGCCGGCACTCTAAACACAAATGGCTATATAAGCGTCAAGGTGACAAAGAGTTCTTTTGAAAGCTTGCTATCTCAAATTTTAAGCTTATTAAGCGACGCTAGCTCTAAAAAGATGCCTATCGGACGGCTGGCTGACAAGATAGCAAACATCTTTGTGCCAAGCGTCGTGGCGATCTCAGTTCTTACATTTTTTATATGGATAATTTTTAGTGGAAATTTCGCCTATGCGATCTCTAGCGCGATCTGCGTGCTTATCATCTCATGCCCATGCGCACTAGGACTTGCCACACCAATAGCAATCGTAAGCTCTCTTGCTCGCGGCGCAAAAGCTGGGATTTTGGTGAAAAATCCAGAGGTTTTGGAGCTTATAAAAGATGCTAAATTTGTAGCATTTGACAAAACTGGCACGCTAAGTAAGGGACTAATTAGCGTCAAAAGTTCAAATTTGAGCGAAAAAGAGCTAGAGCTAGTGGCATCTGCTGAAAATTTAAGCGAGCATCCGATCTCAAAAGCGATCGTAAGATACGCAAAACAAAATTACATAAATTTACAAAAGCTAAATGGCAAATTTCAAAACGTAGTTGGTCAAGGCATCGTCTATGAAGACGAGAGTAACAAGATAATAATAGGCAACGAAAAGCTGCTCGCAGCAAACGATATCTTGCTAAATGAAGCAGATAGTGAAGCGATAAAAGAGGCTGCAAATGATGGAAGCGGCGTCATACTTTGTGCGCTAAATCAAAAATTTAGCGGCTTTTTAACGTTAAGTGATGAGCTAAAAAATGAAGCAAATGACGTTATAAAAGAGCTTTCAAGGCTAAATTTACAAAGCGTGATCCTCTCAGGTGATGATAAAAAAGTAGTGGCAAATATCGCTAGCAAGCTAAATGTGAGCGAATATTATGCAAATATGCTGCCTGAGGATAAATTTAACAAAGTAAAAGAGCTCATGAGCCGAGGTGGCGTGATCTTTGTAGGGGACGGCATAAACGACTCGCCATCACTTAAAGAAGCAAGTGTTGGCATCGCTATGAACTCAGGCTCAGACATCGCTAAAGGAGCTGGCGATATCGTGCTTGTAAAAAACGATCTGCGTGGCGTAAGTGGGCTTGTAAAGCTTGCAAATGCGACTATTGCTAACATAAAAGAGAATTTGTTTTGGGCATTTATGTATAACGCCATTTGCATACCAGTGGCTGCTGGCGTGCTCTATCCAGTATTTGGACTGCTTCTAAGCCCAGTTTATGGCTCTATGGCGATGTGCTTAAGCTCGGTCACTGTTGTGCTAAATGCGCTTAGACTTAGATATTTGAAGCTTAAGGATTAAATTTGAGACTTGGAGAGCTTTACAGCGTCGTAGCAGCTGCACTTGCTACAAATTTTAATGGCATCTTGGGTGTCTCATCTTTTATGCGTATCAAAAAGACAAGTGCGTGGATAACGCAGACAAAGAGTGATGCGAACGTAAAAGGAAATGAGTTTTACGCTAAATTTATCAAAGATGAGAGCAGTGCGGCTCTGTGTGATGATTTTGTCATTTTAAAGGCAAAATTTAAAGCAAGCTACTATTTTTCAAGTGCAAAAGATGATTTGGCACAATTTTATAAGGCAATAAATTTTGAACCAAAAATGGGCGTGGTTGATAGCATCTCAAATCAGCTCATTTTGATAGCAAATATATTAAAAAAAGAGGCGACAAAAGAGTCTATGCAGCTTCTTGCTGCTTTTAGCCTCTCTTTTTTCTTGCCATATGCCGAGCAACTTGCAAAAGAGCTTGAACAAAATGCTAACAGTAACTTCTATAAGTCAATGGGATACTTTTTAGAGGATTTTTGTTTGGTTTTAAAAATTATTATCGGTAAGGCTTAGTCTTAAGCCTGTACCATTTCTGTCATCTGAGTTTTAATACTTAAAATGTTATTCTGAATGCTTGATTGTTCTAAATTTAGATGATGAAGCATCTGCATAGAATCACGATCTTTCAGGTGCTGGATGCTTGAAATTTGATCAGCTATATCGCTTCTTTGATCTTGTAATTTTTCTAAATTTTTTTGTAACTCTGTGACATCTTCTTTTCTAATAATTGTAGGTTTTTGTCTAACTTCTTCTCTTTGTTCGACATGCACATCATTACTTCTAACGATATCTTTTGTACCATAGCCAGAAGATACTAATATGCTGGTTTTAGCGCTACTTGATGATATAGATGTGTAGCCATTATGATAGAAAACATTTGAGTTCATATTTGCATCTATTTGCATATCGTCCTTCCTTTCTTGGTTTATTTATTCATTTAAAACTATATCGGCATAAAATCAAAAAACTTGAAATAGTTTTTAAAAAGTTGCAGTGAGAATTATATTTTAATAACCTTAAAATTAAATTATATTTATAACTATTATGATACTCTAGCATAATTTTTATATTACATTTCTATTTTTAGATCAAAAATTTATTTGATAAAACACTCTTAAAAAGCCTAGTTAAGCACCTTTTTGTTAAAATCACACAAAACTAATCAAAGGCAAAGCTATGAAAAAAGACGAAAATGCACATAAAAAGATGTGGGAGGGCAGATTTAGCGAGGCTAGCTCGAAGTTGCTTGAGGAATTTAACGCTTCTATAAATTTTGATAAAAATCTTTTTGAAGAGGATATCGCTGGCAGTAAGGCGCATGCTAAAATGCTTGGAATTTGTGAAATTTTGAAAAAAGATGAGTCAGAGGCGATCATAAAAGGGCTTGATGAGGTTTTATTTGAGATAAGAGCTGGTAAATTTGCTTTTAAGATAGAGGACGAGGATATCCATATGGCCGTTGAAAAGCGACTTAGTGAGATCATCGGCGCCGAGCTTGGTGGCAGGCTGCACACAGCTAGAAGTAGAAATGACCAAGTCGCACTTGATTTTAAATTTTATGTTTTGAAGAAAAATTTAGAAATTTCATCTCTCATCAAAGAGCTCATCACCACGCTTACAAATTTAGCCAAAAACCACAAAGATACGCTAATGCCAGGCTACACGCACCTTCAGCATGCTCAGCCAGTAAGCCTTAGCTACCATTTGCTAGCATACGCGTTTATGTTTAAAAGGGATTTTGAGCGATTTGTTAGCTCGTATGAGCGAAACAACCTAAGTCCGCTTGGCTCAGTAGCCCTTGCAGGCACGCCGCACAAGATAGATAGGAGCATCGTTGCAAGCGAGCTTGGCTTTGCAGGCTGCACGCAAAATGCGATGGATAGCGTGAGTGACCGCGACTTTGCGCTGGAGATTTTATTTAACATTAGCGTTTTTATGACGCACGCTTCTAGACTTTGCGAGGAGCTCATACTTTGGAGCTCGCAAGAATTTGGCTTTGTAAGCATTAGCGACGCTTATAGTACAGGCAGCTCCATCATGCCTCAAAAGAAAAACCCAGACGTCGCTGAGCTTATACGCGGTAAAACTGGGCGTGTAAATGGAAATTTAGTAGCACTGCTAACTACTATGAAAGGCTTGCCACTTGCTTACAATAAAGATATGCAAGAAGATAAAGAGGGTGTTTTTGATAGCGTTGCGACCATTTTAAGCTCGGTTACTATCCTAAATGAGATGATAAAAACGGCTAAATTTAATGAAAAAAATATGCTAAAAGCGACAAAAATAGGGCATCTAAGTGCAACTGATCTGGCAGACTATCTAGTGCGTGAGAAAAATATCCCATTTAGAACGGCGCACTTTATCACCGGAAAAGCTGTGGCAAAGGCTGAAAGCTTGGGGCTTGATCTAAGCGAGCTAAACAAAGAGCAGCTAAAAAGTGTCGATGAAAATTTAGATGAAAATGCCATTAAATTTCTAGATCTTCACGCTTCAAAAGAGGCCCGCACTTCAAAAGGCGGCACGTCAAATAAAAGTGTAGATGAGCAGATAGAAATTTTAGAGACTTGGTTGGAAAATCGAGGAGAAATCAAATGATTGTCGGAATTTTATTAAAGAATTACAAGATATACAATGGAATTAGATATATACCTGTTACCGCCAATCATAATTTTATAGCTTATATTGGCGACAACGGTGTAGGAAAAAGCTCAATTTTGGAAGCCCTCGACACATATTTTAATGGCAGAGAGTGGAACTACCATAAAGGAGTTAGTCTTTCTGGACCAGGTAGGCCTTACATAGTTATTTTAAACTTGCTTGAAAAAAATAAAGTTAGATTATTAACAAAGGGTGATGGTGAAACTCTGCAAAGTATAGAAAAGATTAGTGAATACTTTTACAACATTGATGATTCAAAGCTACCAAAGGGCATACATGAAGATGTTATCGACTTTATTAAAAATGATTTAAAAATTATTGCTAATAAATACAAAGAAACCCATTTCTTTGTTGTTTCTGGAATAGGCTATGATAAAGGTGAAAAATCATATTTTGGATCATTTGATGGCTTAATTGCAAATGCATTTAACTTAGACTATAGTAGTCAAGAAAACGACAATGAAGAGGATAATGAAGATAGTAAAAACAGAGAGTTAAGAAAAAAATTTGAGAAACTAAACAGCATAATTAAAAGTTACTATTCGTATATTTATATGCCTGTTGAAGCCGGGATAGAAGAGTTTACAAAACTCGAGACTGATAATATGCAAAAACTAATTGGAACAGATATTAGTGCTAAAATAACAAACATTATCGAAGAGAAAAATCTAAAGCGTATCAACAAAGATTTGAATAACTTTGTTGATATTTTGGAGAAAAAACTTTTAAATCTTTATGCCTACAAGAGCCCGTCAAATAGAACCAATATTACTATGAAAGAATTAATAGATAAGGTTATAGAGTTATTTTTTTCAATTAGAATATTACACAAAATAATAGATGGCGATAAAATAAAAGCAGACAGATTAAGTTCAGGAGAAAAAAGGCAGTCACTTATAGATGTTGCAACAGCTTTATTAGATAGTCAAGCTATAGACGATAAAGAAATTATACTTGCCGTAGATGAACCAGAGTCGTCTTTAAATTTATCTAAAAATTTTTCTCAATTTGAAAAATTAATAAGGATTTCTCAAAGTAAGGCACAAGTTATAATTACTACACATTGGTATGGATTCTTGCCAGTTGCAATGAATGCAAATGCTCACTTTCTTTCTAAAAAAACTATGAATGAAAATATTAGATTTAACTTTAATACATTTGATTTGTATAACTATAGAGAGGAATTAAAACAGATCAACAAGCAAAACCATGCTCAAATGCCTGATGATGTTCAGCTTAAAAGTGTTTATGACTTGGTCCAATCAATTGTTTCATCAGTAAGGCTCGATGAACCATATAATTGGCTAATTTGCGAAGGCAGCTCTGATAAAATTTATTTTGACTTCTATTTTAAAGATTTAGTAGAAAGGAATAATTTAAGAATATTGCCAGTCGGTGGAGCTTCTGAAGTTATAAAAATTTATAAATACTTAATGTTACCAATGGAAGAAAAAAATAATATAAAGGGGAAAATCTATTGTTTAATAGATAGCGACGGCAAGAGTGAGCAACTCATTTGTGATGACAAATATAAAAACAATATGGTTGCAAAAAGAATTTTAAATAAAAGTAATGATCAAAAAACGTCTTTGGTTGATGTAAGTAGCAATGATTATGAAATGAAAACGGAAATAGAGGACTGTTTGGATGGTATTGTTTTTATTGAAACATTAAAAAAATATACCGAAGACAAAGATATCGCTGCTATACTTGAAGATGTAAAAAATTTTAAAAACGAAAAGTTTCTTAATTCGCACTTTTGTTTTAATCTAAGAGATGATGACAGAAAAATACTAAAAGATTTTTTTGATCAAAAAAGCGGATATAGAAAAATAGAATTTGCTAAAAAATATGTTGAAATAGCTCAAAATAGTAGTGTTAAAAGTTTGGATTGGATTGATGAAATCAAAAAGTGGTTTAAAGAGAAAAAAATATAAAAAATTTGAAATTTACAACCATATAGTAGAATTTTAATTATAATTACGCATAATTTACAAATTTTAAAGGATGAAAAATGTTTTTTGACAGCAAAAATAAAGAGCTTGGCAGTAAAAATGAAGCTTTAGAAAGAGAAAATGAAGCTTTAAAGGCTGAAATTTTAGCACTTAAAAATGAGCTAAAAAATGCCAAAACTTGCGAGCCAAAAGATCAAGCTAAGGATAAGCAAGAGGCTGTAAATTTGCTGCTTACTAGCTATCAAGATGGTATGAATTTCTTGCAATCAACCATCGAAGAAAATCTAAAAATGCTTGAAAATATAAACCATTTAAATGAAAAAACCTTCAAAGAAACAGGCGAGCTCAAGTCTCAAACGGCTGAAATTTTAAGCTCGATCGAGCAAGTGAGCCAGATGAGCGGCGATCTCTCAAACGATGCCTCTTCGCTTGATGGAAGCGTAAATTCTATCGTTGAGATCATAAATCTCATAAAAGACATCTCAGATCAGACAAATTTGCTAGCGCTAAATGCTGCTATCGAGGCGGCTCGTGCAGGCGAACATGGACGTGGCTTTGCAGTTGTTGCAGATGAGGTTAGAAAGCTTGCAGAGCGCACGCAAAAGGCGACACTTGAGGTTGAAGTAAATATAAATGGCCTTAAACAAAGTGCGAACACAATGATCGAAATGAGTGAGAATTTCTCTAAAATTTCAGCAAATGCGATGCAAATTTTAGGTGGCTTTGAGGGCAACATCTCAAGCGTAAATGCCAACACGCAAAACATCCTAAATCAAGCGTTAAACGTAACAAACGAGGTCAATGTCAGTAACGGCAAGATAGATCACATCAATATGAAGCTAAATGGCTACCGAGGCGTCTTGCTTGGCGAGATAAATAAAATTCAAGACGTGCATGAGTGTAGATTTGGCAAGTGGTATGAAAAAGATGTGAAAAATACCATCATAAAAGATCCAAGAACCCTCTCAAGCATAGCTGCGCACCACGAAAATGTCCATCACGGACTAGATAAGGCTATGGCGATTTTTGCTGATAAAGATAAGGGACATTTAGCAGGTGTCGAGATACTAAAAGATGTTGAGCACTCAAGTAAAGCAGGCTTTGAAGAGCTACTTGAAGCGGTAAAAGCTGCTAGGAAGTAAATTTATTTAAATTTAGATGTTTGAAGTAAAAATTTAAAGAATTTAGACTCAAAAAGAGTCTAAATTTGGATTAAAATGTGCTTTGTGGATCAGCTACGCCTTCGCTCCAGCCAAGCTTTGCACCAGCAAGTAGGTGAAAGTGTAGGTGCATGACCTCTTGACCGCCGTTTTCACCGCAGTTTGTTATGAGACGGTATCCGCTCTTATCAACGCCCATTAAGCTCGCCACTTCTTGGATAAATTTAGTCATCTCACCCATCAAAACTGGGTCCATCTCTTGGAAGTTTTTGTAGTGTTTTTTAGGGATGATGAGGATGTGGATTGGCGCTTTTGGGTTGATGTCGTTGAAAGCTAGAAATTTCTCGCTTTCAAGCACTTTGTTGCAAGGAATTTCACCAGCAACGATCTTTTCAAATATGGTCATTTTAGCTCCTTTGAAAGTTTGAGAAATTATATCAAAGTGTGCTTAAATTTCGCGCTTTTTATCTTGATTTTAACTCTTTTTCTATAAAATCGATGCAAAAATTCATAAAGGTAAAAAATTGCAAGATTTCATTAACAAAATCAAAAATGAAATTTCAACTCTTGATGATCTGGAGAAGGTCAGGGTAGAAATTTTTGGCAAAAAGGGTATCTTGGCGCAAGGCTTTGCAAAGCTAAAAGAGCTTGACGAGGACGAGAAAAAGGAATTTGCAGCAAATTTAAACAAGCAAAGAGATGAGCTAAGCGCGCTTATAGAAGCTAAAAAGGCCGAGCTTAGCGAGCAAGAAATAGATAGTAAGATGAAAAAAGAGGCCGCTGATATCACGCTCTTTAACGAGCCTGTTGCTAGTGGGGCGCTGCACCCAGTGATGGCCACGATGGATAAGATAATTGAGTACTTTTTAGCTCTAAATTTCTCGCTTGAGACTGGGCCGCTTATAGAAGATGATTTTCACAACTTTGAGGCGCTAAATTTA
The DNA here is from genome assembly GCF_902460675.1 of Campylobacter concisus. Lineage (GTDB taxonomy): Bacteria > Campylobacterota > Campylobacteria > Campylobacterales > Campylobacteraceae > Campylobacter_A > Campylobacter_A concisus_AJ. The sequence goes on along the minus strand of NZ_CABPUQ010000001.1, from coordinate 1,274,489 downwards.
CCAAAATACCACCCAGCAAGGGATATGCAAGATACATTTTACCTAGATGATTTTAGACTTTTAAGGACGCATACGAGCCCAGTTCAGGTGCGAACTATGTTAAATCAAAAGCCGCCTATTCGCATGATAGCGCCAGGTACGGTCTTTAGACGAGATATGGACTTAACGCATACACCGATGTTTCACCAGGTAGAAGGTCTTGTGGTGGAGGATGCTGAGAAAGTTAGCTTTGCAAATTTAAAATCAATGCTAGAGGGCTTTTTAAAGCACATATTTGGCGACGTTGAAGTGCGTTTTCGTCCTAGCTTCTTTCCATTTACGGAGCCTAGCGCAGAGGTTGATATTAGTTGTATATTCTGCCACGGCAAGGGCTGCAGGGTGTGCAAGCAGACTACTTGGCTTGAGGTGCTTGGATGCGGCGTCGTGGATCCAAATGTATTTAAGGCAGTTGGCTATAAAAATGTAAGTGGATATGCCTTTGGCCTTGGGGTTGAGAGATTTGCGATGTTGCTTCATAGAGTGCCTGATCTAAGGTCACTTTTTGAGGGAGATTTAAGATTGTTGGAGCAGTTTAAATGATAATTTCAAAGCATTGGTTAAACGAGTGGATCGATCTTAGCGAGGTTAGCGGCGAGACACTTTCAAAGACATTAAATTCAATCGGTTTAGAAGTTGATAGCTATAAAGAGATAAATTTACCAAAGAGCATCGTAGTTGGCTACGTAAAAAGTAGAGAAAAGCACCCAGACGCCGATAAGCTAAGCGTTTGTCAGGTTGATGTTGGCAGCGAAACGCTTCAGATCGTGTGTGGGGCTAAAAACGTCGAGGCTGGTCAGTTTGTGCCAGTCGCGCTCATTGGCACGACGATGCCAAATGGTCTTGAGATCAAAAAGGCAAAGCTAAGAGGCATCGAGTCATGCGGTATGATCTGCTCTTCAACTGAGCTAGGACTACCTAAGACAAATGACGGCATTTTGCCACTTGATGAGAGTATCGGCAAGCTAAAACTTGGCACAAGCCTTGGCGAATTTGAAGCTTTTAAAGATGTGATCATCGAGGTTGATGTCACAGCAAACAGGGGCGACTGCCAAAATTTACACGGCATCGCAAGAGAAATTTGCACCGCACTTGATCTAAATATGAAAGATAGTCACGAAAATGAAGATAGCGAAAATTTACTAGGCATCGGCAGGATCGCATCTGTGCGAACCGAAGATAAGGTAAATGGCTCGTTTTTGTATAAAGCATTTGAGCTAAAAAATGCATTAAGTGAAAATTTATTAACTCGCTTGAGGCTAGCTTTAATTGATTGTCAAAAGACAAATTTAGTAGAAAGACTGCTTGAATACGCGACATTTTGCACGGGCGTCTTGTTTAGAGCTTATGATCACGCTAAGCTTGTGGGCGAGGGCGAAAAAGCAGTTTTTGACATCAAAAATGGCGAAAATGGCGAGTGCGTGGTCTTTTGTGAGGATAAAAATTTAGGCGTTGCTGGAATTTACCAAAGCGATGAGGCTAGGGTCGATGAGGGCTCAAAGGTGATCTTGGTAGAGGCTAGCTACGTAAAACCAGATGTTGTCTCAAAAGCCATTTTTGAAAATAAAAATTTACCAAAAGGCGATCAGGTTTATCGCTCAAGCCGTGGTAGCGAGCCAAATTTAGCTTACGGGGCGGACTATCTTTTTAAAAGGCTAGCTGGCTTTAAAGATAGTCTAAGCCTTTTTGCTGGCTCACAACAATCACTTCTAAACACCGAGCCTATCACGCTTAGCATCTCACTTGGTGAGCTTAAAAATATGATCGGTCAAGAGGTTGCTAGAAACGATGTCGTTAAAATTTTAAAGAAACTTGGCTTTGAGATCGCGGTAAATGTTGAGCAAGAGAGCTTTAACGTAAAAGTGCCGTTATTTCGCCATGATATCGTAAATTCTCATGATATCTGCGAGGAGATCGTAAGGATAATAGGCATCGACAATATAGCCTCAACGCCGCTAAATTTCTCTGAGAAAAATAGGCTAAATAAGACATATTTTGACTATAAAAATGCTTTAAATTTAAGGCGCCGTGCAGCTGATAATGGCTTTTTTGAAAGCGTGCACTACGTATTTGACAGCCTTGATGAGCTAAGTGAGCTAAATTTCAAGCCTTGCAAGATCAAGATACTAAATCCTATAAACAACGAGCTAAACACGCTTAGACCAGCACTTGTTAATCACCTTCTAAGCTCGAGCGAGAAAAATATCAAAAACTCAAAGCGCTCAGTTAGGCTTTTTGAGCTTGGCGAAGTCTTTGACGAAAATGCAAATCAAGGTTTAAATTTAGGATTTGTCGTATCAGGGCTTTTAAAAGAGCCAACGCTGATAAACGGCGCAAAGGGCGAAGAGGCAAATTTCTACGCATTTGCGGCAATGGTGCAAAATGTCATAGGCAAATTTGAGCTAAAACCTTGCCGAGAGATCTCATATCTTAGCCCATACGAGCAGGCACACATCTATCAAAATGGCGAAAAGATCGGCTATATCGGCAGAGTCGATGCGAGAGTAGAGGCAAAAAGAGATCTACCAAAAACTTATGTTTGCGAGATAGACTTTGCGAAGCTTAAATTTGAGCCAATCCTTGCAGTGCCATACTCTAAATTTCAAAGCACAACAAGAGATCTTAGTCTCATCGTGCCTGAAAATTTCGAGGCTGGACGAATTTATGAGTGCATAAGAGGGCTAAATTTAAAAGAGCTAAAAGAGTTCTTGCCGGTTGATATCTATAAAGATGCAAAACTAAACGGCGCGATCAGCCTTAGCCTTAAATTTACATTCCAAGATATGGAAAAAACGCTTGAAGATGACGATATAAACGCGCTTATGGATAAAATTTTAAGCGAGCTAAAAGAGAAGCTAAATATCGGTATAAGATGAGAATTTATCCACTAGAAAAAAGTCTAAATTTAACTATCGACGACATCGCAGCTGATAAGTCTATCTCGCATAGATGCGCGATATTTTCGCTTTTAAGCGACAAACCATCTCGTGTTAGAAACTATCTAAGAGCAGGGGACACGCTAAATACCTTAAAAATAGTTGGGCTTTTGGGCGCAAAGGTAGAGGATAACGGCGCTGAGATAGTGATCACTCCACCACAAAAGATAAAAGAGCCAAATGAAATTTTAGAGTGTGGAAACTCGGGCACGGCTATGAGGCTTTTTATGGGATTACTAGCCGCACAGAAGGGCTTTTTCGTGCTAAGTGGCGATAAATACTTAAATTCTCGCCCGATGGCAAGGATAGCAAAGCCTCTAAATGAGATGGGTGCAAAGATAGATGGCGCAAACAACGCAAACAACGCTCCTCTTTGTATAAGAGGGACTAAATTTGAAAGATTTAGTTTTGAGAGCAAGATCGCTTCAGCTCAGGTAAAAAGCGCGCTTTTGCTAGCGGCTCTTTACTCAAATGGCTGCAAATTTAGCGAGCCAGAGCTAAGCAGAGATCACACTGAGCGCATGCTTATAGGCATGGGAGCTAATATAAAGCGTGACGAGCTAGAGATCACTCTAGAGCCGATGAGATCACCGTTTTCACCACTTGATATAGATGTGCCAAATGACCCAAGCTCGGCATTTTTCTTCGCGGTCGCAGCTCTAATCATCCCAAATTCGCATATCATTTTAAAAAATATCTTGCTAAATAAAACTCGCATCGAAGCTTACAGAGTTTTAGAAAAAATGGGCGCTGAGATAAAATTTCACAAAACCTCAAGCAAATACGAAGATATCGGCGATATTGAGGTTAGATACTCGCCAAATTTAAAAGGTGTAGAGGTTAGCGAAAATATCTCGTGGCTCATCGATGAAGCCCCAGCTTTAGCCATCGCATTTGCCTGCGCTAAGGGTCAAAGCAAGCTAACAAATGCAAAAGAGCTTCGCGTAAAAGAGAGCGACAGGATAGCTGTCACTATAAATGCGCTAAAGCAGTGCAGTGTCGATGCTAGTGAGCTAGAAGATGGCTTTATCATAAATGGCTCTGAGGCTAAATTTGCCACGATAGATAGCCACGGAGATCACAGGATTGCCATGAGCTTTGCCATACTTGGGCTAAAATGTGGCATGCAGATAGAAAAGAGCGAATTTATCGCCACTTCGTTTCCAAATTTTGCTGAAATTTTAAAGAAAATGGGAGCTAGAGTTGAAGATTGAGCTTGCTAGTAGTTATGGATTTTGCTTTGGTGTAAAAAGGGCGATAAAGATAGCTGAAAATGCTGGAGATGCCGCAACTATCGGTCCGCTCATCCACAATAACGAAGAGATAAATAGGCTTGAGAAAAACTACAATGTAAAGACGCTTGAGGGCATAGATGAGCTAAAAGATGAGAAAAAGGCGATCATCCGCACTCATGGCATCACTAAAAACGACCTTGCAGAGCTAAAAAAGACTGATATAAAAGTGATCGACGCAACTTGCCCGTTTGTGACAAAGCCACAACAAATTTGCGAAAAAATGAGCGAAGAGGGCTATGATGTGGTGATCTTTGGCGACATGCATCACCCAGAGGTAAAAGGGGTGAAGTCGTATGCCAAGGGCAATGTCTATGTCGTACTTGAAGAGAGCGAGCTAGAGGGCGTTAAATTTAAGCAAAAGGTCGCGCTCGTTAGCCAAACTACTAGAAAAGTTGAGAAATTTATGCAGATCGCAAACTATCTCATGCTTCATGTAAAAGAGCTGCGCGTTTTTAACACGATCTGCAACGCGACATTTGAAAATCAAGAGGCTGCTAAAAATTTAGCAAAAAGAGCTGACGTGATGATAATAATCGGCGGAAAAAACAGCTCAAACACAAAACAACTCTACCTAATATCTAAAAATTTCTGCGAAGATAGCTACCTAATAGAAAGCGAAGAAGAGCTTGAGAGATCATGGTTTGATGGCAAAAATTTGTGTGGTATAAGTGCGGGGGCTAGCACACCTGACTGGATCATACAAAAAGTCGTCGATAGAATCAAAAAAGTATAAAATTTATCCTAGCTAAAGCCACAATTAACTATAATAAGCCAATTTGCCTCTACTGGCATAATAAAATTTAAAGGATCAAGATGGCTGTGAACAAAAGTGTTCAATTAGGAAAAGCAAAAGACGAAGATATCGAAGATATCGATTTTGCTGCGATGTTAGAGGAGTCTTTTAAAAAGACTGAAGAAGATAGTGACGCAAAGATCGTCAGTATCAATGGTGATGAGGTTTTAATCGACGTTGGCAAGAAGTCAGAAGGCATTTTAAATGTTTCTGAGATCACTGACGCAAACGGCAACCTGACGCATAAAGTTGGCGATACGATCAAAGTTGTAATAACTGGATCAAGAAATGGAAGACCTATAGTGTCGCACAAAAAAGCACTTAGAAAAGAGAAAGTTAAAGCTTTCATTGAAGCTTACGATCCTGAAAATTCTGGCGAAATCGACGTAAAAGTAGTTGGAAAAAATAAAGGTGGTTTTATCACTCAAGACGCAAATGGCGTAGAATTTTTCTTACCAAGAACGCACAGTGGATTTAAAAATGCTGAGGGCGTAGTTGGAAAATCATACAAAGTAAGAGTTATAAAAGTCGATAAAGAAGAGAATAGCATCGTTGTCTCAAGAAAGAAAATTTTAGATGACGACCGCAAAAAACGCAAAGAAGCCCTATCAAATATAGTAGAAAACGATAGCGTTATAGAGGGCACAGTTAAAAAGATCACAACTTATGGTATGTTTGTTGATGTTGGCGGTGTAGACGGACTTGTGCATTACAGCGAGATAAGCTACAAAGGCCCAGTAAATCCTAGCTCGCTATACAAAGAAGGCGATAAAGTTTTAGTTAAAGTTATCAGCTATGACAACGAAAAACGCCATCTATCTCTATCTATCAAGGCAGCTACTCCAGATCCTTGGGAAGAGATCATAAGCGACGGCCTAGAAGTTGGCGACACTATAAAAGTAACAGTTAGCAACATCGAGCCTTATGGCGCATTTGTCGATCTTGGAAATGATATTGAAGGATTTTTACACATATCTGAAATTTCATGGGATAAAAATATCAAAAATCCAAAAGATCACATCAGTGAAGGCCAAGAGATCGATGTTGAGGTTATCGAAATAGACGCAAAAGGACACCGCTTAAGAGTGAGCCTTAAAAATTTACTTCCAAAGCCATTTGATGAATTTAAAGCTAAATTTAAAGAGGGTGACGTAGTAAAAGGCGTTGTGACAACCATCACAAATTTTGGTGCTTTTGTTAGAGTAGGCTGCGTTGAGGGCTTGCTACACAATGAAGACGCTTCTTGGGATAGAAACGACAAATGCAAAGATATGTTCAAAGCTGGCGACGAGCTAGAAGTGAAGATCATCAAAATAGACAGCGCTGAGCAAAAAATTTCTCTAAGCCTAAAAGATCTAAAACAAAGCCCAGTTTAAGCATTTGCTAATAAATTTAGTGTAGGCGACATTGTAAAAGGAACGATCCGTGACATTAAAGAGTTTGGCGTATTTGTTGAGCTTGGCGATAACGTCGATGCGCTAATCCGCAAAGAAGATCTAGGTAGCGTAGATGCTAGCACATTAAAGATCGGCGATGAGATCGAGGCTGCTATCGCATTTATCGATGAGAAGAAAAATAGAATTCGCCTAAGCATACGCCGTTTAGCAAAACAAAAAGAGCGTGAAGTGTTAAATGAGATCAACGACAACGATGACAAAGTAACACTTGGCGACATTATAAAAGAACAATTACGCTAGTATAAATGGGCAGACGCACGCTTTTATCAGTAGTTGTTCTGCTCTTTGTGATATTAGGTTTGGTTGGAGTTTATCTTGTTAAATTTGCAAGTGTAAATTTCAGCCAGACCCCTGAAAACAATATAACAAACGAGCAAAATATAACCAAAAATACAGCCGGCAGTGAAAACTGGATCAACGAGCTGGCAACTATTAAGAAAAAAGATTACGTATTGCCTGTAAACGAAATTTTTATAGAATACAACCGACCTAAGATAGAAAAGCCAAAGATCACAGCATATGAACTTATGATAGATAAAAACGACATCTATTCTATGTTTTGTTTGATGCAGACTTTGCGAAGTAGCGAGGTTGATTTCACTGTTGTAAAGGACGGCGCCAAAAGCCAGATCTTTTTAAATACTCAAGACTCAAAGTTGCTTCAAAATATAATACTGCAGCTAAGAGTTTACGACATCCACTCAAGTGTAAGAGAGGTAAAATTATGAAAACTATCATTGTTTGCGATGCGATACACCCAGTAGGTTTTGAGCTTTTAAAAAAAGAGCAAGATATAAATATAATAGACGCAGTTAATATTCCAAAAGACGAGCTTTTAAAAATTTTAGGCGAGGCTGATGTGGCGATCACTAGAAGCTCGACCGAGGTAAATGAGGCGTTTTTAGAAGCTGGTAAAAAACTAAAAGCTATCGTTAGAGCTGGTGTTGGCGTGGATAATGTTGATATAGATGGCTGCTCAAGAAGAGGCATCATCGCTATGAATGTCCCGACTGCAAATACTATCGCAGCAGTTGAGCTAACTATGGCTCACATGCTAGCAGCTGCAAGATCACTTGAATACGCTCACAACGATCTAAAGCTAGATAGAATTTGGAAGCGTGAGAAGTGGTATGGGGTTGAGCTGTTTAAGAAAAAACTAGGCGTGATCGGCTTTGGCAACATCGGCTCAAGAGTAGCAGCTCGTGCTAAAGCTTTTGGCATGGATATCATTGCCTACGACCCATATATAGATCCATCTAAGGTCATCGATATGGGCGGCACTTATACTAAAAATTTTGACGATATCTTGGCGTGCGACTTTATCACGATCCACACTCCAAAGACCAAAGAGACAACCGATATGATCGGCGCTAAAGAGATAGCAAAGATGAAAGATGGCGTAAGACTTATAAACTGCGCTAGGGGCGGCCTTTATAACGAAGAGGCGCTTTATGAGGGGTTAAAAAGCGGCAAGGTAGCTTTTGCTGGTATCGACGTTTTTACAAAAGAGCCAGCAACAAGTCATCCGCTTCTTGATCTAAATAATGTAAGCGTCACGCCACATCTTGGAGCAAATACCCTTGAGTCGCAGCGCAACATTGCAGTAGAGGCAGTTGAGCAAGCTATCTTGGCAGCACGTGGTATAAGCTATCCAAACGCTTTAAATTTACCTATAAAAACAGAAGATCTACCGCCGTTTGTTGAGCCTTATATTGATCTTACAAGCAAGATGGCATTTCTTGCAGCTCAGATAAACAAAAGTGCCATCAAAGCTATCCGTATAGAGACTCACGGGCAGATTGGCGAATATGCAAATTCAATGCTAACATTTGCCATAGTTGGTGCTTTAAAAGAGAGTCTTGGCGACGCGATAAACTATGTAAATGCTAAATTTTTATGCGACGAAAAAGGCATAACTACTGAAACTAGCACAGGTGGAGATAGTATCTTTAAAAATAAGATCACGGTTCGTCTTACTACTGAAAATGGCATCGTAAGCGTTGGTGGCACGGTCTTTGGTGAAAATCAACAGCGCATCGTAACCGTAAATGGCTTTAAGACTGACTTTAAACCAAAAGGTAAGATGATTATCTTCAAAAATCACGACGTACCGGGCGTTATCGCTCAGATCAGTAAAATTTTGGCTGACGAGAAGATAAACATTGCAGACTTCCGTCTTGGCAGAGATGAGCACGGCATGGCGCTTGCGGTCATCTTGGTCGATGAACATATAAAAATAGAAACGCTAGAGAGATTAAACGCACTTGAAGCTTGTGTTTGGGCTCAATACGCAGTTATATAAACAAATTTGAAAGGATAAAAAATGGCTTCATATTCAATGGGCGATCTAAAAAAGGGACTAAAGATCGAGATCGATGGCGTTCCTTATAAAATCGTAGAATATCAACACGTTAAACCGGGCAAGGGTGCAGCTTTTGTTCGTGCAAAGATCAAATCTTTTGTCGATGGAAAGGTTCTTGAAAAGACTTTTCACGCAGGTGACAAGTGTGAGCAACCGCATCTTGAAGAGAAAGAGATGCAGTATCTCTATGACGACGGCGAGTTCTGCCAGTTTATGGACACGACTACTTACGAGCAAGTTGCGATCAGCGATGAGGATGTGGGTGATGTTAAAAAGTGGATGATCGATGGCATGATGGTTGAAATTTTATTTCACAACGGCAATGCGATCGGCGTTGAAGTGCCACAAGTAGTCGAGCTAAAGATAGTTGAGACTCCACCAAATTTCAAGGGCGATACACAAGGTGGCAAAAAGCCAGCTACTCTTGAGAGTGGCGCGGTAGTTCAGATACCATTTCACGTACTAGAAGGCGAGGTCATCCGCGTTGATACAGTTCGTGGTGAGTACATCGAGCGCGCAAATAAATAACCACGTATTTGGCACGTTAAATTTATGAAAGAGAAATTTGACGAGCTTGTAGCTTTGCTAAAGCCGCTATTTAAGGATAATGGCTTTAGCAAGAGCGCTTTAAATTTCTACAAAAATACTCCAAATTTTACCTGCGTTGTAAATTTTCAAAAAAGTAGCTGGAATGACTCAGAGTACACGAGATTTTATATAAATTGTGGCATTTATGGCTCATTTATAGAGGCTACCCTTGGTAAAGAAGCACTTAGCAAGCCAAAAGAGTATGAGTGTCATTTTAGAGCTAGAGCGCATGAAATTTCAAAGACAGCCTTGGCGCACTACGAGCTAGAGCTAGATAGTGACGTGGAAGAAATTTATGAAAATTTAGCAAACGACCTTGGCTTTGTTTTTAAATTTTTGGGGCAAAATAGCTCGGAGGAAAATTTAATAGAGCTAATGCTCGAACAAAATGGTCTTGCAACGATAAATCAACTCTACGAATATCTTTTGATAAAAGATAAAAGTGAAATTTTGATCTCACATGCCAAGATGCTTTACGCAAAGCACGGCAGCGAGGCAAGATGGGAGAAATTTCAAAATCAGATAAACGAGCTACTTAGAAAATATAAACAAGATGAGATAAATTTTAAAGAGTAAATTTGATGGAAGAACGAGGCAGTTGCCTGCCCCGCTAGTTAGCATTAAGCCGACTTTTCTTTGAGATATTTGTTTATAAGAGTTGTGATCTCTTCGCCGTGTGGGAACCTTGACTCATCGTTTCCGATGCGATCTTTTTTAGAAAAGATAACGTTTCCATCAACCTCGACGATGAAATTTCCACCGTCTCCTACAACCAACTCGACTCTTGCATCACTAAAGTTCGCTTTTATTTCATCTTCTACACGAGAAGCTACCGGACGATAGTTTCAAGAGTTGCAGTAAATAATTTTTACTTGCATGCTCTGTCCTTTCTTGTGAAATAAGCTTTGATTATATAAAATTTATCCTAACAAACAGATAACACGAGAAAGGACGATTTTATGAAAAAGGTAGCCGTAATCCTAGCTGATGGTTTTGAGGAGATCGAGGCACTAACCTCCGTCGATGTTTTGCGTAGAGCTGGAGCTATAGCATCTATCGCTAGCTTGAAGGACGTGCAGATCAGGGGTGCTCACAACATAAGCGTAAAAGCTGATGTCACACTTCGTGAGGTGGAGGAGCTAGGCTATGATGCGATCGTGCTTCCAGGAGGTCTGCCTGGTGCAGAAAATCTCGCAAATGACACCAAACTAAGAGAAATTTTGCAAGAATTTGACAAAAAAGGTAAGCTAATTTGTGCCATTTGTGCCGCTCCTATGGTGCTTGAGCGAGCTCGTGTGCTTAAAGAGCATTTTGTCTGCTATCCTGGCTTTGAAGAAAATGTAAGAAGCGACAAAAGAGGCTACGTGAGCGATAAAAACGTGCTAAAAGATCAAAACATCATCACTGGCAAGGGACCAGCTTTTTCTATGGAATTTGCGCTTTTTATAGTGAAAAATTTGCTTGGCGAAGAGGCTTACCATAAAGTAAAAAATGATTTACTTTATAAATAGTTTATAAAAAAATTGTAATTTTTTATTTAATTATTCTACTTAAACTTAAGGATAAATTTTGTTTAGTGATAGATATTATAATGCCGTATTGTTGCGATTTGTTGCATTTAAGGATATTTTTTAAAAAATTGTAATATTTTTCTTGGTTTTTACATCTTTTTGACGGAAATAAGCTATTATTTCTCTAATCGATCAGATCGATAATTTTTTTAAGGAATAATCCTGTGAACATTTATGTAGGAAATTTGTCGTATAGAACGACAGAGGCAGAGTTGAAGGAAGCTTTTGCACAATTTGGTGAAGTAAGGCGCGCAAAAATCGTAAAAGATAGAGAGACAGACCGCTCAAAGGGCTTTGGATTTGTTGAAATGGACGACGCGAATGAGGGCCAAAAGGCGATCGACGCACTAAATGAAAAAGAACTTGGCGGACGCACTTTAAGAGTAAATGAGGCTAGACCAAGGGATTAATGACTATTTGCCACCATTTGGTGGCATAGTCTCTCGCATAGCTCCGACACCAAGCGGCTACCTGCACGCTGGCAACGCCTACAACTTCATCTTGACGTATCTTCTGACGCGCTCGCTGGGCGGCGTTTTGCACCTAAGGATTGATGATTATGACCTTGGCAGATACCGGCGCGAATTTGTTCAAAATATCTTTGACGTTTTAGAATTTCTGGGGCTAGATTGCGACAAAGGTGCTAAAAACGTTAGCGACTTTGAGCAAAATTTTAGCTTCAAAACAAGAGCCAAAAGATATGAAAACGCACTTGAAAAGCTAGATGAAATTTACATTTGTGAGTGCACAAGAGCTACCAAAGATGCCTATGAAAACGGCATTTACACTAAAATTTGCAAAGACAAAAAGTTAAAATTTATAAAAGATAAAACCGCTATTAGACTAAGCGTGGATGAAAATGACGAGCTTGGCAGGCAAGTAGCAGCGCAGATGGGCGATTTTGTCATTTATAAAAAGGATTTTACCCCGGCTTACAACTTTGCAAGCGTCATTGACGATGAGGATATGGGGGTAAATTTGGTCGTTAGAGGTGAGGACCTGCTGCCTTGCACGCTAGCTCAAAGATACCTTGCAAAAAGGCTAAATTTTAGTTTTTTAAACGCTAAATTTATCCACCACAAGCTACTTTTAGACGGAGCTAAAAAGCTTTCTAAAAGCTCAAAATCACCGCCAATTGATCTAAGCCAAAATCCTCAAATTTATTACAAAATGCTAGCAAGTGATCTTGGGCTAAATTTAAACTCAGCAGATAAAATTTCAAACCTTCTTTATGAATTTAGGCTTAAAAATATAGCCGAGAGGTTGATGCACTCTAAAATTTGATAAAAATTTAGATATGTAGTGCTAGTGCTATTGTTTGCACTATTTTGCAAATTTTAAAATTTTCATTCACTCGCAAGAATTGACTACTGATTTAGGTCTCGCAAAGCTTGCCACTAAAATCAGAGCCGAAATTACTCGTTCATGAAATTTTAAAATTTGCTGGATTTTAACAAAAACGCATGCAGTGCGTTAGCACTATCGCATGCACCTTGAACGTGCGAGGGGTTTGGGGGATTTAAAAAGGGGGATAAGGGGACGGCTTCGTAATTTAAGTCCCCTTGTCTCCCTTTGATAAATTTATATCGCAGAGTAAATTTTAAAATTCCATTCACTCGCAAGAATTGACTACTAAAATTTGGCTTCGCTTGCAGCTTAGCTCAAATTTTAGATCCGAAATTACTCATTCATGAAATTTTAAAATTTGCTCGAGTTTTTTAACTGCATGCGATTGTGCTAGCGTAGCGCATGCGGTTTAAAATTTTATTGAGGTTAAATTTGACAATGTAATATGCCAGCTCTAATTTTAAAATTTCTCAAACGCAAAATGGTGCAGCGTGACAGCTTAACCATGCGCTTTGTTCTTGCCACAGACTGAAAAATCTCTAAATTTTAAAGCTATTGTTAAGCTTTCATCAAGCGCCTTATTAGCCAAAATTTTGTAAAATCCGCTCATTAAAAAGGATAAAAAATGAGTGAAAATTCTGGCTTTACACACCTACATTTACACACCGAATACTCCCTACTAGACGGAGCAAACAAGATAGAAGAGCTAGCTCATACGCTCCATGACAGAGGCGACACGGCAGCAGCGATCACGGATCACGGCAACATGTTTGGCGCGATTGATTTCTACAAAAAGATGAAAAAAAATGGTATAAAACCGCTAATTGGCATCGAGGCTTATGTGCATAACGGCGAGCAGCTCGATGATAAGAGCACCAAGCAGCGCTTTCACCTCATCCTAATCGCCAAAAACGAGACTGGCTATAAAAATTTGATGTATCTTAGCTCCATGAGCTACATCGAGGGCTTTTACTACTATCCTCGTATCAATAAAAAAATCTTAAAAGAGCATAGCGAGGGCCTAGTTTGCAGCTCTGCTTGCTTGCAGGGCGAGGTGAGCTGGCATCTAAATTTAAGCGAGCGTAACGTTAAATTTGGCGCTAAAGGCTATGAGCGGGCAAAAGAGGTCGCGCTTGAATATAAAGAAATTTTTGGAGATGACTTTTACCTTGAGATCATGCGCCACGGCATCGGCGATCAAAGGCGCATAGACGATGACATCTTGCGTATCGCAAAAGAGACTGACATCAAGGTCATCGCCACAAACGACACCCACTACACTTTTAAAGAAAGAGCCGCTGCGCACGAGGTTTTCATGTGTATCGCGATGAACAAAACTCTAGATGATCCAAACCGCCTTCGACACAGCGTCCATGAGTTTTTTGTCAAAAGCAAAGAGCAGATGAATGAGCTATTTTTAGATATCCCTGAAGTGATAGAAAACACCCAAGAGATCGTGGATAAGTGCAATCTTGAGATCAAGCTTGGCAACCCAACTCCGCCAAATTTCAAATTTACGCTTGAGTGCGCCAAGGAGAGAAATTTGACCCTCCCAGAGCCAGAAAACAGATATAGCTTCAAAAATGACGCTGTTTTTTTCGAGCATGAGTGTAGAAAGGGCCTTGAAGAGAGGCTGAAATTTGTCCCTGAAAATTTACACGAAGAGTATAGAAAGCGCCTTGAGATAGAGATCGGCATCATCAATAAGATGAATTTCCCAGGATATATGATGATCGTTTGGGACTTTATAAATGAAGCTAAGCGCAGAGGCGTGCCAGTTGGCCCAGGGCGTGGCTCCGCGGCTGGTAGCTTGGTCGCTTACTCGCTAAAGATCACCGACCTTGATCCTATCCCATACAACCTGCTTTTTGAGAGATTTCTAAATCCAGAGCGCGTTAGCATGCCAGATATCGACGTGGATTTTTGCCAAAGCAGACGTGGCGAGATCATCGACTACGTCACGCAAAAATACGGCAAATTTAACGTTGCTGGTGTTATTACATTTGGTAAATTGCTCGCAAAAGGTGTCATTAGAGATGTCGCTAGAGTCTGCGACATGCCTTATGCGGAGGCTGATGCGATGGCAAAACTTATCCCTGATGAGCTTAACATCACGCTAAAAGACGCCTACGAGAAAGAGCCAAAGATAGCTGAGCTAATAAGCCAAAATCCAAAGGCGGCAAAAATTTGGAAATTTGCCCTTGATCTTGAGGGGCTAAACAGAAACGCCGGTCAGCACGCAGCAGGCGTTGTCATCTCAAACGAAGAGCTTTGGAACAAAACTCCGCTATTTCGCCAGCCAAACAGCCCAGAAGATCGCTTTGTGACGCAGTATAGTCTAAAATACCTTGAAGACGTTGATTTAATAAAATTTGACTTTCTTGGCCTTAAGACGCTAACGGTTATCGACAATGCGATCAAGCTCGTTAAACAGCGCACTGGCAGAGACATCATCTGGGAGCAAGTCGATAAAAACGACTCTGGCGTTTATAAAATGATACAAAGTGGCCAAGCTATCGGCATCTTTCAGATAGAGGGCGAGGGTATGAGAAAGCTAGGGACGAGCCTGCGCCCAGACTGCTTTGAGGATATCGTCGCGATGCTAGCACTCTACCGCCCAGGACCGATGGAGAGTGGTATGCTTGATGACTTCGTCAAAAGAAAACATGGCGAGGCGGAGATAACATACGCATTTAAGGAGCTTGAGCCGATCCTTGCGCCAACATACGGCGTCATCGTCTATCAAGAGCAAGTCATGCAGATCGTGCAAGCCATAGGCGGCTTTAGTCTTGGTGGGGCGGACCTTGTGCGTCGTGCGATGGGTAAAAAGATCAAAGAAGAGATGGATAGGTTAAAGGGCGAGTTTGTAAAAGGTGCTGAAGCCAAAGGGCTAAATGGCCAAAAAGCGGACGATCTTTTCGAGCTGATCGTTAAATTTGCAGGATATGGCTTTAACAAGTCTCACTCCGCAGCCTACGCTTATGTCACGTTTCAGACGGCTTATCTGAAAGCTTACTATCCGGCTGAATTTATGGCGGCGCTTCTAACAAGCGAGGAGAGCAACGTCGATAAGATCGTTCGCTACATCGATGAGATAAAACGCATAAACATCGATACTTTGCCACCATCTATCAACAAATCAACCAAAGAATTTAGCGTCGTTAAAAATGGTGATCACGACGGCATTATATTTGGTCTTGGAGCGATTAAGGGCGTTGGTGGAGCAGCAATTGAGAACATCATCGCTGAGCGTGACGCAAAGGGCGAGTTTAAGAGCATGGACGACTTTGTCTCAAGGATCGATCCATTTAAGGTCAATAAAAAGGTCTTTGAAAGCCTTATAAAAGCTGGCTGCTTCGATGAGTTTGGCTTTAGTCGCAAGATGCTTTTGCAAAATGTAGAAAATATCGTAGAAGCTTGCAAAAATGCAGCCCAGATACGTAAAAATGCGGCTGAGAGCCTCTTTGGCGAAGATGATAGCATGAATGATGTGAAGATAAATTTCGTCACTATAGATGATGAATTTGACATCAAACAGATCTTGAAATTTGAGCAAGAGAGCGTTGGCATCTACCTCTCAGGTCACCCGCTTGATGACTATAAAGATGAGATAAATAAGATCAAATACACGCTAAGCTCGGAGTTTGAGACCTTGCCACAAAGTGCTGAAATTTTGGTAGTTGGCAAGATCGAGGACTTTAGCACAAGGATCACAAAAAGTGGCAAAAAAATGGGCACTATAAATGTGCTGGACTTTCACGGCAACATCGAGATCGCAGTCTTTGAAAGAGAGCTTGGCAACATCGAAGATATCGTAAAAGATGAGGCAAAGCGCGATCTGCCTTATGCTTTTAGGATAAATATCACCAGAGATGACCAGTTTGTTAGGACAAATTTAAATGAGGTTTATAGCCTAGAAGATGCGCAAAATTTAGACTTTAAGACTAGAAAGCTAAAGCAAAACTCTAAATTTAGCAAAAATGAAGAGGCGAGCGCCCCTCAAAAAGCAAGAGAGTATGCCGAACTAGAGGTGCTTTTGATGCTGAGCGAGCTTAGCAGGCAAAAGCTGGAGCAAATTTATTCGCTAGTTTTTAGTAAAAATGCTCCAAATAATCAAAAACGGCTAATCTTGAAGATAAAAAATGAAGCAACTGGCGAAATTTTCATCTATAAGACTGACTTTATCATAAGTGACGATGTAGGCGAAGAGATAGAAAAGCTCGCTGCATCAGCGTAAATTTAAGGACAAGAAATGTTTGATATTTTTAGAAAAAAGGGCCATTTTTTAGACGAGCTTGGCATAGATAAAGGTAACTGGAGTGAGCTTTTTAGCGCTTGTCTTGGCAGAGCGATGCTGCTTCAAAAGAGGTTATTTAAGCAAGTGGTTGAGGCTAGCAAGTGGCAGGCTGACTTTGAAAGCGGCAAAATTTGCTTTGACAAGCAGGAGTTTGATATGCAGTTTATCGGCTCTGAGAGCTTTTCGTCAAATACTTGGCTTTGGGGCTATGAAAATGTAAATGGCTTTGATGAGCGCTTGCTTAGCCTTGCAAATAGGGCGCGTGAGTTTGGCGAGAAATTTGGGCTTGAAGCGTTTAGCACGGCGCAGTTTGAGCTAGATGAAGAGATAAATGGTCACACGATTAGCTTGGTTGCTTGCGTGGCACTTGGCGAGGAGCTAAGCTATTATAGGATTGATTACGATGGAGGCGCTGCATATGTGGCATTTAGGGCGGAGACTATCTTTAAAGAGCCAGTTTTAGCAAACGAAGTAATAAGCGTAGTAAATGAGTGCATAAGCGCCTATGAGCTAGATCACAAGCTTTTTATAAAAGGGCTTTTGCTAAGTTGTGGCATTAAATTTGATGAAAAACCTAATGAGATTGTATGTAAATTTCAAGACAAGGTAATTTTTACATTTGATGAGTTAAATAGGCTAACAAACGCTTCTGCGAAGTTGTAAGTTTATATTTTGGCTGGGTTATTAGGCACTTAGCTTAATAGCCTAGCTCTTTTCTTAGTAAATTTATCTCATCTATCACCATTTGTGGTTTTAGATCTTTCATGCAAGCATGCGTTTTCAGCGGGCAAACTCGCTTCATACAGGGCATGCAAGCTAAATTTAGATGCACTATCTTTGCAAATTTATTACCCCAGGGCGAGGTTTCGCTAAATTTTGTCGGTCCAAAAAGAGCGATCGTTGGCACATGAAAGGCGGCAGCTACGTGCATAGGGCCGCTATCGTTTGTGACGAAAATGCCATTTTTACTAAGCCCAGCTATGCGCTCGCAAAGCTCTTTGACACTTGTTTTGCCAGCTAAATTTTGGCAAGCTACGCTATTTTCTTTTAAAATTTGCTCTATTTTTTCACAAATTTCTTGCTCGCCTTTGCCACCAAAGATGACTATCTCAAACTCATCTTTAAAATTTAAAGCCACTTGCGCAAAGTACTCTGGATACCATCTTTTCGCACTTCCATAGCTCGCACCTGGATTTAGAGCTAGTGTTTTTTTGGTTGAAATTTGAGGTGTAAAATGTAGCTTTAGCTGAGTAGAAATTTCGCTTAGGCCTAGGGCATTTTTTACAAAATTTGCATATTTTAGCACCTGATGAAGGACAGTTTTACTCTTTTTAAAGATGGCTTTTTTCTTAGCGTTTATAAAAAATAGCAAAAATTTACTAGTAAACGAGCTTCTAAAGCTAAGCGCTAGATCAAATTTACCAAGACTTTTAGCACTTTTAGCAAGAGATAAAAATCTAAATTTAGCCTTTTTGCTCTCATCAACGACCACTTTTTCGCAGTTTGGATGGCTTTTGTAAAGCTCGCAAGCTACAAATGAGCCAAAAAAAATGATTTTTAAATTCTTCTCATTTTGCACTAAATTTTCTATCGCAGCGCTTGCCATCACGCTATCACCAAGCCATGTTGGAAGCTCGATAAAAACTCTCATTTTAAGGCATCTTTTATAACATCAAGCGTAAGAGCGGCGTTTTTTTCGATGCTAAAATTTAAAGAAAGTTCATAAGCCTTCTCTTGCAGGCTTGCTAAAAGCTCATGGTTTGTGAGAATTTCATCTATAAACTCCAGCGCGCTCTCGTCACTTGGGCTTTGAAGCACAAATTTATCTTCTAAGATCTCACTAGCTCCATTTTGAGCCGTCGTAAAGACCACATTTTTAAAGCTAAGTGCCTCTAACACGACATTTGAAAATGGTTCATAGTGCGTTGGAAAGATAAAAATATCGCTCGCCTCATAAAATTTCGCCGTGCTCTTTTGCTCGCCGACAAAATAGGCGTTTAGCCCAAGTTTTTTAGCTAGGCGTTTGTAGCTTGAGATGTTTTTGTCTTTGCCGACAATGAGCGTATTTACGGGCGTTTTTAGCTTTGAAGTAAGGAGTAAAAACTCTTTTAACCCCTTTCTTTTAAAGCCATTTCCCACAAAAAGCAGGGTCGCAAGCTCAAATTTAAGTCCGAATTCCTCACAAAGTGCGAGCTTTGCCTCGGCTTTTTGCACCCTTTGGGGTAAATTTACGCCGTTATAAATGGTCGTGATCTTCTCTGGCTCTATGCCGTAAGTCGTGATGATCTGCTCTTTTATGAAATTTGAGTTAGTGATGATCTTTTGGGAGTTTTTAAAGCACTTTTTCTCTAAGTATGGATAGACGAAATTTAGGGGGTTTAGCCACCAAAAGCTCTTTGTCGCCCTATAAACCTTATGCACGCCGTCTCCAGCCCTGTAGATGTCAGCGCAGCTTACTCGCTCTAGGCTAAAGTAAAACTCATCCTCTCTTTTCTGACGTTTTACTTGGCGGTTAAAATTTAGAGCCTTTTTCCAAGAAGAGATGCCAGTGTCGCCAAGATATGAGCGAATCTCAGTTTGGATACCAAGCTCATTTATGGCCTTAACAAGCCTTCTTAAGTATCTTTCAGCACCTCCAACTGCGTTTGGATTAGTTCTTAAAAATACTATTTTTTTCATCTATAACTCCTAAAACCACTGCCCAGATAAGTAGCATTAATAATTATTAATAAGGCATTTGATTTTTATTTTAAGGGATTTATTTTATCAAAAACAAATAGTAAAATACTTAAAAATAAAATTAAAAAATTTTTAGCTATAATGCCCTAAAAATCGCTAATTTAAGCGATATTGAAGCTAGGAAAAATAATGATAAACATACTAGAGCTTGAAAGCTCTCTTGGATTTGGCGGGCAAGAGCACCGCACGCAGCGTGTGATAAATGGGCTAGATAAGAGCAAATTTAAGGTTTTTTATGGACTAAATCCTAGCTCAAAAAGCTTTGAAAAACAAATAGAGTGTGAATTTGTTGAGTTTAACCTCAAAAAGTCTTTTAACATCTTTGAAATTTTAAAAATTTGCAAATTTGTAAAGCAAAATAATATAAAAATCATCTCAACTCACTCGGGCAAAGATGGCACCATAGGCGCTATCGTAGGCAAAATTTGTGGCGTTAGTGTGGTTCGCACTAGGCATTTGCAGCTGCCTATAAGCTCTCCCATACCTTACAACCTAAGCACAAAAGTGGTCGGCGTTTGTGACTCAGTTTGCGCTGATCTTATCAAAAGAGGTGTGAAAAAAGAGAAGGTACTAAAAATTTACACTGGCATTGATACGCAAAAATACACGCCAGAATTTAAAATAAATATGAAAAAAGAATTTGGCCTAAGTGACGATGTGGTGGGCGTTTGCATTGTTGCAGTGTTAAGAGCTGCTAAAAATCACAAGCTCTTAATCGATGCATTTAGCGAGCTAAATTTAGAAAAATCAGCCCTTTTTATCGTAGGCGACGGTCCTCAAAATAAAAATTTACACGAGTATATAAAAGATAAGAAAAATATCTTCATGCTTGGCAACAGAACCGACGTGAGCGACTTTTTAGGCTCGCTTGATATCTGCGTGCTACCTTCAGACATGGAGGCAATCGGCGGGGCTCTACTTGAGGCATCTTCGTGCAAGCTAGCTACCATCGGAAGCGATGTGGGCGGCCTTGGCGAGGCAGTGAGTAATGGCAAAAGCGGATTTTTATTTGAAAATGGCAAAAAAGAGGAGCTAAAAAAGGTGCTTGAAAGGCTCATTTTGGATGAAAATTTAAGAAAGCAGATGGGTGAATTTGGCAGAGAGTACGTCAAAGAGACATTTAGCATCGAAAAAATGATAGAAAACACACAAAATTTATATATGGAGCTTGTAAAATGAGCGTACCAGTTTTGATGTATCACCACGTGCTTGAAAAGAGCGGTTTTATCGCTAGTAGTGTGGATGAGTTTAGATCGCATATGAAATTTCTAGCCGAAAATGACTATAAAACACTAAGTATAAATGAATTTATCGCATATAAAAAAGGCGAGCTTGAAGTGCCTAAAAAGAGCGTTTGTATAACATTTGATGATGGCTGGATGGACAACTACATCTATGCCTATCCTATCGTGAAAGAATTTGGGCTAAAAGCAAATATATTTATAATAACTGGCTGGATAGAGGCAGCGCAAAAGGCCCATGAGTTGAGGCCTGCTAGCTTTTTAAACGTTGATCACAACGAGTGTAAGAGGCTTGCTCCAAGTAGGCCGCAAGATGTGATTTTAAATTTAGAGCAGATTGAGAAGATGAAGGATTGCTTTTATTTTCATTCGCATACGCACGGGCATTTTGATGGATATTTTGGACAGCTTAGCTTGGACGAGGAATTTGGTCTTTGCCGTGAGTTTATGAAGAAAAATTTTGGCTTTGAAGATGAGGCACTTTGCTGGCCAAGAGGCAAATATAACGACGAGTATCTAAGTGCTGCTAAAAAGCATGGCTACAAGGCGTTTTTCACGACAAAGCGCGGCATAAACAAGGCCGATGGCAACTTAGAGGAGATAAAACGCATAGTGACAAAGCGCGATGAAAAGTGGCTTAAAAAGACTATGTTTATCTATCAAAATGACTTTCTAGGATCTATTTATGCTTTTCTTAGGAGTTAGAACTAAGCGCTATTTAAAGCTTCTATTTCTAAAGTTTGAGTAGATTTTGCCAATAAAAGGGGTCGAATAGATAAAAAGCTTCTTTTTGATCCTAAAAATGTAGTCGCTCTCACTCTTTGCGTTGTTTGAGATATCGATACGCCTTATCTTAAATTTATCATCTCTCACGCAAAATCCGCCATCTATCACGCTAAAAGCAAAGCCATAATACTCTCTAACTATCCTTTGCGAAAGTTCGTTAAAATGCCCTTTTGGAAAGCAAAAGCCAAATTCTTTTTTTTCTGGAAATAGCTCTTTTATCTTGGCAAGCGAGCTAGAAAACTCCTCTCTTAGCTTTGCCTCATCGTCACTTCTGCAAGAAAAGTGGCTCGCTGTGTGGCTATCAAACTCAAAAATACCGCTCTCTTGCATCTGCCTGATCTCATCTAAATTTAAAAAATACTCTGCGTCTTTGTCGTAGTCGATCTCTTTGTGTTTTTTAAATGAAAAATCGTAATCCTGCCTTTTAAAATCCTTGATCTTATCTGTTATCAAAAAGCAAACGGCTGGGATGTTTAGCTCTTTTAAGATAGGAAAAGCAAATTTGTAATTATCAAAATATCCATCATCAAAAGTTAGCAAAATGCTCTTTTTATGAGCCTTTGCTCTGCCAGCCACGATATCTTTAAATTGGGCATAATTTATAAATTTATAGCCCTCGTCAAGTGCCATGAGAATCGCTTTTTTAAATAGCTCTGGCTTAATGGCAAAGTCGTTTTCATTGTTATTGCAGTGGTGCATCGTTAGCACGCAAACTGGGTAGTTCATTTTTTCTCCAGTAAATTTCTTATAGCCTCTTTTAGCGCCTTGTGGCTAAAGTTTTCATCCACAAATTTAAAGGCGTTTTGAGAGTAAATTTTGGCTTTTTCAGGCTCATTTATCAGCTCTAAAATGCACTCTTTTAGTGAAATTTCATCTAAATTTCTAGCACAAAGCCCACGCTCTTTATCTTTAACTAGCACATTCATCGGGGCATTATCATAGACTACTACTGGCACCTTTGAGCTCATTGCCTCAAGTAGTACTGTGCCAAGCCCCTCAGAGTGCGAGGCAAATACGTAGATATCAAAGCTTTTTATAACATTTGCCGCGTCATTTCTAAAACCAGTGAAGATGATCTTATCTTTTTCGTCAAACATAGAGGCGATCTGCTCTTTTGTGCCGTCACTAATGTTGCCAGAAAATACAATAGTCGCATCCTTTGTCTTTAAAATTTCTTTTGCAGCACTTGCAAAGTCAAAGACCCCTTTTTTGCGGTAAAGTGAGGTGAAAGTACCGATGACTAGCTCATCTTTGGCGATATGAAACTCATCTCTAAAAGTGCTTTTTGTGCTATCAATCTTTTCGACATCAACCGTGCTTGGCATAAAAAAGAGCCTATCTTCGCTAACGCCGATGCTTAGCAGATACTCTTTGACGCTACCTGAGATGTATAAAATTTTGTCAAAAAGCTTTTTATGCATAAATTTAGAAACAAACCCATTTATAGGGAAAAGATTGTGTCTTTCTTTATAAAATTTAACGCCTCTTTTGCGGTAAAAAAGCCCAGCTATGGCGCCGACCCAGCTATCAGTTGAGCCATGTGTGATCACGACATCTATATTATTTGAGCTTATCGCTTCGCAAAACGCTGGCACGCTTTTATGAAAATTTTTCTTATTCATCTCGTGCGTTATGACCTTAAATCCATCTTCTTTTGCGATGCTTTCGATCTGCGAATTTGGGTTGCAAAAGAGCATCACTTCATGACCCATTTCACGCATGAAACGCATCTCATTTAGTGTCTTGTTTTGCTCGCCACCCCAGTTAAAAAGCGTCTGCGTGTGGAGGATATTCATTGCGCTAGCTCCAAATTTGATCTTATTTTCGCCTTTATCTGTCCCATCTCATCGCTAAAGTCCATTAAAGTCTTCTCGATGCCGTGCTCTTTTATACCCTCTTTATCGCAAGGCACAAAGTCCCAATCTTTTTGATATACGATATGCTTGCCCATACTTTGGATGCCATTTTGCGCTATGTAGCCATTTTGCATCAAGCTATTATCCCATGGTCCCCATTCAAAAGCATTACTTGGGCCAAAAAAGGCGATCACTGGCACATCATTTGCAGCAGCTATGTGCATGATCGCAGTATCGACGCCGATAAAGAGACTTGAGCGTTTTGAGAGGGCGATCGTTTGTTTTAGGCTTAGCTTGCCACCTAAATTTATAGGCTCGCTTTTGCAAATTTTTAGCACATTTGCAAGCTTATTTAGCTCATTTTCTTTGTTGTCGCTTGTTAGCACGACCTTTACATTTAGCTCGTTTTCGCAGTAGTCTATGAGCTCTGCCATACTCTCGTCGTTTGCGCATTTAAACATCCAGCGGCTTGTTAGATGCACGTGCACAAAGCGTTTTGGTAAATTTAGATGCTCCACGCTCTCATCTGAAAAAACGCTCACCTTTTTACTCACTGGCTCAAAACCTAAAGCCCTTAGCGCGTTTAAATTTAGATCAACCGTGTGGGAGAAATTTTCGTAGTATTTTGCCTTTACGCTTAAAAGCTTGTTTATCGCCTTGTGCTTGCCTAAAAAGCCAACTATCTTTTTGATCTTGGCGTATTTTGAGATGATGACGCCGCGGTCTCCAGTGGTCGTTTGCACCGCCATATCGTACTTCTCTTTTTTGATCGCTCTTATAAATTTTAGCTCGGTCATTAGCTTTTTAAAAAAGCCAGAATTTGCACTTTGCCTATCGTAAATGTGGATTTTATTTATGTAGGGATTGCCTTCTATCATCGCTTCTGTGCTTTTGTTTAGGGCAAAGTCGATGGTCGCATCTGGATAGTAGTGGTGCAAATTTTCAATGAGCGGCGTTGTCAAAAGCACGTCGCCGATGTTTCTAAATTTAATCACAAGTATTTTCATTTTATATATTTCCAAAATGTGTACTGGGCGTAAAGTCTAGCGATAATGTAGCCAGCAAAGCCCTCTTTAAAGCCACCTTTTAACACAAAAAGCTTAAAAAATGTCCAAGCTGGGCTCGTAAGCGCCTTAAATAAATTTCTTTTTGCGCCCATGCTTGAGTAGCGATTTTGCTTAGCGATAAACTGCTCGATGCTCTCATACGCGTAGTGCAAGAAGTGATTTTTAAGCGCTCCAAGCCTTTGTGAGCCGTCGTTTAAAACAACCTTTTCATGCACAGCCCTGCCATCAAATTTGGCAAAATTTTTATTAAAAAGCCTCACCGTGTAGTCCGGATATAGCCCCATATTTTTTATCGCTTTGCCAAAGAAAAAATTTAGCCTAGCAACGTTGTAAGCCATAAATTTAGGCTCTTTTAGCGTGCTAATGATCTCATTTTTAAGCTCGTCTGTAATCACCTCGTCGCTATCAAGCACAAATACCCACTCGTTTTTGGCTAGATCCACGCCCTTTTGCTTTTGCGCGCCAAATCCAAGCCAAGCTTGCTCGTGAAATTTCACGTTACTAAAGCCATCACAAATTTGCCTTGTGCTGTCTCGTGAACCGCTATCAACCACGATGATCTCATCAGCAAATTTAGCGCTCTCTAACACCTCTTTTAGGTACTTTTCGCTATTAAAAGTCAAAATGACAACGCTTAGCATTTATACTCATTTTCGTAAAATCTCTTAAATCTTTGGTGAAACCAAAAGTACTCCTCAGGTCTTGCTCTAACCATCTCTTCGCACGCACTGCACTGTATTTGCGTTGCTTTTTGCATAGCATCTTCTTTGTCAAACGTGCTTATATCTATTGGCTCTTCAAAGCAAATTTCATTTAAATTTTCACCTTTTTGGTAGATAAATGCGTTTATGATAAGGGCATTTGTCTTTTGCGCTAGCACGCTTGCAGCCGGCGTATGAAGCACATCTTTGCCAAAAAATTTCACCTTTATGCCATCTTTTGGCGCAGTATTTTGATCGACTAAAATTCCTACTATTCGCCTAGCTTTTAGCGCTTTTAAGATATCCTTTGCGCCGCCATCTTTGTCGATGAGCTCCACGTCAAACTGCGCTCTGTTTGCTCTTAAAATTTTATCCATAACGCTGCTATCAAGCTTTCTGCCAAGCACCGAAGATGGCCCAAAGCGAGCCGCGACAGCCAGACCAAATATCTCCCACTGCCCAAAATGTGCCGTTGTAACGATGATAGGCCTGCCAGATTTTATCGCATCAAGCAAAAAGTGCTCATTTTTAAAAACAACTTGCTTAAGTATCTTTTGCTTTGTCGTGTTTTGATTGAGGATGAAATTTATGCCAAGGTATTTTGCAAAGTTGTAGTAGCATTTTTTAGCGATCTCTAGCTTCTCTTCTTTAGTTTTTGTCTCGCCAAATGCAAGGTCTAAATTTGTCATCACGATGTGAAATCTCTTTTTTTTAAGCTTCATAAAGGCAAATGCCAAAAATTTAGCAAGCATATTTTGAAGGGAGCTAGGCAATATAAATATAAGAAATTTTAACGTGTAAAAGCCAGCTAGATAGAGCCTATCCATTTAGCAGCCTTTTTGCAAAATTTGCAACCGTTTCAGGGTAAATTTCTCTTATGCAAAAGTCATTTTTATCGATACTTCTAGCATCTATCTCCTTGCCCATATCAACAACAAGATTTTTGTCCGTTACGTAGGCATTGCGGTGGCTTGGGCGGTTACCAAAAAGCGTGATAGAAGGCCTATTTACAGCCCATGCAAGGTGCGTTAGACCGCTATCGTTGCCAATTACCAGATCGCAGCTCGCGATGTAATCTATCATATCTTTTATGCTTAGTTTTTCAAGCAGTTTTGCAGAAGTGCCTGAAATGATCGCCTCAGCTCTTGTTTTTTCGCTCTCACTCCCGTAGCAAAGGTAAATTTCGCAACCTTCAAGCAGTCTGATCACATCTTTAAATTTGTCATAAATTTTGCTCTCTTCGCTTGCAAAGGCAGTGATTAAAACACGCTTTTTGCCGCTTTCATTTTTAAATTTTTTGCAAATTTCAAAGCAGGGCGATTTTTTTAAAATTTCACCTCTATCAAAGCCAAAATTTAGAGCGTATCCAACAAGGCTTAGGTTTCTAACTATGATATTTTCGTTGTAGTCGATCTTAAATTTATGCCTATAAAGCCTGGCTGCGATCTTTTCTTTGACGCTCTCTCTGCTAAAGCCATAAATTTCTTTGCCAAGTAGTTTTGCGACGACGGCTGATTTGAAAAGTCCTTGCAGGTCGATGATCTTGTCAAATTTACCAAGCGTTTTTATGATCTTGTAGCTCTTTTTAAAGCTCTCTTTAAGTGGCAAAATGACTAGTTCGTCGATTAGGGGATGATCTTTTAAAAGGCTTGCAAAACGGGCATCAACTAGCCACGTGATATGAGCATTTGGGCAGTGCTTTTTGATAAACTGAAGCACGATGGCTGCATGGACGATGTCCCCAAGTGCCGAAAGCTTTACTATAGCTATTTTTAGTTGATTTTTATCTTGCATTGGCTACTTTAAATATAAATTTTTGGTATGATTTTAAAAAAAAATGCTTAAAAAAGGGCTAAAATGGCGAAAAGTTACATCTGCGTCTTTGACTGCGAGACGATACCTGATGCAAATTTGATAAGAAAAATTTACGGCATTGACGGGAGCGACGAAGATGTGAGCGTGCAGGCGATGGCCTTGCAAAAAGAGACCAGCGGCAGCGACTTTTTGCCTGTGATGTTTCATAGAGTTGTGGCGATCTCTGCGGTGATGGCCGATGAGTACGGCAAATTTTTAAAAGTTAGCACGATGGAGGGCAAGGATGAGCGCGAGATCATCGCTAAGTTTTTAAAATTTATAAATGACTATAACCCAAGGCTTGTTAGCTTTAACGGCCGTGGCTTTGACCTGCCAATGCTTATGGTGCGTGCGATGCGCTACAACCTAAACGCGGCGGCTTATTACGAGAGCGAAAATAAAGAGCTAAACAAAAACAAATGGGAAAATTATAGGGCAAGATATTCGCCTAAATTTCACCTTGATCTGCTTGATTTTATAAGCGATTTTGGAAGTGTGAGAGGGCTAAAGCTCGATACGCTTTGCGCTAGCTTAAATTTGCCTGGCAAATACGACGTGCACGGCGATCAGGTACTTGAGCTATACTACGCAGGCGAGCTTGATAAGATAAACGAATACTGCGAAAGCGACGTGCTTAACACCTACTGGCTATTTTTGAAATTTGAGCTTTTACAGGCAAATATCTTGCAAGATGACTACATAAATCACCTAAATGTGATGAGCGAATTTCTAGCCAAAAACTGCGCTCACAGAGGATATAGTGAGGTCTTTTGCTCAGCGATAAGCGACGAGCTAGCAAGGCTTAGCGGACAGCTAGACTATGAGATAAAGGTAGATAAAGAGGCTTTGGAATTTAGTGAATTTGATGATGTAAGGCCCATTAGCAAAGAGGAGCTAAACCGCGATATGCTGGGTGGTCTGCTTAAAAAAGCAAGCGATCTAAAGCCAAAAGAGCCAAAGAGCAAGACACTTTTTGAAGAGAAAGTGCCTGAGATAAATTTAGACGACGAATAAGTCAAAATTTTAAATTCATTAATTTCTTGTTTAAATATAAGTTTTTTTGTTAAAATACATCAAAATTTAAAAAAAGGAAACTTTTGCTTAGAAAAATTCTATTTTTTATTTTAATTGCATTTATGATAAGTGGATGTTCTTATAAGGAAACTGTAAGTAAAACAGACAAATTGCAAGGCATTTATATGCATAATGGGGGATATTATATATTAGGAGATAAATTTAGCTATAAGTTAAATGAAACTTCAAAAATTGATGAGATAAAGGAGTTTTATCAAAGTGATTTTTCAAAAAATATAATTAAGGATTTTGCAAAAGTAGATATAGATGAAGCGAGCGGTAAAATGGTTGGTGACTATTTTGTCTCACTTGGTTTTGAATCATTTACAGATAATGAACGAAATAGACTTTATAGTACTTTTAAATCCTTTAAAAAAAAAGAAACTTTGAATTTAGGGGCTGATTCAAAGTTTAAAAAGTTCTTGATCGGAGGGTTTCATCTAAGTGGTGATGTTATAAAAATATCAAATGACGAAAAAAATAGGATTTTAAGCCTAGGAAAATTTAAAAATCCTATAAGTGTCGATATAAATTATGCTTATTCAAGAAAGGCATCATCAGAGGCAGTGATGCTTTTAACAGCTCAGATTATATTATTTCCAATCGAAGTTGGTGCAGCTGCCGCTACCGTGCTTACTATGCCTGTATGGGTACCTGCATTTTGTGTCTTTAGCAAGTGTTCTAACTAATTTTTGAGGAGTATGTATGTTTAAGAAATTTATAATTTTCGCGATTGCTTTTTCTTTAATATTTTCTGGATGCGCAAGCAAAACTGCTACTTCAAAGAAGATAGATGACTTAAGGGGTCTTTATAAGTACAACAATGAGTATTACGTTATTGGTGATAAGTATAGTTTTAGTATAAAAGAAACTGCCGATATAGATGAGATTAGACGATTTTTTGCCAGCGAATTTGCAAAAGATGTGAAAGAGGATTTTGCAACCGTTTGTATATATGAAAAAGAACAAAAAATCGCAGGATCTTACGTTATTGCAATAGAAAAAGAAAAAATCTCAGATGAAAAATACATTGAACTAAAAAAATCTTTTAATATGTTCAACCCTCTTATAAACAAAGATGGCTCTGAGTTTATAAAAAGCCTTTTAAAGGCCGGTTATGTGACTAGCTTTAATTATTTGAATGGAAACCTTGTGAGGTTAGATAATGAGAAGCGAAAAGAAATTTTAAAATCAGGCAAATTTCAAAACCCTATAAAAGTCTTTGCAAGTGATGATTGTACAAAAAATAATAGTGGCAGTGATCTTGATGTAGGAAGTTTTCTTGTAGGTACAACAATGGCTGCTGGCACAGTTGCTACTGTCGTAGCTTTTCCTATGGTGTATATAGCAGGCGCTGCATTTTATGCCACATTTTTACTTGGATGGTGGTTTGCTTGTGTGCTTAAGCTATCGCGTTGCTCATAATGGTGCGATAAATTTATTTATATTTTTCTAAGACGACAAATAAAAGTGTGCTAAAATAGCGTCAAATTTGAAAGGAAAAATATGAAAATTTTAGTAACTGGAACAGCTGGATTTATAGGATTTCACCTTGCAAATGCCCTTGTGGCACGTGGGGACGAGGTCGTTGGATATGACGTGATAAATGACTATTACGACGTAAATTTAAAGCTTGCACGCCTAAAAACGGCTGGCTTTGACGTGAGCGAGATAGATTACGGCAAGCTCATCACATCAAAAACGCATCCAAATTTAAAATTTATAAAAGCAGACCTCGCTGATGAAAAGACGATGAAAGAGCTTTTTGCAAAAGAGAAATTTGACGTAGTGGTAAATTTAGCCGCACAAGCTGGCGTTCGCTACTCGCTCATAAATCCAAAAGCCTACATCGACAGCAACATCACAGGCTTTATGAACATCCTCGAGTGCTGCCGCCACAATGAGATCAAAAATTTAGTCTATGCTAGCTCTAGCTCGGTTTATGGACTAAATGAAAACATGCCATTTTCTACGCACGAGGGGGTCAATCACCCTATAAGCCTCTACGCAGCGACCAAAAAGAGCAACGAGATGATGGCGCACACTTATAGCCATCTATTTAACGTGCCAACGACTGGACTTCGCTTTTTTACGGTTTATGGACCATGGGGACGCCCTGATATGGCGCTATTTTTGTTCGTTGATGCTGCGCTTAAAGATAAGAGCATCGATGTGTTTAACTACGGCAAGATGAGGCGCGACTTTACCTACGTGGACGACATCGTAAAGGGCATCATCAAGTGCATCGACAACCCAGCCAAGCCAAACCCAGCTTGGGACGCAAAGCACCCAGACCCTGCCACTTCAAAAGCGCCGTTTAAGGTCTATAACATCGGCAACAACAGCCCAGTCGAGCTCATGGACTACATCAAGGCAGTTGAGATAAAGATCGGCCGTGAGATCAAGAAAAATTTCCTCCCACTTCAAGCAGGCGACGTGCCAGCGACATTTGCTGATGTGAGCGACCTTGTGACTGACTTTGACTACAAGCCAAATACAAAAGTAAACGACGGCGTGGCTAAATTTGTCGAGTGGTATAGCGAGTTTTACGGGATCAAAATCTAAATGAAGCGATGCGAGTGGGCCAAGGGCGAGCTTGACATAGCCTACCACGATAATGAGTGGGGCAAAGTCATAAAAGATGATAGAAAATTTTTTGAGATGATAGTTTTGGAGGGCTTTCAAGCGGGACTTTCGTGGCACGGAGTGCTTCAAAAAAGAGAGGCCATGAGAGCGGCGTTTGACGGCTTTGACCCTGAAAAGATCAAGCTTTATGGCGAGGCTGAGATAGCTAAATTTATGCAAAACGAAGGGCTCATACGCAACAAATTAAAACTAAAATCGCTTGCCACAAATGCCCTTGCATTTTTATCAGTAACGCAAGAATTTGGCAGCTTTTATGACTATTTGTGGGGGCATTTGCTAAAGAAATTTGACCCCAAATTTGACGGCAAACAGATCATCAATCACTACCAAAATATCAAGCAGGTGCCGGCAACTACGCCTATGTCTCATTTTGTGGCAAAGGAGCTAAAAAAGCGAGGGTTTAAGTTTCTAGGCTCTGTTAGCACCTATGCCTTTTTGCAAAGCGTGGGCGTGGTGGATGATCATATGAACTATTGTTTTTGCAAGTGCAAGGCTTGATTAGGATAGTTTTTGCACTTTTGGTGCTTTTAAATTTTGCATTTTCTCTTGAACTATTACGCCTTAGCGAGTACAAAGACCAAAACGTCAGTGGCTGGCTAGCTAGCGAGAAGCTTGATGGCGTGCGTGCCTACTGGGATGGAGAAATTTTACTCTCAAGGCAGGGCAAAAAGCTAAATGCACCGCTAAGTTTTACTAAAAATTTCCCTAAATTTGCACTTGATGGAGAGCTCTACGCAAAAGAGCTTAAATTTGAAGAGATCCAAGCAAGCGTGATGGATAAGCTGCCAGATGAAAAGGCGTGGAGCAGGCTTAAATTTCACGTTTTTGACGTGCCAGAGGCGAGCGGTGGGCTTTTAGAGCGGCTTAGCGAGCTTGAAAAATTTATCTTGCAAAATCCGCAGGCAGGGCAAAATTTAAAGATAATCAAGCAGGTAAAAGTAAAAGATAACGCCGAATTTGAGGCGTTTGCGGAGGCTGTCATCGCAAAAAGCGGAGAGGGCGCGGTCGTGCGCGAACCAAACGCTGCGTATGAGCGAGGTCGCAGTCAAAACGTGCTAAAATATAAAAAATTTAACGACGCCGAGTGCGTGGTGGTCGCACATAAGGTAGGGCAGGGCAAATTTAGCGGGCTTCTTGGCTCGGTCGTTTGCGAAAATTTAAGCGATAAAAAACGCTTTAAAATAGGCTCTGGTTTTAGTGACAAAGAGCGCGCAAACCCACCAAAGATCGGCTCGGTCATAACATATAAATATCAAAATTTAACGGCAAAAGGACTTCCGAGATTTCCCGTATTTTTGCGGGTCAGGGAGGACTAGACAAACTTAAAGGAGACAAAATGGCACTTAATCTAAATGCAGAGCAGAAATCTATTTTAAATATTTTTGCTAATGTGGAATATTTAATTCCTAACTATCAACGTCCATATTCTTGGGATGAGCAAAATTGTCAAATTTTATGGGATGATTTGTTTAATGTTTTTGAAGATAGTTCTATGGGTAACGAAAAGGATGATGGATACTTTTTAGGAAATATAGTTTTAGCCAGAGGCAATGACAACAAAGGATATTGTGAGGTTATAGATGGGCAACAGCGTCTTATTACTATTGTGTTGTTAGCGAAGGCATTATCCTTATATGATGATAAAAATACAGCATTAGAGAATATTTTATGGGCTAAAAATAGAAGAGACGAAAGTGATAAGAAACAACGAGTAAAGACGGCTGTTTTTGAGGAGTCTGATAATGATAATCTTAAAGAATGTTTAGAAATAGAAGATATAAATTTTGATAATAAAAAATCAAAATTTCATGCAAATATTACATATTTTCTATCTGAGCTTAAAAAACAACGTGATAAATTTGATTTGCAACAGTTTATAGATTTTTTACTAGATAAAGTATTTCTTTTGCCAATAGAGACAAAGGAAAGCACTCAAGATAAAGCTAGAAATAGCGCATTAACGATATTTGAAACCATTAACAATAGGGGACTTGATCTATCTGATGCCGATATATTTAAAGCACAAATTTATAGTGCCGCTATTAACATATCCAAGCAAGATGATTTTATAGAGCGATGGAATGAGATGGCAAAAAGATGTGATGCTATAAATTATAAAATAGATGATGTATTTCGTGTTTATATGCATATAATTCGTGGAAAAAATGCGGATATAAAGGTTGAAAAGAGTTTAAGGGTCTTTTTTACAACTGATGGTGAATATACAAAGGCATTGAAAAAGCAAAATTATAGTGAAATTATGAGCGATTTAGAGAAAATAGTTTTATGTGTAGAGTATTATTGTATTTTATTGAAAAAGCCAAGTAGTGATACGGACAAAGAAATTTCTAAGTGGCTTGAAATTATTAATGTATATTCAAATAATATCCCAAAAATAGCAATCTTTATATATCTGTTTAAAAATATACAAGAAGATAACTTGCCTAATAAAAACATAGATGATTTTATATTATATATTAAAAATTTAATTAGATATGTATATAAAATGGGCGCAACAACTACCGTAAAATTTGAGATATATAAAGTAATAAAAGATACTATGGATGGTTATTCGCATGAATATGAAATGCCAAATAAAGAATTGGAATTTTATGGTAAGTTAAAAAAGGGATTTTTACTTATATATTTATATGAAAGATGGGGGCAGGGATTGATTTCTGAATATTTTATTGATAGTATTGGTGATGATCCAAGAAATATCGGCAATTACTTAGTTGTTGATCGTTTATCATATCTTAGTAGAAAAAAAAGCATTCATTCTAGGCAACAAGTTTTTAGAAAATCCTCAATTATAGAATTAAAAGAATATATAGCAGATGAGATAGAGAATTGGGATGAAAGTTTAATGATAAATAGGGAAAAAGAGATAAAAGCAACCATAGATAATTTTTTAAGGAATAAAGAGTGAAAATAAAAGAATTAGAGATTAATAATTTTAAATTTCATAAAAAAAGTTGTTTTAATGCGAATAGTAAAAATATAATTCTTTTTGGAGAAAATGGAAGCGGAAAAAGCTCGTTGTATTATGCTTTACATACTATACATAAAATTCTTATTCAGGGCAATGATTGCGATTTTTGTAAAAAACTTGACCATAATCATCCAAATGAAAATTTATGTAACCACAATGAAAAAGATGCTGTATTAAATTTAACTTTTGATAATGGCGGTTCTATAGAAATTTCAAAGGATGGCATAGATAATTTGAGCATAATAGATGTAACATCTGCTAAATTTATGCATTTTATCAATCATAATAAATTGCTAAAAATATTAGAGGGTAATTTTTATGATATTTTAAAGAAATACTTTGTAGAAAAATTTGATTTATTTAGTGAACTTAATATGGAAGTTAATGAATATATAGAAGTTAATAAAAATGAAAAAGAAAATGAAAAATCAAAAACAAGTACAAAAGATATTAATGATAAGTTGAGGGATAACTTAAATAAATTCGAAAATTTAATCAATGATGGTCTAAATAAAATTCAAGGCGATTTAAAAATATCGTTTAAGATAGAAGAGGGGTTTCTCGCAGAGTTACTTGCTGATGGAAGAGCAATATTAAATGAGCCCAAGATTAATATTGAAATAAATGAATTTAAGGACTTTAAATTTAGAATAAATGAGGCTAGATTAAAGCTAATTTCTATAATGATGTTTTTTGTGTCAATTAAAGAAGAGAAGTTACCTCAGGACAATCCAAATATACTAAAACTAATAGTATTAGATGATATTTTGCTTAGTATGGATATGTCAAATAGAACAAAGATTATTGATTATATATTAGATAATTTTAGTGATTATCAGGTTTTTATATTTACTCACGACATATTCTTTCTAAATCACTTACAAAAGCGTATCAAACATCATTGCAAAAAAGACCAGATATGTCAAACTGATTGGAATTTGATTTTTATGTATGCTGTGAATAATGATAATAACGTATTGTTTAATTATTCAGATAATAGCTTTTTAATGGAAGCAAAAAAACAGTTAAATGAGGGCAAACTGGATGAATGTGGCAATAACTTGCGTAAAGAGCTAGAGAGTATGGTTTGTAAAATGCAGATTGATTTTTGTATTGGACGCGATGGGAAACTACATAATATGATGAATAATTTTTTAGAATTGCAATATAAAAGTATTTTTCTTAAACCACATAAATTGATATTAGATATTAAAAATGAATTGAATGTAAATAATCCCAATGAAAGCAAGATTAATGATATAATATGCCAACAAGAGAAAAATTTACAAGGAATCAATAAACTACTGCGTAATTTGATATGGTATAAAGACATTGTTGGTAATGAATCTTCTCATGCTACAATTTCTCCACAATTTCAGAATGATTTTTCTAATGCTATAAAAGACATAGAAGATATAAAGGATTATTTAGAAAATAAGGATAGATGATGAAAATTTTAGTAACAGGTGGAGCTGGATACATCGGCAGCCACGTAGTAAAAGCACTTTTAAAGCAAGGTAAAGATGAGATAACTATCATCGACAATCTCTGCAAGGGCTCACAAAAAGCACTTGAGGCACTTCAAAAGATAGGAAATTTCAAATTTATAAACGCAAATTTAGAGGATGATCTAAGCGAAATTTTTGCAAATGGCAAATTTGATGCGATCATCCATTTTGCAGCGTTTATCGAGGTCTTTGAGAGTATGAGCGAACCGCTAAAATACTATCTAAACAACACCGCAAACGTCGCAAGGGTGCTAAAATACGCAAAAACTTACAACGTAAATAAATTTATATTTAGCTCAACTGCCGCAGTTTATGGCGAGCCAGACGTGGCAGAAGTTAGCGAAACAACGCCTACAAACCCGATAAATCCATACGGCAGAAGCAAGCTCATGAGCGAGCAGATCATCAAAGATTACGCCGCTTCAAATGAAAATTTCAAATTTGCGATTTTGCGCTACTTTAACGTAGCAGGCGCAGACGAAGAGGGGCTTATCGGTCAAAACTATCCAAACGCCACGCACCTTATCAAGGTGGCCGTGCAAACTGCCCTTGGCAAGCGCGAGAGCATGGGCATCTTTGGCGATGACTACGCGACAAAAGATGGCACATGCGTAAGAGACTACATCCACGTTAGCGACCTAGCGGACGCTCATATAAGCGCACTGGAGTATATCAGTCAAAATGGCAGCGAAACTTTTAACGTGGGATATGGTAGGGGATTTAGCGTAAAAGAGGTCATCGAGACCGCAAAAAAAGTAAGTGGGGTAAATTTTAAGGTGTTAAATGCGCCAAGAAGGGACGGCGATCCAGCTATCCTCATCTCAAATGCAAGCAAACTACGCTCGCTAACAAGCTGGAAGCCAAAAAGAGACGATCTGGCGCTCATCATAAAAACTGCCCTTGAGTGGGAAAAGAGAATTTAAGGATAAGCATGAAAATAGCAGTAATCGGAACTGGATACGTTGGATTAGTAAGTGGTGCATGCTTTGCTAAGATGGGCAACAGCGTGATCTGTGTCGATGTCGATAACAAAAAGATCGAAGCGCTAAAAAACGGCGTCGTGCCTATATATGAGCCAGGGCTTGCTGATATCGTGAGCGAGTGCTATAAAAATGGCTCGCTTAAATTTAGCACGCAGATAACTGAGGCGCTAGAGCATGCAGATGTGCTATTTATCGCAGTTGGCACGCCTATGGGCGCTGACGGACAGGCGGATTTAAAATATGTGCTTTCAGTTGCGAAATCTATCGGAGAAAATTTAAGCAAACCGCTAATAGTTGTCGATAAATCAACCGTTCCAGTGGGCACTGGAGCCAAGGTGCACGAGGTGATCGAGGCTGAGCTTAAAAAGAGAAATGTAGATGTTAAATTTGAAGTCGTCTCAAATCCAGAGTTTTTAAAAGAGGGCGCGGCAGTTGAGGACTTTTTAAAGCCAGATCGCGTTGTTATCGGAGCTAGCAGTGAGTGGGGCTTTAGCGTGATGAGAGAGCTTTATGAGCCATTTATGAAAAATCACGATAGGCTCATTTGTATGGACGTAAAATCAGCCGAGATGACAAAATACGCTGCAAATTCGATGCTAGCAACCAAAATAAGCTTTATAAACGAGATAGCAAATATCTGCGAACGCGTGGGCGCTGATGTAAATTTAGTAAGAAAAGGCATCGGCAGCGACTCAAGGATCGGATATAGCTTCATCTATCCAGGCTGCGGATACGGCGGTAGCTGCTTTCCAAAAGACGTCGAGGCGCTCATCTACACAGCTAGGCAAAATGGCTTTGAACCAGAGCTTTTAAACGCGGTCGAGTCAAGAAATAAGGCTCAAAAAAGAGTGCTATTTGATAAAATTTATAACTTCTTTGGCGGCGATCTAAAGGGCAAGACGATCGCACTTTGGGGACTTGCGTTTAAGCCAAATACCGATGATATGAGAGAGGCTAGCTCGCTAACTTTGATAAAGCTTTTAGACGAGGCTGGCGCAAAAGTGGTCGCTTACGATCCAAAAGCGAGCGAAGAAGCTAAAAAATATATGCCAAATTTAGATGTGAAATATGCTAAAAATAAATATGACGCTCTTGATAACGCCGATGCAATGGTGCTTGTGACAGAGTGGAGCGAGTTTAGATCGCCTGATTTTATGGAGATCAAAGAGAGGCTAAAAAACGCTGTCATATTTGACGGACGCAACCAGTATAACGCTAAAGCTTTAGCTGAGCATGGATTTAAGTATTTTCAGATAGGCGTCAAAGCGTGAAGCAAATTTTATCTCTCATAGCTTGTTTATTGCCTTTTGTGCTTTTTGCTAGCGAGGCTTCAGGTAAAAGCGAAGCAAAGACGCAAGAGCAGGTTTTTGAGCTGCCCATCTCAAAGATGCCACATGATTATTTTAAATATGAAGTTGCATTTTTTAAAGAGGTGCAAACGGATTGTGAATTTGCTATGCTAGAGGGCGGACATTTAGATAAAAAAGAGGATAAAAGCGGGGTTTATTATGAATTTAGCGCAGAAGATGTGCCGCTTAAGCCTTGCAATGGCAAAAATAAAAAGAGGCAAATTTATTATGAATTTACTCAAATTTTGCCTGGCATTAGCCCCATTAAGATCGTAACCCCACAAAGCGTGGGCGCAGAGATAAGAATTTATGAACGTGTAGAAATAATAAAACCAAAAATTTTAAAAAGGAAAGAGAAATGAAAATAGCAGTAGTAGGACTTGGATATGTGGGACTTCCACTAGCAGCAGCTTTTAGTGAAAAGTACGAAGTAGTCGGCTTTGATGTAAATGCAAAACGTATAGAAGAGCTTAAAAGTGGCTATGATAGAACGCTTGAGCTTAGCAACGAGCAGATGAAAAAAGCGATCGATAATGGCATGAAATTTAGCCTAAATTTAGATGACATCAGAAGTTGCAACTTCTTCATCGTAACCGTTCCAACTCCGATAGATAAGAACAAACGCCCTGATCTAACTCCAGTGGTAAAAGCGACTGAGAGCGTGGCAAAAGTGCTTAAAAAAGGCGACATCGTTGTCTATGAAAGCACCGTTTATCCAGGCGTTACAGAAGAAATTTGCGTGCCACTTCTTGAAAAGAGTGGGCTTAAATTTAACAAAGACTTCTTCTGCGGCTACTCTCCAGAGCGCATAAACCCAGGCGATAAAGAGCACACTGTTACAAAGATCAAAAAGATCACAAGTGGCTCAACCCCAGAGATTGCTGACAAGGTCGATGAAATTTATCGTTCTATCATCACAGCTGGCACTCACAAAGCTTCAAGCATCAAAGTGGCAGAGGCCGCAAAGGTCATCGAAAACACTCAGCGCGACATCAACATCGCCTTTATAAACGAGCTTGCGATGCTGTTTGAAAAGCTTCACATCAACACCATAGACGTGCTTGAGGCTGCAGGTACGAAGTGGAATTTCTTAAATTTCCGCCCAGGTCTAGTCGGTGGTCACTGCATCGGCGTAGATCCATACTATCTAACTCACAAAGCTCAAGAGGTAGGCTACAACCCTGAAATGATCCTAGCAGGTCGCCGCATCAACGATGATATGGGCAGATACGCAGCCGATCAAGTGATTAAACTAATGATAAGAAAAGGTGTGCTTATCAACAAAGCGCGCGTGCTTGTTCTTGGTATGACATTTAAAGAGAACTGCCCAGATATAAGAAATTCTCGCGTTATAGACGTGGTTGATGAGCTAAAAGACTTTGGCTGCAAGGTCGATGTGACTGATCCTTGGGCTGATAGCGCTGAGGTAAAACACGAGTACGGCTTTGATCTAGTAAAAGAGTATAACCTGGACGACTACGACTGCATCGTGATCGCCGTAGCTCACAATGAATTTAAAAAGCTCAACCTAAAAGGCCACTTGGTTTATGATATAAAAAATATCTACCCAGAGGCTGACGCTAGACTGTAAGGAATTTAGTGCACAAAGTAAGCGTAAATTGTAAAATTTTACTTATCTTTCTGGCTGCTTATCTGTTTGGATTTGCAGCTAGGATGCTTTGGGTATTGTGGGCAAAGGATATGCCAGAGTTTTACTTTAATGGCGAATTTATGCTTACGACAAATGACGCATACTATTACGCAGAGGGCGCTAGAGATATGCTGGCTGGCTTTCATCAGCAAAATGACTTTAGCCCCCTTAATCACCCAATCTCAACAATAGTTTTTTATAT
Organism: Campylobacter concisus; assembly: GCF_902460675.1. Classification (GTDB taxonomy): domain Bacteria; phylum Campylobacterota; class Campylobacteria; order Campylobacterales; family Campylobacteraceae; genus Campylobacter_A; species Campylobacter_A concisus_AJ. Next base: position 1,235,158 of record NZ_CABPUQ010000001.1, on the reverse strand, counting down.
TTGCAAAATTTTACCTTTCAAGATCGAAAGCGTGATGTTTTATATGAGCGCGCTTTTAGCACCCCTTATCGCGTTACCAGTTGTCTTGATTTCAAATGAGTTTAAAGCTCTAAAAGCTGGAGCTGTGGCGGCATTTATGAGCGTTATCTTGCCAGGCTATCTTGTAAGAACGTCGCTTGGTTACTTTGATAGCGATATGCTAAATGTTACGTTTGCGCTTTTCATCATCTATCTTTTGATCAGGCTTTTAAATGCAAATGAACAAAAATTTATCGTTTTGCCCAGCCTTTTTGTATCGCTTTATCTTTGGTGGTATCAAAGCTCTTATGCTCTTATTTTAAGCATCATTTTTATCTTTTTTATCTACACGCTTGCTTTTATGCGAAGCAGGATAGAAAACTACCAAGCGATATTTTTTATGTTTATAAGCATCGTTAGCTTCAATATTTTTTCAAAAGATCCACTCATCGCAAATAAAATTTTGATTTTAAATTTAGCGGTCATTGCTTTATTTTACGCCATGTTTTGCAAATATAAAAAACTACTTTCACCCAAAATTTTAAGCATTTTTCTAGCTATTATGCTAGCTATTTTTGTCTATTTTGGTGGTTTTGATCTTATCATCTCAAAGATTGGCAGTTACGTTTTAAAAAGCAGCATAGAGGTCGCAAGTAAATTTCACTTTATAAGCGAATACACGCTAATTGACGAGGTAAAAAGCGCTAGCCTTTTATATTTTGTCTATTTCATGGCTGGAAACATCCTTATTTTGCTAGCTGCAGCGGTTGGATATCTGGCGCTTTGCTTTAAATTTCGCCCATTTTTACTTAGCTTGCCACTGCTTGGACTTGGTGCTTTATCGCTCTTTGGCGGAGTTAGATTTGCTATGTATATAACGCCACTTGTTGCACTTGGTTTTGGGTATTTTTTACACTTTTTTTTAAATTTATTTGACCTTAGAAATTCTCTTAAGAATTTATCCTTTTTTATCTTTGCAGCTGCTGCGCTTGATCCAAATTTAGAGATCGCCTACTCTTATAGACCTCATACTTTGATCACGCACGATGAGGCAATGGCACTTGATCAGTTAAAAAAAGCTGCTAAGCGCGATGACTACGTGCTTTCGTGGTGGGATTATGGATATGCGGTAAGATACTTTGCTGATGTTAAGACGCTAAATGATCCTGGCAGGCAAGGTGGCGAGAATAACTACTTTGTTAGCCTTGCTTTAAGAAAAGATGAGGCAACCTCAGCTAAGCTAGCTAGAGTAGTGAGTGAGTACAACGACATCTCGCTTGATAAAAATACTAGACTTGCTGAAGAGATTTTAAAAGATCACAACACAAGCGACCTAAACCTATTTTTAAGACAGCTTGAAAGCGCAAATTTTACTCTGCCAGCTGCAAAAAAAGAGGTTTTTTACTATCTTGTGCCAGATATGATAGATATCGCCCCAAACATATTTAGATATAGCTACATCGATGTTATGAGTGGCGAGCGGCCAAAAGAGGAGTTTTTTTACTACATTAGCCCTATAAATAGCGTTAGTGAAGCGGGCATAGATCTTGGAAATGGCTATATCTTGCCACTAAAAGAGCCAAAATTTATCACTCAAAACGGCGAAAAAGTGGCGGTAAAGTCCTTTTATAAGATAAAAGGCTCTGGCAAAGAGCTACAAATAGACGAGAAAACTGTCGACGAAAAGGCAAAAATCTCTGTTTTGTTTTTGGAGGACTATGCGCGCGTGGTTTTAGTTGATGAAAATGCCTTAAATTCAGCCCTTGTGCAGCTTTTTATATTTGAGCGAGCCGATGAGCGATACTTTGAGCCATTTGTCATCTCAAGTGGCGTAAAAATTTACAGGTTAAAAGTCTAATGCTAATCAATCTAATAAGCTCGATCGTCGTTTTTGTCGTATCAATGGGCATAAATTTCTTTCTTACGCCATTTATCTTAAAAAGCCTTGGCAACGAGGCATTTGGCTTTGTAGGCCTTAGCAACGCCATCGTTAGCTACGCAGCAGTCGTAAGTGTAGCCATAAACTCGGTCAGTGGGCGCTTTGTCGCTCATGCGTGGCACAAAAAAGATCTAAGCCTTACAAACACCTATTATTCATCAGTGCTTGTTGTAAATATCTTCTTTTGCGCCGTTGTCGTGGTGCTTAGCTCTGTTTTTATACTAAATTTGCAAAGCTTTTTAAACGTCCCTGAAAATTTACTCTTTGACGTGAGAATGACCCTTGTTTTTTACTTTATAAATTTCTGCGTTGGGCTATTTAACGGCGTTTTGACGGTCTGCGCCTTCGTGACAAACAAGCTCTATCTGCTCTCCATCAGAAACGCCATCTCAAGCGCGATCCTGGCAGCCCTTATCGTTGTACTCTTTTTCTTTTTTAAGCCATTTATTTCTTATATCGCCATTTCAGCGCTAGTTGCGAGCCTTTTTGTCTTTTTTAGCACCATTTTTATGTCGGCTCGCATCATGCCGGAGCTAAAATTTAGCTTTAATAAATTTGACTTTTCTAAGATCAAAGAGCTTTTAAACTCTGGCGTTTGGAACAGCTTTAACGCCCTAAATCGCATACTTTTAACAGGTATGGACCTATTTATCTGCAATATTTTCGTAAGTGCAAACGCCACTGGCCTTCTTTCAGTCGCCAAGGCTGCTCCTATCATACTTGAGAGCTTTGTAGCACAGCTTAGCGGTATCTTTGCGCCAAAATTTGTCGAGCTTTACTCTAAAAATTTGATCACAGACCTCATAAACGAGGCTAAATTTTCGATGAAGGTGATCGCCTTTGTGATGAGCGCTCCAGCCGCATTTTTCATCGTTTTTGGGCTGGATTTTTACACGCTTTGGCTGCCTTTTAAAAGTGCAGATGAGGTCAAATTTATTTACAACGTCTCGATGATCACGCTAGTGCCGATTGTATTTATAAGCTTTGTTTTTTCACTTTTTAACCTTGATAGCGCGACAAACAAGCTTCGCCGCCCAGCCATTGCCAACACTATCCTTGGCGTTAGCACGATCATAGCGCAGATCACACTGCTTAAATTTAGTGGCTACGGCGTTTATGGCATCGTCATCGTCGCAGCCATTTTTTATAGCATAAGAATTCTCGGCTTTGACCTTATAAATGCCGCCTTAAATTTAGAGGTGAAGCTCACCACGTTTTACGGGGTTTATTTTAAAAATTTAGCCGTTTTTACGCTCTGTGTACTTGCGATGTTTGCCTGCAAGGACTTTGTGAGCCTAGATAACTGGCTAAAATTTGCTATCTTTGCTGCGATCTACGCCGGCGCAGCTTATATTTTGGGATATTTTTTGTTTTTTAATGCCTTCGAGCGAGGCGTAGTCTGGCGTAAAATTTTAAAAAAATTTAAAAGGTCTTAAATGAATGAAATTTACCTGATCTCTTTGGCAAAAGACACCAAAAGGCGTGAGCTTTTGCAGCAAAAATTTAGCTCTTATAATAGCTTTAATCTAATAGACGCAATAGACGGCAGGGAGCTAAACGCAAGGGAGTACTACAAGATCATTTCGCCATCATTTAAAGCTTACGGCAAGATTTTAAGCCCTGCTGAGGTTGGCTGCTCGCTCTCGCACGTAAAAGCTTACGAGGCATTTTTGGCAAGTGAAGCCAAATTTGCCCTCATCTTTGAGGATGACGTGATCGGAGATGATGAGGCGATAAAAGAGGCGTTTTTAGCAGCTAGCAAGATGCCTGAAAACAGCGTGCTGATATGTGGCATGCAAGATGGGCTAGAGGGCAGGTTTAGCGCCTTTGGCAAAAAGGTGGATGCTAGCCTAAGTAAGCCACTTTGGCAGGTCTCAAAGCACTCATTTTCAAGTATTTATAGAGCAGGGGCTTACGTGCTAACTAAAAAAAGTGCCAAAAATTTGCTTGAAATTCATAAAAATGCGCTTTGTACGACCGATGTTTGGGACTATTTGCTTGGAGTTAATGATATGCAGATGTATTTTTGCGACCTTTTTGCGCATCCAACTGATCTAAGTGGCTCAAATATCGAGGGCGAGCGCCTCGAGAGAGGATACAATGCAAATTTAAAGGCCTACATAAAAACATTTAAATTTATACTTTTCTCACGGCTTGAAAAGCTTCAAGGCTATGAGAGAATTTTTAAAAGGGGCTAGATAATGGGGCCGTTAATCAGTATAGTAACCGCGACTTATAAGCGTCCAGAGCTTTTGCAAAAGGCCATAAAAAGCGCTCTAGCTCAAAGCTATAAAAACCTAGAGATTATAGTCACTGACGACGGCGATGACGAGAGTGCGAGAGAAATTTGCAAGAGTTTTAACGACGCAAGGATCAAATTTGTAAAAAACACAGCCCACAAAAAGAGCCCAAATGGCAACAAAAATAACGGCTTTGATAACGCAACGGGCGAGTTTGTCTGCTTGCTTGACGATGACGATGAGCTTTTGCCTGAGGCGATTGCCCAGTGTTATGAAATTTTAAAAAGTGGCGAGTATTCGTGCGTCTTTGCTGACGCGATCTGCGAAAAAGATGGCGTGATGACCGAGATGATAGCTGGTAGAAGCCCGTATAAGCAAAGCGGGGCGATGAGTAAGGTTGATTATCACTGCGGGCGGATAAATGGGGAGTATTTTAAGCTTTTTTCGCGTGAATTTATAGACGGCTTTAGATTTGATGAGAGCAGTTTTGGCGGCGAAAATGAGCTTTACATCCGCTTTTTTGAAAAAAATGTCTTCTATCTTAAAAAGCCACTTTACATCTACCGCATCGCAAGAAGCGATAGTGCGACGCTAAATGCAGGCAAGCATGCTTTAAGCGTCGCAAACGCCTACATCAAAACGGCAAAAATGCACTACGAAATAGCTATCAAGCATGAGCCAAAATTTCTAGCTTTGCAGTATAAAAACGCCGCTTACTACGCCAAAATAGCAGGTGAATATGGGCTAATGCTAAGGTGTATCTTAAAAAGTCTTAGTATTAAATTTAGCAAAGAGGCGCTTATATTTTTGCTACTTAGCCCGCTACCAAGTGGCATTTTACCGGCACTTTCAAAGCTTAGAGTGAAGATAAAACAAAGGTTTGGCGTATGAAGATATTATTTGTCACATCAACGCTTAGAAGTGGCGGTGCGGAGCGAGTTTGCGCGGTGATCGCATCAAGATTTAGCATGGATCACGAGGTAAGCCTTGTTAAATTTGACAAGGACGAGCCATTTTACGAGCTGGCAAGTGGCGTGAAGCTCATAAATTTGGGCGTTGGGGCTGATGAGCTTGGCTTGGTTGGAAATTTAAAAAAGAGAGTTTCAAAGGTGCTTGCTTTAAGAGCGCTCATCAAAGAGGGCAAATTTGACGCTGTGATATCTTTTTTAGACGCCGTAAATACCTTGGTACTCTTTAGCTCAGCTGGGCTAAAAACGCCTATTATCATAAGCGAGCACACAAACTACCTTGCGCCAAAAAGAGCCATTTTTAAGGTGCTAAGACGCCTTAGCTATCCATTTGCAAACGCACTTAGCGTTTTAAGCGACGAGGATCTTGGCTACTACTCGAAATTTTGCAAAAATGTGATGAAAATTTATAACCCTCTTTTTGAAGAGATACGCAGTGAGAGCTTTGATAAAGAAAATTTAGCCATCTTTGTTGGCAGGCTAAATAAGATAAAAAACTGCGAAATGTTTGTAAGAGTGGCTGCAAGCTTAAAGCAAAGCGGCTATAAATTTGTTGTCGCTGGAGATGGCGGCGAGAGGGTAAATTTAGAAAATTTAGCTAAAAATTTGGGCGCTGATGTAGAGTTTTTAGGCAACGTTAGCGACATTGCCTCGCTTTATAAAAGGGCAAAGGTGCTACTCTCTTGCTCAAATTTCGAGGGTCTTGGAAACACATTGATAGAGGCGATAAACTATGACTGTGTGCGGGTTGCGACAAGGACTAGCGGGGCAAAAGAGCTTATAAGAGATGATTTTGATGGCTTGCTTTGTGAGATAAATGATGCTGGGCAGATGAGCGAAAAGCTTGCAAAAATGCTGCAAGATGAGGCAAAAATGGGCGAATTTGCTAAAAACGCAAGGGCTAGACTTGATGAGTTTAGCGTGGAGCAAATTTATAAAAAATGGCTGGAGCTTTTAAAGCTTGGAGGTGTGAAATGAAAATTCTTTTTGTCATCGCCGCACTTAGAAACGGCGGAGCTGAACGTGTGCTAAACGTGCTTGCAAATGAGCTTTGCAAAGACAATGAGATCACTATCGCCCTGCTTGAAGAGGATCTTGGGCTTTATAAATTTAGCGAAAAAATAAATATCATAAATCTTAACGTGAGTGGCTCTGGGCTCGCTTTAAAATTTAAGAAAATTTTAGCCCTTAGAGCGCTTTTTAAAGAGCAAAGGGCTGATCTTATAATTAGCTTTATCGACTGGACAAACGTCGCTTGCGTGATCGCAAATGCTGGGCTAAAGAGCAAACTAATAGCAACCGAGCACCACGAGCATAGCTACTTAAAAAGTAAAGTAGCAAGCGCTATGCGTGATATTAGCTACCGCTTTGTAGATGGTTTAAGCGTGCTAAGTAAAAGCGACTACGACTACTATAAATTTGCCAAAAATCGCGAGGTCATACATAATCCACTTTTTATCGACGTGCCTGAAATTTGCGAGAAGCAAAATGTCATCTTAAGCGTGGCAAGGCTGGAGGCGGTAAAGGGCTATGATGTCTATTTTGAGGCGCTTAGCAAGGTAGATAAGAGCTTGCTTGATGGCTGGGAGATAAAGATCGCAGGCAGTGGCAGACAGGAAGTGCAGCTAAAAGAGATGGCCTCAAATTTAGGGCTTAGCGTCAAATTCTTAGGTCACATGAGTGATGTTACAAAACTTTACAGCGAGGCAAAAATTTTCACTCTTTGTTCAAGAAGCGAGGGGCTTTCAAACGTGTTAATCGAGTCAGGTGCATTTGGCTGCGCTAGGCTAAGTAGCGACACTGTGGGCGCAAGAGAGCTTATAAATGACGGCATAGATGGGCTTATCTTTAAAAATGGCGACGCAAATGATCTAAAAGAGAAGCTTGAGATGCTTTTAAAAGATGAAATTTTAAGGCAAAAACTAGCAAAAAACGCCAGCGAAAGTGCAAATTTATTTAGCAAAGAAAATATCATCAAACAGTGGCGAGAATTTATAAAAAAGGTTGTTAGCAAGTGAAAAAATTAGCCGTTTTTTTATACTCGATGGGACCTGGCGGGGCTGAGCGAAATGTGGCAAATTTACTGCCATTTTTGGTCAAACGTTATGAAGTTCATCTCATCTTGATGAGTAATGTTATCGCTTACGAGATCCCAAGCGAGGTGCAGATCCACTTTATAGAAAATAGCGATCCTTACGAGAGTGGGCTAAAGAAGCTTGCAAGGCTCTTTTTAGCGATGCCAATGCTTGCCTTTAAGTATAAAAAGCTCTGTCAAAATTTAGGCATCGACACGCAGTTTGTGCTGATGAACCGCCCTTGCTATATCGCTGGGGTTGCTAGGATTTTAGGGCTAAAGGCTAGGCTAGTTATCAGCGAGCGAAGCTGTCCGTCGATCTTATATAAAAACGATCTAAGCGGGCGAGTTAATAAATTTTTACTCACTCATCTTTATAAAAAGGCTGATCTAATACTTGCAAATGCAGCTGGCAATAAAGAGGATCTGGTGCGAAATTTTGGCATGAGTGAGGCAAAGACAAAGGTGCTTTATAACGCCCTTGATCTAAAAACTATAAATTTGCTAAAAGATGAGCCACTTGAGGATGGCTTTAAGCCATTTTTCATAAACATAGGCCGCCTTGATAGCGGTAAAAATCAAGCCATGTTAATAAAAATAATTGCCTCCATTAGCGACCCTCGTGCCACGCTTGGCATCCTTGGCAAAGGACCTTTAAAAGATGAGCTACAAAATTTGATAGACAAATTTGGTGTGGGTGATCGAGTAAAGCTTCTTGGCACTGATAAAAATCCTTTTAGGCATATAAAAAACGCCTCTTGTTTGCTTTGTGCTTCACGTTTTGAGGGCTTTTCAAATGTGCTTTTGGAGGCACTAGCGTGCGAGAAAACCATCATCTCAACCGAGCACAAGAGCGGCGCAAAGGAGCTTTTGGGCGATAGCGAGTTTGGCATCTTAGTGCCTGTTGATGACGAAAATGCGATGAAAGAGGCGATGATAAAAGTGCTTAATGAGCGTGAAATAAGGCAAAATTTTGAAAATGTTGCGTATAATCGGGCTAAATTTTTTGATAGTGAAAATATAGCGAGCAAGCTTATAAATTTTTTGGAAAATCTTAATGAATAGAAATTTATTTTTTAAAAATTACTCTTTATACCTTATGATATTTGTCGCGATCCTTTTTGGCATGGTTTGCAGGCTTTACTGGGTCTTTTGGGCGAGTGAGTATCCAGTCTTTTTCTGGAACAACGAGCTGATGATCAGCACAAACGATGGCTACGCATTTGCCGAGGGAGCAAGGGATATGCTGGCTAGCTTTCACCAAGAAAACGACCTTAGCTACTACGGCTATCCACTCTCGACACTTACTTACTGGATCGTGAAATTTCTAGGCGTCAAGCTTGAGACAGCGATGATTTATATGAGTGTATTTTTCTCGTCACTTGTGGCTGTGCCTGTTATCTTGATCGCAAATGAATACAAAGCAAAAATGGCTGGCTTTATCGCTGCACTTCTTGCAGTGATCGCAAATAGCTACTACAACCGCACAATGGCGGGTTACTACGACACCGACATGCTTATCATCCCGCTTAGCGTCTTTGTCGTTTGGGGGCTTGTTAGAGTGCTTGAAAAAAAGGACGCAAAGAGCCTAATAATCGCACCTTTAAGTGTGCTTATCTATATGTGGTGGTATATGAGTGCGTTTTCGCTTATTAGCATTTTAACTGGGCTATTTTTACTTTACACGCTCATTTTTGATAGGAAAAATCCACTTTTTTACCTTGAAATTTCGCTGCTTTTACTCGCTATCTCAAACCTTGATCTAACTCTTAAATTTATCGCTGTCATTGTTATTTATGCACTTTGCCTATTTAAAAAAGAGGTGATAAATTTAAAAATTGCTCTTGGCATTTTGGCGGTTATCTTTGTCATTTTTGTCATCCGTGGCGGGCTAAATCCGATAATCTTTCAGCTTAAATTTTACGTCTTTAGAGATGCGCCTGAAGTTGGCGGCATGAGCTTTCACTTTTTTAATGTCAATCAAACTATCCAAGAATCAAGCGTCGTTGATTTTACGCTATTTTGCGAGAGGATCAGCGCAAATGTCATCACATTTTTGATCTCGCTTGCAGGTGTTGCGCTATTTTGCTACAAACACCGCTCATTTGCCGTATCACTTGGCATGCTTGCACTTGGCTTTTTAGCCTTTAAAAGTGGCCTTAGATTTACCATTTATGCTGTGCCTATCATGGCGCTTGGCTTTGGCTACTTAGTAGAGTTTGTGCTTGCAAATTTAAAGCTAAAAGGAGCCGTGCTAAATCTCATAAGAGCCTTCATAGCAGCTCTGGTGCTTGCTCCAGCGCTCATTCACATCTATGGTTACAAGGCTGAGCCAGTCTTTGTAAATAAAGAGGTTGAAATTTTAAATAAGCTAAAAAGCATCGCAGGACGCGAGGATTACGTGGTTGCGTGGTGGGACTATGGATATCCGATTAGATATTACAGCGATGTTAAGACGCTAATTGACGGCGGAAAGCACCTTGGGCGTGAAAATTTTGCTGTGAGCTTTGCGCTTGGAAGCGACGAGATGAGCTCGGCAAATATGGCAAGGCTAGATGTCGAATACACTGAGCGAAATTTCAAAGAGCACTTTAATGGTAACTTGGCTCAAATTTTAAAAGATAGAAATTTAAGCGTTGATCAGTTTTTTAGCGAGATAAAAGAGGCAAATTTTAGCCTGCCAGCAAAGAGCAGAGAGATATATTATTATTTGCCAGATAGGATGCTTAGCATTTTCCCGACCATTTTGCAGTTTAGCAAGATCGATCTAAAAAGCGGTAAAAATTTAAACAACGGACTTTTTATGACCACAAGAGCGATCTCGCAAAGCGAAAAAGGCATCAGGCTAAGTGGTGGATTTACTCTAACAAGTGATGTCACAAATTTGATCTATGATGGCAATGTCTTACCACTAAGATCTTTCATAGAGACCGACTACAACGAGGCTGGCAAGCTAAATGTAAAAGAGTATAAAAATAATGAAAGCTCAAACATTTCTGTCATTTTTATGAGGGATTATGGTAGATTTATCATCCTTGATGAGAGCATTTTAAATAGCGCCTACATCCAGCTTTTCGTGCTTGAAAGATACGATCCTAAGGTCTTTGAGCCAGTCATACTTGATGGGGCGGCAAAAGTTTATAGGCTAAAGAGGTAGAGATGGCAAGGATAGGATTTTTAAGCCATGCTGATATGAGCATACACTTTTTTAGACGCCCTATAATGCAGGCTTTAAAAGATATGGGGCATGAAGTTTTTGCTATCGCTCCAAAAGGAAATTTTACTAATGATCTTGCTAAAAGCTTTCACACCGTCACCTACGAGCTTGATAAGGCGAGCCTAAATCCACTAACCGTGATAAATAACTCAAAAAAACTATCTCAAATTTTGGGCGAGCTAAATTTAGACCTGCTGCAAACTGGCGCTCACAAGTCAAATGTCTTTGGCACGTTTGCTGCTAAAAACGCTGGCATAAAGCACGTGATAAATTTGGTTGAAGGCCTTGGTAGCTTTTATATCGATGATGATATTAAGACAAAGGCCGTGCGTTTCGTCATGGAAAGCCTTTATAAGCTATCTTTTGCAAAAGCTGATGCTTGCATCTTCGTAAATGACGCGGATCCAGACTATCTGATCTCTAGAAATTTGATAGATAAAAGCAAAGTGTACCGCATAAAAAGTGTCGGCGTCGATACTGCTAAATTTGACCCAGCTATCACGCAGGCAGCGGACTTGGGTGAAAAAAAGGTGATTCTCATGATCGCCAGAGCCATGTGGCACAAGGGCGTTCGTGAATTTTATGAGGCAGCAGAAATTTTAAATGGTTATAAAAACTGCGAATTTGTCTTTGTGGGCGAGGGCTTTGCTGGTAATAAATCAACCGCCAACGAGAGCTTTTTAAAAGGTGGCAAGGTGCGATATCTTGGCGCTAGAAACGATATACCACAGCTTTTAAAAGCTTCTTACTTGCTGGCTTTGCCAAGCTACAAAGAGGGTTTTCCAAGAACGGTTTTAGAGGCGATGAGCATGGCTAAAGCAGTCGTTGCAAGCGACGTGACAGGCTGCAATGAAGCTGTAAGAGAGGGCTACAACGGACTTTTATGCAAGGTAAAAGACGCAAGCGATCTTGCTGGTAAGATAAAAATTTTGCTTGATGACGAAGCGCTTTGCGCTAAGCTTGGAGCAAATGGCAGGGACTGGGCAGTTAGTGAGTTTGACGAGAAACAAATCGCAAAAAGATATATAGAAATTTATAGGAAATTTATAGATGTATAGAAATTTTTTAAAGAGGGTGATTGATATTTTGGGAGCTTTGTTTTTGCTTATTTTAACATCACCTATCATCATAGCAACGGCGATCTTTATCTGTTTTAAGGTAAGCCGTGACGTCATTTTTACGCAGGCAAGACCAGGTCTAAATGAGAAAATTTTTAAAATTTATAAATTTAAGACGATGAGCGATGAGCGTGACGCAAATGGCGAGCTTTTGCCAGATGATCAGCGTCTTGGTAAATTTGGCAAACTTATCCGCTCACTTAGCCTCGATGAGCTGCCACAGCTTTTTAACGTGCTAAAGGGCGATATGAGTTTTATCGGACCAAGGCCGCTTTTAGTTGAGTATCTACCCATCTATAACGAAACGCAAAAGCACCGCCACGACGTGCGCCCTGGTATCACAGGCCTAGCGCAGGTAAATGGCAGAAACGCCATAAGCTGGGAGAAAAAATTTGAATACGACGTATATTACGCTAAAAATTTAAGTTTTATGCTTGATGTAAAGATCGCTTTAATGACCATCGAAAAGGTGCTAAAAAGAAGTGGCGTCAGCAAAGAAGGGCAGGCTACGACGGAGAAATTTAATGGCAAAAACTAAGAAAATTTACATCTACGGAGCGAGTGGGCATGGGCTTGTGATCGCTGATATCGCTAGAGATAATGGCTATGATGAGATAGTTTTTTTAGATGATGCTAGTGAGCGTAAATTTAGCCCAGAGCTTGAAAAAGCCGACATCATAATAGCCATAGGTGATAATAAAACAAGGCAAAAGATCAGCCAAAAAGTAGAGGCCGCTGGCTTTGAGATAGTAAATTTGATCCATAAAAGTGCGGTTGTGAGCGAGAGTGCTGTGATAGAAAAAGGCGCAGTGGTCATGCCAAATACTGTGATAAACGCAAAAGCTTGCATAAAAGAGGGCGCTATCATAAACTCTGGTGCGGTGATAGAGCATGAGTGCGTGATAGGCAAATTTGCTCACATCAGCCCAAATGCAGCCCTTGCTGGTAATGTGAGCGTGGGTGAATTTACGCACGTTGGCATTGGCTCAAGCGTCATTCAAGGCATAAGCATCGGCAAAAACTGCATCATAGGCGCTGGAAGCGTGGTTGTTAGAGATATAAATGACGGCATAAAGGCGTATGGCGTGCCTGCATGCGAACGCGCTAAGATATAAATTTAAAAATAAGTGCTAAAATCGCCAAAAAATCACGAAAGGTATGAAAATGGATAGGGTTTTTTTATCTCCACCAAATATGAGTGGAAAAGAGCAGGAATATATAAAAAAAGTTTTTGAAAGCAACTACATAGCGCCACTTGGCGAATATGTCAATAAATTTGAAGATAGCATAAAGGCTTATACTGGCGCCAAAGATGCGCTTGCACTATGCGCTGGAACTGCGGCACTTCACCTAGCACTTCGCGTCCTTGGCGTAAAAGAGGGCGATTTTGTGCTAGCTTCTAGCTTTACTTTTATGGCTTCAGTCTCGCCGATACTTTATGAAAAGGCAACTCCAGTCTTTATAGATAGCGACGAGAGCTGGAATTTAAGCCCAGAGCTACTTAAAAAAGCGATCTCAAATTTACCTAAAAAGCCAAAAGCGCTAGTCGTCACTCATCTTTACGGACAAGCTTCAAAGATGAAAGAAATTTGTGAAATTTGCCAAAACGAGGGCATCGCTTTGGTCGAGGACGCAGCTGAAGCGCTTGGTGGATTTTACGGCGGCAAGGCACTTGGCACATTTGGCGTGATGGGCGGATATAGCTTTAATGGCAACAAGATCATCACTACTTCAGGCGGCGGCATGCTAGTTGGAGATAGCGAATTTGTAGAAAAAGCTAGATTTTACAGCACGCAAGCAAGAGAGCCTTTGCTTCACTATGAGCATAAAGACTACGGCTACAACTACCGCTTAAGCAACGTCCTAGGCGCTATTGGCGTGGCTCAGATGGAGGTTTTAGAAAAAAGAGTTGAACAAAAGAGAAAAGTTTTTGAAATTTATGAAAAAGAGCTTGGCAACATTTTAGAATTTATGCCAGAGCTACCAAATTCTCGTGGCAACAGATGGCTCACAACTGGCGTTTTTGCTAAAAAAGATACACATTTAAAAGTTATAAAAGCACTAGCTGATGCAAACATCGAGAGCCGCCCACTTTGGAAGCCTATGCACTTACAGCCTGTCTTTAAAGGTGCGTTAAGCTTTGTTGATGGATATAGCGAAGATCTATTTTCAAGAGGAATTTGCTTGCCAAGTGGCAGCGATATGAGCGAGCAGACACAAGAAAGAGTGATAAAAATAGTCAAGGAAAATGCGTAAATGTTTCATGCAACGAAGTTAAAAAGGCTCGTATTTTTCCTTCTTGGTGATGTTTTTATATTTATTTTTTCGATATATGTAGCATATCTTTTAAGATTTAACGCCGACATCCCAGATATCTACGTGCAAGGACTTTTTGTAACGGCTGGATTTTTGATCGTATTTAAGCTCTTTTTTATGTGGATGTTTAAAATTTACAAGGTGCCATGGAGATTTTTTGGCTTAAATGAGGCTCGTAAAATTTTCCTAGCTCACGTTTGCGCGGCGATCTTGTTTACGATCGTATTTTTCATCATACAAGATTTTTTAAATCCTTACCCAAGAAGTGTCATCTTTATCGATCTTCTCATCTCATGCCTACTTATCGGGCTTTTGAGAATTTCAAAACGAATGGTGCTTGACTTTTCAAACAGACCTCACAAAGGCGAGCCATGCGTGGTTATCGGCGCTACCTCAAAGGCGCTTCACGTCTTACGTGGCTTAAAACAGGGCTATCTTGACTACTATGCAGTTGGCGTGGTAGATGGTAGAAGCGATCTTGTTGGCACATATTGTGATGGATTTTTAGTTCAAGATAAAAAAGATATACCAAGCCTTATAAAAGACTATGACGCAAAGACTGCTATCATCGCACTTGCGCTCGATCAAGACGAGCTTCAAGCTTTAGTTGATGAGCTAACTGGATATGGTATAAGAGATATGAAGCTCTTTTCGCTTATCGAAAATGAGCCGATCAAAGATATCTCGATCGAAGATTTGCTCGCTAGAAAGCCAAAAGACCTTAATCCAGAAGCCATTTCAAATTTCTTAAAAGATAAAAAAGTGCTTGTCACTGGAGCTGGCGGTAGTATAGGAAGCGAAATTTGTAAGCAGTGCTTGAAATACGGCGTCAGTGAGCTTATAATGGTCGAGCACAGTGAGTTTAACCTTTATAAAATAGGCGAAGATACAAGAGATAAAAGAACTGTTAGCAAGCTTGTAAATATCACAAATTTAAAAGACTTTGAAGAGGTTTTTGAAGAATTTAGACCAGAGATCGTCATCCACGCTGCAGCCTACAAACACGTGCCACTTTGCGAGCTAAATCCTCGCTCAGCAGTTGAAAACAACATCCTTGGCACAAAAAATGCAGTCGATCTTTCTAAAAAATATGGTGCTAAGAAATTTGTCATGATCTCATCAGACAAGGCTGTGCGCCCAACAAACATAATGGGTACAACTAAGCGTGTTTGCGAGCTTTACGCACTAAATTCAAACGAAGCAGGTGTGTGCGAGATAGTTTGCGTGCGCTTTGGTAACGTCCTTGGCTCAAGTGGCTCAGTCATACCTAAATTTAAGGCGCAGATCGCTGCAAATAAGCCTTTAAGCGTCACTCATCCAGAGATTACAAGATACTTTATGCTTACATCTGAAGCGTGCCAGCTAGTCCTTCAAGCAGCCTCTATCGCAAAAGGTGGAGAGCTTTTCGTGCTTGATATGGGCGAGCCAGTTAAGATCGTAGATCTTGCTAAAAAGATGCTTCTGCTTTCAAATAAAGAGCATTTGGGTATCGAATTTGTAGGGCTTAGACCTGGCGAGAAGCTTTATGAGGAGCTACTTATCAACAAAGATGACGTTCAAACTAAGTATGAGTCGATCTTTGTGACACATTCGCAGCCTTATGATCTGACCCTTTTAAATTCACAGATAAATGGGCTTTTGCAGCTTGAAGATGACGAGGTAGCACCTGCTCTTAAGGTGATCGTGCCAGAGTTTAACCATGCATTAAATTTAAAAGGCTAATTTTGGTTATAAAAGATATTAAGAGATTTAGTGACACGAGATACAAGGCAAGGGCGTATATCTGCTATTTATTTAGTAGAAATTTACCAAACAGACTGCCTGGAGTGTGCTTAGAAAACATAAAAGCTGGCTTTGATAAGATCAGCCACGAGATAGAAAATTTTGATGCACTATACATCTTAGATGAAAATGGCATACAGATCGAAGACTCGATCAGCCTAAATGAAAAGTATAAAATTCCAAAAGGCGAAAACCGCGCAAACAAAGCCTACTACTACACCGCTGTGCGCGAGAAAAGGTGCGTTTTAAGCGATCCATATCCATCAAGTCTAAATGGAGGTTTATGCGTCACAGCAAGCGTGCCTATCTATAATGAAAAAAATGAGCTTAAATTTATCGCTTGCATCGACATAAGCCTAGAAAATATCCTAAATATGGTTGATAGTGGCTTTGTCGAGGAGCATTTTGGTAGATTTTTAAAGACAGTATATGCGCTCTTTTGTGCATCGCTTTTTATGATCTGTGCGTTTTTGTTTTGGCATGGCGTAAAGAGCTTTATCTCAAAGAGTATCGAGCATATAAATGTCGAAGAAATTTTTGAATCAACCATTATTTTAACGCTAGCTCTTGCCATTTTTGACCTTGTTAAGACGATATTTGAAGAAGAGGTGTTAGGCAAAAATCACGAAGAAAATAGCGTTATTTATAAGACGATGGTTAGATTTATCGGCTCTATCATCATCGCACTTGCGATCGAGGCGCTTATGCTTGTATTTAAATTTGCTATCACCGCACCTGAAAATATCATAAATGCTATCTATCTAATAGGCGGTGTGGCGATGCTGATGGCAGCACTTAGCTTTTATCTTTTTAGCGTAAAAAGACAAGAGAACAGATGATCGCTATTATTGACTACGGTGCTGGCAACATCAAAAGCGTGATAAATGCTTTTAAATTTCTTGGGCATGAGTGCGTTTTGCTAAGTGAGCCCGAGAGTTTAAAAGAGCACTCTCACATCGTTTTACCAGGCGTTGGAGCATTTGGCGAGGCGATAAAAAAGCTTAAGATTAATGGCATGGACGAGGCGATAAAAGAGGCTGTAAAAAGTGGAAAAGCCTTTATAGGAATTTGCCTTGGTATGCAGCTTTTGTTTGAAAAAAGCTATGAATTTGGCGAGCACGAGGGGCTTTCTCTTTTGCCAGGAGAGGTCGTTAAATTTGATGAAGCTAAATTTGATAAGCCGCTAAAGATCCCACACGTTGGCTGGAACACGCTTAGCTTTAAACAAAATGGTCATTTAAATTTAGGGCTTAAAGAGCTTGAGTATTTATACTTTGTGCATAGCTACCACGTGGTTTGCGATGATAAATTTGCGCTTGCAAAGACCACTTATGGATATGAATTTACAAGCGCGGTGCAGCATGAAAATCTCTTTGGCTTTCAGCCTCATCCAGAAAAAAGCCATGAGGTCGGGCTTAAAATTTTAGAAAATTTTGCGAGGTTGTGATGGAAATTTTCCCAGCGATAGATCTAAAAGAGGGGCAGGCTGTTAGGCTTAGTAAAGGGCTCATGCAAAGTGCTAAAATTTACAGCAACGAGCCAAGTGAGCTTGCTAAGAGGTTTGAAGGCTACGGCGCAAAATGGCTACATGTGGTCGATCTTGACGGAGCATTTGCAGGAGAAACTATAAATTTTAACACGATCGAAAAGATAGTAAAAGCTACAAATTTAAAGGTGCAAGTTGGCGGTGGCATAAGGGATGAAGAGCGTATAAAGCGCTATTTGGACCTTGGAGTTAGCAGGGTGATCCTTGGCTCAGTTGCTCTAAAAGACCCAGAATTTACAGCAAAAATGGCTGGAATTTACAGGGTCGTAGTTGGCATTGATGCCAAAGATGGCTATGTGGCGGTGCAAGGCTGGGGCGAGGTTTCAAGTATAAAAGCGGTCGATCTTGCAAAAAAATTTGCAGATGTGGGTGTAGAAGCTGTGATTTGCACCGATATTAACAAAGATGGAATGCTTGGCGGAGTTAATGTTGATTTTAGCTTGCAAATAGCTAGAAATAGCAAGCTTGAAACCATAGCAAGTGGCGGTGTGAGCGATATGAACGACATTTTAGCACTTAAAGAGACAAATGAGATCTCTGGTGTGATCGTTGGTAAAGCTTACTATGAGGGACGACTTGATTTAAAAGATGCTTTCAAACAAGTTGGCTAGCGTTAAAGCTTTTATAAATTTTAATTAGCTAGAATAGGGCAATTTTTACTAAAAGGATATTATGTGAAGATTTTGGTTGTAGATGACAGCTCAACAATGAGAAGGATCATAAAAAATACTTTGCAAAGGTTAGGACATCAAGAAATTCTCGAGGCTGAGCACGGGCTTGAAGCTTGGAATATCTTGACACAAAACGAGGGTATTGAGGTTCTTATTACTGACTGGAACATGCCTGAGATGAACGGTCTTGAGCTTGTTAAAAAAGTAAGAGCTGAGCAAAAATATGTTGATATGCCTATCATAATGGTAACAACTGAGGGCGGAAAAGCCGAGGTTATAACAGCTTTAAAAGCAGGTGTTAATAACTACATCGTTAAACCTTTTACGCCACAAGTTTTAAAAGAGAAGCTTGAAGACGTTCTTGGTTAATGAAAGATAAATTTTACGAATTAAGCATCAAAACATCAAATTTTTATGATGAAATTTTAGAGTTAGTTTTTTCTTTTGGGGTCACCTGTGTAGAAGAGCTAGATCATGAGATCATCATCAGGGAAGAGTATGATCTAAAAGATATAGCTTGGGGTGTCGAAGAGTATGCAAAAGGGCTCTCTAGCGTTCGTAAAATTTCAAATGATTTAAAAATTTCTCTTAATTTAAAAGAAAATAAGGACTGGCTAGGCGAATATAAAAGGGCAGTTAAGCCTATTTTGGTTGATAAAATTTATATTAGACCTAGCTGGGAAGAGCCACTTAGAGGCGTAACAAATATCATAATCGACCCAGCT
This sequence comes from Campylobacter concisus, assembly GCF_902460675.1. Classification (GTDB taxonomy): domain Bacteria; phylum Campylobacterota; class Campylobacteria; order Campylobacterales; family Campylobacteraceae; genus Campylobacter_A; species Campylobacter_A concisus_AJ. The sequence goes on along the minus strand of NZ_CABPUQ010000001.1, from coordinate 1,216,544 downwards.
CTAGCCTTTGGCTCAGGGCACCATGAAAGCACAAATTCTTGCTTGCAACTTTTACAAAAATATGCAAAAAGTGGTGATACTGCTTTAGATGTGGGATGCGGAAGTGGGATATTAAGCATAGCTTTAGCAAAGCTTGGCTGCAAGGTCGATGCCTGCGATACAGACGAGCAAGCCACGCAAAGCTCGCTTAGCAATGCCCAGCTAAATGAGGTTAAATTTAATAAAATTTGGACAGGTTCTATTGCAAATTTAGAGCAAAAATATGATATCGTCGTAGCAAATATCATTGCTGATGTCATTTTTATGCTCTCAAATGACTTGAAAAAATCGCTTAAAAAAGGTGGCTATTTAGTATTGTCAGGAATTTTGAACAAATACGAAGATAGGATTAAAGATACGTTTAAGGATTTGGAGCTAGTTGAGATAAAACAGGCTAATGATTGGGTTAGCTTTGTTTATAAGGAAATGGATGAATAATCAAAATAATAACCAAAATAATGGCGATAATAACGGATTTTTCAACAAAAATCCCATCTTTATCTTTGCTATTTTTGCGATAGTTATAGTTCTAGCTTTTAGAAGCTTTAGTGGCGACGGACTAGGCGGTACTTTTGGACTTGGCAGCAACGCTCAAAGCAAGATGATAGCTTATTCTGAATTTAAGGATATGCTAAAAAATAAGCAGCTAAATGAGGTTGCGATATCTGAAACTACGATAAAAGGTGTTGGTAATGACAAAACCATCTACCTCGCAAAGCGCATAAACGATCCAACGCTCATTGGCATACTTGAGCAAAACGGTATAACTTACAGCGTTTATAGCGAAAATAACTGGTTTGGAGATCTTATATTTTCATGGATCATACCGGTGTTTATATTTTTTGCTATTTGGATGTTTATCGCTAGTCGTATGCAAAAGAATATCGGCGGTGGCATACTTGGCATAGGAAGTGCGAAAAAGCTTATAAATTCTGAAAAGCCAAAAGTTAAATTTGATGACGTCGCAGGCGTTGAAGAGGCAAAAGAAGAGGTTCAAGAGATAGTTGATTATCTAAAAAGCCCAGATAAATACCTAAGACTTGGAGCTAAAATTCCAAAAGGTATTTTACTAGTTGGCCCTCCAGGCACTGGTAAAACGCTTCTTGCAAGAGCAGTTGCGGGCGAGGCTAGTGTGCCATTTTTCTCTATGTCGGCATCAAGCTTCATTGAGATGTTTGTTGGCGTTGGTGCAAGTAGAGTTAGAGATCTTTTTGAAAATGCAAAAAAAGAGGCTCCAGCGATTGTTTTTATAGATGAGATCGATGCGATCGGTAAGAGCAGAAATTCTGGTCCAATGGGGGGAAATGATGAGAGAGAGCAGACGCTAAATCAGCTTCTTTCTGAGATGGACGGCTTTGATGCGGATAAGTCACCGGTCATCGTTATAGCAGCTACAAACAGACCTGAGGTTTTGGATGCTGCGCTTTTAAGACCAGGTAGATTTGATAGGCAAGTGCTTGTTGATAAGCCTGATTTTAAGGGACGTTGCGATATTTTAAAAGTTCATATGAAAGATGTAAAGATCGGCAAAGACGTTAATATCGAAGATATAGCAAGACTTACTACAGGTTTAGCAGGGGCTGATCTTGAAAATATCATAAATGAGGCAGCTCTTCTTGCAGGACGTAAGTCAAAGACTTTTGTTGAGCAGGCTGATCTAGTGGAGGCTGTCGAGAGATCGATAGCTGGTTTAGAGAAAAAATCACGCCGCGTAAATCCAAAAGAGAAGAAGATAGTCACTTACCATGAAAGCGGCCATGCCTTGGTAGCTGAGCTAACAAAAGGTGCAAAAAGAGTGACAAAAGTCTCAGTCGTGCCACGCGGTCTTGCAGCGCTTGGCTATACGCTAAATACACCTGAAGAGAATAAATTTATGATGCAAAAGCATGAGTTACTTGCAGAAGTGGATGTGCTTTTGGCTGGTAGGGCTGCTGAAGAGGTCTTTATAAAAGAGATATCAACTGGAGCTAGTAATGACCTAGAGCGTGCAACTGATATCATAAAAGCTATGGTTAGTATGTATGGTATGAGTGATGTTGCCGGTCTTATGGTGCTTGAGAAGCAACGCGCGACATTTTTAAATGGCGGACAGAGCATAAAAGACTATAGCGACAAGATGGCTGAAAAGGTTGATGAGTTCGTAAAAGCACTTCTTCATGAGAGATATACAGCTGTGCTTGGTCTTCTTGAAATTTATAAAGGTGCCATTGAAAACATGGTCTCAGCGCTTTATGAAGAAGAGACTATCGAGGGAAAAAGAGTTAGAGAGATCATCAAAAACTACGAAGAAGAAAATGGTCTTGAAAGCAGGCTTGTAGAGCTTGAAGAAGAGGAAAAAGGCAAAAAAGAGGAATAAAATGAGTGGCTACATCGCTAAAGTAGGGTATAAATTTATATTATTCTTTTTGATTTTATTTGTTATATCTGTTTTATTTGGTATTGCGCCGCTACTTTTTATAGCGTTGCTTCTTTTAACTCTTTATTTTTTTAGAGATCCTGAAAGAGAGCCTTTTACTGATGACAAACTAGCCTTGCTTTCGCCTATAGATGGCAAGATAAAAGAGATCAGCGTTTCAAATTTTGATGATAAAGAGGTGGCTAAGATAGTTATCTCAAAGCCCTTTTTTGGCGTTGGCACGCTAAGGGCAGTTAGTGACGCTAATGTCGTTGATATCAAAAGAAGGCATGGACTATTTTTGTGTCAGGCTATGAAAATTTCAGAGATGCTAAATGAAAGAGCGATAATTCGTTTTGAAAAAGGAAATATCAAATTTGCTATAAAGATCATAGCTGGAGTTTTTAGTAGAAGTTTAGAAATTTATAACATTACCAGTCTAAAAGCCTCTAGAAAATTTGGCTTTTTAGGAAGCGGCGAAGTGATTTTATACTTGCCAAGAGATACTAAAATTTGTGTAAGTGTTGGCGAGACCGTTAAAGCTGCTTCACTTCTTGGATACTTTGAAGAGGAAAAATAAAATGAATAGCATACAAAAAATGCAGTTAATGTATATCTTGCCAAATTTATTTACCGCAGCAAGCGCTTTTTTGGGCGTTATAAGCATTATTTCATCTATTCAGGGAAACTATTTTAAAGCTATTATTTACATCATTCTTTCACTGATTTTAGACGGACTTGATGGACGTGTGGCAAGACTTACAAAGACTACAAGTAAATTTGGTGTGGAGTTTGATAGTCTTGCAGACCTTGTAGCATTTGGCGTTGCTCCAGCGATCTTGTTTTATCTAACAGTTGGTGCAAAATTTGGCAGATTTGGTGCGTTAATAGCAGCCATGTTTGTAGTCTTTGGAGCTATTAGACTTGCTCGTTTTAACGTCACCACCGGCACATACGAACCAAATGTTTTCATCGGACTTCCTATACCATCAGCAGCTATCATCGGAGTGCTTTGGGTTGGTATTTATCTAAAGCATGATTTTTTATATGGCTTTGAGTGGTGTTTGATGCTACTTGAAGCGGTTTTAGCTATCTTGATGGTTAGTAACATCCGCTATCCAAGCTTTAAAAAGATGAATTTAAAGCAAACTCATGTTATAAGAATTTTAGTAGCGCTCGTGGTTGTATTTTCTATGCTTTATCTATATCCTTACGAGAGTGCGACATTTTTGATGAGTGTTTATATGCTTTATGGTATTATTAGAGCGGCTATAATGTTTAGCAAAAATCACAAAAAAAAGGAGAGCGAATGAGCGAAAACGGCATAATAAAATCGCGTAAATTTTTACCAAAAATCGAAATCAAAAACTCTCTACTGCTGCTACTTAGGTAGCAAATTCTTCTTTACTTAACTCATTAAATTTAAATATAAAAATATTAAAAGGACAAAAAATGGATAAAAATAAAATTATAATCTTTGATACGACTTTAAGAGATGGCGAACAAAGCCCAGGAGCTTCTATGAACACAGCTGAAAAGCTTCAGATCGCACTTCAGCTTGAAAGGCTTGGTGTTGATGTGATGGAGGCTGGATTTGCAGCGGCTAGCCCAGGGGATTTTGACGCGGTAAATCAGATCGCAAAGCAAGCTTCAAACATCACTGTCTGCTCGCTTGCACGTGCAGTTGAGCGTGATATTAAGGCAGCTGGCGAGGCACTAGCTCCAGCAAAAAACAAAAGAATTCACACCTTCATAGCAACAAGCCCGATCCACATGCAGTACAAGCTAAAAATGAGACCAGACGAGGTGATTAGGCATGCGGTTGAGGCGGTACAATACTCAAAAACATTTTGCGATGACGTTGAATTTAGCTGCGAGGATGCATGCAGAAGCGAGATGAGCTTTTTAAAAGAAATTTGCGACGCAGCGATAAATGCAGGGGCAAAAACCATAAACATCCCTGATACGGTTGGCTACTTGTATCCAGAGGAGATCACAGCTCGCATTAGTGAAATAGTAAAATTTATAGGCGATAGAGCGGTAGTTTCGGTGCATAACCACAACGATCTAGGCATGGCTACGGCAAATTCGCTAGCTGCTATAAAAGCTGGTGCAAGGCAGGTTGAAGGCACGATAAATGGCATAGGTGAGCGCGCTGGAAATGCTGCGCTTGAAGAGATCGTGATGGCTATAAAAACTCGCCAGGACGTCTTTGCACCACTTTACACAGGCATCATCTCAAAAGAAATTTATCCAACTTCAAGGCTGATCGCTAGCATCACAGGCATCGAGCCACAGCCAAACAAAGCAATCGTTGGCAAAAACGCCTTCGCGCACGAGAGTGGCATCCACCAAGATGGCGTGCTAAAACACAAAGAGACCTACGAGATCATCAGCGCTGAGAGCATCGGCTTGGAGAAAAACTCGCTCGTCCTTGGCAAACACAGCGGCCGCCATGCGTTTAAAGATAAGCTTGCTAGCCTTGGATTTGACCTTGATAGTGAGGCACTCAATAAGGCATTTGAGAAATTTAAAGACTTGGCAGATAAGAAAAAAGAGATATTTGACGATGATATCAGGGCGCTTGTGGCAGAGGAGATCACGAAAATACCGCAGGCTTACGAGATCACAGACTTGCTTCAAAGTAGCGGTGGCAGCTTAGCAAGTGCTTCTATGAGCATCAGGCACAACGACGAGATCATTAGCGACTCAGCCCTTGGCAATGGCACTGCTGATGCGATATTTAAGGTAGTTGATCGCATTAGTGGCATTAATGGCACGCTCAAAGATTACAAGGTCACAGCTGTTTCTCAAGGCAAAGATGCTCTTGCAAAGGTCGATGTAAAAGTCGAGTTTGAGGGCAAAACAGCCGTAATGGGTCACGGACTTGATATCGATACGATGATGGCAAGCGCTAAGGCCTATGTCGGCGCACTAAATAGCTACCTTCGCATCCATAAAAACTAAAATTTTAGCTGGCTGCTAAATTTGCAGCTGGCTACTTTAAATTTAACTCTCTTTGAATAAAGGTCTAAATTTATTGGCTTTTTAATTTCTAAATCTTTACCAATTTTAAAATTTAATCAAGCTATTTTTGCAAATTTAAAAATCTTACTCACTCGCCTTAGCAACTTACTAAATTCAGGTCTCGTTATCACTTGCCACTGAATTTGGAAGTGTGATATGCTCGCCCATAAATTTTAAAATTTGAGGGAGACTTTTTAGAATAGAACGCATGCAGTGCGAAGCGCTATCGCATGCACCTCTAACGTTGTCGGGGTTGGGGGATTGTTAAGGGGGAAGGGAGCGACTTCGTAATTCAAGCCTCTTCCCCCTTGACAATAGAATTTATAAACATGTTGTGCAGTTGCGACCCTTTGAAGCAAAGCTCAAGTCCCCTTGTCTCCCTTTTAAATAAAAAGAAATTTGCAAATTCAACCAAGCTTTTTTACAAATTTAAAAAATTCATTCACTCGCAAGAGTTGACTACTAAAATTTGGCTTCGCTTGCAGCTTAGCTCAAATTTTAGAGCCGAAATTACTCGTTCATGAAATTTTAAAATTTACTTGACACTTATTTGGACCGATAAAGTTATTTTGCAAATTTTAAAACTTTACTCACTCGCCTTAGCAACTTACTAAATTTAGGGCTCATAGTCATTCGCCACTAAATTTAGAGCCGTGATATGCTAGCTCTAATTTTAAAATTTGACAGGAGTTTTTAATTGCATGCAGTGTTTTAGTGCCACTTTAATGTCGTCTGAGTTGGGATTAGCTCTTTTGCTCCGTAGGCAGACCACTAAATTTAAAACCGCGATAGCTAGTTCTAATTTCAAAATTTGTTATAAATTTGGACCTACTGCCCTACTATCTTTTTAACAGCTAGCGAGGCTAAATTTAGCCCAAAGCAGGCAGTCACACCCATAAAGCTTCCAAGCGGTTTGCAAAGTGGCTCTTCAACCGAAAAGACAACATCAAATTTACCGCTAAAGCCTGATTTTTTGAGCTCATATCTATATTTTCTAGCTAGTGGATCGACTGATGTTTTCCAAACGCAAGCCACCTTTATCTTGGTTGGATCGACCCTTTTTGCACCACCCATCGAGGCTATAAATTTGCTAGGATCTACTGCGTTTGCAAGGGCGATCTTGGCAGCGATATCATCGATAGCATCGATCACCACGTCAAATTTACTAAAGTCAAATCCAGCGACAAACTCAGGCGTGATCAGCGTTTGCATAGGCGTGATGCAAGGATAAATTTTGGCAAACTCCTCCACCTTTACGCCGCCTACATTTTCGCTGTAAATTTGGCGGTTTTGATTTGTCACGTCAAAGATGTCTTTATCGATCAGCGTGATGCTTCCGACCCCGCTTCTAGCAAGCGCATCCACGCACATTCCGCCCACACCACCAGCTCCGCAAACTAGCACTTTTGCGCTTTGAAGCTTGCTAAAACCATCCTCACCAAAGAGCCACCTTATCCTTGTAAATCTATCATTTTGCATCAAATTTCCCTTTTAAGCTCTCCAAACTCTCGTATGATGTCATATTTAGTTTTATGGGCGTTATCGTTGCAAAGCCTTCATTTACCTTGCTGATGTCGCTTGGCTCGCCTTTTTCGTATTCAAGTGCGGCGTTTCCAAGCCAGTAGTACTCGATGCCTCTTGGGTTGCGATTAAGCGTGGCATGCGTGGCGTAGGTGCGTCTGCCAGCTGGCACGACGGCATAACCTTTGAAATTTTTGCTTGTTACGGCTGGGATATTTACATTTAGAAATTCTCTTTGATTTAGCGAAATTTCATCATTTAGCACCTTTGGTACGATAAATTTAACGATCTCTTTTGCCAGCTCAAAGCCAAGTTCGTTTAGTGAGTTGTTTTCATAAAACTGCGAAAAAGCGATGCTTTTAATGCCTTGTAAAACGCCCTCCATCGCTGCTCCACACGTGCCAGAGTAGGTGATGTCCTCGCCTAAATTTGCCCCGTGATTTATGCCGCTTATCACTAGGTCTGGTTTTTTGTTATAAAGTGCGTGAAGTGCGAGATAGACGCAGTCGCTGGGCGTTGCGTCGTCAAGTTTAAAAAATCCATCATCAAGTTTTATAAACCTAAGTGGTCTTGTGAGCGTCAAAGAGTGAGCGCAGGCTGATTTTTCAGAGCTTGGAGCTACGATCGTGACATTTACGCCATCTAGCTCGCTTAAAGCTTCTTTTAAGGCAAGCAGGCCAGTCGCCTCAAATCCATCGTCATTTGTTATCAAAATTTCTTTCAAATTTTATCCTTTAAAGGGTTGGATTTTATCACAGCTTTCTTAAAATTTTAAAGAATTTTTGCGTATAATGCCCCCCAAAAAAAGACCTGATGAAAGTGTGTAAATGAAAATTTTAGTCTCCGCTCTTGAGCCATCGGCAAATTTGCATTTAAAAGAAATTTTGAAAAATTTTGAGGGCGAATTTGAGCTAATGGGAATTTTTAGCGAAGAGCTTGGCACGCCATATATGAAAAGCAGTGAGTTTTCAGCGATGGGCTTTGTCGAGGTTTTGCCACTCATTTTTAAAGCAAAAAAGGCGATGAAAGTGATGAGCCAGATGGCAAAAGAGGCTGATGCGGTGCTGCTAATAGATAGTCCAGCCTTTAACCTACCGCTTGCAAAGGCGATAAAAGAGGCCGGCGTAAAAGCAGCCGTGACATACTACATCTTGCCCCAAGTTTGGGCGTGGAAGCCAAAAAGAGTGAGCGTTGTGGAGAGGTATTGTGACAACCTTGCTTCGATCCTGCCATTTGATGCGAAATTTTATAGCCGATCGACCTACGTGGGTCATCCTTTGATGGATGAGATAAAGCTTAAAAAAACTAGCCTAAGTAGCAGTGGCAAAGTGGCTTTTCTACCAGGATCAAGAAGGTCAGAGATTTCAAGGCTGATGCCAGTTTATAGAGAGCTTGCTAAAAAAATAGATGCTAAGAGGCTGCTTGTTGTGCCGCCATTTTTGCTTGATAAAGTGGGTGAAATTTATGGCGATGTGAGCGATTTTGATATCGTCTCAAACACGCCTGAAGCCTTGTATGAGAGCGACTTTGCCTTTGTATGCTCTGGCACGGCTACGCTTGAAGCAGCGCTCATTGGCACGCCATTTGTGCTAGCATACAAGGCAAAAACGATAGATGTTTTTATAGCTAGAAAATTTGTAAAGATCAAGCACGCAGGACTTGCAAATATAATGTTTGACTTCATGGGCAAAGAGCCGCTTCATGAGGAATTTATCCAAGAGTTTGCAACGGCTGAAAATTTGCTAAAAGCTTATGAGAGCTGTGATAGGCAAAAATTCTTAAAAGGCTGCGATGAGCTAAGGGCTTACTTAGGGCATGGCAGCAGTAAAAATGTAGTAAAAATTTTAAAAAATATGGAGTAAAAAATGAGTGAACCAATGACAATGCACGGATATGAGAAGATAGAAGCTGAGCTAAAGGATCTAAGGCTGGTGCAGCGCCCTCAAATCGTAACAGAGATCGACATCGCAAGAAGCCACGGCGATCTTAAAGAAAATGCTGAGTATCACGCAGCAAAAGAGAAGCAAGCCTTTATAGACGCTAGGATCGCTGAGCTTAGCGCACTTTTGGCAAACGCAGAAGTGATCGATCCAAGTAGCTACGAGCATGATAGGGTGAGGTTTGGCTCAAGTGTGACGATAATGGACGAAGAGACTGAGGTTGAGCATACTTACACGATAGTTGGCGTTAGTGAAAGTGACCTAGACAAGGGATATATCTCGATAAACTCACCTCTTGCAAAGCAGCTTTTAGGCAAGGCTGAGGGCGATGAGGTCGCGCTAAATTTACCAAAAGGCAGAAGCGACGTTGAGATCGTGAAAATTTGCTACAAGCCTATAAAATTTGACTAAAAAGACGAGACAAAGAGCTAAAACTGCTTTTTGGCTCTGCTAATTTTTAATTAAGGCAAAATTTGAGCGAATATCTATATGCCCCCATTATAAAAGAAGGTGCGATCTTTTTGGCTGATGCGCATGAAAACATAAACCGCGATGGATTTTTGAAATTCTTGCGCGCTGTCGATAGCGGAGAGATCAAAGAGCCGCCGCAAATTTTCTTGCTTGGCGATATATTTGATTTTTTAACGGGCGAGGGCGAATATACGCAAAAATTTTACGCTGAGCACTTAAGGCTTATAAATAAAATTTCACAAAAGGTGGAAATTTTTTACTTCGAGGGCAACCACGATTTTAGGCTTTCAAATTTATTTAATAAAACTAGAGATTTTTGGGACAAAGGCGAGAGGCTAAGCTTTGAGGGGGTAAAGGTTTATGACATTTGCGCTCAGCCAGTGAAATTTAGAACTATAGGTGGCGAGTACGTCCAGATCGCACATGGCGATATATTTTTACCTTTTATAGATAAGTATGCGCTTAGGTTTTTAAGGCTTAGATGGTTTTTGAAATTTATGAACGCGTTTGATAAAATTTTGGATTTTAAAATTTCAAAAGCGATACTAGCCAAACTTACTAAGAAAAATCTGCACTATAAAATTTCAAACTTCAAGGAGCTAATGAGCAAGCATTTGCAGGGCTTTGACGCAAGTATAGTGATAGAGGGACACTATCATCAAGGTGAGCTATTTGATATTTACGATAGATTTTATATAAATTTACCTTGTTTTGCATGCGAGCAAAGTTATTTTGTTGTAGAATACGCCCAGCAAAAGTTGAATTTGCTCAAAATGAGTTTGAAAGGACATTGATGTTTGGAGACAACGTACTAAAAACGGGCTCAAACGAGATGGAACTTGTTGATTTTCGTATCTTTAAAAAGGCCGAAAACAAAGTATATGAAGGAATATACGGAGTCAATGTCGCAAAGGTGCGGGAGATCATTAAGATGCCAAATCTTACCGAGCTTCCTGGCGTTCCTGAGTATATCGAGGGAATTTTTGATTTAAGAGGTGTGGTTATCCCTGTTATAAATTTGGCAAGATGGATGAATATCATCGAACCAACTGAGGGTGTAGTCATAAAGCCACGTGTTATTATCGCTGAATTTAGCGGTATATTAATCGGTTTTATCGTCCATGAGGCCAAGAGGATCAGACGTATAAACTGGAAAGATATAGAGCCTGCAAATTTTGCTGCTGGAGCTGGCACTCTGGATAAAGGCAAGATCACAGGCGTAACAAGAATAGAAAATGACGAAGTACTTTTAATTCTTGATCTTGAAAGCATCGTTGAAGAGCTAGGAATTTACTCACCAAAGATCGAATTTGACGTAACAGACGATCAAAAGATCAAAGGTGCTGCTTTAGTTCTAGATGATAGCTCAACTGCTAGAAAACTAGTAAAAGACGCACTTGAGAAGATGGGTCTTAGCGTAGTTGAAGCTAAAAACGGCGTTGAGGGCTTAGAGAGGATGGAGGAGCTTTATCAAAGATATGGAGATAACTTAACAAAAGAGCTTAGAGTTATCTTAAGTGATATCGAAATGCCACAAATGGATGGATACCGCTTTGCTTCAACTATTAAAAATGATGATAGATTTAAAGATGTTCCGATTGTGTTTAACTCTTCATTAAGCAACGAATTTAGTGAGGTTAAGAGTAAAGAAGCCGGTGGTGCTGCGTATCTTACAAAATTTGATGCTGGTGTATTTTATCAAGAGGTGCTAAAAGTGATTGAAGCACATTCTAAATCTGCGAAGTGAGGTGAAGTATGGATGATATGAAAGAAATAATGGAAGACTTTTTAATAGAGGCTTTCGAACTTATTGAGCAGATAGACCATGACCTTGTTGAACTAGAGGCAAACCCTGAAGATTTGGAGCTTTTAAATAGAATTTTCCGTGTTGCTCACACAGTAAAAGGTAGCTCAAGCTTTTTAAATTTTGACGTTTTAACAGAGCTTACTCACCACATGGAGGATGTTTTAAACAAAGCTAGAAAAGGCGAGCTAAAAATCACTCCGGACATCATGGACGTTGTTCTTGAGTCAGTTGATATGATGAAGGGACTACTTGAGAGCATTAGAGATAACGGTAGTGACGCAGCCGCTGGCATTGATATCAAAAATATTTGTGTAAGACTTACTCAAATTTCTGAAGGTGAAGCACCAAGCGCAGCCGCAGAAGCTCCAGCCGCACCAGCACCTGAGCCAGTAAAAGAGCCAGAACCTGTCGCACCAGCTGAAGAAGCAGCTCCTGAAGTAAGTGATGCTGAGCTTTCAAAGCTAAGTGACTCTGAGGTTGAAGCTGAGATAGAAAGACTTTTAAAAGTTAGAAAAGCAGAAGATCAAGCAAGACGTGCTTCAAAAGGCATAGCTCCAAAATCTCCTGAAGAGATAGCTCCAGCCACAAGCGCTGCGCCAGCACCTGCACCTAAGCCAGCTCCTAGTAGAGAAAGGGATGCTGATAAAAAAGTGCCAGCAGCTAGTAGTAACAGTGCGGTAGCACAAGAGCAAACGATACGTGTTGAAGTAAAAAGACTTGATCACTTGATGAATTTAATCGGTGAGCTTGTTCTTGGTAAAAACCGCCTACTAAAAATTTATGATGACGTAGAAGAGAGATATGAGGGCGAGAAATTCCTCGAAGAGCTAAATCAAGTAGTATCAAGCCTAAGTTTAGTTACGACTGATATCCAGCTAGCTGTTATGAAGACAAGGATGCTTCCAATAGCAAAAGTCTTTAATAAATTCCCACGTATGATACGTGATCTTAGCCGCGACCTTGGTAAGCAAATAGACCTTGAAATTTCAGGTGAAGAGACTGAGCTTGATAAATCAATCGTTGAAGAGATCGGCGATCCGCTAGTTCATATCATCAGAAACTCATGCGATCATGGCATCGAAGATCCTGAGACAAGAAAAGCAATGGGCAAACCTGAAAAAGGCCTTGTTCAGCTAAAAGCTTACAACGAGGGCAACCATATCGTTGTTGAGATAGTTGATGATGGTAAGGGCTTGGATGCTGATATGCTTAAAGCTAAGTCGATAGAAAAAGGCATCATCACTGAGCGTGAAGCTGATGCGATGAGCGAGAAAGAGGCTTTTGGTCTTATATTTAAGCCAGGATTTTCAACTGCAGCTAAGGTTACAAACGTATCTGGTCGTGGCGTTGGTATGGACGTTGTTAAGACAAACATTGAAAAACTAAATGGTATCATTGATATCGAGAGTGAAGTTGGAAAAGGCACGGTTATGAAACTTAAAATTCCACTCACACTTGCGATCATTCAGTCACTACTTGTCGGAACACAAGAGGAATTTTATGCGATACCACTTGCAAGCGTTCTTGAGACTGTTCGCGTACCTATCGATGATATCTACACGATCGATGGTAAAAATGTTTTAAGACTAAGAGATGAGGTCTTATCTCTTGTTAGACTTTCAGATGTCTTTGGTGTCAATAAAGTCTTTGACGGCGGAGATCAAACTTATGTCGTTATCATCGGCGTTGCTGAGGCAAAACTGGGCATCATAGTAGATACTTTAGTCGGTCAAGAAGAGATCGTTATTAAGTCAATGGGTGATTATCTACAAAATATCCCAGGCATCGCTGGAGCTACTATTAGAGGCGATGGCCGCGTAACTCTTATCATAGACGTTGGTGCTATGATGGAGATGGCAAAGGATATTAAGGTAAATATTAGAGCCGAAATGGAAGATAGCACTAAAGCAAAAGAGAAACCAAGCGATTATAAGGTCCTAATCGTTGATGACTCTAAGATGGATAGAACCATCATGCAAAAATCGCTTGAGCCAATCGGCGTCACAATCATAGAAGCAACTAACGGAGTAGAAGCACTCAATATAATTAAATCAGGCGAGCATGCATTTGATGCGGTGCTCATTGATATTGAGATGCCAAGGATGGACGGATATACTCTAGCAGGTGAAATTCGCAAATACTCTAAGTATCGCACTTTACCGCTAATAGCAGTAACATCAAGAACGTCTAAAACTGATAGATTGCGCGGAGTAGAGGTTGGTATGACAGAATATATCACAAAACCATATTCGTCAGAATACCTTGAAAACGTTGTTAGAAAAAATATTAAATTAGGTTAGGGGTTAGGCGATGAATGATAAACTAAACCAAGTTTTAAGCAAACAAAAACAACAAATTGACGAGCCTGAGATAAAAAACAACGAAGATATAGTCCAACTTGTAGGCTTCGTTGTTGGCGAAGAAGAGTATGCGATACCTATTTTAAATATCCAAGAGATAATCAAGCCTATCGAATACACCCGTGTTCCTAGCGTGCCTGACTATGTCCTTGGTGTATTTAACTTGCGTGGAAACGTTATCCCGCTTATTGATTTGCGAAAACGTTTTTCACTAAATGTTACAAAACAAAGCTCAAATACAAGATATATCGTCATGAAAGATGAGGATAATATCGCGGGCTTCGTGATAGACCGCTTGACGGAGGCTATCAGAATAGACCGTAACAGGATCGATCCGCCGCCAGAGACTTTGGTAAAAGACAAAGGTATGATCTATGGCATCGGAAAACGCGATCAAAATATCCTTACGATTTTAAAGGTTGAGAGCCTTTTAAAGCGTGATTTTTAGGGCATAGCTTGATAAAACTTTGTGTTTTTGACTTTGACTCTACGATAATGGACGGCGAGACGATTGATATCCTCGCCGCCGCTAATAACGCCAGCGATGAGGTGGCTAGCATAACGAAGCGTTCTATGAACGGCGAACTTGATTTTTTTGAAAGTCTTACAGCAAGAGTAAAATTTTTAAAAGGAATGCCACTTACAAAGGCAGATGAAATTTGCAAAAATTTACCTATCATGCCAGGAGCTAGCGAGCTTATAGACGCTCTAAAGCAAAAAGGCATAAAAGTCGTGGTTTTTAGTGGTGGTTTTCACATCGCAACTGATAAGATGCAAGAAAAACTTAAATTTGACGCAAATTTTGCAAATATTTTGCACCACAAAGATGGAATTTTAACAGGTGAAGTTGGCGGAGAGATGATGTTTGGTAGCTCAAAAGGTGAGATGATAGATCGCTTAAAAGGGCTATTAAATTTAGATAAAAGTGAGATCATGTGTGTTGGCGACGGAGCTAATGATATTTCGATGTTTAGAAAATGTGATCTAAAGATTGCCTTTTGTGCGAAAGAAATTTTAAAAAAAGAGGCGACGCATTGCGTGGATGTCAAAGATCTGCGTGAAATTTTAAATTTTATAAGGTGAAAAAATGTATGACAATGAAGCTAAATTTTCTCTTTGGTGTGACTTTATAGAGAGAGATTTTTTACAAAACGAATTCAACTCTTTATTAGAAAAAGGCGTTATAAACGGAGCTACAAGCAACCCAGCTATCTTTAAAACAGCTTTTGCATCACCTGCTTACAAACAGATCATACAAAATAGCAACAAGCGTCACCCGAAAGATCTTTATGAAATTCTAGCGACCCAAGATATCAAGATCGCCGCATGTAAAATGCTAAAAAACTACGCAAATGGCGATGATGGCTTTGTTAGCATCGAGGTTGATCCAAATTTAAGTGGCGAAACAGCTGCGACGATAGAAGAGGGCATCAGGCTTCACAATCTTATCTCAATGCCAAATGTCATGATAAAAATCCCAGCTACAAAAGAGGGCTATGAGGCGATGAGCGCGCTCATGGCAAGAGGCATCAGCGTAAATGCGACTCTCATTTTCTCGCCAGATCAGGCCAAAAACTGCCTAGAGGCCTTTAAAGAGGGTAGCAAAGCTTATGCAAGCCGCTTTGTGGATACGACGATGCCAAAAGGTGTGATCAGCGTTTTTGTTAGTAGATTTGATAGAAAGCTTGATGAGACAATGGCTGCAAAAAGCCTACCAACAGGACAGATCGGCATAATGAACGCTGCAAATATCTATCATATCATTGAGGATTTTGGCTTAGAAAACGTAAGAACACTTTTTGCAAGCACTGGCGTAAAAGGTGGTGGCTTAAGAGGGGATTATTACGTTAGGGAGCTAATGTATAAAAACTCTATAAACACAGCTCCGATAGAGACGATAAAAGAATTTATAAAAGAAAAAGCCGAGGCAAAAAATGCCCCTAGCAAAGAAAATATCTCAAGCTTTTTTCACATCATAAAAAATAATGAGATCGACATAAATGCTACTTATAAAGAGCTTTTAAATGACGGCTTAAAGCAGTTTGTTGCGGCATTTGATGAGATTATGAAATCACTTTAATGACCAAAAAAGACCTAGACTCATATCTGTGCTCTTTAGTAGATAAAGGCGGCAGCGATCTTCATCTAAAGTCTGCAAGCCTTGTTTATGGGAGATTTAATGGTGAGATCATGCCACTTAGCGAAGAAAATTTAGACCCAAGTGATGCGGTAGCTATCGCAAATGAGCTTTTGGGGGCTAAATTTGATGAGTTTATGGATAAAAAAGATATAGATTTTTCTTATAAACTAAATGATGAGTACTGCTTTCGTGTAAATATGTTTTTGCAGATAAATGGAATTTCTGCTGTATTTCGTGTCACTCCAACGAAAATCCCAACCATAAAAGATCTAAATTTACCAAGCGTGATAGAAAAAATTTGCACCGAGACCACTCGTGGCATCATTTTAGTGACTGGCCCAACTGGAAGTGGCAAGACGACAACGCTTGCAAGCATGATAAATTTCATAAACCAGACAAAAAGATCGCACATTGTGACTATCGAAGATCCGATTGAATACGTATTTAACGACGATAAAAGCATAATAAATCAGCGCTCTATCGGGGCAGATGCGCTAAATTTCTCAGATGCGCTAAGAGCTTCGCTAAGAGAAGATCCTGATATCATCTTGGTGGGTGAGATGAGAGATCTTGAGACGATTGAGACTGCCATTAGAGCTGCTGAGACTGGTCACTTAGTGCTTTCGACACTTCACACACTTGATGCAAAAGAGAGCGTAAATAGAATAGTAAATAGCTTCCCGCAAGGCGAGCGAGATAAGGTAAGTCTTATGTTTTCTTCTGTCCTTGCTTGCGTCATCTCACAAAGGCTAGTTAAGACACTTTTTGGTACAAGACGCCCAGCAGTCGAGATCATGAGAAAAAATACCCGCATAAAAGAGCTCATATCTGAAGAGAAATTTGATGAGATCGATCTTGCCATAGCTGAGTCAAAAAATACTTACGGCATGCAAACCTTTGATCAGCACCTGCTTGAACTTTATGAAAATAAGATAATTAGTGCCGAAGTAGCGCTTGATAATGCTAGTAACAGGGGTGACTTGCAGCTTAAGATAAAAAGCTCAAATGTAGCAGGTTTTAGCTTTGAAAATGGTGTAAATTTTGGCAAACCTCAAAGCAAACAAGATCAACCTGAAGTGATCGCACTTAAAGAAATTTAGTAAGCTTTATGTGAAATTTATAAAGCATTAGATAAAATCAGCACCTATTTTTTATGAAAGGAAAACGATGTTAGAAGGAATCGTTAGAGAGAGTATCGGTAAGAAGTCTGCAAAGGCTTTGAGAAGAGATGGTTATCTAATCGCCAACATTTATGGCAAGGGATTAGAGAATGTTGCAGCTGCTTTTAAAGTAAATGACTTTATTAAAGAAGCGCGCAAAAAAGAGAGCCTTGCTTTTGATGTAAAAGTAGGCGGAAAAGTTTATAATGTCGTTATTGTTGATTACCAAAGAGATGTTGTTACAAGCGATCTTAAACACGTAGATCTAAAAGTAGCACTTCCTGGCGTTTTATCAAAATATATGATCCCAGTTAAGCCAGTTGGAACACCTATTGGTCTTAAAAATAAGGGCGTTTTGATCCAGTCAAAAAGACGTCTTTGCGTAAAATGCACGGCTGAAAATTTACCAAATTCATTTGACGTTGATGTAAGCAAGCTTGACATTGATGATACGATTTTGGTTCGTGATATCACAGCTCCTAAAGGCGTTACTATCATTGACGCTGACCGTGTTGCGGTACTTGGAGTTATTAAAGCTAAATAAAAAGGGCTTTTGTGACACTAATAGCGGGGCTGGGAAATCCTGGCCCCAAATACGAAAACACTAGACACAACATAGGCTTTATGCTTATAGACCTCCTAAAAGACTCAAATTTCAAAGATGTTAGCTCAGCTAAATTTCAAGGCGAAGTTTTTAAATTTAACGACATTATCTTGCTAAAACCAACGACATTTATGAACCTCTCAGGTCAAAGTGTTAAAGCGGTAAAAGACTTTTATAAACCAGATAGGATAATCGTCATCCACGATGATCTTGACCTTATTTTTGGCGCGGTTAAATTTAAAAAAGGCGGCAGTAGCGGCGGACACAACGGCATAAAATCGATCGATAATCTAATAGGCAACGACTACGAAAGGGTGCGCGTCGGTATCGGACATGAGGGTGATGCTAAAAATTTTGTCCTTGGCGAGTTTAGCGACGAGGAGAAAAAGGCTTTAGATGAAATTTTAGCCTATACAAAAAATGCAGTTTGCGAGCTACTAAAGAGCGACATCAACGAAATTTCACAAAAATTTACGGTAAAAAAAGGTCTTATCAAATGAAACTATACGCCAGATACGTTGGCTGGGTCTATATAAAATCTTTTCTTATCGTATTTTTAGCGCTTGAGCTATTTTATGTTGGCATTGATCTGCTTACAAATTTAAAAGATCTGCCGCCATCTGCCAACCTTCAGCTACTCTACGTAGGCCTTACTGCGCTAAGTGCCATTAGCTACGTTTTACCACTTTCACTCATTTTTGCGCTAATAATTTTGCATGTAAATATGGTTAGATCAAACGAGTTAATCAGCTTTTATGCTCTTGGCATCAGTAAAAACAAGCTCATTTTGCCGCCATTTCTCATCGCGCTTTTTGTGACGATTTTTTACGTTGGGCTAAATTTTACGCCATTTGCTTATGCGCATGATTATCAAAAAAGCATTGCTAAAAACACCGCTTTTTCAAAAAGTACAAACGACTCATTTTTGAAATTTGAAGGCAAATTTATCTATATAAAAGAGCTAAACTCAGCCAAGCAAAGAGCAAATGATGTGAGAATTTTTGACATTAATGGCACCGACTTGCTCTCAACAACTTTTGCCGACCACGCTAAATTTAAAGACAATGAGTGGGTTTTAGAAGATGTAAATCAGACCTTTTTGCCTCAAAGCTTAGAGCTTGGCGAAAATGGCTTTAGCAAGGTAAAAAGTGAAAATTTAGATGCGCTAAGAGGCTTTAAGCCAAAGAGCATTGAAAGT
Organism: Campylobacter concisus; assembly: GCF_902460675.1. Taxonomy (GTDB): domain Bacteria; phylum Campylobacterota; class Campylobacteria; order Campylobacterales; family Campylobacteraceae; genus Campylobacter_A; species Campylobacter_A concisus_AJ. The sequence goes on along the minus strand of NZ_CABPUQ010000001.1, from coordinate 1,197,882 downwards.
GCTGCAAGCGTTGAAAACTCGAAATTTAACATACCTGATGCGATAAATTTTATAAAGACATTTAAAAACGAAGGCATAGGGCTTGATAGCGCGAGGACTGCATTTTATAACCTTGCTATCACGCCATTTTTTGCGCCATTTTTATTGCTTATTTTCTACTATCATTTGCCAGTAACTGGCAGGTTTTTTAACCTCGCACTCTCAACATTTATCTTTGTCGTCATAACACTCGTAGTTTGGGGACTTCTCTTTATCTTAACCAAATTTGCTCAAACCTCTGTCATCTTGCCAGAGATCGGCATGGTTTTCCCTGTTATTTTGCTTTTTGCATACGCCATTTATCTCATAAAATCGCATCGTTAAGCCAAATTTTGGCAACTTTTTTGTAAAATCAAGCCATTTTAAAAAAGGCTATTTTATGGATTTTAAAGAGCTTGCAAGCAAATACAAAACCCCACTTTACGTTTATGATTTTAACTACATTAAAGAGCGCTACGAGGCGCTAAAAAACGCATTTTACGCTAGAAAATCTCTAGTTTGCTACGCTGTAAAAGCAAACTCAAATTTAAGTGTTTTAAAATTTCTGGCTGATCTTGGAGCTGGATTTGACTGCGTGAGCATCGGCGAGGTCAAAAGAGCGCTTTTGGCAGGAGCCAAGAGATATCAGATCATCTTTAGCGGCGTTGGCAAGAGCGACGAAGAGCTAAAAGAGGCTTTAGAAAATGAAATTTTGCTTATAAATGTTGAGAGTTTTGCTGAGCTTTTAAGGCTTGAAAACATTGCAAAGGGGCTAAATTTAAAAGCTAGGATCAGCATCAGGGTAAATCCAGGCGTTGATGCAAAAACACACCCATATATCTCGACAGGGCTAAATGAAAACAAATTTGGCGTTGATGCGGTGACTGCTAAAAAGATGTATATCCACGCTAAAGCTTCAGAGTTTCTTGAGCCAACTGGCATACACTTTCACATCGGCTCGCAGCTAACTTCACTAAGCCCTATAATAGACGCTGCAAAGATCGTTAGCGAGCTTTTAAGAGAGCTAAAAGCGCTTGAAATAGATATCAAATTTTTTGACGTTGGCGGCGGACTTGGCATCATCTATAACGACGAAAAAGAGATAAATTTATATGACTACGCACAAGGAATTTTAGGCGCGCTAAAGGGTCAAGATGTGACCATTGTTTGCGAGCCAGGCCGCTTCATCGTAGGCAATGCTGGCTACTTTGTCGCAAGCGTTTTATATGAGAAATTTAACGGCAAAAAGAGATTTATCATCACTGATGGCGCGATGAATGATCTTATAAGACCAAGTCTCTATGGCGCGCATCACAAAATTTTTGCTTACGGCAAGGATGAAAATTTAGGCACTTGCGACGTGGTTGGTCCAGTCTGCGAAAGTGGCGACTTTTTAGCAAAAGATATCAAGCTGCCAGAGTGTAAGAGTGGCGATATCATCGTGGTTAAAGGAGCTGGGGCTTATGGTTTTAGCATGAGTTCAAACTACAACACAAGAAACAGAGCCGCTGAAGTTTGCCTGCTTGATGGCAAAGATAGGCTCATAAGAAGACGCGAGAGTTTCGAGGACGTCGTGGCACCTGAGATAGAATTTTTGGAGAGCGCTGATGCAAGAGCTAAATGAGCTTAGAAAAGAGATCGATAGTATCGATGATCTCATTTTAAATAAATTAAATGAGAGGATGAAGCTTGTTGAGCAGATCGGCAAGCTAAAGCAAACTACTGGGACGCCTATATATCGTCCTGAGCGTGAGCGAGCTATCATAAACCGCCTAACAAGCCTAAGCAAAGAAAAAGCCTTAAATAAAGCTGCGATCGAGGCCATTTATCTTGAAATTTTTGCTGTTAGTAGAAATTTAGAGATGCCTCAAAAGATCGTCTATCTAGGACCTGAGGGCACTTATACGCATCAAGCAGCACAGAGCAGATTTGGCGCGATGAGTGCCTATCTGCCACTTGCTACGATCGAGGCAGTTTTTACGAAGCTAGCTCAAAAAGAGGCAAAATATGGCGTCGTGCCTATCGAAAATAACACTGAAGGCGCTGTTGGAGCTACGCTTGATTGTTTGAGTAAATTTGATGATATAAAGATAGTGGCAGAGCTCTACGTAGATATCCACCACAGCTTTGTTAGCATAAATGAAAATTTAAAAGAGATAAAGCGAATTTACTCGCATCCGCAAGGCTACAACCAGTGCCGTAAATTTTTAGAAGATCACCTGCTAAATGAGGTCGAATTTATCCCAGCCAAATCAACCGCCGCAGCCGCATATATGGCATCTATGGATAGAGAATCAGCCGCTATTTGCTCAAAAATCGCAGCTAAAATTTACAATGTGCCAATCGTTTATGAAACGATCGAAGATAATATGGCAAATAGAACGAGATTTTTGATCTTAAGCGATTTTAAAAACGCCAAGGTTGAAAACTCAAAAACTTCGGTACTTGCAAAGACCGATCACCGCCCAGGACGCCTTGCTGATCTGCTTTCTATCTTTAAAAATGAAAATATCAATATCACAAAACTTGAGTCACGTCCTATCAAACAGCGCGAATTTAAGTCAATTTTTTATCTTGACTTTGAGGGGCATATCGACGATGAGAAGGTGCAAAACGCCTTTGAACTCGCAAAAGAGAGCGGCGCTGAGATAACGTGGCTTGGAAGCTATTTAAACGGAGATGAGTAATGAAATTTAATGACTTTTTAGATGATCTAGTAAATTACGAGGCTGGAAAGCCGATCGAGCTTGTAGTTAGAGAGTTTGGCATAGATGCAAAAGATGTGATAAAGCTAGCGAGCAATGAAAACCCTTTTGGCACTAGCAAACGCGTAGAAGAGGCGCTAAAAGAGGTCGCTAAAAACGCACATCTTTATCCAGACGATAGCTACTTTGAACTAAAAGAGGGGCTGACTAAGAAATTTGGCGTAACTAGCAAAAATCTAATCATCGGCTCTGGAAGCGACCAGATCATAGAGTATGCGCTTCATGCAAAGGCGAACAAGCAAAGTGGCGTTTTGATGGCTGGCGTGACATTTGCGATGTATGAAATTTATGCAAAACAAACTGGGGCTAAAATTTACCGCACAAAGAGTGTGGAACATAATTTGAGTGAGTTTTTAGAAATTTATAACGCGCACAAAGATGAAATCTCTGTCATTTTTCTTTGCCTGCCAAATAACCCTTTGGGCGAGTGCATTGATGCCAATGAGGTCTATAAATTTATAAAAAATATTGGCGAAAACACGCTTGTGGTGCTTGATTGTGCTTACATTGAATTTGCTAAATTTAAAGATAGCAAAAAAGAGATAAAGCCAAGCGAGGTGGTGAAATTTAAAAATGCCATCTATCTTGGTACTTTCTCAAAGGCATACGCACTTGGTGGCATGCGCGTTGGATACGGCGTGGCAAATGAAGAGATCATAGGCGCACTTTCAAAGTTAAGAGCTCCTTTTAACATCACAACACCGAGCTTAAGAGCGGCGATCGTAGCACTTGGTGATGATGAATTTGTGCAAAAAACTATGCAAAACAACTTCGAGCAGATGAAGAGATATGAGGAATTTGCAAGGCAAAATGGCATTGAGTTTATCCCAAGCTATACAAATTTCATCACATTTAAATTTAACGAGCCAAAATCAAGCCAGATATGCGAAAAGATGCTAAAAAAAGGTATAATTTTACGAGATTTAAAAAGCTATGCCTTAAATGCGGTGAGAATCACCATCGGTCAGGCATGGCAAAACGATAGAGTTTTTGAAGAGTTAAAGCAAATTTTAAAGTAGGGATATGGATTTTAAGGCATTACTTCATCAAATAAGTCAAATTTATCAAAAGCTTTCACTAAAACAAAAGATCGTCGCGGGCAGCTCGATCGTCTTAGTAGTGGCTTTTTTGGTATTTTTAACGCTTTACAAAAGTAAAAGTGATAGCTTTGCAGGATATAGCGTCCTTTTTGAAAACATCAGCCCAAGCGACTCAGCCTTAATAGTCGATCAGCTAAATAAAGATGGTATAAAGTATAAACTAGCAAATGAAGGCACTATCCTTGTGCCAACAAGTGATGTATATAAAGAGCGTATCGCGGTTGCAACGCTTGGCATACCAAAAGAGAGCAAGATCGGTTTTGAAATTTTTGACAAGCAAGAATTTGGAGCTACTGATGCTGAGCAGAGAGTTAAATTTCAAAGAGCACTTGAGGGTGAGCTAGCTAGAACGATCGAGAGCCTCTCATCTATCCAAAAAGCAACCGTAAGAATAGCCATACCAAAAGAGAGCGTCTTTACTGAAAGACAAGCACTTCCGACCGCTTCTATCGTAGTTGAGCTAAAGCCAGGCGTTAGTCTAAATGCAAAGCAAATTTTTGGCATTAAAAACCTAGTCGCTGCCTCTGTTACAAATTTAAGCACAGAAAATGTCAAGATAGTAAATCAAGATGGCGTTGCACTTGGCGATGAAGATGGTGAGTTTGATAGTGATGCCATAGCTCAGCAGATCCGCTATAAGCGCGAGTTTGAAAATAATTATGAGCAAAAGATCGTAAATGTCCTAGCTCCTATCGTAGGCGGGGCAGATAAGGTCGTAGCAAAGGTAAATATCGACTTTGACTTTGACAAAAAAGATACAAAAAGCGAGGTTTATGACCCAAATAACGTCGTAAGAAGCGAGAGCAACATCGAAGAAAAGCGTCAAGGCTCAGCTCCAAATGAAGTGGGCGGCATCCCAGGTGCGGTTAGTAACATAGGTCCTGTTCAAGGACTAGATGATAGCACTTTAAAAGAGCAGTACAATAAAAGCTCACAGCAGACAAACTACGAAATTTCAAAGAAAGTGACAAATGTCAAAGGGCAGTTTGCTAGCATAAACAGAGTAAGTGCAGCTGTCGTTATAGACGGACTTTATCAGAGCAAAAAGGACAAAGACGGCAAGCCAACTGGCGAGCTTGAATTTGCCCCGCTTACCAAAGAGCAAAGAGAATCAATCACAAATTTAATCAAGCAATCAATCGGCTACAATCAAAATAGAGGCGATGAGGTAAGCTTGGATAACTTCGAGTTTAAAACTGGCAAAGATGTCAGCACTGGCGAGAAGATGGATGGCTTTATGAATAACTACGTGATGCCTTTCTTGCCGCTACTAAAATACATCTTTGCGGCGCTGTTACTCTATATCTTCTACAAAAAAGTCATCGTGCCATTTATGCAAAAGATGCTTGAAGAGACGAAAGAAGAAGAGGAGCAAGCCCAGGACGATCTTGAAGATATCGAGATGGATGCTGAAGATACGCTTGAGAAATTTAAAGCCGCTCGTAAGAAGGTCGAGGAGCAGCTTGGTCTTAGCGGTGAATTTAACGAAGATGAGCTAAAATACGACGTCCTTCTTGAAAAGATGAAGATAGTAGTCACCGAGCGAAGTGAGGAAATTTCAAATTTACTCCAAGATATGGTTAAAAACGATAGTGACTTTAACATGCGTAAGGAAATTTGATGTCTATAAAACTAACCGATAAGCAAAAGATGATATATGATGATCTTTCAATGCCTGAAAAGATCGCTATTTTACTAATCCAGCTTGGCGAAGAGGCGACAGCTCTTATATTTTCTCATATGGATGTTGATGTCATCACCGAAATTTCAGGCTACATAGCAACTGCAAAAAATATAGACAAACAAGTTGCAGGCGCCATTTTAGAAGAATTTTACGCTCTCATGCAGTCAAATCAATATATGAGAAGCGGTGGCTTAGAGTATGCAAAAGAAATTTTATACCGCACATTTGGTCCAGAAGCTGCGCAGAAAATTTTAGACAAGCTTGCTAAAAGCATGGAAAACTCAAAGAGCTTTGGCTATCTTGATAAGATAAAGCCACAGCAACTCGCAGACTTCATCGTAAAAGAGCACCCTCAAACTATCGCGCTAATCCTAGCCCACATGGACTCAACAAGTGCCGCCGAGACGCTAAGCTTTTTCTCAGATGAGCTAAGAAGCGAGGTTGTGATCAGGATGGCAAATCTTGGCGAGATCAGCCCATCGGTCATCAAGCGTGTCTCAACTGTGCTTGAGGGCAAACTTGAGAGCCTCACATCTTACAAGGTCGAGGTTGGTGGCCCAAGAGCTGTGGCAGAAGTGCTTAACAGACTTGGTCAAAAAGCTAGCAAAAGCACGATCGAGCGCATCGAACAAAGTGACGATAAGCTTGCCACAACGATCAAAGAGCTTATGTTTACCTTTGAAGATATTATCAACCTTAACGCAACTGCGATTAGAGAAATTCTTAAAAATGTCGATAAAAAGGACCTTATGGTTGCATTTAAGGGCTCAAGTGATGGCATTAAGGATAAATTTTTATCAAATATGTCTCAGCGTGCAGCCGAAGCCTTCAAAGAGGAGATGCAATACCTTGGCGCTGTGCGTGTAAAAGACGTTGAAGAGGCGCAAAGACGCATCGTTGAGGTCGTTCAAGGTCTAGCTGATCAAGGTGTCTTCCAAGTTGGCGAAGCAGATGAGATGATAGAATGAAAAGTAGCGTAATAACAAGTGAGACCTCGCCGGCTCACTTTATAGAAAATTATAGATTTAAGGTGCTTGGAAGTAACGAAAGAGCCCAAGATAGCACACCTGTTTTGATAGAAGAAAATAATCTTAGTGAAGAGCTAAATGAACAAAATTTAGAGCAAGGCGGTGAAAATTTCACGCCGCAAAGCCAGCCAGTTCGCCAAATGCAAGCAAACATGCAAAATCACTTTGCACCTCAGCCTCAAAATAGCCAAGCTCACCAGCCTGGATTTGACTCAAGTTTTGTTGAGGAGCTACTTAAAAAGACAGATGAGCTAAGTAGCAACATCATCAAACTTCAAATGCAAATAGAAAATCAAGAGAGCGAATTTGCAAAGCGCCTTGAAGCTGAGATAGCTCGTGCAAAAGAGGATGGCAAAAACGAAGGTATCGCTCAAACAAACGCTGCAAACGAGGCAAAGATAAAGGAGCTTGAGGCTAAATTTAGCGCTTCAGCCACAAAGCTTGACGAGCAGTACGTTAAATTTGATGAGTTTTTGAAAAAGAGCGAGGAAGAGCTTGGGCAAACTGCGATAAAGATCGCAAAAGAGGTGATAGAAAAAGAGGTATCAAGCGCATCTAGCCAGATCGCTCATCACCTAGCAAATTCGCTTATAAAAGAGCTAAGCGACGTAAAAAATATAGAAATTCGCGTTAATCCTGAAGATAGCGACTATCTAAAAGAGCAATTTAACAAAAATGAACGCGTAAAAGTAAGCGCTGATGACGCCATAAGCAAAGGTGGCGTGGTGATAATAAGCGAGGGCGGAAACATCGATGCGACGATGCAAACAAGGCTTGAGAAGCTAAAAATGCTGGTAAATAATGAATAAAGATGTTAAAAGCCTAAATGTCGATGAGCTAAACGTGCTTTGCCACGACATCAGGGATAAAATTCTATCCACCGTTAGCAAAAATGGCGGCCATCTTAGCTCAAACATCGGCGCAGTTGAGATCATCGTTGCGATGCATAAAATTTTTGACGTCACAAAAGATCCGTTTATCTTTGATGTGAGCCACCAAAGCTACGCGCACAAGCTACTAACTGGGCGCTGGGATAGCTTTGATACGCTTAGAAAATTTAACGGCATCAGCGGCTACACAAAGCCAAGCGAGAGTAAATTTGACTACTTTGTAGCAGGCCATAGCTCAACGTCCATTTCACTAGCAGTTGGCGCTACAAAGGCGATCAAACTAAAAAATGAAGAGCGCTTGCCAGTAGCTGTCATAGGCGACGGCTCACTAAGTGGCGGCATGGCGTACGAGGCGCTAAATGAGCTTGGGGATAGAAAATATCCTTGCGTCATCATCCTAAACGACAACGAAATGAGCATAAGTAAGCCAATAGGCGCGCTTAGCAAGTATCTAAGCCAGATGATGGCAGGGCAGTTTTATCAAAAATTTAAAGGCAGGGTCGAGCGCTTTTTAAGCTATATGCCAGACTCTGCAGCCTACATGGCTAGACGCATGGAGGAGGGCATCAGGCTCATCACTCCTGGCATGTTTTTTGAAGAGCTTGGACTTGAGTACATAGGCCCAGTCGATGGACACGACCTCGCAGCGCTTCTTAGCACATTTGAAACCGCTAAAAACATGAAAAAACCAGTCATCGTGCACGTGCAGACGCTAAAGGGCAAAGGGTATGAATTTGCCGAGGGTTACTATGAAAATTGGCACGGAGTTGGGCCATTTGATCTAAAAAGTGGCGAATTTATAAAAAGACAGTCAAACAAATCAGCCACGGCGATCTTTAGCGAGCAGCTTTTAAAGATGGCGAGAGAGCATAGCGACATCGTTGGCGTAACGGCTGCGATGCCAACAGGCACTGGCATGGACGCGCTCATACATGAGTTTCCAGACCGCTTTTGGGACGTGGCGATAGCCGAGCAGCACGCTGTCACCTCAATGTCAGCCATGGCAAAAGAGGGCTTTAAGCCATTTGTCGCGATATACTCGACCTTTATGCAAAGAGCCTACGATCAGGTCATCCACGACGCTTCTATACTAAATTTAAACATCACTTTTGCGATGGATAGAGCGGGCATAGTGGGCGAGGACGGCGAAACGCATCAGGGCGCTTTTGATATCAGCTTTTTAAACGCTGTGCCAAACATGGTTCTTTTTGCTCCAAGGTGCGAAGAGAGCATGAAAAATGTTATGGAATTTGCCTACTCTTACAAGGGTGTTAGCGCGTTTAGATATCCGCGTGGGGCGTTTATTTTAAGGGATGAGTTTAAAGCTAAGCCGCTAGAGTTTGGCAAGGGTGAAATTTTGGCTGACGCAAAGAGCGATATTGCATTTTTAGGTTATGGTAACGGCGTTGGCAGGGCAAATTTGGTTAGAAATTTACTAACTGGCAAGCTTGAAGCTATCCTAGTCGATCTAGTCTTTGTAAAGCCGCTTGATAGAGAGCTTTTATGTGAGCTAGCAAAACGCACTAAAAAGTGGTATATCTTTAGCGATAGCGCTAAAAAAGGCGGCGTTGGCGAGATCGTAAGTGCATTTTTACAAGAAAATGGCATATCAAATGTAAGCGTTGTTAGCTTTGAGTATGATGATAAATTTATCCAGCATGGCTCGACAGCTGAGGTCGAAAAGAGCCTTGGCATAAGCGCTGAGCAAATTACCCAAAAATTACTAGAGAATAATTAATATCATTTAATAAAGAAACGTTTAATATTACTTTTGCTAGCATAAAGCAAAAATTTGTATAGGGGAAAATTATGCAATATGTATCGTTGCTAAAACAGTCTGGGCTTAAAGTAACGCCGCAGCGTCTTAGCGTTTTGAGAATTCTTGATCGTCACACACATCCAACGATCGATGAGCTTTATGATGAAATTTTGAAAGAAAATCCATCAGTTTCGCTCGCAACTGTCTATAAAAACCTAAACACTCTAAAAGACGAGGGTCTAGTGGTTGAAGTAAATATCGTCAATCAAAAGGCGAGATACGACATTTACGAGCATCCGCACATTCACGTGGTTTGCGAAAACTGCGGTAGCGTCGAGGATATGAGCTATGATGACTCAGAGCTTGGCAAATACCAAGAAGCGCTTGAAAAAAAGATCGGTAACATCATCGAGCGCCTAAATATCGTTGCTAGCGTAAAAAGCTGTAAACACTGCCGATAAGGCAAAATTTATGTTGCACTACGCAACATAAATTTTTATTTTTCTTCATAAAACACTTCAAACAAGCCTGAAATTAGCTTTTTTCTCATTATTTTAAGCACTAACTCGCTAAAATAAACAAAAAATTTCGGAGAAAAATGTGGGTTTGGAGATAGAGCGTAAATTTTTACTCAAAAATTCTCAAATTCTAGATTTTCTAAAAGAGGCTGGAGTAGTTTTTAAGCACCTTGAAATTTCTCAGTTTTACACTAAGATCACGCAAAATGAAGAGATCCGCTTCAGAAGTGAAGAGGGTAAATTTATAAAAACGATCAAGGTCGGCAAAGATCTTATAAGAGAAGAAAATGAGGAATTTTGCGAAAAGGCGGAGTTTAAAAAGGCTCTAAAAAACCGCATCGGGCACGTCATCACAAAAGATAGATACATTTTTCGGCTAAACAATAACCCCTGCAACATCGACGTTTTTAAAGATAGCTTAAATGGACTTTGCACGTTTGAGATCGAATTTAGTGATGAAAACGAGGCCGTATATTTTAAATTGCCACCATTTTTGGAGCAGTTTTGTAAGGCCGATGTCACCTGCGATAAAAGATATAAAAACAAATTTCTTGCCATTCACGCAAACGAAAATGAACAAATTGATTATAAAAGAGCCTACAATGTCTTTAAAAACAAAGAAATTTCGCCAAATTTTGCTGCAAATTTAAAAAGCGGCGAGGCTCTTAGAACTTTGTTTTTAAGCATCTTTAAAGAGATAAAGAGACTAAAGGGTGACTATCTGCAAGATCACGATGAAGAAATTTTGCACAACCTGCGAGTAAATTTAAGAAAAGTTAGGTCGCTACTTAAAATTTTTAACGGCGTTTTTGATGAAAAAGTGACGCTTTTTTTTGGAGAGAATTTTAAAATTTTGGCAAACTCAACCAACAAAAAGCGAGACTTAGACATATTTTTAAGCTTTTTAAGCGAGCAAAAGCATGCGAATGAGCTAATTTACTTTGTGCAAAAGGCTCTAAATTTAGAGTATGAAAATGTTAAAAGCTACCTTAGCGATGAGGAAAACTACGCATTTTTAAAAGAGTGGGAGATATTTTTAAACGAGGGAGAGTTTTATAGATCAAGGCTCTTTGACGTGAGCCTTTCGCGCCTTGGCTCGTTTAAACTTAGAACACTTCTAGTTTTGGCTCAAAAGAGGCTAAAAGGCCTAGATCAAGACTGTCCAAATGATAGCTTTCATAAGATCAGGATCGAGCTTAAAAAGGTGAGATACACTTACGAGTTTCTGAGTGAGATTTTTTATTTTGACGGGCTTAAAAAGTATGAAGAGCGGCTAAAAGATATGCAAGAGATCTTTGGTGCGCTTCAAGACTATGACGTTTGGCTCGGCATCTTAGAGCGCTTGCCTGTGGCTGCTGGTAAAGAAAAGCTAGAGAGTAAAATCTACAAACAAATTTACAAAACCAGAGAAGAGATACTAAAAAAACGGCTTAAATTTATAAAAGCAACTCGCAAAATCTCGCGAAATTTAAAAATTTACTACATATAAAGGTCTAAAATTTATGCAAAAACAAGAAAAAATAGTTGATATGTTTAACCAGATCGCTCCGACTTACGACGTAGCAAACAGGGTGCTAAGCCTTGGCGTGGATGTGAGCTGGAGGAAATTTGCCTGCAGATATATGCTAGAAATTTTTAAAAATAAAAGCATAAATATCGTGGACGTGGCTTGCGGCACTGGCGATATGATGGGGCTTTGGAGTGAAATTTCAAAAGAATTTGGCGTAGAGGTGAAAAGCCTAACTGGCATCGACCCATCAAGTGGCATGCTAAAAGAGGCGAGAGCGAAATTTCCAAATTTTAAATTTATAGAAGCCTACGCTGATAATACAACGCTTGCAAGCGGTGAGGCTCAAATTTTAAGCATAAGCTACGGCATAAGAAACGTGGTCGAGCGAAAGGCTGCGCTTAGGGAGTTTAACAGGGTCCTAGTTGATGGCGGCTACGTAGTCGTGCTTGAATTTACCAAACGCCAAAAAAAGGGCTTTATAACCGCGTTAAGAGATTTTTACCTAAGTAAAATTTTGCCAAGTATCGGGGGCTTTATCTCAAAAAACAAAGAGGCATACGAGTATCTGCCAAGCTCGATCGAAAATTTCCTCGATGCAAAGAGCTTTTGCGACGAATTAGTTGAAGCTGGCTTTGAGATAGAGCTTTGCAAGGGCTTTAGCATGGACATTTCGACGCTATTTATCGCTAAAAAGGTCAAAGAGATCAATGCTTAGCGTATCTGAGCTAAACGAAAAAGCAAAGGCGCTGCTTGAAGCGACACTTGACTACGTCGAGGTAAGTGGCGAAATTTCGCGCCTTACAAAGCATGCCTCTGGGCACTGGTACTTCACGCTAAAGGACGAAAAGTCAAGCATCTCAGCCGTGATGTACCGCATGAATAACCAAAAGGTGAAATTCTTGCCAAAAGAGGGTTTGAAGGTCAAAATTTATGGCAAAGTGACCATTTATTCGCCAAGTGGGTCGTATCAGCTAGTGGCTAGTGCTATGCTGCCTGATGGCGAGGGTGAGCTTGAACTTGCGTTTAGGCAGCTTAAAGAAAAGCTTGAAAACGAGGGGCTTTTTGACATCGGTGCAAAAAAAGAGATACCAAATTTACCTAAAAAAATAGCCCTTGTCACAAGCGCCACTTCAGCTGCACTTCAGGATATGCTAAAGGTGGTAAGAAGCCGCTGGAGGCTAAGTGAAATTTATATATTTGACGCGCTAACTCAGGGCGAAAGTGCTCCAAGCTCGCTTATAAAAGCCTTGCGTAGGGCTGATAAATACGGCGTTGATGTGATCGTTTTAGCTAGAGGAGGTGGTAGCAAAGAGGATCTTTGGTGCTTTAACGATGAGGGCCTAGCGCGTGAAATTTACGCTACAAAAACGCCAGTTATAAGCGCTATCGGACACGAGATCGACTATGTTATAAGTGACTTTGTGGCAGACCGCAGATCGCTTACGCCAAGTGCAGCCATGCTAGATCTTTTGCCTGATGAAGAGGCGTTTTTCCAGTATCTTGATAGGCTCAGCGACGATCTTGATAGCGCTTTAAATTTAAAGATCACAAAGAAGCAAAATTTATTAAATTTACTACTTTCTAAATTTTCATCAAACGCTCTAAAAGCTAGGATCGAGCTAAAATTTAGCGAGGTGGCAAATAAGCAAAATGCCCTAACAAACGCCGTGCAAAGAAAGCTCTTGCTTCTTAGCTCAGCTCTTGGCTCGCTTGAGAAGGCTTATGAGATGAGGGAGCTCTTTTTTGAGAGCACGAAGGGGCTTATCGAGGTTAGAAAAGATGGCAAGAGAGCTGATCTTAGGGATTTAAATTTGAATGATGAGATCGAGCTTATCTCGCAAAATACACATAAAAAAGCAATTATCAAGGAGTAAAAATGAGTAGAAAAATCAACTTTAGCGCAGGCCCAAGTGCGATACCATTAGATGTTTTAGAGCACGCAAAAGCCGAATTTACCGACTACAGAGGCGAGGGCTACTCGATCATGGAGATCAGCCACAGAAGCAAGACCTTTGAGGAGATCCACTTTGGCGCGATGGAGAAGATAAGAAAGCTTTATGGCATCGGTGATGAGTATGAAATTTTATTTTTGCAAGGCGGCGCTCACTTGCAGTTTAGCATGATACCGATGAATTTATATCAAGGTGGCAGGGCCGAGTACGCAAACACTGGCGTTTGGACAAACAAAGCGATCAAAGAGGCAAAAGTGCTTGGCGTAAATGTAGATGTCGTAGCAAGCAGCGAGGATGAAAATTTCTCTTACATCCCTGAGTTTAAATTTAGCGATGACGCCGACTATGCCTACATCTGCTCAAATAACACGATTTATGGCACGCAGTATAAGGCTATGCCAAAGACCAAATCGCCTCTAGTTGTCGATGCTTCGAGCGATTTTTTCGCTAGACCGCTTGATTTTAGCAGTATCGGCTTGCTCTACGGTGGCGCTCAGAAAAATGCAGGCCCAAGCGGCGTGACTATCGTCATTTTAAGAAAAGACCTAGTTGATCGCGTGAGCAGCCAAAACGTCCCTATGTTTTTGCGCTACAAAACGCACGTAGAGGCAAACTCACTTTACAACACACCGCCAACTTTTGGAATTTATCTTTTAAATTTAACCATGCAGCACCTGCTAGATCTTGGCGGACTTGCTGAGGTTGAGAGGATAAATGCCAAAAAAGCAAGCACACTTTATAGCATCATAGACAGCTCAAATGGCTTTTACGTGGGACATGCCAAAAAATCAAGCAGGTCAGATATGAACGTGAGCTTTACGATACCAAAAGATCATGCGCTTGAGCCGGTTTTTGTCGAAGAAGCGCTAAAAGAGGGCATGCTAGGGCTAAAAGGTCACAGACATCTTGGGGGTATAAGAGCCTCTATCTATAACGCCGTTAGCCAAAGCGACGTTGAGAAACTTGGCGAGTTCATGAGAGAATTTGCCAGAAAGCACGGCTGATGAACAAGGCAAAAAAAGCTTACGATGAAATTCCTTATTTCTCGGCTGCATTTAGCGACTGCTCGCCTGTTAGGATAGAGGCGATCGCTAAATTTTTAGGCTTAAAGGCGGCAAATTTAAAAGACGCTAGAGTGCTTGAGCTTGGCTCATCATACGGTGGCAATATCTTGCCATTTGCAGCTTCGCACAAAGAGGCAAAGGTCGTTGGCATCGACATCTCAAGCCACCAAGTAAAAGAAGGCAACAAGATCGCAAAGAAGATGAATTTAAAAAATTTCACCCTTCTTGAGCGCGACTTTTTGCACATGAATGAGCACGATATCAAAGAGCTTGGCGAGTTTGACTACATCATCGCTCACGGCGTTTATAGCTGGGTGAGCCCAAACGTGAGAGATGCGCTACTTGCAACGATAAAGGCGCTACTTAGCAAAGATGGCATCGCCTACGTCTCTTATAACACCTACCCAGGCTGGAAGAGCCTTGATATCTTAAGAGACTTCATGCTCTTTGCGAGCGCAAATAGGGGCGATAAAGACTCACTTCTTCACGTCAAAGAAGAGTTAAATTTCTTGCAGGATTATTTGAAATTTAGCCTGCAAAACCAAAGCGACGTCGTCTATAAAGATAGCATGAAGCTACTTTTGACGCAGCTAAATTTCTTGCAAGGCATCATCGCAAAGGGTAGCGACTACTATATCTTGCACGACTTTTTGGAGGCGAGTAACGAGCCAACTTACTTTCATAAATTTGCTAGGCACATCGATAAACACGGACTTTGCTACGTCATAGACGCCTCGCTAAACGATATCTTTGCAAGCTCGACTGGGATTTACCGATTTGACGCGCACATCGAGCAAAGCTACAACACTCGCATCAAAAAAGAGCAGCTAAACGACTTTTTGTTTAATAGATCCTTTAGAAAAAGCCTCATCGCTCACAAAGAAAGGCTAAATGGCGCTGATGACTTTGACGCGGTGCTTGGAGAGAGCGAGCTAAATAGCCTAAATTTTGCCTACTTTAGCGAGCAGCCAAGGACAAAAACGCAAGAAATTTTAAGCAAGGCCTACCCGCAAAGCTTAAATTTAAGCGAAGTAAAGGCCGCACTTGGTGAAAGCGAGAGCGAGGGCTTTATGGGGCTACTTGAAATTTTAAATGATCAAAACACTAAAATTTCATCATCAAAACTTATTGCGCTTGATTATGAGCCTAAAAAAACTAGGCTAAAGCCTAGAGCTGCGGCGTATCTAGGATATTTTTTGGAGGCTAGCTCACCAGTCATATCTTTAGCAAATGAGCTAAATGGCAAACTAAACTTAAGCGTTGAAGAGATCAAAGCTGCCTTGAAATTTGACGGCAAGTCTAGCTTTAAAGAGATCGCAAAAGGCGCAAATTTAAGCGAAGATGAGCTAAAAGAGCTTGCTTTTAAACTAAGCGAAGCCTACTTTTTTGAAGAAATTTAAAAAAAGAGCGTGGCAAATTTAGCCATGCTCTTACTCAAAAAACATATCTTTTAATATCAAACATATCATCGCTATGTAAAAGACCAAAAACCATTTTTTAAGTGTTTTTTTGTCGGTATTTTGCGTCTTTTTGGTGCCAAAGTATGCGCCTATTAGCGAGCCAAGACCTAAAAATGCGCCCTCTGCATAAGAGATATGGCCATTTAGCGAGAGTGAGATGAAGCCCGCGATGGCTGCAAACATAACGAAAAACACGCCCATTGAGACCGCTTTTTTTAGCTCATAACGCAAAAAGCCTACCAAGATCGGCGCGATAAAGACGCCTCCGCCGATGCCGATGCTAATGGCAAAAACGCCAACAAAAACGCCAACTAAAAATAGCAAAAAGAGTGAATTATTTGCATTTGAGCCGTCGCTGTTTGGCGAAAAGTATAGCTTTATGAGCGAGAAGACAAAAGTTGCTAGAAGCATAGACTCAAGTAAGAGTGCGGGCGCGTGCGATACGATGATACCACTAAAACTTGCTCCCACAAGACCTCCAAGCCCCAAAAATACGCCGCGGTTTAGCTTTAAAAGTCCAGCTTTGTAGTTTAGATACGAGCCAAATGTCGCGCTAAAGATCATCTGCATGACGCTTATGCCAATGGCCGTTTTCACGTCGTATCCGAAGGCGACCATTATAGGAACGACGACCGTGCCGCCACCTATGCCAAAAAATCCAGCTATATAGCCAACGCCGATACCTAATATGAAAAGTTCTACAAAAAGCATTTTTTCTCCCTTGACTAGTACAAATTTTAGCCAAGGGGCTCTTAAAAAAATAGTAAAAAAGGCGTAAATTTAAAAATTTAGCCAAAATTCTAAAAAGTAAAAGCGAAAATTTTTTATAATCAATAAAAATTTAAAAGGAAAAAGATGCTCTTAGAACAACCACTTTTTTATTATGAAGCGATCAGAGAGAAATTTAAAAATAGCTACCTTGCTGAAGACAAGACACAGACGATAATCGGCATCGACTGCGAATATATCGACGAAAAGGATATGGACTTTTACGGACTTAGAAGTTACTTTGATACTAATCGTAACAGATCACTCGCACCTTTTGCTGGGCTTTTTGGCGTTTTTGCTTATGATGGCGTGAGATATTTTGAATATATCGGCGAAAAGAAAACTAAAAAATATGAATTTCCAAAATTTATCTACGCCGATGCTAAAGCATATCTGCACTTTGATAAGATGAGTAAAATTTACACTTTTTATGGAGATAAAGAGAGGTATTATGACTTTTTGCTAAATTTAAAGGCTGAGTATAAGGGCGAAAAAGAGTGTGAATTTAGCATAAAAACTGACCTTAGTAGCGAGAAGAAACACTTTGAAGATATGGTTGAAGTGGCAAAAGAGTATATAAGAAGCGGTGATGTCTTTCAAGTGGTGCTTGGCGAGCTACTTGAAATTTCAACAAATATGAATAGTCTCAATTTTTACAAAAAGCTAGCCACTGCAAATCCAAGCCCATATATGTTTCATTTTCCTACGCCTTATGGCGATGTGGTCGGCTCGTCGCCTGAGCTTGTTTTTGAGATGAAAGGGGAGCAAATTTTTGTAGCGCCGATCGCAGGCACAAGACCAAGAGGGGGTGACGCAAATGCTGACGTGGCGCTTGAAAATGAGCTTTTAAGTGACGAAAAGGAGCTCGCGGAGCACAAGATGCTAATCGATCTTGCAAGAAATGACATCGGCAGGGTCTCAGAGCCAAAGAGCGTGGTCGTGAAAAATGCGATGCATATCCAGAAATTTGAAAAAGTGATGCACATCGTTAGCGACGTCTATGGCAAGTGCGCTAGGGAGCTTAATCTTTTTGACGTGCTTGCTAGCATCTTTCCAGCTGGCACGTTAAGCGGTGCGCCAAAGATCAGAGCTATGCAGATAATCAATGAGCTTGAAATTTTTGAGCGAAATATCTATGGCGGGGGCATTGGATTTTTGCATTTTAATGGTGACGCTCAGGTGGCGATCCTCATCCGCTCAGCCATCTTTGTGCCAGCTAAAAACGGCTTTAGCGACGTCTTTGTCGGAGCTGGAGCTGGCATAGTCTATGACTCAAAAAGCGAAAAAGAGTATGCTGAAATTTGCCACAAACGAGCCAGCGTGGTAAATGTCTTTAAAAACAGCGCAAAAGAGGTTTAAATTTACAAAGTAGGAGCTTTCATGCCAGGGCAAAATTTGATCCTAGCCATAACGATTTTTGTTTTTATATGTGCATGTTTTATGGCGCATAGGGATAATAAAAAGAATTTGCAAAAAGATAAATAATTAAATTTGCAAGGTGGCAAATCAACCTGCAAAAGCAAATTTGTATTATTTGGCTTTAAAAAGAATAACTAATGCCAAGATAAATTTAATCCTAGCCATAACGATCCTATTTTTCGTGGGTGCGCTAAACGTTGGTAAGATGAAATTTAGCTTTGATGAGCGCATCCAGACAAATGCGATGGCAAATTTCACGCAAATTTATGAGTATGAAAATTTACATATCAAAAAAGGTGAGCGACTTGGAAATTTCGAACTTGGCTCAAACATTGTCATACTTGGCGAGAAATGCAACCAAGTATAATCTCTTTGAAAATAAAGAGCTAAAATTTACTGAGGCGATCAGGCTTATAAAATAAATACGCTAAGCATATGAGTAAATTTTTATATATTTATTACAATATGAGTTATAGTCCTTAAAATATTATAGGTATGAAGGCTTGTAAAAGATGACGAACGTATTATTTTATCTATCGAAATTTCTCTAGGATTAAGATTTAATTGGCTCATCTATTATAAAGCTCGTATTTGTTTTACTAAGTCGATAGCTTTTACATCATTTAAATATATTAATAATATATAAGATTATGAGTTGATATATTTTTAAAAGAATTTTATTAACTTGTTATAAAAAATTTAAATTTGCCTTGCAGCCCAAGGCTTGAATATTTTATGTATAAATTTTAGCTATTTAGCCCAAAAAGGGCTAAATTTAGACATTAAACCTAAAGTGCATCACGTCGCCATCTTGCACGACGTAGTCTTTACCTTCAAGTCTCATCTTGCCAGCCTCTTTGGCTCCGTTTTCGCCGCCATGTGCGATGTAGTCATCATAGCTTATCACTTCAGCTCTGATAAAGCCTCTCTCAAAGTCGTTGTGGATGACGCTTGCTGCTTTTGGCGCTTTCCAGCCATTTGTGATCGTCCAAGCCCTAACTTCCACGACGCCAGCGGTGAAATAGCTTATCAAATTTAGCTTCGCAAAAGACGTTTTGATGATCTTCTCAAGTCCGCTCTCGCTCGTGCCAAGAGATGCCAAAAACTCGTGTGCCTCTTCGTCACTTAGGCCTATTAGCTCCTCTTCGACCTTGGCGCAAAGCTTGATCACCTCGTGATCTGAGGCTTTTGCATACTCTTTTAGCGCTTTTACAAATTTATTATCTTCGCTAAGTCCCTCTTCATCGACATTTGCGCCATAAACTACCTCTTTAGCGCTTAGAAGCCTTAGCTCTTTGTTGAGCGCTAAAAACGCCTCGCTATCTCTTTGCTCGAAGCTGCTTGCACTTTTGCCATCATTTAGGTGAGCTAAAAGTAAATTTGCTATCTCAAGCACCTCTTTAGCGCCTTTTGCATTTGCTTTTGCCTCTCTTGTGAGCTTTTCTATCTTTTTATTTAACTGCTCGATGTCAGCTAGTATCAGCTCGGTTTGGATGATCTCGATGTCTCTTACTGGATCGACGCTGCCCTCGACGTGGGTGATGTTTTCGTCTTCAAAGCAGCGAACTATGTGCAAAATAAGTTCGGTTTCTCTGATATTTGATAAAAATTTATTGCCAAGTCCCTCGCCAGAGCTAGCCCCTTTTACAAGACCTGCGATATCGACAAATTCGATGGTTGAATATTGAATTTTATTAGGACTAACTATCTTTGCAAGCTCATTTAGGCGTTTATCAGGCACTGGCACGATGGCTTTGTTTGGCTCGATCGTACAAAACGGATAGTTCGCACTTTCTGCGTTTTGCGCCTTTGTAAGTGCGTTAAATGTTGTTGATTTACCTACATTTGGTAGGCCTACTATTCCAACTGAAAGTCCCATCAATTCTCCTTGCTAAGTGCTTGTAAAAAGTATAAATTCATCCTAACGCCAGCCCCACTTGCACCTGCTTGGTTATAGCCCCAAGCTTTTTCGCGGTATGCTGGGCCTGCGATATCAAGGTGAAGCCACTTATCTTTGTACTCATCTTTGATAAATTTAGCCAAAAACATGCCAGCTGTGATCGCACCACCATATCTGCTTGAGGCGCAGTTGCTGACGTCTGCGATCTGGCTTTTGATAAGCTCGCTAAGATAAGGGTTAAAATCAAGCATAGTCGCTAGCTCGCCGCTATCTTTTATCTTGTTTTTAAACTCGCTTTTTAGGCTCTCGCTGTTGCCCATGATGCCTGTTGTGTATTCGCCAAGTCCCACGACGCAAGCGCCAGTTAGGGTTGCCATGTCGATTAGGATGTCTGGTTTAAAGTCTTGTGCGTAGCTTAGGCAGTCAGCCAAGACTAAACGTCCCTCTGCGTCGGTGTTTCTAATCTCTATGCTAACGCCACTTCTTGAAATAAGCACGTCATCAGGCTTATAGGCATTGCCGCCGATCATATTTTCGGTGGCGCCCAAAATGGCGTGAATTTCAAATGGTAAATTTAGCTCTGCTGCACCTTTTATGATACCAAGTGCTGCTGCTGCGCCGCTTTTATCTGATTTCATAGTAAGCATATAATCAGCCGGCTTCAAGCTAAGGCCGCCGCTATCGTATGTTAGGCCTTTGCCAACAAAGATGATGCGTTTTTTAGACTTTTTAGGCTTGTATGTTAGGTGGATGAGCCTTGGTTTATGCACGCTTGCGCGATTTACCGCCAAAAATGCGTTCATATTTTCTTTAGCTAGAAATTTCTCGTCATAGACCTCGCACTTTATGCTTGCGATATTTTTGGCTAAATTTAAAGCGTCCTCGGCCATCTTTTGTGGGGTGTAAATTTCTGGAATTTCATTTACGATATCTTTTGTGAAATTTGTAGCACTTGCTATTATTTCTGCCTCTTTAAAGCCCTCATTTGCAGCCTTTAGATCGACCTTTTTGTCAGCAAATTCTTCAGTAGAAAAGATGATCTCTTTAAGGGTGTATCTCTCTTTTTTCTCTTTATACTTGTTAAATTCATAGCTTCCAAGCAAAAAGCCCTCAGCTAGCGCCTCAAAGCTTAGTTTTTGGCAGCTTGCGATATATGAAGCTAACTTTATGCTCTTGATGTTTAGTGATTTTAGTGCGTTATAAGCTTTAGCGGCTGCGAGTCTTAGTTCGTCAAATTCTAGCTTAGAAAGCGGCACGTAGGCTCTTTTTGCCTCACTTAGGATAAGGACGCTCTCGCCTTTGTAATTGTTAAATTTAATAGCCTCTTTATCGCCTATAAATTTATGTTTTAACTCCTTATCAACTACGAAAATTAGTTCAATATCAGCTTTTATGTCTTTTAATTTTTTATCAACTATTTGAAATTGCATGTCTTCTGTGTCTCCTATCGTTTAAAATTTTATTTTCGATGCGCTTAAATGCATAGATCAAAAGCCCCATAAATATAGCAACCACTGGGATAGCGACATACCAGTGCTCTTTTGCTTTTTGAAGCAGCACTAATATATGCTCGCCAAGTATCCAAGCAGGTATGGTGGTGATCGCCGCCCAGCACCAAGCGCTGATCAAATTTATAAAGGCGTATTTTTTAGCGTCATAGCCCGTAAGTCCTATGCAAAGCGGGATGATGACACGAAAGCCATACATATAGCGTTGCAAAAAGATGATCGGCCAGCCGTATTTTTTCAGCATTATGTGCGCCACTGCAAATTTTCTCCGCTGCGTGTGAAGCCTTTTTGCGATGTATTTTTTATTGTAACGCCCTAAATAAAAGTAAATTTGATCTCCCACAAAGCCTCCAAGTCCAGCCACAAATATAGCAAGCGCGATGTGCATATGCGTGGTGTGAGCGAGAATTCCAGCCATTATTAAGGCCATCTCGCCCTCCATGATACACCAGACAAAAAGTATGATGTAGCCATATTCTTTAAGCAGTTCTATAAAAAACTCTTCCATTCTAAACCTCTAAAACGCTGTAAATTTTAGTAAGCGACTTTAGCTTTTCGCTACCTTTTAGATCGACTAGATCTATGAGAAAGCAAGCTTCAACGCAGGTTGCGTTAGTTTGGTTGATAAGCTCAACCGAGGCCTTTGCAGTGCCGCCAGTGGCTATGAGATCGTCCATCAAAAGCACTCTAGCGCCTGCTTTTTCTCCAAAAGCATCGATGTGAATTTGCACTTCATCGACGCCGTATTCTAGGCTATACTTTTGAGAAAGCGTGATAAAAGGTAGTTTTTTTGGCTTGCGAATAGGCACAAAAGGTAGCCTTAGTCTTGCCGCAAGTGCTGCGCCAAAGATGAAGCCGCGAGACTCAATACCAGCGATATAGTCGATATTTGCACCCTCATATCTCGCCACTAAATGATCTATCAAAAAGTTAAATGCCTCTTTGTTATTTAGTAGTGTCGTGATGTCGCGAAAGACTATGCCAGGCTTTGGAAAGTCGTTTATGCAGCGAATAGAGTTTAGTAAAAATTCTTTGCCTTTTTGATCTAAAATTTTCATAAATTTCCTTAAATTTGATGTTAAAGTAGCGCTTCGATCTTGCCTTCAAGCTCACGTATGCGTTGTCTTAGCTTGTCGTTTTCTAGGCGGTACTGGGAATTTCTTGTGCGAAGTGAGGTTACGTCGTTTTTAGTTTTGTTTAGCTCGTCTGTTAAGATGTCGATGTTGCCTAGACTTCGTTGGAGTTGGATCTGAAATTTTCTTATGACGACCTCGGTATCTTGGAGGTTATTTTTCATAAAATCTTTTGTCGCACGCTCTTTTTTTAGAAGCGTTTTGAAGTAAAAAACCATGACGGTTAGGTAGATCGCAGCACAAACAAGAGCGGTAAAAACGATCCACTCGCCTATCATTTGCCTGCCTCAAGCTCTATTTTTTTGACTCTTCTTTCGTGTCTGCCGCCTGCAAACTCAGTCTTTAAAAAGGCTTCAACCGCCGAGATAGCCACGCCAGCGCCGATAACCCTTGCGCCAAAGGCGATGACATTTGCGTCGTTATGCTCTCTGGCAAGTCTAGCGGTAAATTCGTCATGGCAAAGGGCACATCTTACGTTTTCATGCCTGTTTGCGGCGATCGAGATGCCTATGCCAGTGCCACAAACTAGCACGCCGTAGCAGTTAGGCTCAAGCTTGCTTGCTAGCAAATGCGCATAATCAGGGTAATCAACGCTATTTTTATCGTTTGTACCAAGATCAACCACTTCGTATCCAAGCCCTTTAATAGCCTCTTTAAGCTCGTTTTTTAGCTCAAAACCAGCGTGATCGCTAGCTAAGAAAACTTTGTCTATCTTCATGAAAAGTCCGTTAAATTTTTTGTTGATTATAGTCAAAGTTGCATTAAAATAAAATTTTACTCTCAGCCAAAATGAAGCTATAATTTACCAAAAATTTAAAGGAGAAAATGTGAAAAAAGCGCTCTTTTTAGTGGCTTCTACGCTAGCCTTTGCAAATGAAAATCTAATAGAGATCTACACAGATCAAACCATTATCACTCAAAAATTTAGTGACGCAAACAGCTCTTTTAGCGCCTTTGTGCCAGAGGGTGTGGAGAGTGAGAGCATAACTATAAATGGGGATTGTGACGCGAATGCTAATCTAAAAAAGATCAGCGAAGAAAATAGCCAAAGTTATATAAAATGGAAGCAAGAAGTTGTAAATTTAAATAATAAACTTGAGGCGCTAAATGCAAGAGCTAGGTTTATAGAGCAAGCTTTGATAGGAGAAAACAAAAGTAACGATGTGACAAAAAGAGCTGATGAGTTTTATAAATTTAGCCTAGAAAATATCGAGAAAATTTCAGCTGCTAAAAGTGAGCTTGAAGCGCTTAAAGAAAATGAGCCAAAAAGCGAGATGGCTGGATTTTTGCAGCTTGATATGAAATTTGCTTGCGACCCAAAAGAGGCGACGCTTTCATATATGGATGATGAGGCGCCAAAGACGCTAAATGAAATTTATGCAGATACAAAAAACAAAAATATCTTGATAAAACAAGAAATTTTACTCACCAACCCATATGCTAGTGAAGTTAAAAATTTAAAGCTCGCTATATATCCGACCAGATACCAAAAGGCGCTTGCTCCAAGCAAGTTTTACCCTTGGTATGAGGAGAGCGAGGCTGAAGATGATGGTTACGGCGCTTCAAAAAATATGCTAAGAGCCGCGAAAGTCGCCGCCGAGGTCGCTGATATGCGCGTGCAAAGAGATGAGAATGAGTTTGCCAAAATTTGGAAGATAGATGGGATAAATTTAGCAAAGGGCGAGAGCAAATATATAACTTACGACACGCAAAAAATGGACGCAAATTTTAGCGTTTTTGCTGATTTTTACGGCTCGCTAAAGGCATATAACGTGGCTAGCCTTAAGCTAAATGATGATCTAACTCCAGCTAAAACGCAGTTTTATGTTAATGGTGTGAGTGTTGGCAGTCCAAGCGAGTTTGAGATGAAAGCTAAAGATGAGCCCACTCAGCTATTTTTGGGGCAAAACGAGCTAATCGAGCTTAAAAAAGAGCGCTTAAATAAATTTAAAAAGAGCTCGCTTCTTGGCAAAGAGCGAATAAGCGAAGAGGGCTATGAGATAAGTGTCAAAAATAACTCAAGTAAAAGTGTCGATGTCACTTTGGTTGATCGCGTGCCAGTATCTGCCGACGAGGCGGTAAAGGTCGAGATAAAGGGCTTTGATAAAAAAGATATCAGCAAAGATGGCAAGGTGGAGCTTAAATTTAGCCTTGCACCAAAAGAGGAATTTAAAAAAGAGTACTCTTATAAGATCACAAAGCCAAAAATTTAGAGCAAATTTGCTCTAAATTTAGCCATTTATAAAGGCTCTTGCGATTTCTAAAACGTATCTTGTCGGATAAAAGATAGTATCTTTTAAAGGCGAAATGAGGATGATAATAAGGATGACAAAGCCATATCTTGAGATACCCTCAAGCTTTTCTGCCAGTGCGTGAAAGCCAAAATTTCTTAAAGCATACTCTACCGCGTGAAAGCCGTCAAGTGGCGGAATCGGATAGAGGTTAAAGATGGCTAACATCAAATTTAAAAGTGCAAGCGTAAATAAAAACTGAAGTAAAATTTCAAAGGTTTCTATGTTTAGCAAAGCTTTTAACACAAAAAGCGACAAGATGCCTAGGATGATGTTGTAGCAAATGCCAGCTAGACTTACGTAGATAGCTGCCTTGTATCCGCCATTTCGCACGACTGTGTAGGTATTTACAGGCACTGGTTTTGCCCAGCCAAACATCATGCCAGTGCTTAGATAAAGCACCAGTGGCACGATGATAGTGCCAACAAGATCGATGTGTTTTATAGGATTTATGCTAAGTCTGCCAAGGTTTTTTGCGGTGTTGTCGCCAAATTTATAAGCGACATATCCGTGAGCGATCTCGTGGCCTACGATGGCGATTATTAAAGAGATGACGATAGTGGCGACTTTTATGGGATCAAAATTAGTGAAGTCCATCGACTTCTCCCTCTTTTAGAGCTTGTTTTGTGAAAAACTCATCATTTTCTATCGTATCTACAAAGCGTCCGATACGCTCCCAGCGCACATTGTAGTTGCTATCCCAGCTAAAATATATAAACCAAGGCTGACCGACTATGTCCTTGTAAGCCACGCTTCCCCAAAAACGACTGTCGTTTGAGTGATCGCGGTTGTCGCCTATCATAAAGTATTCATCTTTTGGCACTTTGACGTAAAAAGCGTTAAAGTTAAAATTTGGATTTTGCGGTAGTGAGCTAATGAGCGCTGGCTTCATAAAAACGTTTGATTTGTTTGTATTTAGCATGAAAACCATCTGCTCAAATAAATTTACTTTTTCGTCGTAATGGATGCCACTAAATCTATACGGCTCTTTTATGAAAAGCTTGCCATCAAGCTCGATAACGTCGCTGCATGAGTAGCCAAATTTACTCTCTTTGCCGTTTAAATTTTCACGGCAGTTTGCCTTTATAAAGCTATCTCCCTCTTTAGGGCGTAGATAGAGGGCTTTTTCAGTAAAAACGATCTCGTCTTCGCTAGTTGCAAAGCAGCGCTTTACAAAGTGAGTTTTCTCATCGTTTGGATAGCGAAATACGACTATATCGCCCCTTGCAGGACCATCACCTGTGATGAGGTGACCATTGTCATTTAGCTCTGGTAAAACTTTTACCTCAAGCCATGGAATTCTTGGTGTTGGTATGCCATAAACATACTTTTTGGCAAATAAAAAATCCCCAACCAAAAGCGTGTTTTTCATCGAACCAGACGGGATCACAAAGGCTTGAGCTACAAAGAAAATGACAAGCAAAACGATGATAACCGTGCCTGTCCAGCTCGAGCAAAAGTCATAAAATTTAGTAAAAGCTCTCTTCATTATCTCACTCTTTAATTTTTAGCTATCTTTGCTTGTGCAGCAAGGATTGTGTTGTTTAAAAGCATGGCTATGGTCATCGGGCCAACGCCGCCAGGAACAGGTGTGATGTATGAGCATTTTGGTGCGACCTCATCAAAATCCACATCGCCCACAAGCCTGCCATCATCAAGTCTGTTTATGCCCACATCAACGACTACTGCGCCATCTTTTACCATATCAGCCTTTAAGAAAAATGGCTTGCCAATGGCAGCAACGATGAGGTCAGCATTTTTGCAAATTTCTTTTAAATTTTTAGTCTTGCTGTGTGTCACCGTAACCGTTGCAGAGGCATTTAGGAGTAAATTTGCCATAGGTTTGCCAACGATGTTGCTTCTGCCAATCACCACCGCATTTAGCCCAGCTACATCTATGCCATACTCTTTTAAAATCTCCATCACGCCAAGCGGTGTGCAAGGCACGAAGCCATCAAGTCCGCTAACAAGTTTGCCAACATTTACAGCGTGAAAGCCATCTACATCTTTTCGTGGATCGATCGCTGCTAGTACGACATTTGTATCGATGTGCTTTGGCAGTGGCAATTGAACCAAGATGCCATGGATGCTATCGTCTAAATTTAGCACGTTTATAAGTGCAAGTAGCTCGTTTTGGGTTGTATTTTCGCTTAGACGGTGAGCCACGCTTTTTATGCCGTATTCGTTGCAGGCTTTCTCTTTGGCTCTAACGTATGTTTGAGATGCCTTATCTTCGCCGACTAAGACGACGGCTAAGGTTGGCTCGATACCAAATTTCTTTAGCTCATCGGCTCTTACTTTTACGCTTTCTTTGACCTTTAAAGATACGGCTTTTCCGTCTAAAATTTTCATATTCGATCCTTACTTAAAAGCTTTTTTAATCACAAGGGTGGTATCATACCTAAAAATAAATTAAATTTTTAAAAGAGAGGTTTATGAGGTCTGTTTTTTTGATTTTGCTTTTTTGCGTGGCGATTTTTGGTGCTGATTTTATCACAAAGACCGAGTACGCCAAGATGCTCTACCTAAATCCTCGTGGCATAGGCTGTGATAAATGTCACGGCGCAAAGGGCGAGGGCAGCCTAATCTCTAAATACAAGCACTTTGACAAAAAGGCAAACAAAACGGTAGATGATGAGCTTAGAGCACCAAAGATAAATGATATAGAATTTGAAAGCTTTAAAGCCGCTCTAACAAAGCCAAAAGGGGTCATGCCAAGCTATTTTTTGACAGACGAGGAGACAACTATCCTTTATGAGTACATCACAAATCAGATGAAACCTCCTGCAAAAGCGGCAAAATCGCAAAATTTAGCCAAGCCAGCCGCACCTGCTGCTACGCAAAAACAGCCTGAACCCACTAAAACTGCGCCTGTTGCAAAGCCAGCAGAGTCAGCTAAAAGCACCCCGGCAAAACCAGCTGAGCCCGCAAAGCCAGCTAACACGCAGGCACCAAAGTCACCAGCAAAGCCAGTAACAAATCAAAAAGATAATCAAAAGACAAATTTAAAAACACAAAATCAAAAGGATAAAAAATGACAAATAAAGAGGCATTTAGCGAAGCTAAAAAATATATCCCAGGCGGCGTAAATTCACCTGTTCGTGCATTTGGCAGTGTTGGAGGCGAGCCTGTGATGATAGATCATGCTAAGGGAGCTTATCTATACGACGTCGAGGGCAAAAAGTACCTTGACTTCATCCAAAGCTGGGGTCCGCTCATCTTTGGTCACTGCGACAAAGACATAGAAGAGGCGATCATCTCTGCTGTAAAACAAGGCGTATCTTACGGCGCTCCCTCTCCAAAAGAGACCGCTCTAGCAAAGCTAATATGTGATGAGTTTAAACAAATAGATAAAATTCGCTTCGTTAGCTCTGGCACAGAGGCTACCATGAGCGCTATCAGAGTGGCTAGAGGATATGCTAAAAAAGACGGACTTATTAAATTTGAAGGCTGCTACCACGGACACAGCGACGCACTTCTTATCAAAGCAGGAAGTGGCGCTACGACATATGGCAACGCTTCAAGCGGCGGCGTGCCACAAGATGTTGTGAAAAATACATTTTTAGCTATCTACAACGATATAGAGAGCGTAAAAGCCATTTTTGAAAATAATAAAGACAAAATAGGCGTTGTTATCATCGAGCCAATCGCTGGAAATATGGGGCTTGTGCCAGCTGATAAGAAATTCTTGCAGGAGCTTAGAGAGCTTTGCGATAAATTTGGCGCAGTGCTCATTCTTGATGAGGTTATGAGCGGTTTTAGAGCTTCTCGCCTTGGCTCATATCCATTTCACGAGGTGGACGCCGATCTTATCACATTTGGCAAAGTTATAGGCGGAGGCATGAACGTCGCTGCATTTGGCGGTAAGGCTAAGATCATGGACTGCCTAAGTCCAGAGGGCGCTGTATATCAAGCAGGTACGCTAAGTGGCAACCCAGTGGCGATGAGCGCTGGTATAGCGGCTATTTCTAAGATAAATAGCGACGTAAATTTATACGCTAGACTTGAAAAACTAGCTAAAAAACTAATGGACGGCTTTAAAGAGGCAGCAAAGAGCGCTGGTATCGCTATACAAACCGAGGTTCGTGGCTCGATGTTTGGCTACTTTTTTACAGATCACGTTGTGAAAAACTACGACGATGCGCTAAAGAGCGATACAAAACTCTTTGCTAAATTTCACCAAGCTATGCTTAGGCGTGGAATTTATCTTGCACCTAGTCAGTTTGAGACGGGATTTATCTGCGATGCGATGAGTGAAGCGGATATCGACCTAGCGGTAAATGCAGCTAAAGAGGCATTTTTGGAGATAAAAGCTTAATGGCAAAATTTAAGATAAAAGATATCGTTGCTGGTGCTGAGCAGCTAAGCCTTGGCATATCGATGGTTGTGGCTGTGGTGATCGGCACTGGGCTAGGATATCTTGTAAAAAAGGCTACAAATTTCACGCCAGCGCTTTGGATAGGGCTTGCCTTTGGCATCGCAGCTGCCATTTTAAATGTCTATAAGGCCTACAAAGCGCAGGTTAAAAGCCTAGATGAGCTAAAGGATGAGGCTAGATATAAAGGCTATAAAAAAGACGATGATGACGAGGACGATTAGCAGGCTTTTTATTTGCTACTTTGCGCTTTGGCTAGCTCTTAGCGTGGTTGGCAAATTTATATCAAATTCATTTTTTATAAGCTCGCAAATTTCATTTTTTGCCTCGCTTATCGTCCTAACGGCTAGCTTTTTTGCCTATAAAAACCGCATAAACTCAAGGCTAGAAAATGCAAGAGAGGAAATTTTAGTCAAGATAGAAGAAGAGGACGAAGAGGATGATGAAATTTTGCCCCAGAGGGAGGCAAAAGAATTTAGCCTAAAAGATGAAAAAGCAAGGCTAAAAAAGCAGAAATTTTCATTTAAAGATAAAAGCTTTGTGGCGGCATTTATGCCTTATCGCTTGGTTGCGTATGCGATACTTTTTTTTGGATTTATATTTTTAAAAAATGAAAATTTACTAAACGTGCCTGGCTTTTTAGTGGGGCTTGCTCCGATGCCTATTGGAGCTTTTATCTTTGGGATAATGCAAAATAATTTAAGAAAGGACGAAGATGGCAAGTAGCTTTAGGATCATTCGCTCGATGGGACCGCTATTTTTAGGCATGAGCCTGCTTTTTATAGGCAATGGCCTAGTCATCGCATCTTGTAGTGCGCTTCTTAAGCAAAATGGCGTAGGCGAGCTTGCGATTGGACTAATTAACACTGGATTTTTTATAGGAGCGTTAATTAGCACGATCACAGCGCACAGGATCATCTCAACCACTGGTCACATCAGAGCTTTTGCTATCTTTTCAGCTATATTTGCAGTCTCAGCCATGCTTCACGCCATAAGTGAAAATTTGATCTTTTGGGCGATTTTACGAGCCTTTTTGGGATATTGCTACTACGCACTTTTGATGGTTATAGAAAGCTGGCTAAATGCTAAGATCCCAAACAAGATAAGATCGCGCGTTATCGCCTTTTACGAGTGCGTTTTCTACACAAGTTTTGGACTTGGAATTTTGATCTTAGCGCTTGATCTTAGCGCATTTGAAATTTTCATCATCAGCGCAGCCTTTATCATGCTCTCAAGCATACCTTTAAATTTAATCCGCATCAACCAGCCTCAAATCCCGCAGCGCCAACCCATAAACATCCCAAAAATTTTTGGTATCGTCCCACTTGCCCTTGTGGGAGCGCTCGTTGCAGGACTTGCGATAAATGGCTTTTTTTCGATGGCAAGCCTCTTTGTCTTGCTTCAAGGATATAGCGCAAAAGAGGCGTCATTTTTTATGACTATAGCGATGGCTGGTGGCTTTTTGGCTCAAACATTTATCGGAGGCTTTTCAGATAAATATGGCAGACGCCCAGCGCTCTTGCTTTGTAGCGTTGTATCTTTAATCAGTGCGGTTTTATTTTTGCTAAATGGCTCAAATTTGATCGTTCAATACATACTTTCGTTTTTCTTTGGCGGCGGCATTTTTTGCACATACGGACTTTCGCTTGCTAGAGCAAATGACGAGATCACAGACAAGACAAAGAGCGTCCAAGTGGCACGTGCGTTGCTTTTTAGCTACTCTTTTGCCTCACTTTTCTCGCCGCTTCTTATGAGCTATGCGATGAAAATTTTTGGCGCATTTGGCTTTATCTATGTCTATTTGGTGCTTTATGTTGGGCTCATTTTGTTTGCGCTAACGCAAAAGACCATACCGCAGCACATGAGAAAAGAGTACAACGACAGGCTCGTTGCAAGGACGGCTGGCATCGCTACTATTCAGCAAAATGGCAATTTTGCCGATAAAGAAAATAAAAAGTAGAAAATGGACGTAGCAAATTCTCTAAACATATCAAACACCTCGGTCCAAACCGGGCAAAACGCCGCCCAAAACGCGCCTGTTCGTAAAAATGAGGGTTCGCTTTTTAAAAACCAGCCAGCTGGGACGCCAAGTGAGCAGACCATCTCAAATGCTCTTGA
Organism: Campylobacter concisus; assembly: GCF_902460675.1. Lineage (GTDB taxonomy): Bacteria > Campylobacterota > Campylobacteria > Campylobacterales > Campylobacteraceae > Campylobacter_A > Campylobacter_A concisus_AJ. The sequence continues at coordinate 1,166,622 of NZ_CABPUQ010000001.1, read as the reverse complement.
TAACGTTGGTAAGCTAGTTGCAAGGGTGCTTGATGATCTAAAAAGCGCTTCAAGCCTTAGTAAAGCTGAGCAAATTTTATCTCAAGCAAAAGATACGAAGATCGCTCCAAATTTAGCTAGCGAGCTCTCAGACCTTGCAAAAAGCTTAGAGGCAGAAGCCACGCAAAATGAAAGCCCTGAGATAAAGAGCCTTGCACTAAAACTAAAAGAATTTCTAAAGCCAATAGCAGATCTCAAAGCTGGCTCACTAAATGATCAGATAAAAAACTCAGGTGTCATGCTTGAAGCAAATTTAAAAGATGCGCTTACCCCAGAAAAACTGCCAAGCTCGATACAAAAGCTACTAAGCGATATAAAAAATCTCTCAAATCAAAATTTACTTAGTCAAATTTTAACTCTAAATGATGAGAGCTTGGATAATCAAAACTCATTTATGAAGCTTACTTCTATGCTTGAAAAAGCGAGTAGTGACGCTAAAAATCTCCTTGATAACTCAAGCATAAAAATGCTTTTAAAAGATGTGGATAAGCTTGATAATGTGGCTAAATTTCTTGATAAAAACTTCTCAAAAGAGCAAAGCGCAGACGCGGTTAAAAGCCAGATCGGCAAGATGGAGAATTTCATCTCAAATTTAAGCGAAAAGGTAGCAAATTTAGCGAGTGAAAAGCTAAATCAAAGTGCGGCTTTTAGCTCAAACCACAAAGAGCTAAAAACTATCCTTGAAAACCTAAAAAACGATCTAAAAATGCTAAATAACATAGGCGATGAGGCTGGGCTTGTAAAGGCGTTTAACGAGGTTAGCGACGTCTCAAAAGAGGGCAGCTTGCAAGATAAGCTCCAAAGTGCGGCCAGACGCCTCGCTCATAGCCTAAGTCTAGCTGACCCAGAAGCAAGCACAGCTAAAAGCGATCTAACTGAGAGTAAGGCGCTTTTAAAACAGCTAAAACTAGCCACAAATGATATAAATAACATCACGACAAAGAGCCAGAGTGAAATTTCAAAGGTGCTAAATCAAGATGTAAAAAGCACGCTTTTAAACATAAGCGAAAAGAGCCAAAACGCCCAAACAGTCAATGCTGCAAACAAAATGATCTCTCAAATCGAGATGCACCAGATGGTCTCAAGCTTACAAGGAGGCATACAAACTTATATGCCTTATATCTGGGACGGCGTGGAGGGCGGAAATGTCGCGTTTAAGCAGGGCAAAAAGGATAAATTTTATGCTCAGATCGATCTAAATTTTAAGAAATTTGGACAGATAAATGTGATGGTTGGGCTTGTGGATAAACGCTATATCGATCTATCGGTGGCAACGCAGACAAATGAGTTTAAAGAGCTTATTTTGTCTAACTCAAGCGAGCTAAAGCAAGCGATCTCAAAGCTTGGACTAATCGTTTCAAATTTTAACATCAAAACCTTGCCAAAGGTGAAGCTAAACGATAGATTTAAAAATTTTGGCGGCCTTGATGTGGGCTTTGATAAGAAAATTTGATGCAAGTAAATAAGAAAAAAGCCGTTGCTCTTGGCTACAACAGATCGCAAGATAACGCTCCAAAGGTGCTTGCAAGCGGTGCTGGCGAGATAGCAAATAAGATAATAAGCCTTGCAAAAGAGCATGACATACCGATCAAAGAGGATCCTGATCTCATTGAAATTTTAAGCAAGGTCGAGGTCGATCAAGAGATACCGCCAAATTTATATAAAGCGGTGGCTGAGATTTTTAGCTTTTTATATAAGATCACAAATAAAAAGTAAATATTGCACTTTAATGGTGCTATAATCTCAAAATTAAGGAAATTTAAACATTAAAAAGGAGGTATTATGAAAATTTCATCAAAAGTGACGATGATGATCGTCTCGTCCCTACTGGTGCTTGGAGCCATCTTAGTCTTTCTAAACATTTACGAGCAAAACAAAGCGATAGAATTTTCTACCAAACAGCTGACTGAAACGATCTTAGCCGACAAAAGGGCAGCTTTAAGTGAAGAGATGGATATCGTTTCAAACATTTTGCTTAAAATTCAAGAGGTCTATGACGACGCAAACGAGACTATAGAAGATCAAAAAGAAGATATCATCGACTATCTCTCAAAGGCTAGATTTGGCGATGATAAAAAGGGATACTTTAGTATCTACACTACAAAAGGTGTGGTTATCTCTAGTCCTGGAGTGCCTGAGTATAACGGTCTTGATAGACTTGAAGCAACTGACGCAAATGGCTATAAATACATAAAAGATCTCATGCAAAAAGCCTCTGAAAATAGCGAGGGCGCTTTTGTAAATTTTGTAGCTAAAGCAAAAGATGGCTCAACTACGAGAAAGATAGGAAAAGGGCTAAAACTAAACCTCTTTCATGAAGATGTAGTGCTGATGTCTGTTGTTAATCTTGAGGGTATGTATAAAGAGATAGATAAAATTTCAGCCACTATGCAAAATGACGCTAAGGCAAACACTACAAATTTCATCGTCATAGCCGTAGTAGTTTTAATCATCTCACTAATAGTTGCCATGCTCTACTCTAAATTTTCTATCACAAAACCGCTAAATGAGCTAATCTTGCGAGCTACAAACCTCTCAAGCGGCGATGGCGATCTAACAAGAAAACTAGAAGTTGTAGGCAAAGATGAGATAGCAAAAGCCAGCGAGGCTATAAATAAATTTATAGAAAAAGTAAGGGTTTTAATCTCGGAAGCAAAAGATATCTCAAATGAAAACAGCTCCATCGCAAATGAGCTTAGCTCAACCTCAGTCCAAACTGGTCGTGGGGTAGAAAACTCAAGCAAGATAGTTGAGGACGCTGGGAAGGATTGCACTGAGATACAATCATATATGAAAGATTCAATCGAAGTTGCAAAAGGCGGCAAAGATGATCTTCAAAAGGCGCTAAGCTACGTTGATGAGACCTTAAATACCATCTCAAATTTATCTTCAGAGATCGCTCAGACATCAGATATAGAAAATCAAATGGCTGGCAAGATCGAGCAGCTTAGCCGTGATGCCGAGCAGGTAAAATCAGTCCTTGTGGTTATCAATGACATCGCTGATCAAACAAATTTACTAGCCCTTAATGCAGCCATCGAAGCAGCACGTGCAGGCGAGCATGGACGTGGCTTTGCAGTCGTTGCAGATGAGGTTAGAAAGCTAGCTGAGCGCACTCAAAAGAGTCTCACTGAGATAAACGCAACTATCAACGTCATCGTTCAAGCGATAAATGAAAGTAGCGAGCAAATGAGTATAAACTCAAGGCAAATAAGCGAGCTAACAGGCGTGGCAAACAACGCGCAAAACACCATAAGAGATATGAGTGGTATCATGAGATCAGCCATAGGACTATCTGATAAAACTATCGAGGACTATATAAAGACTGGCAAGGATATTGACGATATAGTAAAAAACATGAAGGGCATAAGTCAAATTTCATCTCAAAGTGCAAGAAGCGTAGAAGAGATAGCTTCAGCTGCTGAGCATCTAAACAAGATGACAGATACGCTAAATGCAAAACTTGGCGAATTTAGAACTTGATTTGTGTGGTAAATTTTAAATTTAAAGGCAATTAGTGGCTCAAAAACTGGTCTTAATAGGGGCTTCTACAGGAGGCCCAGGTCATATAAAAAAACTATTAAAAGATATAAATTTAAATGGTGCGATGGTCGTTATAGCTCAGCATATGAACAAGATGTTTATAAACTCATTTGTCACGCAAATGGGCAGGGAGTGCAATATAAATGTTGAAATTTTAAGCGAGAAGACAAATTTAAGAGAAAATATCGTCTATATCTGTGATCAAAATTTTGAAATTTCAGCGACTTTGCCAGTTAGTGCAAAGCCACAACCTGAGATAAAAACGATATATACGCCAAATGTTGATGTGCTTTTTAACTCAGGCACGCAGATCTCAAAAAATGTAAATTTACTTGCGATCTTGCTAACTGGCATCGGCGATGATGGCGCAGCTGGACTTGATAAGCTCTATAAAGCAGGTGCAAAATGCATAGCTGAAAATGAAGAGAGCGCGATAGTTTATGGCATGCCAAAGCGTGCTAAAGAGCTAAATCAAAATTTAAAATCGTTAAATTTAATGATGATAAGAAAAGAGCTTGAGGAGTTTTTAAATGCTTTTTAACAAAGTGGATAAACAAAGCGAAGTTTTAGAGGCAAAAGCACCAAGCGATATGGATGGATTTAACGAATTTATGAGCACTATAAAGACGCTTTGCGGGGTTGATCTAGAGCCAAAGAGGGATATCACGCTGCAAAGAGTTAGTATATTTGCCAAAAATCGCCAGATAAAAAGCTTTAAAGATCTAGTTTCGATGATAAGATTTGACACGTTGCTTAGGCAAGATCTTTTAAATTTAGTCACCGTAAATGAGACATATTTTTATAGAGAGCTAGCACAGCTAAAAGACGTGATCTACTACGCAAAAGAGCTTGGGGAGGCTAGAATTTTATGCGCGCCTTGCTCAACTGGCGATGAGACCTATTCGCTTGCTATGCTTGCTTATGAATTTGGTCTTAAACAAAGTGATATCCAGCTAACTGGCATCGACATAAACTCAGAAGCCATACAAGCTTGTAGCGTCGGAAGCTATGGCGAGAGGAGCTTACATAGGCTAAGCGAGTTTCAAAAGGAGAGATTTTTTACAAAAAAAGATGACAAATTTTTCATCAAAAAAGAAATTTTACCAAGGTGCGAGTTTAAAATTTTAAATGTTTTTGACGATGCGATGTTTAATCTTGGTAAATTTGACATCGTCCTTTCAAGAAATATGATGATATATTTTGACGACGAATTTAGGCTAAAATGCGTTGAGAGACTGCATAGGATGCTTAAGCCAGAGGGCAGGCTCTACGCAGGACACGCTGATCTTGTGCCTTACACCCCGCTTTACACAAAGCGTTTTTCAAACGGAGCTACATATTACGAGCGCGCTTAAGGGTTAAATTTAACCCAGGCCGCTTTGCCCTTAGAAAGTTTTTATCAATTTTTGGCTAAAATCCCACAAGCTAAATTTAAGGATAAAAATGAAAGACAATCTACTTGAATTAACTCAAGATATCGCTTCAGTTGATATCGAAGATTCTATAAAAAATAGCTATCTTGACTACTCTATGAGCGTCATCGTCGGACGTGCTTTGCCTGACGCTAGAGACGGACTAAAGCCAGTTCATAGAAGAATTTTATACGCTATGGATAACCTCGGCGTTGGCAGCAGAAGTGCTTATATGAAGTCAGCTCGTATCGTAGGTGAAGTCATCGGTAAGTACCACCCACACGGCGATACAGCGGTTTATAACGCACTTGTTCGTATGGCTCAGAAATTTTCTATGCGCTATCCAGTCGTTGATGGACAAGGAAACTTTGGCTCGATTGATGGCGACAGCGCAGCTGCGATGCGTTATACCGAAGCTAGAATGACTATGCTTACTGAAGAGCTTTTAAAAGATATCGACAAAGACACGGTTGATTTTGTGCCAAACTACGATGATAGAGAGGTTGAGCCAGATGTTTTGCCTAGCCGTGTGCCAAATTTATTATTAAATGGCTCAAGCGGTATCGCTGTTGGTATGGCGACAAATATCCCGCCACACAGCCTTGATGAGCTAATAGACGGTCTTTTGCTCCTTCTTGAAAACAAAGAAGCAACACTTGAAGAGGTGATGGAATTTATAAAAGGTCCAGACTTCCCAACTGGTGGTATCATTTTTGGTAAAAAAGGCATCATAGAGGCATACCGCACAGGTCGTGGCAGGGTCAAACTAAGAGCTAAAACTCACATAGAAAAAAAGCCAAACAAAGATGTCATCGTCATCGATGAGCTGCCTTATCAGACAAACAAAGCAAGACTTATCGAGCAGATCGCCGAGCTTGTAAAAGATAAGCAGATAGAGGGCATTAGCGAGGTTAGAGATGAGTCTGACAAGGACGGCATTCGCGTAGTCATCGAGTTAAAACGCGACGCTATGAGCGACATCGTGCTAAATAACCTATTTAAATCAACCACGATGGAGAGCACTTTTGGCGTTATTATGCTTGCTATTAATAACAAAGAGCCAAAGGTTTTTAATCTTATCGAGTTACTTAAGCTATTTTTAAATCACAGAAAAACAGTTATCATTAGAAGAACGATATTTGAGCTTGAAAAAGCGCGCGCAAGAGCTCACATCTTAGAGGGTCTAAAGATCGCACTTGATAATATCGACGAGGTGATAGAGCTTATTAGAAATAGTGCCGATACGGCGGTTGCTAGAGAAGGCTTGATGAGTAAATTTAACCTCTCAGAGCTTCAAGCAAACGCTATCCTTGATATGCGTCTAAGCAAGCTTACAGGCCTAGAGAGAGAAAAACTAGAGGCCGAACTAGCCGAGCTTATGGCTGAGATCGCAAGACTTGATGAAATTTTAAAGAGCGAGACATTGCTTGAAAATTTGATCAAAGAAGAGCTTCTTGAGATCAAAAATAAATTTAAAGTGCCAAGAGTAACTGAGATCGTTGATGACTACGATGATATCGACATTGAAGATCTTATACCAAATGAAAATATGGTCGTAACCATAACTCACCGAGGCTACATCAAGCGTGTGCCAAGCAAGCAGTATGAGAAGCAAAAACGTGGCGGCAAGGGCAAAGTAGCGGTCACGACATATGATGATGACTTTATCGAGAGCTTCTTTACTTCAAATACCCACGACACGCTTATGTTTGTGACAGACCGCGGACAGCTATACTGGCTAAAAGTCTATAAAATTCCAGAGGGAAGCCGTACAGCAAAAGGCAAAGCAGTTGTAAATTTGATCCAGCTGCAGCCTGATGAGAAGATAAAAGCGATCATCCCAACGACTGACTTTGACGAGAGCAAATCTCTAGCATTCTTTACTAAAAACGGCATCGTAAAACGCACAAATTTAAGTGAGTTTAAAAATATCCGCTCAGTTGGCGTAAGAGCTATAAGCCTTGATGAGAACGACGAGCTAGTAACTGCACTCATCGCTCAAACATACGATGATATGCCAGTAACTGACCCTGAAAATGAGCTAAGTGTTGAGACAGAGGTGCTTGAAGTTGAAGAGCTTCAAAACGAGATCGATGAAGATAGTGCAAATGCCGAAGAGGACGCAAACTCAGGCGATGAGACAATGCTATTTGTAGTTACTAAAAAGGGTATGTGTCTTAAATTTAAGATCAGCAAGGTTCGCCAAATGGGAAGAACGGCACGCGGCGTAACTGGTATCAAATTTAAAGAGCCAGGCGATGAGGTCGTGGGTGCTGCAGTCATCGAAAGCAATGATCAAGAAATTTTAAGCATATCTCAAAAAGGTATCGGCAAGCGCACAACCGCTGATGAGTACCGCTTAACAAATCGCGGTGGCAAAGGCGTCATCTGCATGAAGCTAACAAACAGAACAGGCGATCTAGTGGGCGTTGTGATGGTTGATGAAGAGCAAGACCTTATGGCTCTAACATCAAGCGGCAAGATGATAAGAGTTGATATGCAAAGCATCCGCAAAGCAGGACGTAACACAAGCGGCGTGATCGTCGTAAATGTTGATGGCGATGATGTTGTAAGTATCGCAAGATGCCCTAAGGCAGATGATGGCGAGGACGAGGATGAAGCACCAAGCGAAGATATGGGGCTTTTGGAATAAAATTTGCTGTTAAATTTTAAATAAAAGCATAAAAAAGGTTGTTTATGAAGGTTAAAATTTTATCTTTTGCTTTGATGGTTGCTATTTTTGGCGGTTGCTCATTTAACGGCTTTATGGGCGAGCCAACTAGCACATCAAACCGCAACGTAGTCATCCAAAAGGTCGATAAAGACGATCTTAGAGAGGTGATGAAAAAAGAGAAGATGATATATGATAGCGCTCCAAGAGAGACTACATTTAGAGCCACAGGTGAGGGTATAGCTCCGTTAAATTCTCTCTCATACGCTCAGTCGGTTACTCTTGCAAAAAGAGCGGCGATGGCTGATGCTTATTCGCAGCTTGCTGGCAAGCTTTACGGCGTAAAGATCAATGCTGAAGACACCGTAAGAGACGCGATGCTAAACGACTCATCTATCACTTCAAAGGTTCAAGGCCTTGTCAAAAACGCAAGGATCGTAAGTGAAAATTTCAAAGACGGGCTTTATAAGGTAAATATGGAGCTTAAGATAGACGAAGATAAGTGGCGAGAAGTCTTTTCTTACTAACGATACTTTTAAATTTCGCCTTTTGCCTGGAGGAGTTTATCTTCTGGGCAAAGGTCGATACGAAAAATCAAATAGTTGCCTTTGAGGAAATTTCATTTTCTAAGGCGATGACTTTAACGCCAAATCCAAAACCAAAATTTCTTTGCCAGATAGACGCCTTTAAAGATGAAAACATCACAACTCTTGGCTTTTTAAATTTACACAAAGATGAGATATTTGACTGCTTTGTCTTAAAAAAAGTGATGATAAAAAATGAGCTAAAAGTCAAAAATGCACAGATCTCAAACACTTCAAATTTGAAAATTTTGCCAGTTAGATTTATGGTGGAATTTAAGTCAAAATCCGCTATCATCGGCACACTTCAATAAAAAAGAGATCAAATGAATATCGTCATAGTAGAAGATGACATCAATATGCGAAAGTCGCTTGAGATCGCACTTGGCGAGTATGATGAGCTAAATATCAAAAGCTATAAGAGCGCAGTTGAGGCTCTAAAAAAGCTAAGCGACGACACTGATCTAATAATCACCGATATAAACATGCCAAAAATGGACGGACTTGAGTTCATTAAAGAGCTAAACGGCAAATTTGACGTCATCATAATGACTGGAAACGCGACACTTAATAAGGCGATCGAGAGCGTTAGGCTTGGCGTGAAGGACTTTTTAACCAAGCCATTTGACGTCTCAACGCTTTATGAGGCGATAAAAAGGGTAGAGGCGCTAAAGCAAAAGACTCCAAAAAGCATAAAAAAAGTTGAAAGCAAAAGCGAAAATAACGGCTTTTTAGCTACTTCAAAAGCGCTTGAAATCACGCTAAATATCGCACTAAAAGCCGCAAGAACGGACGCTTCTATTATGCTTAGTGGCGAAAGTGGTGTTGGTAAGGAGGTCTTTGCTAAGTTTATCCACGCAAACTCACCTAGAAAAGATGCGGCATTTATCGCTTTAAACATGGCAGCGATACCTGAAAATTTGATAGAAAGTGAGCTTTTTGGCTTTGAAAAGGGCGCCTTTACTGACGCTGCGACTACCAAAAAAGGGCAGTTTGAGCTGGCAAATGGCGGAACACTATTTTTAGATGAGATCGGCGAGATGCCTATAAATTTACAGCCAAAATTGCTTCGTGCCTTGCAGGAGCGCGAGATAACAAGGCTTGGCGCTACAAAGAGCGAAAAGATAGACGTTCGCATCATCTGCGCTACAAATGCAAATTTAGAGCTTGCGATGAAAGAGGGCAGGTTTAGAGAGGACCTTTTCTACCGCCTAAACACGATCCCGCTTTTCATCCCGCCACTTCGCGAGCGAAAGGATGAAATTTTGCCTATCGCGCAGGATGCTTTGGACAAATGCTGCAAAGAGTATGGCTTTGAGGCTAAAAAATTCTCAAAAGCAGCCAAAGAGGAGCTTTTGGGCTACGACTACCCAGGCAACATAAGAGAGCTCATCTCAGTCGTGCAGCGTGCAGCGATACTAAGCGAGGGCGATGAAATTTTGCCAAAAGATCTATTTTTGCAAGCGAGAAGTAAAAAATAGGTAAAAATTTAAGTTTTTGGCTAGTAAAATTATGCAAATTAAGAAAATTAAAAGAAACCAAGGAGAGCAGATGAGAAAATTTAACGTAGCGGTCGTTGGTGCTACTGGAGCGGTCGGCGAAGAGCTTTTTAGAGTTATGGAGGAGGTTGATTTCCCAGTTGGTGAGCTTTTGCCACTTGCAAGTGCAAAGAGCGTTGGCATGGAGATCGAATTTAAGGGCAAACACTACAAAGTAAAAGAGCTAACCGAGAAAGTTTTTAGCGAGCACGAGATCGATATCGCATTTTTTAGTGCAGGTGGCTCAGTTTCAGAGAAATTTGCCAAATTTGCAGCTGATAGCGGCGCGGTAGTTATCGATAATACCAGCCATTTTAGGATGGATAAAGATATCCCGCTAGTCGTGCCTGAGTGTAACCCAAGTGACATCGCCATGTGGAAAAACCGTGGCATCATCGCTAATCCAAACTGCTCAACTATCCAAATGGTGCAAATTTTAAAACCACTAAATGACGCTTTTGGCATCAACAGGGTTGATGTTTCTACCTATCAAGCAGCAAGCGGCGCTGGTAAAGAGGGTATGGAGGAGCTTGTTGTGCAGATGCAAAAGTTTTTTGAATTTAAGCTTGATGAGTGCGAGCCAAAGGTCTTTGCGCACCGCTTAGCGCTAAACGTGATCCCTCACATAGACGTCTTTTTGGATAACGACTACACAAAAGAAGAGATGAAAATGGTCAATGAAACGCAAAAAATACTTCACAAAGATATCGAAGTGAGCGCAACTTGCGTGCGTGTGCCGGTGCTTAGAAGCCACTCTGAGGCGATCACTATCCACTTTGACAAAGACGTGAGCGCAGATGCGGCAAGAGAGGTTTTAAGTAAAGCTCCAAGCGTCGTTGTAGTCGATAATCCAGCTAAAAAAGAGTATCCGATGCCTACTATATCAAGCGATACAAACGAGACTTATGTTGGCAGGATCAGGGTTGATAACTTTAGATCAAATGTGCTTCACCTTTGGTGCAGTGCCGATCAGATCCGCGTGGGAGCTGCGACAAATGCCGTGAGGATCGCGCAAAAATGGATCGCGATGCAGGAGTAGTTTGCATTAAAATTAATTACGATTTTGCACCTAAAAATTTAAGGAAAAAACTATAAAATACCCCCTTTTTAAATTTCATAAAAAGGGTTTTTATTGCGTAAAATATTTGAGAGAATTTTGCTTGCAAGCAACAGTTTCACGCTTTTTCCGGTGGTCTTTGGACTTTTAGGTGCGATCGTGCTTTTCATCATCGCAAGCTATGATGTCGGCAAGGTGATTTTAGAGGTTTATAAATATTTCTTTGCTGCAGATTTTCACGTTGAAAATTTCCACCCAGAGGTCGTTGGCGAGATCGTTGGAGCGATCGATCTATACTTGATGGCGCTTGTTCTTTATATATTTAGCTTCGGAATTTACGAGCTTTTCATCTCAGAGATCACACAGCTAAAGCAGTCAAAGCAGAGTAAGGTGCTTGAAGTGCATTCGCTTGATGAGCTAAAAGACAAGCTTGGCAAAGTGATCGTCATGGTCCTCATCGTAAATTTCTTCCAAAGAGTGCTTCACGCAAATTTCACAACTCCGCTTGAGATGGCCTATCTTGCGGCTTCTATCCTCGCACTTTGCCTTGGACTTTACTTCCTTCACAAGGGCGAACACTAAAATTTTAAGCGTTCTTACGCTTAAAATTTCTCCTACATCTTTTCTTTAGCTATTTTTGGATAATATCCATTTAAAAATTTAAAGGAAATTTGATGATTTTCATAGACGCTTGCCTTAAAAAACCTACGCCATACACGCCTGTTTGGATGATGCGCCAAGCTGGCAGATATTTGCCTGAGTACATGCGAGTACGCGCGCAGGCTGGGGACTTTTTGTCACTTTGCAAAGACTATAAAAAGGCTAGCGAGGTCACGCTTCAGCCAGTTGAAATTCTTGGTGTTGATGCGGCTATTTTGTTTAGCGATATCCTTGTCGTGCCTCTTGAAATGGGTATGGATCTGCGCTTTGAAAAGGGCGAGGGACCAGTCTTTACAGAGCCTTTGCGCGACCAAGCAGGCCTTGATGCGCTTAGTATCGAAAGATCGGTTAAAAGCTTAGCATATGTCTATGACACGATCAAGCTAACTCGTGAAAATTTAGCGAAGGATAAAGCACTGATCGGCTTTTGTGGTGCGCCGTGGACGATAGCTACATATATGATCGAGGGTGGTGGCAGCAAAAACTATGCGGTCTGCAAAAAAATGCTCTATGAAAATCCAGAATTTTTACATCAAATTTTAGAAAAAGTGACGCAAGCTCTCATTCTTTACGTCAAAGAGCAGATAAAAGCTGGTGTAAATGCGGTGCAAATTTTTGACAGCTGGGCGGCTGCGCTTGAAGAGCAGGCTTATTTTGAGTTTGGATTTAGCTATATAAATAAGATAGTTGATAGCATCAAGGCTGAATTTCCAGAGATCCCAGTCATAGTTTTCCCAAAAGGTATAAGCGGATATCTGGATAAAATTTCAGGCAAATTTGATGTTTTTGGCGTTGATTGGAGTACGCCGATCGAACTAGCAAAAGAAAAACTTAGTCCAAGATACGTCCTTCAGGGCAACATGGAGCCAACAAGGCTTTATAGTAAAAAGGCGATCGATGAAGGCGTGGATAAAATTTTAAGTACGATGAAAGGCGCACCGCACATTTTCAACCTTGGTCATGGGATCTTGCCTGATGTGTCAGTTGAAAACGCAAAATATTTCATAAAAGAGGTTCAAAGAAAAAGTGCAAGATAGCACTCTCATCTTTGGGCCCATAAATTCTCGCCGTTTTGGTATGAGTCTTGGCATCGATCTAAGCCCAAAGCAAAAATCATGCAATTTTGACTGCATTTATTGCGAACTAAAGGGAGCAAAGCCAGTTGGGGAGATAGAAAATCCACCAAGCGTTGATGAGATCATAAGCGCTTTAAAAGAAGCATTAAAAGTTCATCAAAATATCGATGTCATCACGCTTACAGCAAATGGCGAGCCAACTCTTTATCCGCACTTAAAAGAGCTGATAGTAAAAGTAAATGAGATAAAAGGCAAGGCAAAAACTCTAATCCTAAGCAACGGCTCAGGCGCGAGAGATCAAAAAATTTGTGAAGCCTTGCAAGGGCTTGATATAGTTAAATTTAGCCTAGATAGCGCTGTGCAAAGCACATTTAAAAAGATAGACCGCAACAAAAGTAGCATAGAAGTAAATGAACTTATAAAAGCAATGGCTAAATTTCGCAAGGAATTTAAGGGCGAGCTTGTGCTTGAAATTTTGGTCGTGGCTGGATTTAACGACAAAGAAGAGGAATTTATAGCGCTTAATGAGGCTATAAATGAGATAGCTCCGCACCGAGTGGATGTGGGCACGATAGATCGCCCGCCAGCTTACAATGTAAAAGGCGTTGATGCTAGCAGGCTTGAAGAGCTTGCAAGCAAGATAAAAGGCGTGCCAGTCACCATAGCTAGGGCTCACAAGATAGAGCAAAAGTATGAATTTAGCAAGAGTGAAATTTTAGCCATGCTAGAGCGCCGTCCGCAAACTATGGCAAATGTCGAAGAAAATTTCTCAGAGCGCTCAAAGCAAATTTTAAACAGCCTTTTGCAAGATGGTGCGGTTTATCAAACTGACGTTGCTGGCGTTAAATTTTATAAATTAAGATGATAGATGAAGCGAATTTTAACTATACAAGACATCTCGTGCGTGGGCAAATGCTCGCTCACAGTCGCACTTCCCATAATCAGCGCCCAAGGCATCGAGGCGTGCATCTTGCCAACGGCACTGCTCTCAACTCACACTGGCTTTAAAAATTTCACTTTTCGTGATCTAACTGATGAATTTGACGCTATAACGCAGGTTTGGCACAAAGAGGGCATCAGCTTTGATGGAATTTACACTGGATTTTTAGGTAGTTTTAGGCAGCTTGAGCTTATAGGGAAGGTCTTTGCTGAGTTTGATAGTGGCTCTTTGCTAAGGCTTGTGGATCCTTGTATGGGCGATAATGGCAAGCTCTATCACGGATTTGATGAGAAATTTGTCGCAAAGATGAGAGAGCTTTGCACAAAGGCTCACGTTATCACGCCAAACATAACTGAGGCAAGTTTTATGTGTGAAAAGTCATTTTTAAGCGAGGGATACGGCGAGGATTACATTTTGGAGTTGCTTGAGGGCTTGGCTGGTTTTGGCGCGCAAAAGATCGTTTTAAAGGGCATTAGGTTTAGGCAAAATGAGTGTGGCATCATAGCTTACGATGCAAAGACGAAAGAAAAAGTGGAGTATTTTCACGAGTATTTGCCTTTTCATGCAAGTGGCACCGGAGATATCTTCGCTTCAGTGCTTTTTGGCTCGCTCATAAATGGCGAAAGCATGCAAAATGCTATCAAAAAGGCAGCAAATTTTGTGCTTGAGAGCATCAAGATCACATTACAAGATGATAATCGCACAAAATATGGCGTGCAGTTTGAAAAATTACTTAGAAATTTTTAGCACTTTATGGCAGGGAGTGATTTAAATTTGTGTCATTATAACCCCACAAAGTGACATAGTTAAAACAAAATTTCAGATTTGTTTAAATTAATTTTACTTTTATATAAAAAGTTGAATAATTACGCAAATATTGATCAAGGAGTGATTTATGAAGTCTTTAAGGATTAAAATTTCTGTTATTTTGACAGCTGTGATCGTGCTGCTACTAATCGGCGTTAGCCTCATTAGTTACAACATAGCTCGCAACCTATATACAGAAAAAGTTGTGAAAGATGAGCTGCCACTAGCTGTCTCTAACGTTGCAGGTGAGATCGGCTATGCCATAGACAAGATCATCAACACCTCTTATCAGATGACCAAAAACGACTATCTTCTCAAGTGGATCGACGAGGGCGAGCCAAAGGACGGATTAGCAACGCTTTTTAACTACAACACCGACCTTATGAAGGCGTTTAACCTCTCAACGGCGATGTTTGTCTCCGATAAAACTCTAAACTATTACACAAACGACAAAATTTTAAAACAGCTTAGCAAGGATAATCCACGTGATAGCTGGTACTTTGACGTTAAAAATGGCAAAGAGGTAAATTCTCTAAACATCCAAGTCTCAGAAGCTACTGGCTCGCTAACACTTTATGTAAATAGCAAGGTTGAAAAAGACGGCAAATTTTATGGCGTCAGCGCGATAGGCATGAACCTTGATGACATCGTAAATTTAGTCACCTCAAAAACCATGGGTGAGGGCAGTAAATTTTTAATGGTTGATTCAAGCGGTATCGTAAAGATAGAAAAGAGCGACAGGGTCGGCAAAGTAAATGTAAAAGATGTCCTTGGCAAAGAGAAATTTGATGTCTTGATGAATAAAAATGGCGGCGTCATCCGTCACTTTAACGGCACGAGAAATTTGATAATTGGCTCAAAATATATCCCAAGCCTTGATTGGTACCTATTTGGCGAGATGGATGAGGATGTGCTTTTAAAAGATTTGCATACGCTATTTTACTCAGCTATCGGCGTTATCTTAGCAGCGATCATCATCTCTGTGATAGTTTCACTTCTAATGTCGTCTTACCTCCTAAAAATCATCCTCAAACTAAAAACAGGCCTACTATCTTTCTTTGATCTACTAAATCACAAGACAAACAAAGCCCAGCCTATAGAGATAACCTCTAAAGATGAATTTGGTCAAATGGCAGAGCTAATAAACAAAAACACAAAGGCCATTGAAGATGGTATGAAAGATCAAAGTATCTTCATCCAAAAAGCCAACACCTTTGTAAATGAGATAAAAGATGGCAACTATGAAGCAAGTCTAGAAGCTGATACTAATAACCCAGCTCTAAATCAACTAAAAAGCACATTTAAAGATCTACAACTTGCTCTTAAAAATGCAATCTCTTGTAATGGTAAAGATGTACTTGATCTACTAAACACATATAAAAACCAAGACTTTACAAAAAGACTTGATGATGATGGTAAGATAGCAAGTGGTATAAACTCACTAGGCATTGAGATATCTAAAATGCTAAATGACAATCTAAACCAAGCACAAGTACTAGAAGAAAAAGCTAAACTTCTAGCTGAATCAGTATCTAAAGTAGCAAGCTCAGCAAACACTCAAGCAAATAGCTTACAAGAATCTGCTGCTGCAGTTGAGCAAATGTCAAGCTCAATGAATGCCATCTCTCAAAAGACAGCTGATGTTATAAGACAAAGTGATGAGATCAAAAACATAATAACTATCATTAGAGATATAGCAGATCAAACAAACCTTCTAGCACTTAATGCTGCAATTGAAGCAGCACGTGCAGGAGAACACGGTAGAGGATTTGCAGTTGTTGCTGATGAAGTTAGAAAGCTAGCTGAAAGAACTCAAAAATCACTTGGTGAGATAGAAGCAAATACAAATGTCCTAGCTCAATCAATAAATGAGATGAGTGAATCAATCAAAGAGCAAAGCGAAGGCATAAATATGATAAATCAATCAGTTGCTCAAATAGATCACCTAACAAAAGAAAACGTAGTAATTGCTAATCAAGCAAACGAAGTAACATCAGAAGTAGATGAGATGGCTAAAGCCATAGTTGAAGAGGTTAGAAAGAAGAGGTTTTAAAAAACACTTATTC
>NZ_CABPUQ010000001.1:1147992-1149408 GCF_902460675.1 Campylobacter concisus | reverse complement strand
AAACCAAGACTTTACAAAAAGACTTGATGATGATGGTAAGATAGCAAGTGGTATAAACTCACTAGGCATTGAGATATCTAAAATGCTAAATGACAATCTAAACCAAGCACAAGTACTAGAAGAAAAAGCTAAACTTCTAGCTGAATCAGTATCTAAAGTAGCAAGCTCAGCAAACACTCAAGCAAATAGCTTACAAGAATCTGCTGCTGCAGTTGAGCAAATGTCAAGCTCAATGAATGCCATCTCTCAAAAGACAGCTGATGTTATAAGACAAAGTGATGAGATCAAAAACATAATAACTATCATTAGAGATATAGCAGATCAAACAAACCTTCTAGCACTTAATGCTGCAATTGAAGCAGCACGTGCAGGAGAACACGGTAGAGGATTTGCAGTTGTTGCTGATGAAGTTAGAAAGCTAGCTGAAAGAACTCAAAAATCACTTGGTGAGATAGAAGCAAATACAAATGTCCTAGCTCAATCAATAAATGAGATGAGTGAATCAATCAAAGAGCAAAGCGAAGGCATAAATATGATAAATCAATCAGTTGCTCAAATAGATCACCTAACAAAAGAAAACGTAGTAATTGCTAATCAAGCAAACGAAGTAACATCAGAAGTAGATGAGATGGCTAAAGCCATAGTTGAAGAGGTTAGAAAGAAGAGGTTTTAAAAAACACTTATTCTTTATAGTTTTAAATAAACTTAAATTTGTTTAAACAAGACTACTAAACAAAACGATCTTGTTTTGGTGAAACTCTAAACCACTCAGGCAATTTGCTTGAGTGGTTTAAAATATATAATTTATAAGAAAAATGGCTAAATTTTTTAGCTATTTAAGCTATTTTTAAATGATTGCTAACTATAATACGACTTCTTTTAAGTGTTCCGGATTAGCTCAGCGGTAGAGTAGGTGACTGTTAATCACTTGGTCGCTGGTTCGAACCCAGCATCCGGAGCCATTCTTCTTTAAAAATCATTTTAAAAACCCGATTTTAACTATATTTCAGGAACTTTAAGTTTTCTTATTTTTTGTATTTTTCCCCTTTATTTCCCCTCAGTTTTATTTAATATTTTTAAAATATCTATCCATGATATTAAGGAAATGCAATATAGAAGTATGATCATAATTCTGGTATAAAAGAAGCTCGGAGTAGGCACACTACTCCTCTTTTCTATTCTCTGGTAAAACCAAGTGACCATTTTTATCTATTAGGGAGTATTGCACTAATACTATATAAATTAGATCGTGGATTTTATAATTACCATAATTACCAGTATAGTCATCATATTTTCTTAAAAACTCAGCATAAGGATTTTTGTCTGTATTTTTAATACCATTTAGCTCTACTTCTGAGTAAAGTATCGGCACATATTTTAAAGTATCTTCAAATACCTCTTTAAATTTCTCATAGT
>NZ_CABPUQ010000001.1:1060911-1147971 GCF_902460675.1 Campylobacter concisus | reverse complement strand
TTACATTTCTACTCAGCTATTTAAATAAATTTATAATTTATTTTTTTAAGATTTACTTGTAAAATCCCTATAAATATGTAGAAAAATTGCTTTAAACTATCGCATCATCTCTTTTATAAAGGGCTATTTATATAAATTTTCTTAAACTAATATGTAATTTTATGTTTTAAGTTTATTAAAAAATTTATCTATGTAAATCAGGGGTAAATAAGTTTAATGAGGATAATATCTATTAAATTTGTTTAAATCTTTTAAGGAGAAAAAATGAATCGACGAGATTTCATCAAAAGTGCTGCAGCTAGTGCTGCTTGTGCTAGTGCTGGCATTGCTGTGCCAAGCTCGCTAAGTGCGGCAAACGAAGCTGAAAAAGGCTGGCGTTGGGATAAGGCTGCCTGTAGATTTTGTGGAACTGGATGTGGCATCATGGTTGCTACAAAAGAGGGCAAGATAGTAGCTGTAAAAGGCGATCCAGAAGCACCAGTAAACCGCGGTCTAAACTGTATCAAAGGCTACTTTAACGCTAAGATCATGTACGGCGAAGATAGGATCACTCATCCACTTTTACGTGTAAATGAAAAGGGCGAATTTGACAAAAAAGGTAAATTTAAGCAAGTAAGCTGGAAGCAAGCATTTGACGTGATGGAGGCTCAGTTTAGAAAGACTTATGATGAGCTTGGACCTCACGGCGTTGGCGTGCTTGGCTCTGGTCAATACACTATCCCAGAGGGCTATACAGCTGTTAAGCTTATGAAAGGTGGCTTTAGAAGCAATAGCATCGATCCAAACGCAAGACACTGTATGGCAAGTGCGGTTCTTGGTTTTATGCAAGTTTTTGGTATCGATGAGCCATCAGGCTGCTTTGATGACATCGAGCTAACAGATACCATCATAGCTTGGGGCGCAAATATGGCTGAGATGCACCCGATCCTTTGGGCGCGCGTAAGCGATAGAAAGCTTAGCGATCCTGATAGAGTAAAGGTCGTAAATTTAAGCACCTACTCAACTAGAACATCAAATTTAGCCGATATAGAGATCATTTTTGCTCCGTCATCTGACCTTGCTATCTGGAACTACATCGCTCGTGAGATAGTCTATAACCACCCAGAGATGATAGACGAAGAATTTGTCAAAAAACACTGCGTCTTCACAGCTGGCCCAGTTGATATCGGATATGGTCTTCGTCCAGACATCCACCACAAAAAATATGCTCCAAGCGAGCTAGATACAGCTGCGACTGAGAAATCAAAGGTGCTAAGCGAGGCTGAGGGCGTTACGCTTTCTTATCTTGGTCTAAAAGCTGGTGATACGTTAGAAAACAAAAACGCTGCAAAGGCTGGCGATCACTGGCAAATAACATTTGAAGAGTTCAAAAAAGCTCTTGCGCCTTACACACTTGACTTTACAGCTAAGGTAGCAAAAGGCGATCCAAACGAAGATATCAATGAATTTAAGAAAAAATTAAAAGCACTTGCTGATCTTTACATCGAGAAAAATCGCAAAGTCGTTAGCTTCTGGACTATGGGCTTTAACCAACACCAACGCGGCACATGGGTAAATGAGCAAGCTTATATGGTGCATTTCTTACTTGGCAAGCAAGCACTTCCAGGCTCAGGCGCCTTTTCTCTAACTGGCCAGCCAAGTGCGTGCGGAACAGCAAGAGAGGTTGGAACATTCGTTCACCGCTTGCCAGCTGATATGGTTGTCGGCAATCCAAAACACAGAGAGATCACTGAAAAAATTTGGAAACTTCCTGCTGGCACACTAAACGGCACTCCAGGCTCACACTATGTAAAAATGATGCGTGATCTTGAAGATGGCAAGGTTAAATTTATCTGGGTTCAAGTAAATAACCCATGGCAAAACACTGCAAACGCAAACCACTGGATCAAAGCAGCTCGCGAAATGGACAACTTCATCGTCGTAAGTGACCCTTATCCAGGAATTTCTGCAAAAGTAGCTGACCTTATCCTCCCAACTGCGATGATCTATGAAAAATGGGGTGCATACGGTAATGCTGAGAGAAGGACACAGCACTGGAGACAGCAAGTACTCCCTGTGGGCGAAGCGATGCCTGATATCTGGCAGATGCTTGAGTTTAGTAAGCGCTTTAAGCTAAAAGATGTTTGGGGCGAGAAAAAGCTAAATGACAAAGTAACACTTCCAAGCGTGCTTGAAGCTGCAAAAGCTATGGGATATAGCGAAGAAGATACGCTATTTGACGTACTTTTTGCAAATGAAGATGCTAAGAAATTTAGCGCAAACGATCCGATCATGGAAAACTATGACAACACTGAGGTCTTTGGTGACAGCAGAAAAGTGATCGGCTCTGATGGTAAAGAATTTAAAGGATATGGATTTTTCATCCATAAATATCTTTGGGAGGAGTATAGAAAATTTGGCGTTGGCCACGGCCACGACCTAGCTGACTTTGACACTTACCACAAAGTAAGAGGTCTAAGATGGCCAGTTGTTGATGGCAAAGAGACTCAGTGGAGATTTAATACTAAATTTGACCCATACGCTAAAAAAGCTGCTCCAAATGATAAATTTGCATTCTACGGCAACAAAAACGCAGCCCTTCCAACAGGCGATCTAAAAGGTGTGAAAAATCAAGAGAAAACTCCTCTTGCAAACAAAGCAAAAATTTTCTTCCGCCCTTACATGGATCCATGCGAGATGCCAAGCAAAGATTATCCATTCTGGCTATGTACTGGCCGTGTTCTAGAGCACTGGCATACAGGCACGATGACTATGCGTGTTCCTGAGCTTTATAGAGCTGTTCCAGAGGCACTTTGCTACATGCATGAAGATGACGCTAAAAAGCTTGGCGTGCTTCAAAACGAGATCGTTTGGGTCGAGTCACGCCGCGGCAAGGTAAAAGCTAGAGTAGATCTAAAAGGTAGAAATAAGCCGCCAGTAGGACTTGTCTATGTGCCTTTCTTTGACGAAAACGTATTTATAAATAAAGTCTGCCTTGACGCTACTTGCCCGATCTCAAAAGAGACAGACTATAAAAAGTGCGCGGTTAAAATTTACAAGGCGTAAAAGTGGCTGATATGGAATTTTCAAGTAGGCGAGAAGCTTTGAAATTTGGAGCTAAGGCAGCGATCTTAGCTCTTGGCGGAGGCTTTATATGGTCGCTTAGTGCCAAAGCCTCACCGCTTATACTTCTTAGACCGCCTGGTGCGAAAGCGGAGAAGCAGTTTTTGAAAAGCTGTATTAGATGCGGGCTTTGTGTAGAGGCCTGTCCATTTGATACGCTAAAGCTTGCTACTCTTGAAGATGGTATAAGTGTCGGTACGCCTTATTTTGAGCCTAGAAAAATTCCTTGTCATATGTGCGAGCATATCCCTTGCGTGCCAGCCTGTCCGACTGGTGCGCTGGATGCAAATTTAGTAAGCACAGCTGGCAAACTAGACATAAATAAAGCCAAAATGGGCGTTGCAGTGGTCGATATGAAAAACTGCGTGGCATACTGGGGCATACAGTGCGACGCTTGCTACAGATCCTGTCCGCTCATAGACAAAGCCTTGTATCTTGAGTATCGCCGCAACGAAAGGACGCAAAAGCATGCGTTTTTGCTCCCAGTAGTTGATAGCGATATCTGCACAGGATGTGGCGTGTGCGAGCGAGCCTGTATCACCGAAAAAGCAGCCATTACCGTGCTAAACCGTGAAGTCGTGCTTGGTAAAGTTGGCGATAACTACGTCAAAGGTTGGGTAAAAGAAGATGAAAGGCGCGTGGATGATGCCGACAGCAAGATAAAGCTCGACATCAAAAAGGCGACTGACTATCTAAATGGTGGTGAGCTATGAAATTTTTAATCTTAAGACGAATAACTCAAATTTCTATCCTAGTGCTATTTATCCTAGGAAATGTTTATGGAGTTAAGATACTTAGCGGAAATTTAAGCTCATCTTTGCTTTTTGGACAAATTCCACTAAGCGATCCATTTGCGGTGCTTCAAATTTTACTAGCAGGCTTTAGCGTAGGCATAAATGCAGTAATTGGCGCGATCATCGTCTTTGCATTTTATGCGCTCGTCGCTTCTAGGGCATTTTGCTCGTGGGTTTGCCCAGTAAATTTACTAACTGACATTGCTTACAAGCTAAGAGAGAAATTTGGCTTTAAGGGTGAGAAAATTTTAAACGTAAGTAAAAATTTGCGCTACTACTTGCTAGCGCTCACTCTTATCTTAAGCCTAGCTCTTTCGCTGCCAGCATTTGAGAGCATTAGCTTTGTTGGCATCATTCAGCGTGGCATCATCTATGGCTCAGTTAGCGCCATTGGTATTGCTATTGGCATAGTTGCCTTTGATATGTTCGTGCTAAAGCGTGGAATTTGCTCACACGTCTGCCCGCTTGGTGCATTTTACGCGGTGATATCAAAATTTGCTCTCATCAGAGTAAAACACGACGCAAATGCTTGCACAAAATGTATGAAGTGCAAGCTCGTCTGCCCAGAGGTGCAAGTGCTAGATATGATCGGCAAAGAGAGCCGCGCGGTTAGCTCAAGCGAGTGCATAAGCTGCGGTAGATGTATCGACGTTTGCGGCGACGGGGCGCTAAATTTTAGTATTAGAAATTTAAGGAGAGAAAAATGAAAATGAAAATAATGGCGCTTGGAGCACTATGCGCTGCCTTTTTAGCGGCATGTGCATTGAATAATCCAAGCATTAGCGATTCGCAAATCGGCCTTAGAAATGTCGATTTATTAGATGATAAAGACGTTGTTTTAAAAGACATCAACTACACAAAAGAGCCAGCCGGTATGGCAAAGAGATTTGATAGATCTTTTGAAAATGCACCTCCGTTTATCCCACACGACACTGAGGGTTTGGTGCCTATCACAAAAGATTCAAATATGTGCGTAACCTGCCACATGCCTGAGTTTGCAAAAGATAGCGGAGCTACTCCTATCCCAGCTTCTCACTTTTATGACATCAGAAACAAAAAAGATCTTGCAGGCAAGCTTGATGATGAGAGATATAACTGCACAACTTGCCACGTCGAGCAACAAAATGGCGTAACTCAGCTTGTTGGCAATAAATTTAAGCCTGACTTTAGAGATAAAAACGGCTCACATAAGTCAAATTTACTAGACGTTTTAAATGACGGCGTTAAGTAATGCAAAGCAGGCGCGAGCTAATTAGTAAAATTTTGGGGGCAAAACCTGCTCCCAAATTTATAGATCCACCATTTTTTAGCGGAGAATTTGACTGCGCTGGCTGTGAGGCTAGCTGCGTAAGTGCCTGTGAAAAAGAGCTTCTTAGCTTTGAAAATGAAAGAGTTGTTTTTAAAGTTAAAAAGCTAGGCTGCGACTTTTGCGAAGAGTGCGCGAAAGCTTGTCAAAGTAGCGGTCACGCGACGCTAAATTTAAGCTCACCAAAGAGCATAAACGCAAAGGTTAGCATCAATGTCGCTAGCTGCCTAGCGTGGAATGACACGATTTGCTACAACTGCCTTGATGCTTGTAAATTTAAAGCGGTTGAGTTTCTTGGTGTTTTTCGCCCTATAATCAATCAAAATTGCGTAAGCTGCGGCGAGTGCTTTGATGTTTGTTTTAAAAATTCGCTTGAGATGGAGGCTTTATGAGAGTTTTATTTTTTCTTTTTTGCTTGCTAAATTTTATCTTTGCAAATGAGATCACAACGCCTATTAAAGAGATAGAAGCTAGTGCAAATGTGCTTGGCACCACGCTGATAAATGGCAAACTTTTTATCGCAACTGATGGTGGCACGGTTGAAATTTACGATCCAAAAGAGTCTAAATTTAATGAGATCATCAAAATGGATGATATAAAAACCTACGTTAGCGACCATGAAAGGCCAAAAATTTTAAATGTCGATGAGCTAAATGGCAAGATGCTCATCCTAAGCGAGGGCGACTATGCTACAAAGGTGCTTTATCTAAGAGAAAATGGGCAGATAAAAAGCATAAAAATGGCTAATCAAGCGATAAAAAAGGCTCTATTTTTAGATGATGAGCACGTCGCTCTTGCCTCGATCAGCAATGAAATTTACTTTTTAAACCTAAAAAGTGGCGAAATTTATGATAGTTTTAAGATCTCTATCGCAATGCTCTCAGACATGGAGATAAGCGAAGATAGAGGCACGCTAGCGATCGCTTGTGAGAGTGGCAAGGTCTATTTTTACAACGTTCGCACTAAAAAGATGGACAAAATTTTAGATATCCACACTGATAATATCTACGACATCGCCTATAAAAATGGCGTCATGATCAGCGGAGGCACCGACAGGATCGCTGGCATCTTCTCAGCTGGGACGCTAAAAAAGATAAATACTGGCTTTTTGGTCTATGGCGTGGGGCTTAGTAGTGACGGCAAGATCGCAGCTTATATGAGCGATGAGATGAGCGATGTAAATTTGGTTGATAGCGTCACTTTGGATAAGATCGCGATGCTAAAAACTGGTCAAAGCACGATAAATAGCATAGTTTTCATAAGCGACAACGAGGTAGTAACCTCTGCTTATGAGAAGAAAATTTTATTTTGGAGAGTTAGATGAATATTTCAAGCCTGATAGTCTATACGGATAATAAAAATGAGAGCGTAAAAGGCGAGATAAGCAAGCTAAAAGAGTGCGAGATCATCACTGACGCAGAAGATAGGATCGTGGTGGTCGTTAGCTCAGAGAGCATCGAAGATGAGATCAGAGTTTTTAAGATGATAGAGGGCATTAGCGGTGTGGTAAGCGTAGCGATGGTTTATAGCTACCAAGAAGACGCTCAGGAAAATAGAGAGAGGCTTGAAGCAAACGGCAAGATAAGCGAAATTTTAACAAGCGATGACGTAAAAGCCGAAGATATCGCATACGGCGGTAGCGTGCACTATAAGGTGAGGTGAAATTTAATTTAAAGCAATAAATCGCATGCAGTGCAAAGCACTAAAGCATGCTACCTATAACGTCGTCGGGGTTGGGGGATTGTTAAGGGGGAAGGGAGCTCTTTTGCTTCGCTAGCTCGCAACTGCAAGCAGACCGTAATTCAAGCCTCTTTCCCCTTAACAAAGAAATAAACATTTAAATTTAATTAGGTTGCTTTGCAAATTTTAAAATTTTATTCACTCGCAAGAATTGACTACTAAAATTTGGCTTCGCTTATCGCTTAGCTTAATTACTCATTCATAAATTTTAAAATTTGATAGATAACTCTTGAGTGTTAAATTTGAAATTTAGAATTTAAAAAGATTAAACCCCAACCCAGCTTAAACCAGGTTGAAATTTATGAAGATTTATGAAGTAATTTGATTAAAATTTATTCTTTCTTACTTCACTTACTATTGTCTTAGCCATGTTATCAACATCGCTTGTTACTTCATTAGCTCTATTAGCAATTACAACGTTTTCTTTTGTTAGATTATCTATTTGAGCAACTGATTGATTTATCATATTTATACCTTCACTTTGCTCTTTTATTGATTCACTCATCTCATTTATTGATTGAGCTAATACATTTGTATTTGCTTCTATCTCACCAAGTGATTTTTGAGTTCTTTCAGCTAGCTTTCTTACTTCATCAGCAACAACTGCAAATCCTCTACCATGCTCTCCTGCTCTAGCTGCTTCTATAGCAGCATTAAGTGCTAGAAGGTTTGTTTGATCCGCTATATCTCTAATGATAGTTATGATGTTTTTAATTTCATCTGATTGTCTTATAACATCAGCTGTCTTTTGAGAGATGGCATTCATTGAGCTAGACATTTGCTCAACTGCAGCAGCAGATTCTTGTAAGCTATTTGCTTGAGTGCTAGCACCTTGTGTAAGCTCTTTCATAGCTGAAGCCAAAGTTGTAGCTTTTTCTTCAAGCATCTTGGCATCATTTAAATTTGAGTTTAGCATAGTGCAAATTACTTCACCCATATTTGATACTCCAAGTATCATAGCTTTTAGATCGGCTTCTAGCTCTTCATTTATCTCAACCTTTGCTGTAAAGTCGTTTTTAGTATATGAGCTAAGAACATTTGTTATGCCCTTTAAATTTGCCGAGATAGATGTAAAGAATTTATTTAGTAGCTCTTTTAGTTCATTTAGTGATGGGTTGTTTGGAGTTGAGCCTATCTTTGCTCCAAGGTTTCCTTTGATCATTAGATTTGCTACCTTATTTAGCTCATCTATCATAGTGCTATCTTTTTTGATACCAGCTACGACTTTATCGATGTTTTCATTTATAGCTTTACTCATCTCACCAAATTCATCATTTGATCTTACCTCTAGTTTGCTTGGTGCTTTTGCTTCGTAAGTTACAAATTTAAATAGATCATCAAGCTTAGACTGGATAGTTTTTATAGGGTTAAGAGACTTTTTAAGTAAGAAATAGACAAATGCTGAGAGGATAACGATAAATAGCACTGCTAGGATTAGCTGGATCTTTAGGAGGGGCATAGTATTTGACGTAAATACATCTTTTTGCATGGCAGTTATAGCCAGCCAGCCACGATCGTTTAGCTCTATGAAGTCAGCATATCTATCCTCGCCCTTTGTGTTTTTATAAGCGATGAGACCATTTTCATTAAATTCTTTATTTTTATATCTATTAATTAGACCTATCGTAGTTGGATTATCTTTGCCGACTAGATCTTTGTCAGGGTGGATGATGATCTTGCCATCTTTATCTACTACGTAAGCATAACTATAATCAGTCTTGCTGATACTCATGATCTCTTCACTGAGACTTGAAATATCAGCATTCATGGCAGCGACACCTTTATTACCGATAGGTGCTGAGAACGCTATCATCATGGCATTTGAGCTTGATGATTTGTAAGGATCAGAAAAAGTTGCTTTTGAGCCTTTTGCGATCTTATACCAGTCTCTTGTTCTTGGGTCGTAGCCATTGTCTTTTGGCATCTCATTCTTACCATTTGAGCGGTACATCGCACCATCACTCTCATATCCAACAAAAATTCTCTCTATCTCAGGAGATACGATTAGCTTTGTTGTGCTTAAAATTTCATTTATCTGGCTTCTATCCTCTAGCTTTTCTAGCCTTTGGGCGATGCCATTTGCGGCATGTGTATTCTCGTCAAAAAATGTATTCATAGCGTTTTTTACATCTTTTAGAATTTGACGTTGAGATTGGATGACTAGCTCGATGGTTTTATTTTGGGCGGTGTAGTAGCTAGCGGCCGACATAGCCACAAACGATATACATAGAGCAACTATTAGCATTAGTGCTATTTTATTGGTGATTGACTTCACACGAATTCCTTTACATATGATTTACATTGTCGCAATATCGGCTAGTTTAAAAAGAATTGTATAGCTGTTTAAAAAATTTTTCTTTAAAAATAAGAAATTTTGATCTACAAGATAAATTTAAGGTCTATCTTTTATTAAATTTAAGAGATTTTCTTTGATGTTTTCGCTAGTTAAATTTGAAATTTCACTGTAAAAATTTCCCTCTTTATCTAGCAGATAGATAGCGGAGCTGTGAGCGACAGAGTAGCCCATAGCAGAGTTTTTAAGATGTACTTTTTGGTATTTTACACTGTAGTTTTTAGCTACTTTTGGCAGGTCGTTCATCTTTAGTCCGTCTGCATCTTTGTAGAAATTTTTAGCCATTAGGGTTAAATTTTCAGGCGTGTCACGCTCAGGATCAAGGGTGATGAAAAGTAGCTCAAAGTCGTCTCTTTTTAGCTTATTTAGCTCATCGCCTACAAGAGAGAGCGTAGTAGGGCAGACATCGGGGCAGTAAAGATAACCAAAATATATCGCTTTATACTTGCCGTTATAGTTTTTAAGGCTCACTTCGCCATGCTCTGAAAGCGCCTTAAAATCATACTTGTTTGGCTTTATAAAAAGCATCGCAAGACCAGCACATATTAAGATTATTATTAAGCCCCAAAGTGTCTTTTTCATCATTTGCCCTTACATTTTTAGATCGAGATCGACAAAAAATCCAGTATCTTTTTCGCCATCAAGCAGCTTAAATCTATACCTCATAAGATCGACCACACAAGCACTTAGCACGACTTGGGCTATTAGGTTATCGCCCCTTTGATCAAGCCTTGCCTTTATAGAACCCATGTTCATATTTATGCCATCGATTACAAGATTTGGATCTTTTAGTCCTAAATTTTTGCCATTAATGATCTTAAAGCTGAATGGTCTCATCGCAAAGATCGGTCTTGGCGAGATGTCTATCTTTAGCTTAACGCCATTAAATTTCACCTCGCAAGCATCTTTGTTTAGATCGCATTTTAAAGGATCAAGCGATGTATTTACATCGGCAAATTCAGGCGGATCCTCTTTGCTGACCATAAATTTATGACCCATCCAAAAAGCGCCTGCTACTATAAAGATGAGTGAAAAAAGGGTTAGAATCTTTTTCATTATTTAAAGTTTTTGGTTACTTCGATATTATCAAGCTTGATGCTCTCGCCGTTGCTAAATTTTAGCTCCAGATCAACCTTGTCACCATCTTTTATGGGCTTATTTAGATCCATAAGCATGATGTGAAGACCGCCAGGCGCTAGCTTTGTCTCGCCATTTTTTGGGATAACGGCGTCTTCAACCTGGACCATAGCCATCATGCCATTTTCCATCTTGTGAGTGTGAATTTCAGTGCTTTTACAAACACTTGAATGAACGCCAACTAGCTTTACATCGGCATTTGAAGCGTTTTTGATATTCATGAAAATAGCGCTATTGTTTGTGCCAGGCTTTGTGTCTCTTGCTCTGACATTTTCTAGGCTGATGTCAGCTGCCATTAGTGTAGAAGCCGCAAGCAATGCACCAAAAACAAGTTTTTTCATATTTTTTCCTTTATGGTAAATTAATAATGGTTTTCAGATTATACATATAAAGAAACTAAAATTCCCTTTAAAATTTAAAAATTGAAATTTTTTAGGTTATAATTACGCACTAAATTTTACTTTTTGGGACACTTCACTTGAAAAAGATACTATTTTTCTTCATCGCGTTAGTGCCTTGTCTTTTTGCCCAAAATTACGAAGAAATTTACTTAAAAAATGGCCCATCTGCCGTCATAGAAGCCATTGAAAAAAATATTTTAAGTAAGGACTACTGGCTAAACAAGCTCAAAGACAAGGACGTTAGATACGGATATTACGACAACGAGATACTTCTAAGCGTGGTTGATAAGACTGACAAAGAGCTTGAGGTCATCTCTTATAAAGACGGAGTTACAAAAAAACTCTTTAGCTCAAGCGTCATCGTTGGTAAAAATGGCGATAAGCTGCTTGAGGGCGACCTAAAAACGCCAGTTGGCGTCTATCAGCTCACGCGTAGATTTACGCCAAATGACAGATATCTTGGCCCACTTGCTTTTTCTCTTTCATATCCAAATTTACTTGATAAACTTGCAAAACGCAATGGCAGCGGCATCTGGATACATGGCTATCCGCTCGATGGTCAAAGGACAGATGAGCTAAAGACAAAAGGCTGCGTGGCCATGCAAAATGACATCTTGATGAAATTTGACGAAGTTATAGACCACAAAAAAACGCTCGCCTTTATCTACGAAGACAAGCGCCCAGAAGCAAGCGCGAACGACATAGCAGTGATCATCTCTGGAATTCTTAACTGGAAGAAGACTTGGAGCGAGAGTGACATCGATAGCTATTTGAAATTTTATGATAAAGATTTTGAGCGATATGACGGTATGAGCTTAGAAAATTTTAAAAATATGAAACGAGCAATCTTTTCTAAAAAAGAGAAAAAACATATCGCTTTTTCAAATTTTCTCATCACGCCTTATCCAAACCTTAAAAACGACAAGCTCTTTCGCGTGAGTTTTTATGAGGATTACGCTGCTGATACGCATAAATTTGCAGGTCAAAAGACCCTTTACGTCAAGCTTTATGGCGATGAGATGAAAATTTTTATAGAGGAGTAGAAGTGGAAAAATCTCAAGAAGTTAAAGAGAAGATAGAGAAAATTTTAGAGGCTAGGTCTGCATTTTTTGCTGAGCTAGACCGCCAAGTACCAAAGAAAAATGGCACTGACGTCTTTGACTTTAGCAAGGTTAAAGAGGCTGATCTAAAAGAAATTTACGCTAAATTTTATGCATTTGACTACAATGTAAGAAAGCTCTTGCCTGACGTTTATAAAGCTTATAATGTGAATTTCAATGTCTGAGATACGCTTAAACAAAGCAGCTTACATCCACAATCTAACTAAAATTTGTGATAAGGCTGGCGGAAAAGAAAAAGTGATCGTCGTGCTAAAAGATAACGCTTATGGGCACGGTGCGAGGCTAATAGCTAGCGAGGCTAAGAAATTTGGCATAAAAAACTGCGCTGTAAAGAGCGAATTTGAAGCCAATGAGATCGCTGATATCTTTGAAAATATCTTGATCCTCTCACACATCCCAACAGGCGATGAGAGCGCTAAATTTACCTACGCCATAAACGACATAGACGCACTTTTAAAGATAAAAGAAAATACAAAAATCAACCTCGCCATCGACACTGGCATGCATAGAAATGGGCTTGATATAAGCGAGCTTGATTATGCATTTGAAATTTTAGCCAGAAGAAATTTAGAGCTTCTTGGCGCTTATACGCACTTTCGCGCAAGTGATGAGCTAAATGCTGATTATTTCGTGCAAAGAGAGAATTTTAGCGCCGCAAAAGCGAAAATTTTAGCTCTTTGTGATGAGTTTGGTATAAAAAAACCGATCTTTCACTCTCACAACTCAGCCGCCCTTGAAAGAGCGAGCGAGATAAAAGATGAGATGGTGCGTGTTGGCATCGCTCAGTACGGATATGCCCAGTTTAATGGCTCTTTAAATTTAAAGCCAGTGCTTTCACTTTGGGCAAAGCGCGTTAGCAGGCGGGTCTTAAAAAGTGGTCAAAGCGTGGGATATGGGGCTAAATTTATAGCAAAAGATGATATAAACGTCGCTACTTATGATCTTGGATATGGCGACGGACTGCTAAGATACAATGGACTTGGTGAGCTAAGGCTTGCAAGCGGCGAGCTGATACTTGGTAAAATTTCGATGGATAGCTTTAGCTGCAAAGATAGTGGCGAGTGGGTCTGTGTCTTTGAGGACGCAAATGTCTGGGCTAACTTTTTTGGCACGATAAACTACGACATCTTGGTCAAACTCTCGCCAAATATCACTAGAAAATTTATATAAAGGTAATATGTGAAAAAGATCGTTTTATTAGCTCTTGCAAGCCTTGCTTTTGGTGTGCAAGAGAGTGAGTTTAAAGTTTATGAGCAGATACTAAATCAGCTTGATACAAAGCAGATCCCAGCCTTTGTCGTCCAAACCGCAAAGCCAAATTTACCAAGCAGGGTCGATGAGATGATCACGCTAAAAGATGTAAGCAGTGATGGACTAAACATACATGGTGAGTTTGTCTTAAATGAGACCAAGACAAAGAAGCTAAAAGGCTATAACAAGGCTCAAATTTCGGCTTTAAAAGATGAATTTTATCAAAACGGAAAAGAGGCGCTTTGCAACTCAGGCATGGCAAGAGCTGCGCTAAATCGCGGCATCACGCTAAGTGGTAGCTACGGTTTTGAGGGTAGGCATCTTTTTGATTTGAAGCTGGATAAGAGTAGTTGCGAGTAGCCATTTTTGCGCTGTTTTTTTGCTCGCTAGCTCTAGCTATTACGCCAGATATGGCAGCGAAAAATCACGCAACATACTACAAAAAAAAGCTCCCATTTATCTGCACACCGACGCTAACGCTTAATGATATCTTAAACGTGGGCGATACGCTTATCTACAGATACGCCGTCAAACACGCAAGAAAGCAAGAGATCAAAAGGCTTGAAGAAAAAGAGCTTTTGGAATTTATCGAGGCTATAAAAAAAGAGAATTTAAGAACCGCCTGCAAGGATAAAGAAATTTTAAATATGCTAAGCATCGGCGTTAGCTTGGATGAAATTTTCTACTCAGAAAATGGCGAACTAATCTTTGAATACACCATAAAAGATGAAGATTGCAAGAAACTGCAGTGAAATTTGGGGTTAAATTTCAGTTTTTGGGTTGTAAATTTAGCTTTTAGCCAAGCTGTCTTTGTAAATTTTAACAAAAACGCATGCAGTGCAAAGCACTGAAGCATGCACCTCTAACGTCGTCGGGGTTAGGGGATTGTTAAGGGGGAAGGGAGCGACTTCGTAATTCAAGCCTCTTCCCCCTTAACAAAGAAACAAAACTTTAAATTTCTAAAAAACTATTTTTACAAATTTTAAAATTCCATTCACTCGCAAAAATTGACTACTAAAATTTGGCTTCGCTTATCGCTTAGCTCAAATTTTAGAGCCGAAATTACTCGTTCATGAAATTTTAAAATTTGTCAGAGTTTTTAGACCGCATGCAGTGCGTTAGCACTGGGGCATGCACCTTGAACGTGCGAGGGGATTGTGGGATCTAAAGGGAGATAAGGGGACGGCTTCGTAATTCAAGTCCCCTTGTCTCCCTTTTGAATAAAAGAACCTAAAAAATAAAGTCTGTATTTTAAAGAATAGAAATTTACTATTTTGCAAATTTTAAAATTCCATTCGCTCGCAAGAATTGACTACTAAAATTTGGCTTCGCTTACCGCTTAGCTCAAATTTTAGAGCCGAAATTACTCGTTCATGAAATTTTAAAATTTACTTGACGCTCACATTATTTAACAAAGCAAATTTTAAAACTTTACTCACTCGCCTTAGCAGACTACTAAATTTAGGCTACACTGCGTTTAGCACTAAATTTAGAGCCGTGATATGCCAGCTCTAATTTTAAAATTTGTTAAAGTCTCAACGCTTGCATGAGCGACTGCTAAATTTTAACTTCGCTTACCGCTTAGCTCAAATTTTAGAGCCGAAATACTCGCCTTAAAATTTGACTACTATATTTAAAATTTAAACCAAAAAACGAAAAATTTAGCCCAAATTTGCTAAGGGCTAAATCTACATACCTCTTTTTATCTCTTGTTCTAGCCTTTGAAGCTCAGCGATTCTGTCACTAGTGCTAGGATGCGTTCTAAAAAGCACGCCAAGCTTGCTAGTTAGCGAGCCAAATGGATTTACGATAAACATATGGGCGCTTTGCTCGCTTGCATTTTGCATGACGTAAGAATTTGAGTAGTTTTCAAGCTTTGTTAGCGCGCTGGCTAGCCACTCTGGGTGTCCTGTTAGATAGGCTGCACCTTTGTCTGCCTTGTACTCGCGCTCCCTTGAGATCGCCATTTGGATGATCGTAGCAGCTAGAGGCATCACAACGGCGATGATTAGCATAATTACTGGGTTAGCGTTTCGCTGTGAGTTTTGATTTTGACCAGCCACGGTGCCTATCTTGGCAAAATTTGCGACCATTGCGATAGCCCCAGCTAGTATGGCAGCGACTGAGCCAGTTAGGATGTCATAGTGCCTTACGTGACTTAGCTCGTGAGCTAATACGCCCTCGATCTCGTTTTCATTTAAAATTTTTAAAAGCCCCTCAGTTACTGCGACGGCTGCGTGACTTGGGTTGCGGCCTGTGGCAAAGGCGTTTGGCACCTCTTCTGGGATGATGTAAATTTTTGGCATCGGCAAATTTGCCTTTTGTGTGAGGCGAGAGACGATCTCGTAAAGGCCGTGAGCGTTGCTCTCATCGACTGGGATGGCGTTATATCTTTTTAGCACGAGCTTGTCGCTGAAAAAGTAAGAAAATAGGTTCATGCCAGCTGCCATCAAAAAGGCGATCATCATGCCTTGCTCGCCGCCCACATAGCCACCAACAGCGATAAAAACTAGCATTAAAGCAACCATTAAAAAAGCAGTTTTGAAAATTTCCATTTTTGTCCTTATTCTTTTATAGCATTTGGCAGGATCGCTGCGTCGATCTCAAATTTCGCAAGCTCGCAAAGGCTTGCTTCACTTTCTATCAAAACAGCGATAAGTGCGTCAAATAGGTAGTTTTGCGCAACTTTTGCCAGATCTTTAGCTAGCGTAATATCGGCAATAATAAATTTTGCTCCAGCGCCGTTTGCGATGATAGCTTCGTTTATGTCATTTGCGATGATGCTAAAGCTTGCTCCAGCTTCTAGCGCTTTTTTTATCAAATTTCTATCAAATTTAAAGAGATTTTGCCTGCTGTTTGAAATTTCATCTTCGCTTTTGCAAAGAAACAGCGGTTCAAATTTGATCAGCTCATCACCCAAAATTTTCATCTCTCACCCTTTATGCACTCTTTGCAGATGTATTTTCCGTCCCTTAGCACCATTTGATCGATGTCGCTAAAGACACCGCATTTGCTGCACTCTTCGAAGTTGCTGGTGCTTATCTTGTCGCTTTTTTTTCTATTTTTAAAAAATATGATGTAAATCGCAACCAAAATCGCTACAAAAAGCAAGTATTTCAACGTTTTTCCCCTTGATTTTTGAGATTAAAAAATATGTAGTTTCTGTTTTTTTCATTATAAATTTGTGCGTCTATGCCTGAAATTTCATCCATGACGCTTGAGCCCTTGTAGATGAGAAATTTAGTGCTCTCATCATAAAATCCCTCACAAATTTTTATAAGCTCTTTTGTCTTGCTAAGCGCCCTTGAGGTGATGAGATCAGCCATAAATTTATCTGCAAGCTCGATCTTTTGGCTATGAACTTCTAAATTTTGCAAACCAAGCTCGATCTTAGCGTAGCTTAGAAATGATGACTTTTTGGCTATCGGCTCAAAAAGGTGCCACTTCGTTTGAGGCATCGCAAGCGCTAAAAATATCGCTGGAAAGCCAGCTCCACTACCAACATCGATCGCCGTTTTGGCACTTAGGTCAAAAATCTCAAGCGGCTTTATGCTATCAAGCACCTGCTCACTTATATCTTTATAGTTGCTTAAGCTATGAACTTTGTTAAATTTAGCAAAAATTTGAGCGTAAGCCTTTACTTTTTCGTTAAATTCGGCTGGCAAGCAGAGCTCATTTTTCATCACAAGATGTGCCCCATTTGCTCTTTTTTGACCTTTAAGTAGTCTTCGTTAAATTTATTTGGTTTTATGACGATAGGCACGCGTTTTACGATCTTTACCGAGCTTAGTCCGTGAAGTTTTAATGGGTTATTTGTGAGTAAATTTACCTCTTTTATACCGTAGTGATTTAGGATAAAATCAACCACTTCATAAGTCCTCTCATCAGCCTTAAAACCTAGTTGGTGGTTGGCTTCAATGGTGTCAAAGCCCTTGTCTTGGAGGCTATAAGCGTTTATCTTGTTTAAAAGCCCGATATTTCTGCCCTCTTGACGCAGGTAGATGACCATGCCGCCATTTTCTTCGATATATTTTAGACTCGCTTCGAGCTGGTCGCGGCAGTCGCACTTTAGGCTTCCGATCGCATCGCCAGTTAGGCATTCGGAGTGAATTCTAAGATTTACGACTTCGCTTAAAGGCTCTTTATAGATCGCAAGGTGCTCTTTTGCTCCTTCTTTGAAGGCTTGAACCTTATAAGTACCAAATCTTGAGGGTAGATTTGCGGCGTTTGAAATTTCTATTTTCATTTTAAATTTACTCCAACTGTGCTAAACTAGCTAAAAATCACGCATTTTAACAAAGAAAAGGCAAAAATATGTTTAAACGTTTTAGAAGATTGAGAATAAATCCAGCTTTAAGAGAGATGGTAAGAGAGACTAGCCTTAGCGTAAATGACTTCATCTATCCACTCTTTGTAGTCGAGGGCAAAGGCGTTAAAAACGAGATCGCTTCGATGCCAGGCGTCTATCAAATGAGTATCGATGAAATTTTAAAAGAGTGTGAAGAGATAGTAAATTTAGGCATAAAATCGATCATTTTATTTGGCATACCAAGCCTAAAAGATAGCGTTGGCAGCGACGCACTAAGTAATGACGGCATCATCGCAACTGCGCTTCGTGCCATAAAAGATAAATTTCCAAATTTATTTGTCATCACAGATCTTTGCTTTTGCGAATACACAGACCACGGCCACTGCGGCATAATCGATCACGTACATAACACCATCGACAACGATGCAACGCTTGAAATTTCAGCTAAGCAAGCCTTGATACACGCTCAAAATGGCGCCGACATGATCGCACCAAGCGGTATGATGGACGGTATCATCGCAACGCTAAGAGAGACGCTTGATAGCAATGGCTTTGAGAATTTGCCAGTGATGGCATACTCGACTAAATTTGCCTCAGCCTACTACGGACCATTTCGCGATGTGGCGCAAAGCGCTCCAAGCTTTGGCGATAGAAAGAGCTACCAAATGGACAGCGCAAACCGCCTTGAAGCTATAAATGAGAGCTTGCAGGACGAGGCGCAAGGTGCTGATATCTTGATGGTAAAGCCAGCACTCGCCTATCTTGACGTCGTTAGAGAGCTAAGAAATTTAACACTTCTGCCACTTTGCGTCTATAACGTAAGCGGCGAGTACGCACTGTTAAAAGCTGGCGCAAAAGCTGGCATCATCGACTACGAGCGGGTTATGATGGAGACATTAATCGGCTTTAAAAGAGCAGGGGCAAATTTGATCATCACCTATCACGCAAAAGAAGCGGCTAAAATTTTAAGGGGCTAAGATGAGGCACTTTTTGACGCTAAATGACTTTAGTAAAGACGAAATCGAGCAGATGATAAATTTAGCTCGCAAGATCAAAAAAGAGGCGAAGGCTAGAGAATTTAAGCCATATCTTAAAGACCAAAAGCTTGCGATGATATTTGAAAAAAGCTCGACTAGAACGAGAGTGAGCTTTGATGTGGGCATGCATGAGCTTGGCGGATATGCGCTATTTTTAAGTAAAAATGATATACAAATAGGCCGCGGCGAGCCCATACGTGACACCGCTAGAGTGATAAGCAGGATGTGCGACATGGCTATGCTAAGGGTTGATAAGCACGAGACGCTAGAAGAATTTGCTAAATTTTCAAGCGTGCCAGTGATAAATGGGCTAAGTGATAAATTTCACCCAGTTCAGCTCATGGCGGACTATCTAACTATGCTTGAATTTAGCGCAGGCGAGAAGGTCGCATATGTAGGAGATGGCAACAACATGACTCACTCGTGGCTCATGCTAGCAAGCAAACTTGGCCTTGAGCTAAGAGTGGCTACGCCAAAAGGCTATGAGGCGGAGGCTGAAATTTTAAAAATGGCTAGTGAAAACGCAAAAATTTCAGGGGCGAAAATTTTTATCACAAATGATATAAAAGAAGCTGTAAATGGTGCCGATGTAGTGACTACAGACACTTGGGTATCGATGGGGCAAGAGGCTGAGAAAGAAAAGAGGCTAAAAGACTTTGCTGGATACTGCGTGGATGAAAATTTGATGAGTTTAGCTAAAAAAGATGCGATATTTTTGCACTGCTTGCCAGCTTATAGAGGCTACGAGGTGAGCGAAGCGGTCTTTGAGAGGCACGCGGATGAAATTTTTAGCGAGGCGGAAAATAGACTTCATGCCCAAAAAGGCGTGATGGTCTGGTTAGATGAGAGAAGAAGATGAGTGAAGAGAAAAATATATATGATGAGATAGATGAGATCGGCACTACACTTGGGCTAAGTAGCCCTGAAAAAACGGTCTTTGAGATAGTTTCAACAAAAAATCCAAACGAGCATATCTTAAATTTAAAAAGTGGCTCTTGGGACTCGAAAGAGCCGTGGTTTGGCATTGATGAAAATCAAAATTTACACACGGTCATTTCAGTACAATCGCTCTCAGCTTTGATAGAGGCTTTAAAAGAGACGCAAAAAGAGAATTTTGACCTAAGACTTGAAAAGACGATCTGGCAAAATATCCCAGTTGATTTTAGCGATGTTTGGGTGGTTGCGATGGATGAGATCAAAAAGATCGCTCACGATAAAAAGAGCAGGCAGTTTAACATAGATCTTGAAAAACTAGTAAAAAATATAAAAAAAGAGCATCCAAATCTATTTGTAGATATAAAAGAGATGATCCAAATGGCAAGGAGCAGGGCAGATGATTGATTTTAGTGCGTATGTGAAGTATTCAAGGCCAGGGCCAAGATATACGAGCTATCCGACAGCACCAGAGTTTAGCGATAAATTTAGCTATGAGGCTTATATAAAAGAGCTTGAAAACCGCGATAAAAAAAGGCCGCTTTCGCTTTATTTGCACCTGCCTTTTTGCAGGAGTGCTTGCTATTTTTGTGGCTGTAACGTCATCTACACGAGCAAAGAGGACCGCAAAGAGAGATATATAAGGTATATTGAAAAAGAGCTTGAAATTTTAGCTCGCCACCTAGATACAAGCACTGAGGTCTTGCAGATGCACTTTGGTGGTGGTACTCCGACATTTTATAACGCCGTTCAACTTGATGAGATCATCAAACTTATTAAGACTAAATTTAAAAATTTCTCAAAAGAGGCTGAGATAAGCTGCGAGATAGACCCGAGATTTTTGACAAATGAGCAGCTTGATGTGCTCATATCTCACGGTTTTAACCGCATAAGCTACGGCGTGCAAGACTTTGATGAGAAGGTGCAAAAAGAAATTCACCGAATTCAGCCTTATGAGATCACTCAAAATGCCGTAAAAATGGCTAGAGAGAAAGGCATAAAATCAATCAATATGGACCTGATCTACGGCCTGCCATATCAAAGCCTAGAGAGCTTTAAAAAGACACTTGAGCTGGCTCTCACGCTTGATCCAGATAGGCTTGCAGTATTTAACTACGCTCATGTGCCATGGATAAAAAAGTCGATGCGTAAATTCGATGAGACAACACTGCCAAGTCCAGAAGTGAAGCTTGAAATTTTAAAATTTACAGCTGAGTTTTTAACTAAAAATGGCTACAAAATGATAGGCATGGATCACTTTGCAAAGCCAAATGATGAGCTTTTTGGCGCTCTTGCAAATGGCACTTTGCATAGAAATTTCCAAGGATATACGACAAAGGGTGGCGCTGATCTTATCGGCATAGGCATCACAAGTATCGGTGAGTGCAAAAGACACTACGCGCAAAATCATAAAGATATGGATGAGTATGAAAAAGCGATCGATAGCGGAAAGTTGCCATACGCAAAGGGAATTTATCTAAGTAATGAAGACTTGCTTAGAAAAAGTGTGATCATGAGTTTGATGAGTAATTTTGGGCTTAATATCAAGGCAGTCGAGGATGAATTTCATATAAATTTCTTTGAACATTTCAAAAATGAGCTTGAGGAGCTAAAGAATTTAAGTGAATTTGTCGATGTTACGACAGATAAAATCAGCGTAAATGAGACAGGAACGCTGATAATACGAAATATTGCAATGTGTTTTGATGAGTATCTTAAGAAAATTCCTGAAAATTTAAGGCGATTTTCTAAGACGATATAAAAATTATTTTTTTGTCATAAGGTATTTAAAATACGTTTAATATTTCTTGGTGTATAATTCGCACTAAAAGTCGAGCCAAAGCTTGACAATAAAAAGGTAAAAGGATCTAGTTATGAAAAAGATGTTAGCAATTAGTGCTTTGGCCGCAGCAACGTTGCTGTCTGCTCAAGATGTCCCTTATAGGATTTTTCTAGCTTCATTCGCTCAAGATGATAGCGCTGCTAGAATCGATAGTGCTGTTAGCAAAGTAAACAGCAAAATATCAGATAGCAGACTAACTACTGGCGTTTATGAAGTTGGTGGAAGAAAGTTTTTATATGTTGATACAACTCCAGTTTCTGAAAATGAAGCTAATGAGTTGTTAGCTAAAGTTCAAAATGAGTCAGGTTATAAAGATGCTTTAATGAGAGCTAAGTCACCTGTAACAAATGCTCAGTCAGCTAAAAAATCTAATATAGAGCAAACTATATCAGCAGAGCCTAAAGCAGCAGCTACAGCACAAGCTGATGATAGTGTATTGACTTTGGATCAAGTTGTAAAAACTATTTTAAATGAAAACCCAAGCTTAAAAGCTACAGAATTTAACTACTTACAAGTAGGCAAAGATCTAAAAATAGCTAAAAATGCTTACTATCCAACACTTGATGCAGCTGCTAGAGTAGGATATGAGAGAAAACGTCTTGATGATGGCATCTCAACAAGAAGAGGCGATGGCAGAGTATCTGGTGCATCTTTAACTTTAGTTGAAAACCTTTATAATGGTGGCGCTGATAAAAACAGAATCAACTCTCAAAGCGCAAGACTTGACTCAGCTGCTTACACAGTAGCTCAAGCTGCAGATAGACTAACACTAAGCGCTGCAAATGCTTACCTACAAGTTCTTCAAACAAAGAGAATTCTTGACATTGAAGAAGAAAATGTAAAAAGCCATGAAGAAATTTATAGTCAAATCAAAGATAGAGCAAGATCAGGTTACGGCGTAGCTTCTGAAGAGAGACAAGCTGGATCACGTTATACTTTGGCTCAATCAAACTATATAGCTGCAAAAAATAACTATGAAGACGCACTTTCTACATTTGAAAAACTATATGGAAGAAAAGTTGCTGCTAAAAACCTAGTAATGCCTGAATTTAACCTGCCATTACCAAGCACTAAAGAGGCTGTTTATGATAAAGCTGTTCTTTGTAACCCAACACTTCTAGTTCAAAGATCAAACATCGCTATGGCAGAGTCTGTTGTAAAAGAGAAAAATGCACCATTCTTACCAAAACTAGATCTTGTTGTGTCAGGTGCTTATGATCACTCAAATGTTTTATATGATGATTATGAGGAGCAAACATTTGATGCTCTTTTAAGACTAAACTATAACCTTTACAACAAAGGTAACGATAAGCTAGATAAAGAGAAGAGCCAACTTGCTGTTCAACAAGAGCAACAAACTATGGACAACCTTGTAAGAGAGCTTAAAGAATCTTTAGAGTTCTCATGGCAAAACTATGTTCTTAACCAAGAGAAAATGGGATATCTTAATCAACACGTTGAATATGCAAAAGCTACTCTTGATGCATACCAAGATGAGTTTAGAATCGGTCGCCGCGACCTTATCAACCTACTTGATGCAGAAAACGAGTACAACACAGCTTTAAAAGAGATAGCTACAACTGAGACTGCACTATCTTATGCAAAATATAGATTGCTAGATAACATGGGTATGGTTT
Organism: Campylobacter concisus; assembly: GCF_902460675.1. Lineage (GTDB taxonomy): Bacteria > Campylobacterota > Campylobacteria > Campylobacterales > Campylobacteraceae > Campylobacter_A > Campylobacter_A concisus_AJ. The sequence goes on along the minus strand of NZ_CABPUQ010000001.1, from coordinate 1,125,007 downwards.
CAGATAGTTTTGAGCCAGGCTTTGCTAAGAGATATATTCAAGGCGCTTGCAGTATTCAAAACGACTTAAGATAAAAATTTAAAAAGTGATGACCATGAGGGTCAAAACAAAATTTTGGACGCTTACTTTAAGCGTCCTTTTTTCGTTATTAGCATTAAATGCTGTCGGGGATTTTATAAAACAAACAACGATAGCAAAGGTGGCTAAAATTTATGGAGAAGATGCAAGAAGAAGGGCATCGGCATTAAATTCTTTAATGACTTCATTGCAAGATGCAACCGAACAAGAGAAATTAATAAAAGTAAATGATTTTTTTAACTCTTTTAGGTGGGTTGATGATATGCAACTTTGGCATAAAAAAGATTACTGGGCTACCAGAATGGAATTTGTAGGAAAAGGCGCTGGTGACTGTGAAGACTACGTTATCGCAAAGTATTTCACCCTAAAGCAACTTGGAATTCCAACTCAAAAATTATACTTCACATACGTTAAAGCCTTAAGATACAACCAAGCACATATGGTTTTGGCATATTATGATACACCAAAGTCTATTCCATTAATTTTAGACAACATAAATGGTAAAATAAAAATCGCAACTCAAAGAACAGACCTTGTGCCAGTTTATAGTTTCAACGGTGATTCGCTATACTTGGCAAAACAAGAAGGTCTTGGTCAGGCAATACCAGGTGGAAATAAAAAACAAAATCCTAAGTGGATGGAACTAATAGATAGGATAGGAAAAGAGGATTTATGACGCTATTTAAACAGATTATGATCGCTGTGATAGCTTTTGGCATCGTGATTTTTATGGCTGTTGGCTACTTAAATTTTAAGAGCCTAAATGGATACATCAACGACCAGCTCGGTGAAAACGCAAGACACACAGCAAACTCACTTGGACTTGCTTTAAAGCCGATTGTTGATCCTGAGGATATGTCTTTGGCACAAACGATGATAAATTCTATGTTTGATAGCGGCAGATACAAGCTCATTAAACTTGAAGACGTCGATGGTAAGGTGCTTATAGAAAATTCTCAACAAACTATCGTTAAAGATATCCCTGAGTGGTTTTACAAGATCGCTAAATTTGAAGCTCCTGTTGCAACAAGCGAGATCATGACTGGCTGGGCTAAATTTGGCACACTCTATGTTCAAGGTAGCACAGCACTTGCTTACAATGAGCTTTACTCAAACTCAAAAAATATTTTTAACTTTCTAGCTTTAATGATCATCATCGCCCTTGTCGTGGCGTTTTTTGCTCTTAAGGCGATATTTAGACCGCTTGTTAAGGTGCAGGATCAAGCTGAAGCGATACTTGATAATAAATTTATCATCCAAAAGAGAATTCCATTCACAACCGACCTTAAAAAGATGGTGCTCGCCATGAACTCGATGGTTAGTAAAGTTCAAGATATATTTGAAAGAGAGGCGGCTACGCTTAGCAAGTATCAAGAGCTTTTATATAAAGACTCTATGAGCGGCACTTACAATAGAAGATTTTTTCAGACTAAATTTAGTGAGTATCTAGCAAGTGAAGAGTATTCAAGCGGTGTTGCTTCGCTTGTTAGCTTTAAAGATCTAGCAGGGCTAAAAGGCGTTCTTGGCTTTGAAAAATGGCAAAGTGTCATCATAAAAATAGCTCAAATTTTACAAGAAAAATCTACCGAAAATGACCAAAATGCGATCGTTGCAAGGCTAAATGACAACGACTTTATCTTACTTTCTTACGGTAAAAACTCGTCAAATTTCTCAGCTTTAGACGATAAGATCATGGCTGAGTTTAAAAAACTCTATGCAAATTTCTCTATAAATGATAGCGAATGCCCAGTCAATGCTGCTATTGTCGAGTACTCGCCAAGCACTGACATGAGGACGCTACTTACATCAGCTGACGTTACTTTGGCTAGTGCAAGACTGGCTGGCTGCTTTGCTTGCAAAGAATTTAATGCAAATCAAAACACCCTAGTCATCGGCAAAGAGAAATATAAAGAGCTTATATTTGACTCTATAAAAGAGGATAAATTTAAATTTGCAGCTCAAAAAGTAGTTGGTTTTGACTCAAGCTTTGAGCAGTATGAGCTCTATCTAAGGCTAGTTGATAGCGAGGGCAAATGGCGTATGGCATCATACTTTATGCCGATGGTAAATGAGCTAAATTTAGGTGCGATGCTCGATCTTCATATCCTAAATAGAATCGCTAGAATTTTGCCTGAAAATATCTTGCCTCAAGGAAGCTTGGCGATAAATTTGGGTAAAGAGATATTAAGCTCGGATGAAAATTTCTCAAAACTTGAAGCCACGCTTAAGAAAATCGCTCAAATTTCAAAATCTAAAAACTATATAGAAATTCCAAACAAAGACGATATTAGTATCGAAAGTATAGTTAGACTTACTAAAAAATTAAAAGAACTCGGCTTTGGTTTTGGATTTGACCACTTTGAACTCAGCGCAAAAGGCATTGAGAAGCTAAAAGAATTTAATCCAGACTACGTAAAGATCCAGTCAAGCGTCTTAATCGACTTTTTAAGTGATAAATCAGGAGCAAACACAAAACAATCACTAGATGTTGTTTTAAGCTCAAAAGATATCATTTTGATTGCGATCGGTGTTGAGAGTGAAGAGCAAAAGAGTAAGCTAATTGAGCTTGGCATTAAAAATATGCAAGGAATTTACATAGATGAAATCAAAAATATTGGATGATAGATGCATAGCGATAAGATAAAAGACGAACTGCTTCAATGTTTGGTGATCTTTACCAAGCTTCATAACAACCCATATAGTGCCGATGCTTTGACTATCGGTCTGCCTGTAAAAGATGGCGAAGAGATCGAGCTTTTTTCACTAAAGAGCTCGAAGTCTTTATTTTCTCGTGCAGCTTCACGTGCTGGCTTTGCATCAACGCTTGTCAGAAAAGACCTTGATCAAATTTCGCCTTTAGTTTTGCCTTGTATCTTGATGCTTAGAGGCAAAAAAGCGTGCATCTTACAATCTTTCAGCGAAGACAAAAAGATGGCAAACATCATCACGCCTGATCTTTCAACTGGCACTAGCACGATAGAAACAAGCAAGCTAAAAGATGAGTACCTAGGCTATGCTTACTACCTAAAACGTGAATTTGTCCCAGAAGATACAAGCTCGACAAAGCTTATCGACGCTGGTAATGACCACTGGTTTTGGGGCACTTTAAAGCGCTCTAAGAAAATTTATTTAGATGTGGTTGTTGCAAGCTTTATCATAAACTTATTTGTCCTTGCAAGCCCGCTCTTTACGATGAACGTCTATGACCGCGTTGTACCAAATAACGCAGTTGAGACACTTTGGGTTCTAGCGCTTGGCGTGAGCGTCGTTTATGGTATCGATCTATTTTTAAAATTTGTTCGTTCATATTTTCTTGAGATCGCAGGCAAAAAGAGCGATATCATTATGAGCTCTATCTTGTTTGAGCGCGTAATGGATATGAAATTTAGCAATAAGCCAAAGTCAGTTGGTTCATTTGCTAGCAACTTAAAAGAATTTGACACAGTTAGAAATTTCTTCTCATCTGCGTCGCTTGCTGCCATTGTGGATCTACCGTTTGCGTTAATCTTCTTGATAGTTACTTATTTTATAGGAAGCTATCTTGTGCTTGTGCCTATCGTTATCATGATAGCTATTTTGTGCTACACATTTTTTATAAAAGATCCACTTCAAAATGCGATCAAGAGCACATTTGAGGCTTCAGCTATGAAAAATGGAATTTTGATAGAGAGCCTTAGTAGCTTAGAGACCATTAAAACTCTTGGTGCTAGCGGCCATGTGCAGTGGAACTGGGAAGAGGCGACTGGCGAGATAGCAAATAGAAGTATCAAATCAAAAATAATCACCACTTCGATCACGACTGTCACGTCATTTTTGGTTCAGCTAAACACTATCGCCATCATCGTTCTTGGCGTTTATATGATACAAGATACGCACCTTACTATGGGTGGTTTGATCGCTGCTGTTATGCTTAGTTCTCGTGCGATTGCCCCTATGGGTCAAGTAGCCTCACTAGCTGCAAATTTCGAGCAGACAAAGACAGCTTATCAAAGCCTTAGCAAGATCATGCAGATGCCAGTTGAAAGACCTGAGGGCAAGAAATTTGTTAGAAGAAATTCTTTTGATGGCAAGATAGAGTTTAAAAACGTTAGCTTTACTTATCCAGACACCACAAAAGGCTCACTTGATAGGATAAATTTTGTCATTCAGCCGGGTGAGAAAGTAGGCATCATCGGTAGAAATGGCTCTGGTAAGACAACCTTGCAAAAGATAATCCTAGGTCTTTACGCACCTACTGAGGGCTCAGTGCTAATTGATGGTATCGATATAAATCAAATAGACCCAGCCGACCTTAGAAGAAATATCGGCTACGTGCCACAAGATGTTGTGCTATTTAAGGGAACGGTTAGAGAAAATATCGTTCAAAAAGCTCCTTATGTCGATGATATGCAGATCATTAAGGCGGCTAAGGTAAGTGGTGTTGATGAATATGTCAATGCTCACCCGCTTGGTTTTGATATGCCTGTCTTTGAAAGAGGCGATGGCATCAGTGGCGGTCAGCGTCAAAGTATAGCCGTGGCTAGGGCATTTTTGCTTGATAGTCCTATCATATTGCTTGACGAGCCTACAAATTCACTAGATAACACTGTTGAGAGCAAGCTAAAAGCAAATTTAAAGGTAAATACCGTAAATAAAACCATGATTTTAGTAACTCACAGAACATCGATGCTCGATCTTGTTGATAGGCTCATAGTGATGGATAACGGCAAAATTTTACTAGATGGTCCAAGAGACGAAGTTTTAGCTAGACTTAGTGGGAAGTGATTATGCAAGAAGATATAAAAAATCAACAAAATGAAAATTCAAAGCCAGACGAAAAGCCGGTTCAAAAAAGCGACATAAAAGAGCAAGAGAGCGCTGGAGATCAAATTTTAAATAGCGTAGATGGCATCAAGTCAAACATCCAAGCAAAAAACTATGATGCTTATGACTTAAAATTTATGTCAAGCCTCTCAGAAGCGGTTTTGGCAAAGGCTCCATCAACCTCTAAAAAGATACTTTATGCAGTTAGTATAACTGTATTTTGGCTACTTTTGTGGGCTTCGTGGGCACAGATAGATGAGATAACAAGAGGTAGCGGCAAGATAATCCCATCAGGCAAAAACCAAGCGATACAAAATCTTGAGGGTGGTATCGTAGATCAAATTTTTGTAAAAGAGGGCGATGAGGTTAAAAAAGATCAGATCCTCATCAGGCTTGATAATAAAAACTTTACAAGTAGCTACGGCGAGTCAAAGCTAAGACTTGATGAGCTTCAGGCTAAATTTATGAGGCTTGATGCTGAAGCAAATGATAAAGAATTTGACTATAACGAAACAAGAGATGCGAACAATAGCAAGGCTATAAAATACGAGATAAGCTTGCATAACTCAAACATCGATCACTTAAATGAGCAAATAGGAATTCTAACAGAGCAGATCCACCAACGCCAAAGTGAGCTAAATGAGCTTAGAAATAAAATTTCTCAAACTCAAAATAGCTACAACCTTGTCTTAAAAGAAAAAGCGATTATGGAGCCTATCTTTAAAAAAGGCCTTGTTAGTGAGGTCGAGTATATCCAGCTTCAAAGACGTGTAAATGACCTAAAGGGCGAGCTTGACGCATCTGTGCTTGCTGTACCAAGGGTCGAATCAACCATAAAAGAGGCAAAAAATAAGATAGAAGAGGCAAAGCTGGCATTTAAAAATAATGCAAAAAAAGAGCTGAACGAAGTCTCTGCTGAGATCGCAAGGATAAACGAGTCGCAAATCAGCCTAAGCGACAGGGTTGAAAGAACTTATGTAAGATCTCCGGTAAATGGTATCGTTAGTAAGATGATGGTGCATACAGTCTCTGGCGTTATCAAGCCTGGTGAAAACATAGCTGAGATCGTCCCACTAGAAGATAAGCTCATCGCTGAGGTAAAGGTCAAGCCAGCTGACGTTGCATTCTTAAGACCTGGACTTGATACGATGGTTAAATTTACGGCGTATGATTTTAGTATTTATGGCGGCCTAAAAGGTAAAGTAACGCAGATCAGTGCCGATACTGAGACAAATGAAAAAACAGGCGAGAGCTACTATCTAGTCAGGATAGAAACTGAGAAAAACTATCTTGGCAGCGAAGAGAAGCCACTTAGGATAAAGGTTGGTATGATAGTTTCAGCTGATATCATCACTGGTAAAAAGACGATACTTGACTATCTGTTAAAACCTATCTTAAAAGCAAAACAAAACGCTTTAACGGAGCGATAATGCAAAAGTCAGCCAGCTTTGAGCAAAATTTTAGCGAATATCAAATTTCAAGAGCAAAGCTAGCTGAGGAATTTGTCATTTTAAATGATGGTAAAATATGCGATCTAATCGGAAGAGGAGTCGTTAAATTTCTCTTTAAAGACTGTGAAAAAAGCTTTGATGAGGTGATAAATTTAAAAAGTGAAAATTGCATAAATTTATCTGGCGTGGAGATCAAAGATGAGCTTATAAAGAGTATCAAAATATCTATTGGTGGCTACGATGAAAGCAGCGATAGCTTGGACTTTGATCTAAATTTACTATCTCTTAGTGTGCCATATAGATACGCCATATCAAATGGTTGTTTTGAGATGAGTATCTTTTTAAAAGAGAGCAAAGAAGTGGTTGAGAAATTTTTATCCACTTTTAGTTATAAATTTGAGGCAAATAGTGGCAAGGAGCGCTACTTGATCGTTTTCGTAAATGAGTCAAAAATTTACGAGCAAACCTATATGTGATATAAGGAAATATAATTATGAATGTGGTTTTTTTTACTCAAAATGGTTCGCTTAATAATCTTTGGCGAGGGTATTTTTCAGATGACGATGTGAAATTTACTCACAATAAAAAAGATTTTTTTTCAAATTTAAACGACGAGGTTGATATCGTCGGTATCGATACAAATGCTTTTAAAGATAGCCTTGATGAAAATATTAAAACAATTCATGAAAGTTTTCCAAATATAAAATGTCTAATCCTTGCAAACGAACCAAAATTTAGTGAAGGCAAACATCTGCTGGCTCTTGGTGTCAAAGGATATGCAAACTCACACATGAGAAAAACACACTTTGAAGATGCCTTTGAGACGATTTTAAATGGCAAAGTTTGGCTTTATCCAGAATTCATCCAAGCGATGATCGGAGAACTAACTGGCTCATATATAAATAATGAAAGTGAAACTTCAGAGAAAAAGTCTGATTTAAGCGAGCTTAGCTCACGCGAAAAAGAGATCGCAAACTTAATATATCAAGGTCTAACAAACAATGAAATTTCAGAGCAAACAGGCATTACTTTAAGGACGGTAAAGGCGCACACTACGTCGATTTACAGCAAGCTAAATGTGAAAGATAGAATAGGTCTTGTGCTTTTGATGAAGCAGCTACATGCGTAAAATTTTGCTTCTTTTCCTTTTTGTCTCTTCACTTTTTGCAAATAATTTTGAAATTTCTCCAAAGAATATATCTCAATGCAAAAATCAAATTTGCAAAAATATCCTAAATCACTATGCAAATTTTATGAAAAAAATAGAACACGAAAGCTTTATAAGAAAGCTAGAACTCATAAATTCATACTTAAATTCCTTAATGCCAAGATATGATGATTTTTACAATACAAATGTCGATGTGTGGAGCACTAGGAGCGAGTTTTTAAGGCGAGGTGGCGGAGACTGCGAGGAGTACGCGATATCAAAGCGTGATAGCCTAAAAGATCTTGGTGTAGATAATCAAAAATGTCTTCTAGTCGTTCAGGAAAAAAATACGAAAAAATATCATATGGTGCTAGCTGTTTGGGAAAATTTACACAAAGAGCCTTTGATACTAGATAATCTAAGCTTTAGAGTTTTGCCACTTTCGAAGCGTTATGACCTTGTGCCAGAGTATTGCTTGATGGATGGAAAATATTTTAAGATAAAAAAAGATGGCATAAATTTAGAGCCAGTAAATATAAGAATGCAAACTTACGAAAATTTGATAAAAAAAGAAAAAGAAGAGAAATTTTGGAAGAATTAATCTTCCAAGTCGATGTCTATTTTTTCAACATTTGTTGTAATATCTTTAGTATTTTTCTCAATGTTATGTTTATTTTTCTCGATTAGTGATCTGTTTTGACCTATAAGGTCTCTATTTTCTTTGATACCATCACTGTTTTGCTCGATCATTTTGCTTAGCGTCGCTATCTTTTTTTCATAGCGGATCATTAAGAAATAGATCACATAAATTAGCAGTAAAATTACCGCCCAAGGTAAAAATTGCATATTAAATCCTTTGTAATTTTTCGTAATTATAGAAATTTTAGCTTTTAAAAAAAATAAAACTATGAAAATATGAAATTTTATATATGTAAAATTTATCTTCGATTTTTGGTAAAAGTGGCTCAGATTAGTGGGCTGTTTTTGAAATTTTTATAAATTTTATCTAATTTTTGATTGCAAAAAATTAGATAAAATATTTTTCAAAATCTTCTTGACTTTTATTTTATTTTGGGCTATAATTGCCACTTCACAAAACAGGTGCTGGTGTAGCTCAGTTGGTAGAGCTACTGCCTTGTAAGCAGTGGGTCGGCGGTTCAAGTCCGTTCACCAGCTCCATTTTGTAACAGTGTTTGACCAGAAAATACCAAAATAACTTATTAATGTTTAAGGTGAGATACTCAAGCGGCCAACGAGGGCAGACTGTAAATCTGCTGACTATGTCTTCCGTGGTTCGAATCCACGTCTCACCACCATTGTTATGCGGGAGTAGCTCAGTTGGCTAGAGCATCAGCCTTCCAAGCTGAGGGTCGCGGGTTCGAGCCCCGTTTCCCGCTCCAAAATTTGGGAAAGTAAACTGGGAGCTGTATCTAGATTTTACTAAACACAGTTATTCCATCTTTATTTTCATGAATTTTTAGTTGTTTGTATGTTGATTAAAATCATCTCAGCCAAGCGTTTTTCGCTCATATGGCTCAGAGGTAGAGCACTTCCTTGGTAAGGAAGAGGTCGCGGGTTCAAGTCCCGCTATGAGCTCCACTGGTTTATATGATTTTATATTACTATACGAATTTGAATTAGATAAAGACACATATCATAACGGAGGAAAAGATGGCTAAAGAAAAATTTTCACGCAACAAGCCACACGTAAACATAGGCACTATCGGTCACGTTGACCATGGTAAAACTACTTTAACAGCTGCAATATCTGCTGTTCTTTCACGCAAAGGTCTTGCTGAGCTAAAAGATTATGATAATATTGATAATGCTCCAGAAGAGAAAGAGCGTGGCATTACAATTGCTACTTCACACATTGAGTATGAGACAGAGAAACGTCACTATGCTCACGTTGACTGCCCAGGTCACGCCGACTATGTAAAAAATATGATTACAGGTGCTGCTCAAATGGACGGCGCTATTCTTGTTGTTTCTGCAGCAGACGGCCCAATGCCACAAACTAGAGAGCACATCTTGCTATCTCGCCAAGTTGGTGTTCCTTACATTGTTGTTTTCATGAACAAAGCAGATATGGTTGATGACGCTGAGTTACTTGAACTAGTTGAAATGGAAATTCGCGAACTACTTAACGAGTATAACTTCCCAGGTGATGATACTCCGATAGTTTCTGGTTCAGCACTTAAAGCTCTTGAAGAGGCAAAAGCTGGACAAGATGGTGAATGGTCAGCAAAAATTATGGAACTAATGGATGCGGTTGATAGCTATATCCCAACTCCAGTTCGTGCTACAGATAAAGATCTTCTTATGCCAATCGAAGACGTTTTCTCAATCTCAGGTCGTGGTACAGTTGTAACAGGTAGAATTGAGAAAGGTGTTGTTAAAGTTGGCGACACTATAGAAATCGTTGGTATCAAACCTACACAAACAACAACAGTTACTGGTGTTGAGATGTTTAGAAAAGAGATGGATCAAGGTGAAGCTGGCGATAACGTTGGTGTTCTTCTTCGTGGTACTAAAAAAGAAGACGTTGAACGTGGTATGGTTCTTTGCAAACCTAAATCAATTACTCCTCACACAAAATTTGAGGGTGAGGTTTATATCCTAACTAAAGAAGAGGGTGGTCGCCATACTCCTTTCTTTAACAACTATAGACCACAATTCTACGTAAGAACAACTGACGTTACTGGTTCTATTACATTACCAGAAGGCACAGAGATGGTTATGCCAGGTGATAACGTAAGAATTTCTGTTGAGCTTATAGCCCCAGTTGCACTTGAAGAAGGTACTCGTTTTGCTATCCGTGAAGGTGGTAGAACTGTTGGTTCAGGTGTTGTTTCAAAAATACTTGGTTAATTTATAAAATTATGCCAAAGGGGAAACCCTTTGGCTTTCTATAAGGAATATATATGAGAATTAAAATCGGTTTAAAATGCTCTGAGTGTGGTGATATTAATTATACTACTACAAAAAACAGTAAAACCACTACAGATAAGGTTGAGCTCAAAAAATATTGCCCAAGATTAAAAAAACATACTGTTCATAAAGAAGTTAAGTTAAAAAGCTAATTAAGAATAAGTAGCTATTAGGGCAATAGCTCCAACGGTAGAGCGCTGGATTCCAAATCCAATGGTTGGGGGTTCGAATCCCTCTTGCCCTGCCACAATTAAGGTTAAGATTATGGAAAAATTTATAAATTATATAAAGCTATCTAAATTGGAAATAATGAAGGTTATCTTTCCTGCTAAAGAACAAATTAGAAATGCTTTTATTGCAGTTTTTATCGTGGTCGCTGTTGTTTCACTTTTTTTAGCTCTTGTTGATGTTATTATGTCCTTTGTTCTTTCTAAAGTTATATAGAATGAGGAAAAACTAATGTCACATAAATGGTATGCTATACAAACTTACGCTGGTAGCGAAATGGCAGTAAAAAGAGGAATTGAAAATTTAGTTAGAGATCACGGTATTGAAGATCAACTAAAAGAAGTTATCGTTCCTACAGAAGACGTAATAGAGATAAAAAACGGTAAGCAAAAAATTAATGAAAGAACTCTTTATCCTGGATATGCTTTTGCATGTTTAGATCTTGATACAGCTCTTTGGCATAAGATTCAGTCTTTACCAAAGGTTGGGCGTTTTATTGGTGAGGCTAAAAAGCCTACGCCATTGACTGAAAAAGATATAAATACTATCTTGGAGAAAGTTCAAAAAAGAGCAGCACCAAAACCTAAAATATTTTTTGAGGATGGTGAAAGCGTTCGCATAACAGAAGGTCCTTTTGCTAACTTTACAGGTATTGTTGAAGAATACGATATGATACATGGCAAGCTTAGACTCAATGTTTCTATTTTTGGTAGAAGTACCCCTGTTGATATTTTGTATTCACAAGTTGAGAAGATAATTTAAGGAGCAAGAAATGGCTAAAAAAGTTATAGGTGAAATAAAATTACAAATTGCCGCAACAAAAGCAAATCCTAGCCCGCCAGTTGGTCCAGCATTAGGACAAAAAGGCGTTAATATTATGGAATTTTGTAAAGCCTTTAATGAAAAAACAAAAGATATGGTTGGATTTAATATCCCAGTTGTTATTACTGTTTATGCTGATAAAAGTTTTACATTTATCACTAAACAACCACCTGCTACGGACCTTATCAAAAAGGCTGCAGGTATAACAAAAGGAACAGATAATCCTTTAAAAAATAAAGTAGGTAAATTAACAAAAGCTCAAGTTTTAGAAATAGTTGAGAAAAAACTTGTTGATTTAAATACAAATGATAAAGAGCAAGCAGCTAAGATTATCGCTGGTTCAGCTCGTTCAATGGGTGTCGAAGTAATAGACTAAAACCTTTACCGTCAGGTTGGTTTTCAAAAGACGGAAGCAATTTATATGCGGAGAAATTTATGGGAAAAACTAGTAAGAGATTTCAAGAATTGCTCAAAAAAGTAGAGCAAGATAAAATTTATAACCTTAGTGAGGCTATCGATACAGTTAAAACTTTAGCTTCTGCTAAATTTAATGAGACAGTTGAGATTGCATTGAAATTAAATGTTGATCCAAGACATGCTGACCAAATGGTTCGTGGTTCAGTTGTTTTGCCAGCTGGTACAGGTAAAGTTGTAAGAGTTGCTGTTATAGCAAAAGACGCTAAAGCTGATGAGGCAAAAGCTGCTGGTGCTGACATAGTTGGTGCTGATGATCTAGTTGAGGATATCCAAAAAGGTATAATGAACTTTGATGTTCTTATAGCTACTCCAAATTTAATGGGTCTTGTAGGTAAAGTCGGTAGAATTTTAGGACCTAAAGGTTTAATGCCAAATCCAAAAACTGGAACAGTTACAATGGATGTTGCACAAGCTGTTAATAATGCAAAAAGTGGTCAAGTAAATTTCCGTGTTGATAAGCAAGGAAATATACATGCAGGTCTTGGTAAGGTCAATTTTACTAAAGAACAATTAAATGAAAATATTTCAACATTTATTAAAGCTATTAATAAGCATAAGCCTGCGACTGCAAAAGGTAGATATGTAAAAAATGCTTCATTGTCATTAACAATGAGCCCTTCTGTAACTCTTGATACTCAAGAGGTTATGGACTTAAAATAAGAATTTAGACAAATTTATATCTTAGATTGGAGATAGCCGAGGCCATTGGGCTTAATTGATTCGACCCGCTCTGCTTGAAATTACCGGTCGGAAAGGAGAAAAAGTGACACGTAACGAAAAAACTGAAGTTGTTGCAAAATTAGAGAGTGAATTTAAAACTGCTGAAGCTATTGTAGTTTGTGACTATCGTGGTCTTTCAGTTAAAAAACTTGAAGTTTTAAGAAATTCTGCTAAAGAACAAAATGTAAAAGTTCAAGTTATTAAAAATACTCTTGCAAATATTGCTCTTAAAAATTCTGATAAAGTCGGAATGGAACTTAAAGATACAAACATCTATCTTTGGAGTGAAGATCAATTAGCAGTAACTAAAGTAGCCGCAAAATTTGAAGAGACTAATGCTGACCTTTTCAAAATTAAAACAGCATATATCGATGGCGAAGTTGCAAGCGTTGATAAAGTTAAAGCTCTATCTAAAATGCCTAGCCGTGATGAGCTTATTGCGATGCTTTTGCAAGTTTGGAATGCGCCAATTCAAAATTTCACAATTGGTTTGAATGCGCTTAAAGAGAAAAAAGAACAATCAGCTTAATTAAATTAAAAATAATAAGGATTAAAAAATGGCAATTACAAAAGAAGACGTATTAGAGTTTATATCTAATCTTTCTGTACTTGAACTTAGCGAACTTGTTAAAGAGTTTGAAGAGAAATTTGGTGTTAGTGCAGCTCCTGTAATGGTAGCTGGTGGTGCAGTTGCTGCTGGTGGTGCAGCTGCTGCTGAAGAGAAAACAGAATTTAACATCGTTCTTGTTGATTCTGGTGATAAGAAAATCAACGTTATTAAGGTTGTTAGAGCACTTACTGGTCTTGGTCTTAAAGAGGCTAAAGACGCAGTTGAAGGAACTCCATCTGTTCTTAAAGAAGGCGTTAGCAAAGACGAAGCTGAAGCAGCTAAAAAAGAGCTTGAAGAGGCTGGTGCTAAGGTTGAACTTAAATAATTTTTTATTATTTAGGCTTAATATTTCAAGAGAGGGCAGAGGCTCTCTCTTTTTTAAATTTTAGATGCCTTGTTAAAAGGCTATACTTTTCTTTCAAAATTACCACGAGGTAGATGCAATGTTAAATAGCTTATACTCAGGAAATCGTCTTAGAGTTGACTTTTCTAATGTCGTTAAAGAGATAGACGTTCCAAACCTACTACAACTACAAAAAAAGAGCTTTGATAATTTTTTAAATCTAAATAACAATCAGACAGAAAGCGGTATCGAAAAAGTTTTTAAGTCGATTTTTCCTATACATGATCCGCAAAATCGTTTGACTTTAGAATATGTTAGTTCAGAGATTGGAAAACCAAAATATACAATCAGAGAGTGTATAGAAAGAGGTCTTACATACTCTGTAAATTTAAAGATGAAAATACGCCTTATCGTACATGAAAAAGATGATAAGACTGGTGATAAAGTTGGCGTTAAAGATATAAAAGAGCAAGAAATTTTTATACGTGAAATTCCGTTGATGACAGATAGAATTTCATTTATTATAAATGGCGTTGAGCGTGTTGTTGTAAATCAACTCCATAGAAGCCCTGGCGTTATCTTTAAACAAGAAGAGAGTGCAACTGTTGCAAATAAACTTATCTATACAGCTCAAATAATCCCAGATCGCGGATCTTGGTTGCACTTTGAATATGATACAAAAGATATTTTATATGTCAGGATAAATAAGCGCAGAAAAGTGCCTGTAACTATCTTGTTTAGGGCATTAGGATATAAAAAACAAGACATTATTAAGCTATTTTATCCAATACAAAATTTAGTTATTAAAAATAATAAATTTTTAACTCTTTTCAATCCAGAGGATTATCTAGGAAGAGTTGAGTATGATATAAAAAATGAAGATGGAGAGGTTCTTCACCAAGCTGGCAAGCGCCTAACAAAGAAAAAAGCTGATAAATTAATCGAAGATGGCGTTAAATTTGTCGAGTATCCGATTGAAGCACTTATTGGTAGATATTTGGCAAACCCTGTGATAAACACAGAAAGCGGCGAAATTTTATATGACACACTATCTGCTCTTGATGAGAATAAACTTGCAAAAATTTTAGCTGAGCATGAAAGTATTGATATTATAAACAACTCTGCTGCCGGTGTTGACGACGCTATAATAAATTCGTTTATCGCCGACAACGACATGCTTAAGGTTTTAAAACAAACTGAGGGCGTAGATGATGAAAATGACCTTGCTGCGATTAGAATTTACAAGGTTATGAGACCTGGCGAGCCGGTAGTTAAAGAGGCTGCAAAAAGCTTTGTAAATGATATTTTGTTTAACCCTGAAAGATATGACCTAACAAAAGTTGGTCGTATGAAGATGAACCACAAGCTCTCGCTTGATGTGCCAGAGTACGTTACTTTGCTAACTAGTGAAGATATCATCAAAACTGCAAAATATCTTATAAAAGTTAAAAACGGACAAGGCCACATTGATGACCGCGACCACCTTGGTAACCGCCGCATAAGATCTATCGGCGAGCTACTTGCTAGTGAGCTACACCTTGGTTTTGTTAAGATGCAAAAGGCTATCCGTGATAAATTTACAAGCCTGAGCAATAACACTGATGAAATCATGCCTTATGATCTTATCAATCCAAAAATGATTACAGCAACAATCATGGAATTTTTCACAGGCGGTCAGCTAAGCCAGTTTATGGATCAGACAAACCCACTTAGTGAGGTTACTCATAAGCGCCGTCTATCTGCGCTTGGTGAGGGCGGCTTAGTAAAAGAGCGTGCTGGATTTGAGGTGCGTGACGTTCACCCAACTCACTACGGCAGAATTTGTCCAGTTGAGACCCCAGAAGGTCAAAATATCGGTCTTATAAACACTCTTTCAACTTATGCAAAAGTAAATGACCTTGGCTTTGTTGAGGCGCCTTATAAAAAGGTTGTCGATGGTAAAGTGACTGATGAGATAGTCTATCTAACAGCAACACAAGAAGAGGGCAATGTTATCGCTCCAGCATCAACCAAGCTTGATGAAAATGGACATATTGTTGAGGATTTGATCGAGGTTAGAAAAGAGGGCGAGATGATGCTTGCTCGTAGAGAAGATGTTACCTTGATAGACCTTTGCTCTGGTATGATAGCTGGTGTCGCAGCTTCGCTTATCCCATTCCTAGAGCACGACGACGCTAACCGTGCGCTTATGGGTTCAAACATGCAACGTCAAGCAGTGCCACTACTTCGTTCAACTGCTCCTATCGTTGGAACAGGTATGGAGAGTGTTATCGCAAGAGATGCTTGGGAGAGCGTAAAAGCAAAACGAGGCGGCGTGGTTGAAAAGGTTGATAATAAAAACATCTTTATCCTTGGTGAAGATGAAGCTGGTCCATATATCGATCACTACTCTTTAGAGAAAAATTTAAGAACAAACCAAAATACGACATTTTCACAACATCCGATCGTTAAAAAAGGCGACGAGATCGAGGCTAATCAAATCATAGCCGATGGTCCAAGTATGGAAAAAGGCGAGCTAGCTATCGGTAAAAACGCGCTAATCGCATTTATGCCTTGGAATGGCTACAACTACGAGGACGCGATCGTTATTAGTGAAAAAATGATACGTGAAGATGCCTTTACAAGCGTTCATATCTATGAAAAAGAGATCGAAGCTCGTGAGCTAAAAGATGGCGTTGAAGAGATAACAAAAGATATACCAAACGTCAAAGAAGAGGAGCTTATGCACCTTGACGAAAGCGGTATTGTTAAAATTGGTACAGAGATCAAGCCTGGCATGATCCTTGTTGGTAAGGTATCTCCAAAAGGTGAGGTTAAGCCAACTCCAGAAGAAAGACTTTTGCGTGCGATCTTTGGTGAAAAAGCTGGACACGTGGTAAATAAATCGCTCTATGCTTCAGCTTCAATGGAAGGCGTGGTTGTTGATGTTAAAATTTTTACCAAAAAAGGTTATGAAAAAGATAGCAGAACAAACAAGGCTTATGAAGAGGAGAAGACGCTTTTAGAAAAAGAGCACCACGATAGATTGCTTATGCTAGACCGCGAAGAGATGCTAAAAGTTACAGCGCTTCTTTCTAAAAACCCACTAGCGAGCGATCAAGAGGTAAATAAAAAAGAGTATAAAAAAGGCTCAAAGATCAATAAGGCTGACTTTGAGAATATCAATAGATTTACCCTAAACGCTATCGTAAAGAGCTTTTCAAAAGATATCCAAAAGAAATATGACGAGCTAAAAAATTACTTCCAAAATGAGAAGAAAAAGCTCAAAGAAGAGCACGACGCTAAGATAGAAATTTTAGAAAAAGATGACATTTTACCAAGCGGCGTTGTAAAACTTGTAAAAGTTTATATAGCTACAAAACGCAAACTAAAAGTTGGCGATAAGATGGCTGGACGTCACGGTAACAAAGGTATCGTTTCAAATATAGTAAGAGAAGTCGATATGCCTTATCTTCCAAGCGGACAGATCGTAGATATCGTGCTAAATCCACTTGGCGTTCCAAGCCGTATGAATATCGGTCAAATTTTAGAGAGCCACCTTGGTCTTGTTGGTTACCGCTTAGGCGAGCAGATCAATGAAATTTTTGAGACCAAAAAAGGCGAATGGATAAAAGAGCTAAGAGCTAAGATGATAGAGATAGCAGGCGTTGCTAAGCTAATGGACGCTAAAAAAGCTCTTGGTAAGATGAGCGATGAGAAGCTTCTTGAGTATGCAAAAGACTGGAGTAATGGCGTAAGATTTGCAACTCCGATTTTTGAAGGCGTTAAAGCTGACGAATTTGCAAAGTTATTTGAGATGGCAAAGATAGATAGCGACGGCAAAACTGAGCTATATGACGGACGCACAGGCTCAAAGATAAGAGAACGCGTTAATGTTGGTTGTATGTATATGCTAAAACTTCACCACTTGGTTGATGAAAAAGTTCACGCAAGAAGTACTGGACCATACAGCCTTGTTACACAACAACCAGTCGGCGGTAAGGCGCTATTTGGTGGTCAAAGGTTTGGTGAGATGGAGGTTTGGGCACTTGAGGCTTATGGTGCTGCTCATACACTAAGAGAGATGCTAACTGTAAAATCAGACGATGTCGAGGGAAGACTTTCTGCTTACAAAGCTTTAACAAGAGGCGAAAACGTTCCTGAGACTGGTATCCCTGAGACGTTCTTTGTTCTAACAAACGAGCTAAAATCACTAGCTCTTGATGTGGAAGTATATGATGAGGATGAGACAAATGAAACTAACTAATTTAAAACCAGTTGAGATAAAAGAAGAGCATAGACCTCGTGATTTTGAAGCTTTTCAACTTCGTTTAGCAAGTCCTGAGAAGATAAAATCTTGGAGTTATGGCGAGGTTAAAAAACCAGAAACCATCAACTACCGCACGCTAAAACCTGAGCGTGACGGCTTGTTTTGTGCCAAAATTTTTGGACCGATCCGCGACTACGAGTGCCTTTGCGGTAAATATAAAAAGATGCGTTATAAGGGCATCAAGTGCGAAAAGTGCGGTGTTGAAGTAACAACGTCTAAAGTTCGTCGCTCTCGCATGGGTCACATCGAGCTTGTAACTCCAGTGGCTCACATTTGGTATGTAAATTTCTTGCCAAGCCGTATAGGTGCGCTTCTTGGTATCAAGATGAAAGACCTTGAGCGCGTACTTTACTATGAGGCATACATTGTTGATAATGCTGGCGAAGCTTATTATGACAATGAAAATTCTAAAAAAGTTGAAAAATATGACGTTTTAAACGAGGAGCAATACCAAAGCCTCTCTTCAAGATATGAAGAGAGTGGCTTTAGTGCTAGAATGGGTGGCGAGGTCATCTATGATATGCTAGCTGAGCTTGATCTAACTCAAATTTTAAATCAACTACAAGAAGAGATGGAGGCTACAAATTCTGAGGCTAAGAAAAAGACTATCGTAAAACGTCTAAAAGTTATCGAGAGCTTTTTAAATTCAGGCAACCGCCCAGAGTGGATGATGATAACAAATTTACCAGTTCTTCCGCCTGATCTTAGACCACTTGTTAATCTTGATGGTGGTAAATTTGCTGTTTCAGACGTAAATGATCTATATCGCCGTGTAATAAATAGAAATAGCCGTCTAAAACGTCTGCTTGAGCTTGACGCACCTGAGATCATTATAAGAAACGAAAAGAGAATGCTTCAAGAGGCTGTTGATGCGCTATTTGACAATGGCCGCAGAGCAAATGCAGTAAAAGGCGCAAATAAGCGCCCACTAAAATCACTAAGTGAGATCATCAAAGGTAAGCAAGGCCGCTTCCGTCAGAATTTGCTAGGTAAGCGTGTTGACTTCTCTGGACGTTCTGTTATCGTCGTTGGTCCAAAGCTAAAAATGGATCAGTGCGGTCTTCCAAAGAAGATGGCTTTAGAGCTATTTAAGCCACATTTGCTTGCTCGCCTTGAAGAAAAAGGCTATGCAACAACTGTTAAGCAAGCTAAAAAGATGATAGAAGATAAGACAAATGAGGTTTGGGAGTGCTTAGAAGAGGTCGTTAAAGACTATCCAGTCATGCTAAACCGTGCTCCAACACTTCACAAGCTCTCTATCCAAGCGTTTCACCCAGTTCTTGTTGAAGGTAAGGCGATCCAGCTTCACCCACTAGTTTGTGCGGCTTTCAACGCTGACTTCGACGGTGACCAAATGGCTGTTCACGTGCCACTATCTCAAGAGTCTATTGCTGAGTGTAAAATTTTGATGCTTAGCTCAATGAACATCTTGCTTCCTGCTAGCGGTAAGGCTATCACAGTCCCTTCACAAGATATGGTTTTGGGAATTTATTACCTAAGCTTAGAGAGAAATGACGAAAAAGGTGCAAATAAAATTTTCTCAAGCGTTGATGAAGTAATGATCGCTGAAGAGGCTAACACTCTTGGCCTTCACGCTAAAATCAAAACTATGGTTGATAACAAGATCATCTTTACAACAGCTGGTCGCTTGATCCTAAGAGCGATACTACCTGATTTTGTCCCTGAAAATATGTGGAATAAGATCATGAAGAAAAAAGACATTGCAAATTTGGTTGATTATGTTTATAGAAATGGCGGCCTTGAAGTAACGGCTGACTTCCTTGATAAGCTTAAAAATTTAGGCTTTAGATATGCTACAAAAGCGGGAATTTCTATCTCTATCGCAGACATTATCGTGCCAGATAGCAAGCAAAAATATATCGACGAAGCTAAGAAAAAAGTTCGTGAAATTCAAAAGCAATACGGCGCTGGTCTTTTAACAGATAGTGAGAGATACAACAAGATCATCGATATCTGGACAGATACAAACAACAGCGTTGCAAGCGAGATGATGAAGCTTATCCAAAGTGATAAGGGTGGATTTAACTCAATTTATATGATGGCTGACTCAGGTGCGAGAGGTAGTGCAGCGCAAATTCGCCAGCTAGCTGGTATGCGTGGTCTTATGGCAAAACCAGATGGCTCGATCATCGAAACACCGATCATTTCAAACTTCCGTGAAGGTCTAAATATAATGGAGTACTTCAACTCAACCCACGGAGCTAGAAAGGGTCTTGCAGATACCGCGCTAAAAACTGCCAACGCTGGTTACCTAACAAGAAAGCTAATCGACGTTGCTCAAAACGTTAAAGTCACGATGCACGACTGCGGTACGCACGAGGGCGTTGAGATCACAGATATCACAGAGAGCGGCGAGCTAATAGAGAGCCTTGAAGAGAGAGTATTAGGCCGTGTTTTAGCAGATGATGTGATCGATCCTATAACAAATGAAATTTTATTTAGCGAAGGCACATTGCTTGATGAGGAGAAAGCTAAGGCAATAACAGAAGCTGGCATAAAATCAGTAAGCATTAGAACACCTATCACGTGCAAGGCGCCAAAAGGCGTTTGCGCAAAATGCTACGGCTTAAATTTGGGTGAGGGCAAACTTGTAAAACCAGGCGAGGCTGTTGGTATCATCTCAGCTCAATCAATCGGTGAGCCAGGTACTCAGCTAACGCTAAGAACATTCCACATCGGTGGTACGGCTTCTACTGAGCAGCAAGACCGCCAAGTCATTGCTCAAAAAGAGGGCTTTATTAGGTATTACAACCTTAGCACATACGAAAACAACGGCAAAAAGATCGTTGCAAACAGAAGAAGTGCAGCTGTGCTACTTGTTGAGCCAAAGATAAAATCAACAATCGATGGTAAAATCGAGATCGAATATGCTCACGAAGACGTAAATATCGTTATCAAAGGCAAAAAAGAAGAGATAAAATATACCATCAGAAGAAACGACCTTGCTAAACCAAACGAACTAGCTGGCGTTAGCGGTAAGATCGAAGGCAAGATGTATATCCCTTATGCAAATGGCGACAAGGTAAAAGAGAATGAGAGTATCGTTGAGATAATAAAAGAGGGCTGGAACGTTCCAAATCGTATCCCTTATGCTAGCGAGCTTAAAATTTCAGACGGCGATCCAGTAACTAGAAAGATCACCGCAGATGCAAATGGTGTGGTTAAATTTTTCATACTAAAAGGTGACTTCCTTGATAGACTAAAAGATATCAAAAAAGGTCACAAAGTAACTGAAAAAGGCTTCTTTGTTGTCGTTTCTGACAAGGACGGACGTGAGGCAGTTCGCCACTACATCCCAAGAAATTCTATCATTCAAGTATCAGACAATGATGCGGTAGAAAGAGCAACAGTGGTCTCACTACCTGAAAAAGATGACAAGCTAATAATCGCTGAGTGGGATCCATACTCAACTCCAACTATCGCAGAAGAAGCTGGTGTGGTTAGCTTTGAAGATGTCGAGCCAGGATATAGTGCGACTGAGCAAGCTGATGAGGCAACTGGCCAAAGACGTCTTGTCATCAACGAATATTTGCCAAGTGGCGTAAAACCAGCGATCATTATCACTACAAAGAGCGGATATTTGATCAAGTATCCGCTTGATCCAAAAACTGCGATCTTTGTTTCAAGCGGCGATGAAGTAGCTCAAGCTGACATTTTAGCTAAGACTCCAAAAGCTGTTGCTAAGTCAAAAGATATCACCGGTGGTCTTCCAAGAGTTAGTGAGCTATTTGAAGCAAGACGCCCTAAAAATACAGCTATCGTTGCAGAGATCGACGGCGTTGTTAGATTTGACAAGCCACTTCGCTCAAAAGAGCGCATCATTATCCAAGCGGAAGATGGCACGACAGCTGAGTATTTGATCGAGAAGAGCCGCCAGATCCAAGTAAGAGACGGCGAATTTGTCCATGCTGGTGAGAAACTAACAGACGGACTTATCTCAAGCCACGATATCTTAAGAATTCTTGGTGAAAAGGCACTTCACTACTATTTGATCAGTGAAATTCAGCAAGTTTATCGTCGCCAAGGTGTTGCGATCGCTGATAAGCACATCGAGATCATCGTATCTCAAATGCTTCGCCAAGTAAAAATCGTCGATAGCGGAAATACAAATTTCATCGTTGGCGACATGGTTTCAAGAAACAAATTTAAAGAAGAGAACGAGCGCATTATGAAAATGGGTGGCGAGCCAGCTATCGCTGAACCGATCCTTCTTGGTGTTACAAGAGCGGCTATCGGAAGTGATAGTGTGATCTCTGCTGCGTCATTCCAAGAGACAACTAAGGTCTTAACAGAAGCGTCAATCGCTGCTAAATTTGACTATCTTGAAGATCTAAAAGAGAACGTCATCCTTGGACGTATGATCCCAGTTGGTACTGGTTTTTACAAAGACAAAAAGATAAAGATCAAAGAAAACTAATATATTAAGCCCCGCTTTTGGGGCTTAAACCTCTCATAAATTTCCCACTTAAATTTACAAAATTTCAAAATTTACAAGCCATTAATCAATATTAAATAAAATCCATAACTAAAAATATGTAACGGAGATATTATGAAAAATGTCGATCTTGGACTCTTATTTCTGCGCTTAGGTCTTGGAATTTGCCTTTTTATGCACGGATTTGGCAAAATTTTACACGGAGTTGGTGGCGTAAAGAGCATTTTAGTTGGCGCTGGGCTGCCAGGCTTTTTGGCGTATTTTGCCTATCTTGGCGAGGTCTTAGCTCCTATCATGATCGCTGTTGGCTTTTACTCAAGAGTCGGAGCCGTGCTAGTTTTTGGCTCTAGCCTTGTGATCTTGTATTCGTTTTACGGACTATCAAATTTACTAGATCTTACTAATGTAAATGGTTTTAAAGCAGAGCTTATATATCTTTATATCGCTATATCACTTTGCATCATCTCGACTGGCAGCGGCAAATACGCTATCAAGCAAGACTGATCTAAATTTAGCACATATCAAATGTGCTAAATTTTCACACATTTTATTTAAAATTTAAATTTAGTTTATTTTTTTATAACACTTTAAGTTTTTTGCCTTTAAATTCAAAAATATCTCAAATTTAAAGGACACACGATGGAACAGACAAAAAAAGAGCCTTCGTTTCTGCTGGCTCTTACGCCTATCTTGGTTATGATCGTAGGCCTTGCGCTTGGCGTTGGTTATATGAAGCTAAAGGTTGAGCCGATCATTTTGATAGCAGCCCTAGTGGCTGGTGGCATCGCTTGGAGACTAGGATATAGCTGGAGCGAGCTTCAAGAAGGAGTGATAGAGAAAATTTCAAGCTCACTCCCGGCACTTATGATACTTTGGGCGGTCGGTCTGCTCATTGGCTCATGGGTATTTTCAGGCACTATCCCTATGATCATCTACTACGGCGTGGATCTTATAAGTCCGCAATATCTAGTCCTAACTGCTTTTGTCATCGCAGCTATCATCTCAACTGTAACTGGCACATCTTGGGGTTCTGCTGGCACAGTTGGCGTCGCTATTATGGGCATAGCTCAAGGTCTTGATGTAAATTTAGCAGCAACTGCTGGCGCGGTAGTTGCAGGAGCATACTTTGGTGACAAGCTCTCTCCGCTCTCAGACACAACAAACCTAGCTCCGATAGCAGCTGGCTCAGAGCTTTATGAGCACATCAAACACATGTTTTATACGACTATCCCAGCAACTATCGTTGCGATAGCAGCTTATCTATTCTTTGGTAGTGAGGCTGCAAGCAGTGGTGCAAATGTTTCAGAGTCGGTTTTGGCGCTTCAAGGTCAGCTTGATAAAATTTTTCACTGGAACATCATCTTACTTTTGCCTGTGCTTTTTGTCTTGGCTGGCTCGGTGCTAAAGTGGCCAACGATACCTGTTATGATCATCGCATCTCTATTTTCAGTCGCTCTTGGTGTGATCGTTCAAGATTTTAGCTTTAAAAATGGTTTTATCTCAGTGATGACTGGCTTTAACGTCACGATGAGCGGCATTAATATGGAGTTTTCAAAAGATATCACGAAGCTTCTAAACAGAGGCGGCGTGAGCTCGGTAAATTCAACCACTATCCTAGTCATCTGCGCTATGGGCTTTGCTGGTATCATCTCAAAAACTGGTATGCTTACAAAGGTACTTCACACCATTATGGCAAGGGTTAAATCAACAGCAGGAGTCATCATCTCGACTATCGGCTCATGCCTAACTGTCGCATTTGTCACAGGTAGCTCATATCTTTCTATCCTCATCCCTGGCGAGATGTTTAAAGACTTTTATAAAGAGAAAAATTTAGCAGCCAAAAACCTCTCAAGAACACTTGAAGACTCTGGCACCGTTATCGTCCCACTCATCCCTTGGTCAGCAGCAGGCGCATATATGACAGCTACACTTGGCGTGCCAACGGTAGAGTACTTGCCATGGGCGATACTAAACTACATGGGCGTTGTCTTTGCTATCATTTTAGCTCTTACTGGCATCGGCATAGCTAAGGTAAACAAGGACGCCAAATGATACTTATAAAAAACGCCAAAATTTACTCGCCAAAATTTCTTGGCAAAAAAGATATATTTATATGTAATGGCAAGATCATCTGCATAGCCGAAAATTTAGAGCCAAATTTACCAAATGTAAAGGTGATCGACGCTTCAAATTTCACGGCTATACCAGGTCTCATCGATAAGCATGTGCATATCACTGGAGGCGGCGGAGAGGGCGGCTTTAAGACTAGAGTGCCTGAGATCATGCTATCAAATTTAATAGAAGCTGGCATAACGACAGTCGTAGGACTACTTGGAACTGATAGCACGACAAGAAGCGTTGAAAATTTAGTCGCAAAAGCACACGCGCTAAACGACGAGGGCATTACATGCTACGCTCATACTGGCGCATACAGCTCTAAGACGCCAACCATAACTGGCGATATCGAAAAAGATATTGTCTTTGTTGATCCCATAATCGGCACAAAACTAGCCATAAGCGACCACCGCTCATCAAGCGTGAGCAAAGATGAGCTCGCTCACATAGTCTCAGCTGGCAGGGTGGCTGGTATGATCAGCTCGAAGTCAGGCCATACTACGCTTCACATGGGTGACGGTAAAAAGGGCTTAAATTTGATCTATGAAGTGCTAAATGAGTACGACATGCCGATCACGCTATTTCAGCCAACGCACGTAAATAGAAACGAGGAGCTTTTTAAACAAAGCTTTAAATTTATAAAAGACGGCGGCTATATCGACTTTACCTGCATGCCAGGACTTACGCCACTTGAGGCTGTGAAGCGCATCAAAAAAGAGAATTTGCCAACAAACAAGCTCACGATAAGCTCGGACGGCTTTGGTAGCTACTCTAGCTATGATAGCGACGGAAATTTACTAAAAATTGGCATCGCTAGCGTTAAGAGCCTATATGAAGAGTTTATAAATTTTGTAAAAGATGACTTTAGCATCGAGGAGGCGTTGCCATATTTTACGACAAACGTGGCAAGAAGTGTGGCTTTACAAAATAAAAAAGGCGAGATAAAAGAAAATTTCGATGCAGATATTTTGCTAATCGATGAGAAATTTGAGATTAAATTTGTCGTTGCAAAGGGTGAAATTTTAAAAGACGACAGTGGTTTTATAAAAAAAGGAACTTATGAATAAGTCTAACTTATTAACCGTTATTTAAGCTTTTTTTAAATAAAATTAGGTCTTTTTAATAAATTTAGTTGAAAGGAATTATTGTGCCAACCATAAATCAATTGGTCAGAAATGAACGCAAGAAAGTGACTGTTAAGTCAAAATCTCCAGCGTTAAAAGAGTGCCCTCAAAGAAGAGGAGTTTGCACTAGGGTTTATACTACAACTCCTAAAAAACCAAACTCAGCTTTGAGGAAAGTTGCCAAAGTTAGGCTTACAAGCGGTTTTGAAGTCATCAGCTATATCGGCGGTGAAGGTCACAACCTACAAGAACACAGTATCGTTTTAGTTCGCGGCGGTAGGGTTAAAGACTTACCAGGTGTTAAATATCACATCGTTCGTGGCGCACTTGATACTGCTGGTGTTGCAAAAAGAACAGTTTCTCGTTCTAAATATGGTGCAAAACGCCCTAAAGCTGGCGCTGTTGCTCCAAAAAAGTAAAAAATTAGGTTCGCAGACGTTGCTTAAATTTGCAAACGTTTGAGTAAAATTTCATAAAAATTTGAAGGAAAAATCAAAATGAGAAGAAGAAAAGCTCCTGTAAGGGAAGTTTTACCTGATCCGATTTACGGAAATAAAATAATCACTAAATTTATTAATTCTCTTATGTATGATGGCAAAAAAAGCGTCGCTACAGAGATAATGTATGGTGCTATTAAAGCTATCGAAAAGAAAAATGCTGAGGTTAAAGGCATCGACGTTTTTAACGACGCTATCGAAAATGTAAAACCTATTTTAGAAGTTAAATCACGCCGTGTTGGTGGTGCTACTTATCAAGTGCCAGTTGAGGTTCGCCCAGCTCGCCAACAAGCTCTTGCTATCCGCTGGCTTATAACTTTTGCTAGAAAAAGAAGCGAAAGAACAATGGTTGATAAACTAGCAAATGAGCTTTTAGATGCGGCAAATTCAAAAGGTGCATCTTTCAAGAAGAAGGAAGATACTTACAAGATGGCAGAGGCTAATAAAGCATTTGCTCACTACCGCTGGTAAGAAAGAATTAGTATGGCAGAGAGAAAAACGCCTTTACATAAGGTAAGAAATATCGGTATTGCGGCTCACATTGATGCTGGAAAAACAACTACCAGCGAGAGAATTTTGTTCTTCACTGGTATGAGTCATAAGATAGGTGAGGTTCATGATGGCGCTGCTACTATGGACTGGATGGAGCAAGAAAAAGAGCGTGGTATTACTATTACATCGGCTGCAACTACAGCGTTTTGGAAGGGCTACCAAGTAAACCTAATCGACACTCCGGGACACGTTGACTTCACAATTGAGGTTGAGCGTTCTATGCGTGTTCTTGACGGTGCTGTCGCGGTATTTTGTTCTGTTGGTGGTGTTCAGCCACAGTCTGAAACTGTTTGGAGACAAGCAAACAAATATCACGTACCAAGAATCGTTTTTGTCAATAAAATGGACAGAGTTGGTGCAAATTTCTTTAGAGTTGAAGAGCAGATCAGAGAAAGATTAAAAGCAAATCCAGTACCTATTCAAATTCCAATCGGTGCAGAAGATAACTTTAAAGGCGTGGTTGATCTTGTAAGAATGAAAGCATACGTTTGGAATGACGAGAAAAAGCCAACTGATTATGTTGAAGAAGAAATTCCAGCTGAAGTTAAAGATAAGGCCGAAGAATACCGCGCAAAACTAATCGAAGCTGTTTCTGAGACAGACGACAGCTTGATGGAGAAATTCTTTGCAGGTGAAGAACTAACTGTAGAAGAGATCAAAAAAGGTATAAAAGCAGGCTGCTTAAGAATGACTATCACGCCTATGCTTTGCGGAACTGCGTTTAAGAACAAAGGTATCCAACCTCTACTTGATGCTGTTGTTGATTATTTACCAGCTCCAGATGAGATTGCAGCGATAAATGGCGTTTATGAAGATGGTACTGAAGTGACTGTTGAAAGTACAGATGATGGCGAATTTGCCGCTCTTGCGTTTAAGATCATGACTGACCCATTTGTTGGACAGCTAACATTTATCCGTGTTTATAGAGGAAGCCTCGAAAGTGGTAGCTACGCTTACAACACAGTTCAAGACTGCAAAGAGAGAATCGGCCGCTTACTAAAAATGCACTCAAATAAACGTGAAGAGATTACTGAGCTTTTTGCTGGTGAAATCGGCGCCGTTGTTGGTCTAAAAAATACTCTAACTGGTGATACTCTTGCAAGCGAAAAAGATAAAGTTATCCTTGAGAGAATGGACTTCCCAGAGCCAGTTATTAGCGTTGCAGTTGAGCCAAAAACAAAAGCAGATCAAGAGAAGATGGCGATCGCTCTTCAAAAACTAGCTCAAGAGGACCCAAGCTTTAGAGTTAGTACAGATGAAGAGAGCGGACAAACTATTATTAGCGGTATGGGTGAGCTTCACCTAGAGATCATTGTTGATCGTATGCTTCGCGAATTTAAAGTTGATGCTGAAGTTGGTCAGCCACAAGTTGCTTACCGTGAAACTATCCGTAAGGCAGTTGAACAAGAGTATAAGTATGCTAAACAATCAGGTGGTCGTGGTCAATACGGTCACGTATTTTTACGCATCGAGCCACTTCCAGCTGCTAGCGGATTTGAATTTGTTAACGACATCAAAGGTGGTGTTGTTCCAAAAGAGTACATCCCAGCTGTTGAAAAAGGTTGTAAAGAAGCGCTTCAAAGCGGTGTTCTTGCTGGATATCCAGTTGAAGATGTTAAAGTTACACTTTTCGATGGTAGTTACCACGAAGTTGACTCATCTGAAATGGCATTTAAACTTGCTGCTTCAATGGGCTTTAAAGAGGGCGCTAGAAAAGCAGGTGCGGTTATTCTTGAGCCTATGATGAAAGTTGAAGTCGAGACTCCAGAAGAGTATATGGGTGATGTTATTGGCGACCTCAATAAGCGCCGCGGCCAAGTAAATTCAATGGATGATAGAAATGGTGTAAAAATCATTGCAGCTTATTGTCCGCTAGCTCAAATGTTTGGCTACTCAACAGATCTTCGCTCAATGACTCAAGGTCGTGCGACTTACTCTATGGAATTTGATCACTACGAAGAAGTTCCTAAAAATGTAAGTGAAGAGATTATTAAAAAGAGAAATGGCTAATTAGCCAAAAATAGGGCAGAGCGATCTGCCCTTTAAAATTTAACTACTTGGATAAAATTTAAACTATCTTACAAATTTGTCCTCATAGCTCAGCTGGATAGAGCGCAGAATTCCTAATTCTGAGGCCACAGGTTCGAACCCTGTTGGGGACACCATAAATAAATTATTTTTAAATAAATCACTACTTTTATCTGATATTAAACCATTTTAAGATGGGTCATAAAAATTATAATAAAATATTCAAAACGAGTTTTTTTAAAGGATACTAGATATGAAATTTACTAGAGTTATGTTTTTGCTACTAACAAGCTTATTTTTAATAGCCTGTTCTGTAAATCAAACATATAACAATATAAGTGTTTCTGAGTTAAGAAAATTAGCTAAGAAACATGGTGGAGTTTATGTGTTTAATGAGAAATTTGAAAAAGAGATAGCCACCAAAGAAAAGACAAGGCGGGAAGCGGAGCTAGCAATAGTGAATGCTTCAAAAACAGATGCTGATATGAGAAAGAATTTAAAAGGATTTGATACAAAATATCCTCAAATCCTCTCAAATGGCAAACCATACTATACTCTTAGAACTTATCGTAAGGCCGTAAAATTATCAAAGGAATATGTCAATAAAGTGATAGACTATATAGGTCAAGATGATTATTCTAAATTTATGCCAGATATCGGTGTCTGGTCTTTTTATCTTGATGACAACGACAATATAGTGCCTATCGAACTCACGGTCTCATATGATTATCAAGTCAAAATATATGGGCTATTTGGTGATGAAGGTAGAGGCTTTTATATGTCAAGAAAAGAGTCAAGATATGTGCCAGGCGGAAATAAATTTATCCTTACTAACGATAAATTTGAAAAAGTAAATAAAAATGAGTGAAATTCTAGTAAAAGAGTAATTAAATTTTCAATATAATCACGTAACATTTTATAATCATGTAAAATAATAGCATGAACGAGGCTTATATGGCAAAACAAAAAAGTATAAAAAAAATAAAATATTCATCCATAAACTACATAAATAAACCAAGAGAAGATGTAGAAAATTTGCAAATCAAAAATAACAGCATTAATAAAAAATTTATGCTTGTTAGTTTGGCTCTAGTTGTGGCAGTAGTGGCAATAATATATTTTAAGTGGAAAGGCCATGATACTTATAGTGTTATGGCACTTAACGGCAGGGAAGTAAAAATAGACAAAATAACAAATTTGATAGTCGCTAAAAAGAACGATGAAAGGCAATTAGCCCCAGAAGCTGCAGCCCAACTAGTCATAGACTCTCGCCAGATACTAAACTCATCTCCATATAGACACTATGAGCCAGAGTACTATGATACAAAGAGCTATTATGAGCCATTTAAAAAATGGTTAGACATAAGCTATCTTTCAAGCTCTACTAAAATTTCACCTTGGACAAAATCGGAAAAAGCCTACTTTGAGAGCTTAAAGACTAGAAAAGAGAGATATGCATACTTGGTAAAAAGAAGCAATCTAAAATGCGCAATGATACACATACCTGATGATGCCATAGGTAGAGTAGATAGCAATGGCAAACTAACAAAGCCAGAGTATGCTGCAATTTATGATGAAGTAGATAGAAATAAAAATACACTAAAATCAGAACTCTTTATAGGAGAGTGGAATTTATGTGCTGGAGTATTAGGTAATCCATCAGCATTTGGTACTGGCGGTTCAGCAGGATTTAAAGCAAGAGATTTTCAAAAAGCATTTCTGGCAGCCCAACTAGGAGTAGTAGAAGCATTAAACTATCTGGCAGACTCTTTTAAATACTACACTTATGGGATGGGAGTAAATAAAAATTTAGACACCTACGAAAAAATTCGTAAACTATATAAAAATCCCCCACTAGATGAATATGGAATGATACCTTATCTAGATGAGATAGTAGGGAACTACTTCGTGATGGATTTTAATAGAAATGGAGTGGCAGCAATGCCAGATAATTCTTTATATAAGGACCTAAGAGAACTCGTAGAAGATAAAGGTAAGCTACTAGACCCTAGAGACCTAGATGCAAACGAGACTACAAGGGAAGAATTTGTAAAGTATGTCAATAAAAATATAGGATCATATCAATATAAATTTGAAGAGTATGGCTTTTCAGATCTATGGGAGTATAGGGAAATGGAGGATTTTATAGATACAACCATCTTGGGCTCTTTGGTGATGTCATTAACTCCACCAGAGGGATATCCTAATGCACCGTACTACAACACACCAGAAGAGCTAACAAGACTATATGAGGCTGGCAAACTAGATAAGAAACTAAATCCTCTTATCCCTGTAATGTACAGAGATAGTTTTCCAAAAGATCTTAGACGAAATATACTAAGATATGCAAAAGAGCATAATATAACGGACTAAATTTGAGCCATTATATAAAAATAGTTTTTGGTTTAATAAAACAATGCTAACATTTCAAAAAATTTATTTAAGGAGAGTAGATGAAAAAAATTTTACTTTTAGGAGCTGTTTGTTGTATGTTGTCGGCTGATGTTAAAACTGTTAATATAAGTCCAGATGAGATCAAAAAATATGATCAGATTGTCGATATTAGAACTCCATCTGAGTGGCAAGAGACTGGCATTATAACTGGTGCGAAGACCATTACTTTTGATCCAAGCGACAAGAGTGCATTTTTAGATGAGCTTTCAAAGGTAGTTGATATCAAAAAGCCTATCGCACTTGTTTGTAGAAGTGGCAGAAGAAGCACGGCAGCAGCTGCAGCGATAGATAATTCAGATCTTAAGATTATAAATTTAGATGGTGGCATGAGTAGTTTGATTGAGCAAGGTTACAAAACTACGCCATATAAAAAATAGACAAATCTCCAAATTCTACATTTGACTACAAGATAAATTTATTTTGTAGTCAAAATTTATACTAAATAATAAATTTTATTATTTGATTAACCAGTGATTAACTCTAACTACATATAATTTCATCACATTTAAACAATAAAAAAGGAGACAAAAATGTCAAAAGTTATTTTACAGTTAAACACAATTCAGGCTGATGCGAATGCACTTTACATTAAATTTCACGATCTTCACTGGAATGTAAAAGGTATTCAATTTTTTAGCGTCCATGAGTACACAGAAAAAGCTTATGAAGATATGGGTGAGATATTTGATGCAGTTGCAGAAAGAGCTCTTATGCTTGGTGGCAGACCTATCGCAAAGGCTGAGGAGCTAGCAAAAGTCGCTCACATAAAACACGAGCCAAAAGAGAGCTACACTCCGACTGAAGTTTTGGATATTGTTTTGGCTGATTACAAGCACCTTTTGGGTGAGTTTAAAAAGCTTGATGAGCTTGCAGAGGGTGACACAACAACTCAAATGTATGCTCAAGATCAAATAGCGAAATTTGAAAAAGCCATCTGGATGCTAAACGCAACACTTGGCAAATAATTACAGCGGGAGCTCTCCCGCTTTATCCTAAATAAATTCCACCTTTTGGCGATATAGTTTCTATAAACTTAAAGGAGCCAAATATGCAAATCAGTCAAATCGTAAGCTCATACAACACTTCAAGTGTAAAAGAAAATGTAAAATCAGAAATTTCACTTCACAAAGATGAAAAAGAGGTTTCTAAAAAGCAGCCTGAGGTTTCAAATTTAAGCGCAAAAGAGATCTCAAATAGCTATTTTTTGCAGTATCAAAAAGAGATCACTCAAAGCGCTAGCTCAAATTTACTAGCACAAGGTGGTCTAAGCTTTAGCGTGCCCGAAAATTTATCAGACATTTTAGCTGGACTTGATCTAGCAGGCATCGGCTACAACGGCAAAGCTCTAGGAGAGCTAAGTAGTGATGAGGCAAGTGAGCTAGTTAGTGAAAATGGCTTTTTTGGCATTGCAAATACAGCCGAGAGGATAGCTGGCTTTGTGTTAAATGGCGCAGGTGATGATGTAGAGAAGCTAAAAGCTGGCAGAGAGGGCGTGGCAAAAGGCTTTGAGGATGCAAAGAAAATTTGGGGCGGTGAGCTTCCTGAAATTTCACAAAAGACTATCGAAAAGACCCTTGAGACGCTTGATAAAAAGATCGCTGAGCTTGGCGGTAATGTTTTAAACGTATCAGCCTAAATTTCTTGGGGTCTCTCCCAAGAAATTTAAATATATTAATGTAAGCACAAAACTCAAATTTTAAAAACTCGCAAATTTTATTTAATCTTAAAAGTTATACTTTGCTCTTTATATCAAGGAGAAAAGATGAAAGCTAAAATTTTACTTCCTCTAGCAGTAGCCACTATGTTTTTGGGATGTTCATTTTTTGATGATAATCCACCAGTCCGCAAGCAACCAAGGCAAGCTACTAAAACTGCGCCCGCAAAAAGCTCTATCAAAGGCTTTATAAAAGATGTCAGTTATAAAGATTCGAAATACTGCTACGAGATAATAGCCAGCGATGTGAAAAATCACAAACTAAACAAAGCAAATTTTTGTGCAAACAGATATTATTACGATAAGGGCGATCTTGTCTATGCGACTTTTTACGCAGATAAGCTCATAGACATGCTTCTTATAAAAGAGGGCGGCTCTAGGGGTGCATATAATGGTATAAGAAAACCGCAGAATGAAGTGGTCGTTAAAAGAAAAAATATAAAAACGAATATCGAAGTACCAAAAGAGGAGAAAATTTCTTTTTAGATTACCGTTGATTTACTGCTAGCATATATAATTTCATCAGCAATCAAAACTAGAACTCCTTTTAAGGGGCAAAGCAACGGCCCCTTTTTCTTTTTACCCCCATTTTAAAAGTCTCATTTGTGAAAGATAAATTATCAAAATATACCTCTTTTTGGTCAAAATCGGTAAACGATCGGTAACAAAAGTGCAAAATTTTATGATTTTTTAAGCTTCATATTAAAATTTATTGATTATAATCGTCATCACAAAACCTTAAAAGGAGAAAAAATGAAACTAACAAAAATTAGTTTAGCCGCTTTGGTTGCTTTAGGCGCATTCTCAAGTGTAGCAAGTGCTACTCCACTTGAAGAAGCTATAAAAAATGTTGATCTTTCTGGTATGGCAAGATACAGATATACTCATTTACATAAGTATGACAAAACACAAAAAGATGTTAAAAAGTCAAATGGTGCTGGTCATAACTTTAAAATGATCACAAATTTTAAAGCTGCTATCGATGATAATTTCTTTGGCGTTGTTGGTTTAAGATACAATGATACTGATGGATCAGGTGATAATGCTGGTACTGGTACAGATAAAACAAACACAACTGGAACTTTTGGTGTTCACCAATTCTATCTTGGCTATAAGATCGGTGGTACTACTATAACAGCTGGTAAACAAACTATTGACTCATACTTTACTGATGACGCTATCGGTACTGGTGTAAGAGTAGTAAATGAAGATATAGAAGGTCTTACTCTAACAGCTTTAGCTTTTGATGCTCTTGAAGGCAATGGCGAGAGCGATGGCAAATTATATGATGCAGCTGTAACTAATAAATTAGATAGCTATGACGTTGGTAACTTATATGCAGCTGGTATTGCTGGTTCATTTAATCCAGTTAGCTTCCAACTATGGTATGGCACATTAACTAACCTAGCTGATGTACTTGCAGCTGACGTTTCAGCTAAATTCGACATCACTAATGACTTTGCTCTAGGTGCAAGACTTAACTATGCAAATAGCACAGCTGATAAAGAAGCTAAAAACATCCTTGGCTACAATGATGGTAACTTCTATGCTGGCGAACTTTCAACTTCACTATTTGGTTTTGATCTAGCTGCTGGTTATATCGGCTGGAAAGCTCAAGATAAGGGTGTGTCAGCATTTACATTTGAAGATCAAGGTGGTCTAATAACTGCTGGTGAAGATGTATTTGACTGGACATATGCAGAGGGTAAAGGTAACTTCTTCTATGCAACAAGTGCATATACATTTGATAAATTCACTGTTGGCTTAGACTATGTTAAAGGTACTCAAAAAACTTCAGGTGGCGCTGGTAACCCAGATGTAAAAGATAAAGTTGAAGAATTTGTTCCAAGATTTGCTTACCAATACAACAAAAAGCTAACATTTAGCTCATTCTATTCTTTCCAAACTCACAAACTACCTGATGATGTGAAGACAAAAGAAGACAAATTTAGATTTGAAGCTAAATACTCATTCTAATTCATAGCTCGTTAATCAACTTATGATATAATCCCGGGTCGGAGCAATCTGATCCGGGATTTTTAAATTTAGAGCAAAATTTCAAGGAAACTCATGAAAAATATCAAAATTTCTTTTTTGGCGTGTTTTTTGGTGGCAAATGCCTTTGCAGCTTCTCAGGTTTATTATATAGAGGCTCGTGGCGAGTTTGGTAAAGAGCTTGCCGAAATGGCAAAAAAGCAGGCTAATGACAGAAATGAAAAAGTAAATGTCTATGTTGATGAAGATCCAAGACGGTATAAAGACAATAGAATTTTAAAATTAGGCGTTGATAGAAAAGGCAGATATAGTGTCTCTTTAGGAAAAGAGCTTTATGAGAAACAATGCGCTAGCTGCCATGGCGAAAGCGCAGATAAAAGACCATTTGGCTCAACACCACTCAAAAATATGGATGCTAAAGATATAGAAGATAGCATTATCTCTTATAGAAGCGACTCAAGCTTTGGTGGTAGCGGTAAAAACGTGATGCAAAACCAAGCTAAGATCGTCTCAAATAATGATCTAGGTGCAATACTTGCTTATCTAAAAGGTAAAGATGCACTTGCAGATCAAGATACAAACGAAAATAAACCAGTTTCAACTGAAACAAAGCAGGGCAGTTATTTAAGATAAATTTCACTTCGGTAGCTTTGCCACAATATAAATAAAAGGAAGCAGATGTTAAATCCAAAAACATTATTTTTAAGTATGGGCTCAGCTATCGTTTTGATGATAATCTTTGCCATAGCTAGCGGAGCCGCCACAATAATAGAGAGCAAAACCAGCACTGAAGCAGCTTGGTACTATGTTTATGGTGCTGGCTGGTTTGCGCTTATCCAACTACTGCTTGGTATAAATTTAGCCTTCAACATCTTTAGATACAATCTAATCGATCCTAAAAAACTCCCATCACTTATCTTTCACTTAGGTTTTATCGTCATCTTAATCGGTGCTGGCATCACAAGATACCTTGGCTTTGAAGCTGATATGCATATACGTGAAAACACTGCTTCAAACGTCGTTAGCACAAAGGTTTCGTATATAAATTTAACAGCGCTTAACGACAAAGGTGAAGAGATCAGCTCGGCTATGCCTTTGGGACTTGCTGATGTAAAGAAGGGCTTTGATCTAAAGCTAAAAACAGCAGACGGTGAGGCTAGTTTAAAATTTAAAGAATTTGTGCCAAATGCAAGTTATAAATTTGTAAATGATGATAGCGGAAAGCCTGTTGTTGAATTTGTAGTATCAAACGAGAGCGAAAGCGAAGAGATATTTTTGCTTGAAGAAGAAGAGGCAAGGGTTGGAGATATCAGCTTTATCTTTAATGCAAAACCAGATGAAAATAAAAAATACGTTCTTTTTAGGCTAAATGATGGAAATTTCACAGTTACTTCAAATGCCGATCTTTCAAAATTTACTATGGCGGATAGCTCAAAAACTGAGCTAAAAGCTGGCAGTGTGAATGAATTTGGCACAGGTAGCTTATATACTATCTCAAATATAAATTTCGCCCCAAGACTAGTCTCAGCGCATGCTTCAAGAAAGCTAGTTAGCTCAAAGGATAGCGAGTTTAATGCGTTGATAGCTGAGCTAAACTATAAAGGTGAGAGTAAAGAGATGCATGTATTTTACAACCTAATGGAGCCTTCACGTATCGCCGTGGCTGGACAGAAATTTAACGCTTCATGGGGGGCTCAGCAGATAAAACTCCCATTTAGCCTCTATCTAAAAGACTTTGAGTTAAAAAGATATCCTGGCTCAAATTCTCCTATGAGCTACTCAAGTGAGGTTGTGGTAAAAGACGGCACGAATGATCCGGGGTTTGATTATAGAATTTATATGAACCACGTGCTTGATTACGATGGATATAGATTTTTCCAAAGCTCATACGACACTGACGAGAAAGGTACGATCCTCTCTGTCAACAAAGACCCAGGCAAGATCCCGACATATATTGGCTACTTTTTGCTAGGTCTTGGTTTCTTGTTAAGCGTCATAAATCCTAACAGCCGCTTTAGAAAGCTAGCAAAACTAATAGATAATGAATCAACAAAAGGCGGTAAAAAAGTGGCTACGCTCATAGCGGTCTTACTTTTGGGCTTAAATTTTAGCTCGCTAAAGGCTGAGGACTTCTTACCACATATCAGCAAAGAGCATGCAGACAAGCTTGCTAGACTCATCGTGCAAAGTCCAGACGGCAGGATGAAGCCATTTGATACGCTTAGTAAAGAGGTTTTAAACAAAATCCACAGAGGCGAGAGTATAGGTAGCTTAAATTCAAACCAAGCGATGCTTTCTATAATGGTAACACCTGATTTTTGGCGAAATGAGAAGATCATCGCACTTGGTCAGAGCAAGGAACTAAAAAAAGAGCTAGGCGTCGATGAGAATGCAAGATACGCAAGCTTTGATGAATTTTTTAAAGCGACAAAAGATGGTGGAAGCGAGTATAAACTAACAAAATTTGCCGAGATAGCAAACCGCAAACATCCAGGCTCACGCAATACATTTGACAAGGATGTGATAAAGATCGACGAGAGACTAAATGTATTTTATATGATATTTATCGGTGAAATTTTCAAAATTTTCCCAAAACAAGACGATCCGTCAAATTCTTGGTATTCGCCTGCTAGTGCGATGATGTACTTCTCGCCAAAAGAGGCTGAGCTAGTCGTTGGTATGATGAGAGAGTACTTCTCGGCTGTTGATGCAGCCACAAAGGATAATGACTGGAGTAAGGCGGATGCGGCGCTTGAGAAAATTTCAGCCTATCAGCACAAATACGGTGCTGCTGTCATGCCAAGTGAGAAAAAGATAGATATAGAAATTTTATTTAATAAATTTCAAGTATTTGACCGCTTGACACCGATATATCTTTTGGCTGGACTTGCGCTTTTACTATTTGTTTTTGTAAAAATGCTAGCACCAAAAGTGCAGATAAATGGCATAGTTAAAGCTGTATATATTATAAATTTACTAGCTTTTCTTGCGCACACAGCTGGACTTGGTCTTCGCTGGTACATCGCTGAGCACGCCCCTTGGAGTAACGCCTACGAGTCGATGGTCTATATCGCTTGGGCGCTTGGTCTATCTGGCATCATCTTTGCAAAACGCAGTCCGATCGCACTTGCGCTTACATCTATATTAGCTGGCGTTACGCTGTTTGTCGCGCACCTTAGCTGGATGGATCCGCAGATCACGACGCTTGTGCCTGTGCTTCAGAGCTACTGGCTAACTATCCACGTCTCTATCATTACTGCAAGTTATGGATTTTTAGGTCTTTGTGCGTTGCTTGGTGGATTTACTTTGCTACTTATCATCTTGCAAAACAAGAAAAAGCCAAATGCAGAGATCGCACGCAATATCACTGAAGCAACACGTATAAATGAGATGGCGATGATACTTGGCCTTAGCTTACTTACGCTTGGAAACTTTTTAGGTGGCGTCTGGGCGAATGAGAGCTGGGGTAGATACTGGGGTTGGGATAGCAAGGAGACTTGGGCGCTAGTTTCGATCCTTGTCTATGCGGCGGTGCTTCACATGAGATTTATACCAAAGCTTAATAATCAATACGCATTTGCCGTTGCATCATTTTTTGCCTATTGGTCGATCATAATGACCTATTTTGGGGTAAATTTCTATCTAGCTGGCATGCACTCATATGCAGCTGGAGATCCGCTTCCAGTGCCTGATTTTGTCTGGATAAGCATCGCCATTATGATAGCGATGAGCGTTCTTGCATTTACGAAACGCTCTCTTTGCACAAGGCTATAGATGCTTCTTAAAGGCTTGATAGTCTTTTTTGTCTTTTTGCTTATAGTTGCCATTTGCGCGCTAATCTATCTTTTGCTAAAAAACAAAGATCATCAAGTCTTAGCAAGAGGGCTAGAAGCTGAGGATGAAGAAGAGATCACGATCGAAAAGCTTGAAGAGCTTGCTAGCGATAAAACTCTAAGCAAAAACGAGCTTTTCGAGCTTATACAAATTTTTGGAGAGAAATTTATAATACCAGCGAAAAAAAATCAGGTCGCTCCAAAAGAAGCTAGCAACTACATAAATT
This sequence comes from Campylobacter concisus, assembly GCF_902460675.1. Classification (GTDB taxonomy): domain Bacteria; phylum Campylobacterota; class Campylobacteria; order Campylobacterales; family Campylobacteraceae; genus Campylobacter_A; species Campylobacter_A concisus_AJ. The sequence goes on along the minus strand of NZ_CABPUQ010000001.1, from coordinate 1,086,093 downwards.
TTATAATCCTCATCTGCTCTCACCAAAATGCCGATGCAAAGCTTATTAGCTTTTTAGACAAAGAGGCTAAAAAGAAAAATCCAAGCTATGTTGCAGAGATCGAAGATAGCGAGAGGATAGGCATAGAAAACCGCAAAAATCGCAGGTAAAAATTTTAAAATCAAGTAATTAGCTTATTGTTCTTTATGCTTTGAACTTATTTTATAAGTAAAAAGTAAAATTATATTTTTATAGGTGTATTTTTTGAATTTTTATAATAATTTTATTTAAGATGATGTTAATAATTTTTTAATAAAAATAAGCATTACTAAGAAAGAAATAAAATTTAATAGGAGCTTGTATGTTTTTAATATACTTGTTGTATCAACTATTTTCTGTTGTTCCGTTCTTGCTATGGATACTTTTAATGCTATTTTGTAGGAGACAAAATATCAAAGTTTTTGCCAATACTTTTGATATAGTTGGTATCAATATTATTTTGCCCATTTTGTTTTTATTCTCTTTAGCTCCTCTTCTTTCTGATGCTGGAGAATATGCTGGCATTACAAACATTCTTGTCTATATACCTATTGGAATTTTTGTATTTTATATTTTCTATAGTTTATGTGTTTGCATTCAGTATAATTTTGGTTATTGGCATTGGATTTTAGCGTTATTTCTTAGATTTTATTGTTTTGTATTGATAGTTATTAGTTTTATATTTTTTGTTTCTTATATGTAGTAATCGTAAAAATAGTAGTGGAATAACATTTAAAAATATGTCAAAATTTAGCTTTGCAGATCAATTTGTATTTTCTGTTAAAATATCGTTGTTAAAGGTTTAGCTATGTATTTGGGTCCTGATAATTATGCTATAAATTCTTTCTTTAGTTTGGTTGTGATCATACTTTTTTTTGTGGCGATTTTTTTCTCACTCATTTTAGTTGGTCGGAGAAATATTAAGGTTTATGCTAATAAATTTGATCTTTTGGGTATACATTTAATTTTCCCATTTATTATATTTCCTCTTACATTTGATTCGTTTATAAATATCGTTGCGTCTTTTCTTGATATTAATACTGATACGAAAATTGTAGTTGGTTTTCTAGTAATATTATCTTTGATTATTTTTTATATCATCTATAGTATTTGGGTTTGTATTAAGTATAATTGCGATCCTATAAACTGCATAATAGCATTGTTGTTAAGATTTCAAGGCATTGTATTTCTCTCGCTTATTTATGTGATTTTTTTGGGTGGAAAAAGTCATGATAAAAAAGACAAAGAAATAACCCCTGAAAATATGAAAACTTTAAACCTTTTCGATCAATTCAGATTTTCTTTATATAGTTTTGTTGCTGTTAGAAAAATTTTTGATAAGGAGAAGTCTGCTTATGTGGTGAAAAATACCGCAAGAAAAGTGAATGATTTTATATAATAGATGCAAGTAAAAATTTAAAAAGAGTATGAAATGATTGATGATATTTACTTATTTTTATATATGGGTTTAATTGTTTTTATTCTCATTTTATTTCCTGCTATTGCTATCTTTTCTGCTGGTAGGCGAAATATAAAAGTCTATCTGAGTAAATTTGGCCTAGTTGGACTGCATCTCATTTTTCCACTCGTGATATTTCCCATCTTTGTAGCTATTTTTAGTGAAGTGGCCGAGTATTTTGGCATTTCAAAAGATACTAGGCTATCTTACATATTTTATGCCATACTTTTTATAATGGCACTTTATGCTGTTTTTGGTTTTTATGTTTGCATTAAATACAATCACGGCTTTTTAAACTGCTTTTGGGCGCTTCTTTTAAGATTTAATTTCATGACCCCGCTTGTTTATTTGCTGTTTTTAGGTGGCAAAGGACGTGATAAAAATGGCAATGAGATAACCCCTGAAAATGCAAAAAATTTAAGCCTTTTTGGAGAGCTAAAATTTTCACTTTATAATATGATCGTCTTTAGAAAAAATCACGACAAAGAGAAATTTGTTGGCAAAGATGAGAAAAAATCTAGCGACAAAGTTTTAGTCTCAAAAGAAGAGTGGGATGAATTTTTAAAATGGAAAAATAGCAGGGAGAGTTAAATTTAAAAAGAGCCAGCAAGATCGCTAGCTCAGTTTACGGCAAAACTACGCCAAATTTCATAGCTATGCCATATATCATCGCGCTAATAATGCCAGCGAAAAATCCAGCGACCATATCATCGCCCATGACGCCAAGCCCGCCCTTTACGTTGCGGTCGATCCTGCCAATAATCGATGGTTTTTTGATATCAAGTACTCTAAAAAGCACGAGTGAGAGAACTAGCTGTGAGATCGTAGCTCCGCTAATGGCGATAGCGAGCCAAACGCCGGCAACTTCATCGATCACGATAAAGCTCTCGTCGTGCGAATTTACCTTTTTCTCAAAATCATCAATAACACTAATGCTCACCAAAAACAGCAAAATGCTAGCCAGTAAAAGCGTGGTCGCTGAGAAAAAATATAATACAAAGTAAGCCGCCACAGCTCCAGCCACCGAGCCCCAAGTGCCAGGTGCCTTTGGTAAAAGTCCAAATCCAAAAAATGTCAAAAATAGCTTTTGCATAAATTTCCTTAAGTGAGTGATGATGTCTGATAAAGCTTCATGAGCTCCTCGTAAAAGTCGCGGTCGGTCTTGTTTTCAAGCAGTCCAGAATTTACAAATAGATCGTCGCAGAGCTTTTGTATATCTTTAAAGCGATTTACATAAAGCTTGCTTAAGATGAGCGCTGAGATTTCAGGCCTTACTAGTATGGCTGGTGGCATGATGCCGTTAAATAGCAGCTCTTTGATCACGTCTGGGTGGTATTTGATCTGGTGGTGCTGTCCGTGCGGGCAGCTTTTGGTGCTAACTAGCGTCTTGCACTTGTTGCAATAAACTAGCTCAGGCAGGACGATCACGTCTAAATTTAGATCGTTTTTGTAGATATCAAGGATCGTGTGAGCTTCGTTGTGGTCAAAAAACATGCCGATACCTGAGTGGTTTTGTCCGATGACTAGCTTGTTTGCGCCAAGCCTTGAGGCTGCGATACACTCAAGCGTTGGGTTGGCATGCGAACTAAAAAGGGTCGTGTTTTTTAGCGCAAAGACAAAGACCTTTTTTGTCGGCAGATAGTTTTGGTTAAAAAAGTCAAGCACTTGCTTTCTGATCTCATAGTCGATGTGTCTCTCTTCGCGCGTTCTGATGAGAAAAACAACGACCAGATCGGCCTTGTCGATAGTCATCCTAACTAGGCGTTCGTGCGCGCGGTTAAATGGATCGGCTGTTAAAAAAACAGCGGTTATCTTTTTGGCGCCGCTTTCGGCTATGAGCTCACTAAGCGCTTTTTTGCTTATTTGCAAGCTCTCATCATATAGCTCAAACTCGCCACTTATGCCGTATTTACCTAAATTTAGCGACATTTCGCTGTTTGATTCATTTGCTAAAAATATATTTTTAGCACGCATGCTCTCGTCAAATTTAAAGACCTTTGCCACGTCGATGTGCCCAACGATCTTGCCGTCCATATTTAAATTTACTCTTTGCCCAGCATGCAGCTTGCTAGCGGTATTTTGATTGATCTCGCCAAATGGGGCAAAGCCAAAAGAGTAGGGCATCGGCTCGCCGTTAAAGTAGCCTTTTTTTGCCACCTCTTTGATCTGCTCGTCGTCCATCAGGGCGCTAAAATTTGAGAGAATTTTGTTTTTGATAAGCTCTAAGGCGCCATAAACTTCGGTGTTTATAGAAATTTCACTATTTTTTCTTGCTGACGTCATATTTCTTTCTCTTTTCCCAAAGTGATTTTCTAGAAATTCCAAGTTTTTTGCTTAGCTCGGTGTCGGGGAATTTATCTTGATAATTAACGATGATATATTTTATATATTCATCGATCGTGACGATCTCGCCGATGTCAAAGTTTTTATCTCTAACCGAGAGTTCAAGCTCCTCAAATGGCGCACTTTGCGCAAAATCGCTAGTTTGGATAGCCACTTTTTTCTTCTTGCAAAGCTCTAAAATTTTCTCTTTTTCATCATCTTTTAGCTCTTCAAGATTTGTGATGTATATTAGCTCGTCGCCACTTTGAGCAAGTGCCTTTTCAAGCTCGCTAAAACAGGCTTTGCCTAAAAACAAAAATGGCAAATTCCCAGCCTTTACATAGTTAAAGATAAATTTATCGCTGTAGCCATTTTTGCTTGATTTTAAAAGAAGTGGAAATTTGATCTTTTTAGCTTCAAAACAAGGTATCTCGTAGTCTTTTAGGGCGAAATTTATATAGTTTTCGTAGTTTTTGATCTCGTTTTTAAAGCCTCTAAACTCTTCAAAATGCCTTATCTTTCTAACAAGCTCTTCTATCATAAACGGCTTTTGGATGTAATCCACCGCGCCCGCTTGTATCGGCTTTAGCACGGTGTCGCTGTTGATGTAGGCGATGAGTAAGATGATGATAGAGCTTTTAAATTTCTCTATGACTGGGTAGAAGTCTTGCCCTGGGAGTGTGGTAGAAAGTAACACTACGTCAAAATTTTCAAATTTCAAAGCCTCTTTGACGCTCTTTGCGATCTCGCAGTCGTAGCCAAAGTCAGCTAGTTTGCTAGCCATCGAGCCAGCTAGGTAAATTTCATTTTCTACTATTAAAATTTTCATATTTGTGTCCAGTTGTAAAATTTAAGGCTAGCACTTGCCATGACAGCGATCCCTTCGCATCTACCGACAAAGCCAAGCCCCTCAGTCGTCGTCGCCTTTACGTTTATGCGGCTCTGGCTTAAATTTAGAGCCTGAGCGATGTTTGCCTCCATTTTTGATTTTAGTTTTGAAAGTTTTGGCTTTTGCGCCATTATCGTGATATCAGCGTTTGTTAGCACAAATCCCACGCTTTGCACCCTTTTATAGGCTTCTTGCAATAGATAAATAGAGCTAATATCTTTAAATTTAGCGTCCGTATCAGGAAAAAGTTCGCCTATGTCGCCAAGCCCAGCAGCCCCTAAAATGGCATCAGTCAGAGCATGAAGTGCCACATCGCCGTCGCTGTGTGCCTTTAGTCCAAACTCATAGTCGATCTTTTCGCCACAAAGCACAAGCGGACGACCCTTTTCAAACTCATGCACGTCAAAGCCGTTACCAACAAAGAGCTCATTTTCTGGTGCTTTTAGGGCTGAAATTTTGGCAAGATCCTCTTTAAAAGTGATCTTTCTAGCCATCTCATCGCCCAATATGTGCCAAACGCTTGCGCCAATGGCTCTCATAGCCGAGCTATCATCTGTGTAAATTTCTCCGCTACTAAGAGCCTTTTTAAGAAGTGCTGTGCGCGAGAGCTGCGGCGTTTGGATAAGTTTTACCTTTTCTCTATCTATTGCATTTTCGCCAAGATAGGCAGTGTCAGCGATCTTTAACGCAGGCACCACGCAGTCAGCCTGAGCGGCCGCCTCGATGATCTTGTGAAAGAGCTCACTTGATATACAAGGGCGCGCGATGTCGCTAACTAGGACAAATTCGCTATTTACTAGCTCAAGTGCGTTTTTTAGGCTATCTTGCCTTGTCTCGCCACCATCAACAAATTTATAATTTGGAGCAAATTTAGACATGTATTTGCACTCTTTACTAACGACGATGATCTCTTTAAATGTGTAAAAGTTACTCAAATTTTTAGCGGCAAATAGCCAAAGTGGGTCGCTGCCTATACGAAGCCATTGCTTCTTTACAGGTAGCTCAAAACGACTGGAATTTCCTGCTCCTAGCATTATAAGTGAGATATCAAGCAAGGTAGCTCCTTTGAAGATTGTTACGGAATTATACACCTAAAAGCTAAATATTTCTTTTTATAGAAATAAATTTAAGTCTAGCATTTAGTTAGTTCAAAACAAAAAAGGACTAAAATGAGCCTTTAAATTTTAAAAAAAGGCTAGTAATGACAAAGACGCAGATGCACTATGCTAGGCGAGGCGAGCTCACAAAGCAGATGAGCTACGTGGCAAAGATTGAGGGAGTGAGCGAAAATTTAGTGATGGATGAGGTGGCAAAAGGTAGCATCATCATCCCAGCAAATGTAAATCATATAAATTTAAAGCCAATGGGCATAGGCAGAAAGCTAAAGACAAAGGTCAATGCAAATATCGGCAACTCAAGCCTAAGCAGTGACATTTGCGCAGAGCTTAGAAAGCTTGAAATTTGCCTAGAATTTGGCGCTGATACGGTTATGGATCTAAGCACTGACGGCGATTTAGACGCCATTAGAAGCGCTATCATAGAGCACTCAAGCGTGCCAGTTGGCACAGTGCCTATGTATGAAATTTTAAAAGAGGCAAAAGAGGTTACAAATATCACAAATGAGCTAATTTTAAGCGTGTTAGAGAAGCAAGCAAGGCAAGGGGTTAGTTACTTTACGATACACGCTGGCTTTTTGCGTGAGTTTTTGCCCCTTGTTAAAAAGCGTAAAATGGGCATAGTTAGCCGCGGCGGCAGCCTGAGCGCGAGCTACATGTCAAAGCTAAATAGGCAAAATCCATTTTATGAGATTTTTGATCAAATTTTAGAAATTTGCGCAAAATACGACGTCTCGCTCTCGCTTGGAGACGGACTTCGCCCAGGTTGCCTTTACGACGCAACAGACGAGGCGCAGCTTAGCGAGCTAAAGGTGCTTGGAGAGCTTACGCTTCGTGCGTGGCAAAAAGATGTGCAGGTGATGATAGAGGGCCCTGGTCATGTGCCATTAAGTCAAATTGAGTATAATATGAAAATCGAACAAGAGCTCTGCCATGACGCCCCATTTTACGTGCTTGGACCGCTTGTTAGCGATATCGGCGCTGGGTATGATCACATCACTTCAGCGATTGGTGGTACGATGGCAGCATATCACGGCGCTAGCATGCTTTGCTACGTGACGCAAAAAGAGCACCTAGGACTACCAAATGAAAATGACGTAAGAGAGGGCATCGTAGCTCACAAGATAGCAGCTCATGCCGCAGACGTCGCACTTGGCAAAGTTGGAGCTATCGAAAAAGATCATGCGATGAGTGATGCTAGATACGCGTTTGACTGGAACAAGCAGTTTGAGCTTAGCTTTGATCCAAAAAAGGCTAGAGAGCTTCACGATGAGAGCTTGCCAGAAGATGCGTTTAAGAGCGCTCATTTTTGTTCGATGTGCGGACCAAAATTTTGTGCATATAAAATTTCAAAAGATCTAGAAAAAGGAGAAAAATGTTAAATAAAGAAGAGGTCTTAAACAGACTAAAAGGCGTCATATATCCGGGGTTTGAGAAGGATATAGTTAGCTTTGGCTTTGTAAAAAACGTGGAGATCGGCGAGAAAATTTTAATAGAAGTCGAGATCGTTAGCTCAAGCCCAGAGGTAGCAAACGAGCTAAAAACAGACATCAAACGTGTCATGGGCTCAAATGAGTACGTGCTAAATTTGATCCAGCCAAAGATACCTGAGGAGAAAAGCAACACTCAAAGTGGCAAAAATATCGCGCCACAAGTTAAAAATTTCGTAATGGTAAGCTCTGGCAAAGGCGGCGTTGGTAAATCAACCACGACGCTAAATTTAGCCATCTCAATGGCAAAACTAGGCAAAAAAGTGGGAATTTTAGACGCTGACATCTACGGACCAAATATCCCAAGAATGCTTGGCGAAGTAAATACCCAGCCACAAGTCGTTGGCAACAAGCTAAAGCCAATCCTTAGCCACGGTGTGGAGATGATGAGTATGGGCGTTTTGATGGAAGAGGGCATGAGCCTTATCTGGCGTGGCTCGATGATCATGAAAGCGATCGAGCAGCTACTAAGAGACGTGCTTTGGAGCGAGCTTGATGTCTTGTTTCTCGATATGCCTCCAGGAACGGGCGACGCGCAGCTAACTCTAGCTCAAAGCGTGCCAGTAACGGCAGGTGTATGTGTCACAACGCCTCAAGTAGTAGCACTTGACGATAGCAAACGTGCGCTTGATATGTTTGAGAAGCTTCACATCCCAATCGCTGGTGTCATCGAGAACATGAGTGGCTTTATCTGCCCAGATAACGGCAAAGAGTATGATATCTTTGGCAAAGGCACGACTGAAGAGGTAGCAAAGGCTTACAACACTCAAATTTTAGCCGAAATTCCTATCGAGCCAGCGGTTCGTGTGGGCGGCGATAGCGGCAAACCAGTTAGCTTTTACGAGCCAAACTCAGTTACTGCAAAACGCTATGAGAGCGCAGCTGCAAGACTTTGGGAGATAATAGAAAATATAAATAACGGCGGTGGGGCTGATAACTCAGCGATCCAGCCAGTAAATGATGGCAAGAGTGCTTGCTCGAAATAAATTTACAAAAGATAAATTTTAGAGCAAATTTTAATTAAATTTGGCTACCAAAATTTAGCTTTGCTTGATGCGGAGCTTAAATTTTGTAGCCAAAATGCACTTTATATAATAAATTTAAAATTTAACAGGAGAAAAGATGAAAGCGATCGTAACCGTAGTCGGAAAAGATAGAGTTGGCATCGTTGCTGGCGTCTCAGCAAAGCTTAGCGAGCTAGGTCTAAATATAGATGATATAAGCCAGACTATTTTGAGCGACTTTTTCACGATGATGGCGGTGGTTTCAAGCGACGAAAATAAGGACTTTACAGCCTTAAGAGCGGAGCTAGATAAGCTTGGAGAGAGCCTAAAAGTAAAGATAAATATCCAAAGCTCAGCCATTTTTGATGCGATGCACAAAATTTAAGGACAAAAGATGGATATCAAAAACGTAACTGAAACTATCTCGATGATCGAGGAGCAAAATTTTGACATCAGAACGATCACGATGGGCATTAGTTTGCTTGACTGCATCGACCCTGACATAGGCAAAGCCTGCGACAAAATTTACGCAAAAATCACCACTAAAGCCAAAGACCTAGTTAGAGTGGGCAACGAAATTTCTGCCGAGCTAGGCATACCAATCGTCAATAAAAGAGTGAGCGTGACGCCTATTTCAATAATCGGCGCCGCAACGGATGCAAAAGACTACGTGATGATCGCAAAGACGCTTGATAGGGCGGCTATTGAAGTTGGTATTGATTTTATAGGTGGTTTTTCGGCTTTAGTTCAAAAGGGCTATCAAAAGGGCGATGAAATTTTGATAAATTCTATCCCGCAAGCACTAGCGCAAACCGCAAAAGTGTGCTCAAGCGTCAATGTCGGCTCAACAAAAAGTGGTATAAATATGAGCGCGGTGCGTGACATGGGGCACATCATAAAAGAGACGGCGGCAGCTTCAGAGATGGGCTGTGCGAAGCTTGTTGTCTTTGCAAACGCAGTCGAGGACAACCCTTTCATGGCTGGCGCATTTCACGGCGTGGGCGAGGCTGATGTGGTGATAAACGTCGGCGTTTCAGGCCCAGGCGTCGTAAAAAGAGCGCTTGAAAAGGTGCGTGGCGAGAGCTTTGACGTGGTGGCTGAGACTGTGAAAAAGACGGCATTTAAGATCACTCGTATCGGTCAGTTAGTTGGTCAAATGGCGAGCGAGCGCCTTGGGGTTAAATTTGGTATCGTTGATCTCTCTCTTGCTCCAACGCCAGCTGTTGGTGACTCGGTGGCTCGTGTGCTTGAGGAGATGGGGCTTGAGGCTGTTGGTACGCACGGCACGACGGCTGCGCTTGCTCTCCTAAATGATGCGGTCAAAAAAGGCGGCGTCATGGCGTGCAATCAAGTTGGCGGCTTAAGTGGTGCATTTATCCCGGTTTCAGAAGACGAGGGCATGATAGCTGCGGTGCGCGCGGGATCGTTAAATTTAGAAAAGCTTGAAGCGATGACGGCGATATGCTCGGTTGGACTTGATATGATCGCTATACCTGCGGACACGCCAAGCCAAAGTATAGCTGCGATGATCGCTGATGAGGCGGCTATCGGCGTTATAAATCAAAAAACAACGGCCGTTCGTATCATACCTCTTGGACGTGAGGGCGATATGATCGAGTTTGGCGGTCTTTTAGGAAGGGCACCTGTTATGAATATAAATAAGGCCTCAAGTGCTGATTTCATCGCTCGTGGCGGACAAATTCCAGCACCTATACATAGTTTTAAAAACTAATCTTCAAAGTCCGCTTTAAATTTGCGGACTTTCTCTTAAATTTACCCCGACTTTTCAACTGCTTTTAGTTAAAATAATAAAAATTTTAAACCAAGGAGCTAAAATGAAAATTTTATCACTGCTTACAGCGCTACTTTTTACAGCGGTATGTGGCTTTGCAAATGACGGTAAAGTAAGAAGTATCGACATCTACGTCACGCCTTACTACTCAGCAAACGCTGGCAAGGTGGAGTATGTCAAGGTCTATGATAAGATAGATGAGCTTTTAAAAAGTGGCAAAGTAGAGGACTTTAAAAAGGCAGAAAAGATCGTGCAGGACGCTTCGCAGTTAGTTAGTCCGATAACTCTTTTTGTTCTCTCAGCTCGCGCTTATGATCTTGGACTTCGCGATGATGCGGTATTTTGGTTTTACGTGGCAAAAAATCGCGCGATCTTGCTAAGAGGTGTTATAGACATGGAGGGCGAGAAATTTACTGACGTGGTGGCTGCGATAGGGGCGTTTATGAAGCTTGTTGGCGACGTGGTCAATCCTTATGCATTTTGCGACATCAAAAAGCAACAAGAGATCGCTGATAAAGCACTTGAATGGACTAAGAAAAATGCCTATGAAGCGATGTTTTCGCCAGAATTTAGCTCGCCTCACGAAGATAGAAAAGCAGCCCTTGCAAAAGGCATAGAAAAGCTTGAAGCCCGCAATAAAAAAGAGAAAGATTACTTTTTAGACAAAGACAATCTTGCTAACTTTAAAGCTATGCGCAAGCAAAATGGCACTGATGAGAAATTTTGCTTTTAAGCGGCGAGCTAAATTTAGTTGCTGTTTTAGGTTTTGCGCCTAAGACAGCAAATTTAAAGGTAGTATTTAGCTCTAACTCGCAAGTGTTGGGCACTTGAGCCCTTTAAACTACGACAAACATACTTAAAATTTAGCCTTTTGCATAAGAGGCTAGCAAGATCACAAAAATACAAAATGAGAATAAAAAATGACTTTGAAATTTGGAGAGCTTGAAAAAGTCGCGGTAGATGATGGTTTTATTTGGTACGCGCAGCTGGAGCTAAAAAGCGAGAGCTTTGGAGAAGTGCCGTTTTGCCTTGTCTGTAAAGACGAGACTGGCGTGGACGATGAGACTATTTTGCTAGCAGAGCGAATTGCCAAGGATATCGACCAACACATAAAAGAGGCGCTTGTCTTTTTAAAAGATGAGCTTAGGCGAGAGCATTGTTTGAGTGATGATGAGCTTAGCTTGCTTGACGCGCCAGTTTGTGACCTGCCCTTTAGCTCGCCGCAATGCACCTTTTATGCGCGTGATAAGCAGTGGTTGATGAGCTTTGCCGAGGGTGCGCTAGATATCTGTGAACCTTATGGTATAGGGGTGATTTTTGAGGATGAAAAGCCGCTTCGTTTAGAAAATTTAGAGCTTAGCGAGGTGTTCTAAACGTTTAAGTTTGAAGGTAGTTTAAATTTACATAATAAGAGTTATATAAATTTGAAATTTATAAGCCCTTTGGCTGTGAGTTTAGAAGCGATGGGGGATTTTTTAAGTCTAGCGTCCAAAGTCGCTTGGATTTTAGTTTTTACTAACTTTTTAAACGTCCAAAATCATAATTTCTTTAGCCATTTTTGGCTAGACTAAGAAAAAATTTAAAGGAGAATAGATGTCTAAAGAGTTTAAAGACGCAAACGAATTTAAGGAATTTTTTGAAGAATTTAGAAAAAAAGATGGTTACAAAGATCCAGTTGCTTTTGGCATCGCAAGAGTCGATCGCGGACAAAAAAATAGCGACAAAATTTTGCAAGCAAGTTACGCCGTTGTAAATTATAAAGAGAGCTTTTTAAGCGCAGCTGCTTTTATCTACGCTTTGCAAAAGTGTGATGTTGAGGTTGATTTTAGCGCTCACGAGTTCGTGACTGATCTCACGCCAAAGGTAGTAAAAAAGGCTAGCAAGCTCTTTAGCGTCTTTGAAAAAGATATAAAATCGCATAAAAACGTGGAGAATTTACACGCTGTGAAGATGGCATTTGATGACGATCTTGAGCTAAATGAGAATAAATTTAAGCTTGTATTTTTATTTTATGACGCAAAGCCACTTAGCGTGGAGGCCGTCTATCTCAAGCTTTACTTGATCTCACTTGGTAAGGTCGCACCTAGGACGATCGTGCTTGATGGATCATTTGGGGTGTTACCAAATGTCGCATGGACTAGCCAAAACATCCCGATCGAGCTTGAGTGGCTAAGAGAAAATGAAATTTCTCTAAAGATGTTTGGCGAGTATCCAGCGATCGTAAGTGTCGATAAATTCCCAAGATTTCTAAGTCACATCATCCCAGCTGATAACACGAGAATTTTAGACGCTGCCAAAGTCCGCATGGGCGCAGCTGTGCATCCTGGCACAGTCGTCATGCCAGGGGCTGCTTACATCAACTTTAACGCAGGCACGACTGGTGGCGTGATGGTTGAGGGCAGGGTCAGCAGCTCTGTCGTCGTGGGCGAGGGCAGTGACGTTGGCGGCGGAGCTAGCATACTTGGCGTGCTAAGCGGCACAAACGGCAACCCTGTAAGCATCGGCAAACACTGCTTGCTTGGCGCAAACTCAGTTACTGGCGTGCCACTTGGTGATAACTGCATCGTGGATGCTGGCATAGCGGTGCTTGAGGGCACAAAGGTCTATATCTCGGCAAGCGAGCGCGAAAAGCTAGCTAAGCTAAATCCAGAGTTTAAATTTGAAGCTGAAATTTACAAAGCGCTTGAGCTTGGCGGGCTAAACGGGCTTCATTTTAGACAAAATAGCCAAACAGGTCAGATCACCGCGAGTGCTAGCAAAAGGGCGATCAAGCTAAATGAGGCACTTCATTAAAAGGAGCTAGCATGAAAGTTGGCATTTTGATGTTTGACAAGATAAATTTGTTAAGCTTTGCCAAAATTTATGATTTTTTGCATAAATTTGAAGGTTTTAACATCAAAACCTACGCCCTAAAGCCTGAGATAGTCGATGAATTTGGCGTCAGGCTTCATCCTGAAATTTATGCTGAGAGCCTTTACGGCGTGGATATCTTGGTCGTGCCAGATGGCGTTGGAGCGCTTGGGCTAAGGTATGATGAGATATTTTTAAGCTGGATAAAAAGCTCAGCGAGTGCGAAATTTAAGATCGGCTTTGACCTTGGCGTGCTCATCCTTGGCGGGGCTGGATTTTTAGAGGACAGAGAGGCTTGCATAAGAGGCGGATATAAAAACGCGCTAAGTGGCTACTGTGAGGTAAATGACGCTAAGATGTGCGAGAGCAGGGGTGTGATAAGCGTTAGCGAATTTGATGATGAGATCAAAGAGCAGCTCGCAAAAATCCTAAGTAAAGATAAAATTTAAGGGCTTTGGCTCTTAAATTTGATAGAAATTTTATCTTTTTAATGAGCTTATAGCTTGTTTATGGCGCTATTTACCGCTTCTAAATGCCACTTTATCCACGCTGTGAAGTCAAAGTTTAAATTATTTTCAAGCTTTGTTGTCTGCTCTAAAATTTTATAATAATCTTTTTTATTTGCATAAATAACGCTCGATATTGAAAATGGCTCAATGCTCTCACCAGCCAAGCAGTAGTGCGCCAAAGCCCTTGCCATGCGTCCGTTGCTGTCATCATAAGGATGGATGATCACAAACCAAAGGTGCGCTAAGGCGCTTTTTACATAGGCGTTTTCGTGATTTTTATTGATAAAATTTAAAAAATTTCATCCTCTACGCGCTCTGCTGGCAAGGCTTCATAGTGGATTTGCACATTTTTTGAAGGACCTGAGACGACGCTCATCTCATCATCTCTAAATTTAGCTCTTTTTATCTTGTAAATTTTGCTATGGCTATATTCAAACAAGGCATTGTGCCAGCCATGTGCCGCTCGAAGTTCATAGGGGCTTTGTTTAAATTTGCATCAAGCATTAGCGAGGCTAGATTATCACTGTGCCTAGTCGCATGAGTGTCGGCTAGCCAGTCAAAATTTTCATCTAGTCTCTTTTTTACCGATGAGCGAATGTTTAATCTTTTAAGCCTCTCGCCCTCTATGAGAGATGAGTAAAAGATCTCATCTTCTAGGGCGTTAATTTGCACCTTTAAAAGATCGTTTCTGTTGATCTTATTTGTTATCTCTTTTAAAATTTCGTGATCTTGCTCTAGTTTATTTGCAAAGGTGCTTATTGCTCTTTTGTCGAAAGAAAAATTTGGATAGTTAGGATGTTGCCATATCCACAGGTTTTGCATTAAATTTCTTTAAAGATCATGACTTTAGCCTATCTATAAGGTCTTCTATACTCTCTTCTAGCGTCATTGTAGCCACGTCTATATCCACGCTCAAAACCATCATCATAGTCATCGTCGTTGTAGTAGCCGCCGCGGTAACCACGCTGAAATCTATCAAATCTTTCGTACTCATTTTGATAGTATGGGCGGTAGTTAGGCGGATATGGCGCATAGTTTGGATCAACAGGATAGTAGCCACTCATGCGGCAACTATCCTCATCAAAATCTTTCAATCCAAAACGAAATTTATATCCGTCTATCTTTTTACTAAGGGCGTCATAGTTTCTCGTGTCGCCATAAAATTTAGCCATTTCTCTTTCGTTTATAAGTTTGCAAAGCCCGATCTCTATCTTTTTAGTATAGTTTACAGCTAGCAACATCGTAAATGTACAAAACAAAATGGCTATAAATTTCATCTTAGTCTCCTATTTTTATATTTCCGCCTTTGCCAAGACCACCTTTTACATTTTGGACTTTATAATCTTTTAGCGCGACTATAAGTTGGTTCATCGCGTCCATAAAAGCATTTACGATCATTCTGCCCTCTGGTGTCTTTGTGTAGCCACCAAGTCCAGCGCTCACACGTGAAAATGAATTTGATCCCATGCCAAAGAAGTCAAAGTTGCTATCACTTCCAACTGCACCAGCGATCTGTACACCTGAGCGGTTGTCTATGAGAAGCAAAGATGTTTGTGTTTCGCTCTTTGAAAAGCCTCCGCTTACCTTGCCAGCAACGTTGCCAAAGACAGCGCCTACAAGTCCGCTGATACCGCCAGTATCCTCTTTGCTAAATGTGATCTCTGGCTGCATGGTATAATCAGCCGCTACGACTTGACCTTTGTGAAATTTAGAGCCTTTTCTTAGCTCGCCACTAGCTTCAAGCGCGCGCTCTTGCATCATATTATCCATACTGCGGCCACGCTCTACTATGACGAAGCAACCAGTTTGCTGAGCTAAAATTCTTAGCACTGGCACTGTTGAGCCAAGCTGATAATCTCTAGTTAGATATGAGTACCATGAGCTACTTTGATCTTCGTAAAAAGATAACGTTCCTAGTGTTTGGCTGCAACGCTCGATTTTCGTGTTGGCATTTTTGGCTGTATCACCTGCTGCAGCGCCAGTTACACCGCTATTGCTGCTAGCGCACCCAGCAAATAAACAAAGAGCGGCAACGCTGCTAAAGACCTTAGATACTAAAAATCTCTTTTTCATGAAGATCCTTTTTAATGTAATTAGAAGTGCAAATATTATAAGAAAATAATATTTTGTGAAAACTTAAATTTTAAAAGAAAAATATAAAAGTAAAATTTAAGCGGCCAGCAAGATGCCAGCCACATAAATTATTCGACAGTTACGCTTTTTGCGAGATTTCTTGGCATATCGACGTTGTTGCCAAGTCTAACAGAAATTTCAAGTGCAAGTAGCTGAAGTGCTAGCATCATCTCGAAAAATTCGCTCATATAGTGATCTTGAACGCTTGTTTTTACGTAGTCATCGCTTAGTTCAAACTCAAGTGGGCTTATCGCTAGGATGTAAGCATCTCTTGCAGCAAGCTCCTCGACGTTACTTTTTGTCTTTTCATATAGTAAGTTTTGAGGCATTAAAGCGATTGTAAATAGCTTCTCGTCTGCAAGCGCAATAGGTCCGTGCTTCATCTCGCCTGATGGATAGCCCTCGGCGTGAAGATATGAAATTTCTTTAAGTTTTAACGCACCTTCAAGTGCTAGCGGATAGAAGATATCTCTACCGATAAAGAAGAAGCCATGACCGTGCAGATAGTGCTTGCTTAGGCGGTGAAGCTTCTCTTGCAAAGAGTTATCTATATTTAAAATTTGTGGGATGTGAAGAAGCGTTTTGATCTCGTGATCAAGCTCTTTTTTGCTGATAGATCCCTTTGCAGATGCCATTTGAAGCACAAGCATCCAAAGTACGATGATTTGCGTAGCAAAGGCCTTTGTACTTGCCACACCTTTTTCGATGCCAGCGCGAGTTAGAAGTGTATTATCAGCTAGTCTAACGATAGAAGAGTTATCGACGTTGCAGATAGCAAGCGTTCTAAGCCCAGCCTCTTTTGCTATCCTAAGCGCCTCAAGAGTATCAGCTGTCTCGCCACTTTGCGAGATGACGATGAAGAGTGAGTTTTTGTTTAGATAAGGCTTTCTATATCTAAATTCGCTTGCTACTTCGACCTTTGTTCTAACTTTAGCAAGTCTTTCAAAAAGATAGCTTGCAACAAGCGCTGCATGGTAGCTCGTACCGCACGCACAAAGCACGACATCATCGATGCCTTTTAGGTATTCATCGTCTAAATTTTCAAGGGTGACTTTGTGGTTTTTAACTCTGCCCATGATGGTTTCAGATACGACTGCGCCTTGCTCGTAAATTTCTTTCTCCATAAAAAATGTATAACCCTCTTTTTGGGCATAGCTCTTATCTTTTGGCAGTGCGTTAAATGTTATGCTAGCCTTTTTGCCGTGTTTAAAAACAGCTATCTCGTCTAAGCTCACGTAGCCGTAGTTGTTGTCATCAAGATATGCTACTTCTGTTGCGTTGCCGATGAGTGGGGCATCTGATGAGGCAAAATATAGCTCTTTTTTATCGCTTTTGCCTATCGCCATAGGAGCGGCATCTTTTGCGAAAAATATCTTATCAGGTGCAGTTTTGGTGATAAGTAGCGTCGCATAAGCGCCTCTAAGCTTTGCGATAGTCGCCTCATAAGCCTTAAATGGGTCTTTTTTCTCTTTTAAAATTTCTTCAAAAAGGTGCACGATCACTTCGGTATCGGTTTGGCTCACAAATTTCACGCCATTTGCCTCAAGCTCATCTTTAAGCTCTTTGTAGTTTTCGATGATGCCGTTGTGAACGACAAATGAGTGCTCGCCAAGGTGCGGGTGAGCATTTATCTCAGTTGGTTTGCCGTGAGTTGCCCAGCGTGTGTGACCTATCGCCACGCCAAAGCCCTCTGATGTAAAGTCCTTTGTCTTTAGGGCTAAATTTTCAAGCTTGCCGACCGCTTTAAAGAAGTCGATCTTGCCATCACTCATCACAGCCATGCCAGCGCTGTCGTATCCACGATACTCAAGCTCTTTTAGACCGCTTAAAATGACCTCTTTTTTCTCTTTATCTCCGATGTATCCTACGATTCCACACATGTTTTACTCGCTTATTAATAAATTTAATATCTCTTCGCCTTTACTCTCAAGTCGCTCGTTTTTCTCGATCAAAAAGAGATTTCTCGTTCTATTTTTAACCGTCTGAATTCTCGCACTCGTGACTTGAAAATGAAGTCTGTCAAAAACACTCATCACATAAGCCATTAGCCCGCGCTGATCTTTTGCGTTGATGCTAAGTTTGGCGTAATCTTTTGAGTGATTTAGCTCGAAGTTTATCTCATCTTTGTTAATATTTGGTTTCAATGGCTCTCTTAAAACCTCGCTATTTAGTGATTTTAGGGCTAAAATTTTAGTGTTTTCAAGCTCATGGTTTTTTACATTTTGGTTAAAGTCAAGCCTGATATAAAATTTCTTCTCAAAAAGCTCAAATATCTCCATATACGCAAGGTCAAATTTGGCAAATTCATAGAGCAGGGCGCTTAAATTTAGGCTCTTGTTTGTATAAATTTGAATGCTTAAATTTTTACTATTGTTTATGAAAATTTCTGTTTCGTTTAAGCTATCAGCCACTTTGCTTAAATTTATGATCTCGCTCGCGCTATATTTTGTAAAGACCAAATTTGATGTGATCTTAAAAATTTTCTCTTGTAGCTTTGGCTCAAGCGCCAAAAACTCGCTATTTCGTTTTATAGACTGCTCTTTTTTTACTCGCCTTGTCGCTTCATCAAGTAAATTTTCATCGCTAAATGCGCTAAGAGAAATTTCATAAAGCTCCCTTAAAAGCTTTGCTGTGTATGCGTTGTAAAGCTTCTCATTTGTGGCGTTTATCACGCAGTAGCTAAGGATGTAAAGTAGCTTTAAGACCTGCTTGTCGCCAAGCTTTGAGATAAAGGCAAAGATGACGCGCTGCGAGTAGATGTCCTCTCTGTTTGAGACGTTGCTCATTAGGGTGTGGTATTTTATCAAGATGACGCCGACGTTGATAGCTTTTTGGCTTAAATTTAGCTTGTTCGCGTAGGCTCTAAAGATGTTTGCGCCGATGTTTGCGTGATCTTTGCCGCCAAGTCCTTTACCAACGTCATGCATAAGCGTCACGATCTTTAGCATCGTTTTGCCCTCCAAGCAAAGCTCAGCGTAGAGATTTTTTATAAATTTATCTTTTATATTTTCAAGAAATTTGACGCTTAAAACGCTATGCTCATCAACCGTAAATTCGTGATAGCCGTCATATTCTGCTAGCTGGGAGATATGCTCCATCGGTTTTATCAAAATTTGTATCATCTGTGCATCGAGCAAGGATTTTAAGATAGCGTAGGAATTTTCTCTTAAAAATATCTTCTTAAACTCGCTTATAGCGCGCTCTAAGCCATCTTTTGTGATGATGGCTCGCTTGATATAAAAGATCGTGCTTATATCAAATTTATAATCCACATCTTTTAGCTCCAAAAGCTCATTTATGAGATCCTCGATAAGGGCTGGCTTTTTGTGAAGTGGCACGTAGATGACGCCATTTATCTCGTAAAAGCCATTTTTTAGCCTAGCAAATTTTCTCTGCTCGAAGCTTAACTCGCTTTTGAAAAATGGCCTACAAAGCGAAGCTGCGATAAATCTTGAATAAATGGCTACGTTATTCATCGAGTTTAGCATCTTTTGGCTGATGACGCTCTCGTTGTCTTGCAGCTTTTTGGACTTTGTCTGCATGAAATTTGTCGTGATCTCAACACTTGAGGCGCTGAAAGTGTCGGTGTTTTGAGTTAAATTTAAAGCACTTAGCAAACTTAGTAAAAAGTCCACATTTAGGTTAAAGCTAGCGATCTCTTTTTCATTCATCACTTTAAGCGCTTGCGATCTAACCGAAACGTCGCTATCAAGGCAGTTTAGTATGCAGTTTAAGCGGTAAATTTCATCGATCCCGCCAAAGCCATTTTTTAAATTTGGCTCTTGTGTCAAGTAGCTTATGCTAGAAAATGGCAAAAATGCCTTTAAATGGTAGTTTAAAAAGGCTTTTTTATCAAATTCTTTTATCTTTATGATCTCGCTTTTTACTAAGCGGTAGAGGCTTTTTGAGCCGCAGATGTAGCGAAGTTGCGAGGCTTCGCTTTTAAATTTAAGGTCATCTTTGAAATTTATAAAAATTTCATCCACTTCGGCGCTTTTTATTACAAATTTCATGCCAGAGCTATCTAAAATTTCAGAAAATTCTTTTAAGAAATTTTTTATATTATAGCCCTTTAAATTTTTATAAACTAGTAAAATTTCAAGCTCGCTATTTGCGCTAAGTAGCGTTTGAGCGTATTTGCCAGTGGCTAGAACGCTAAAAGCAAAGCTGTCATTTTGTGGCACAAACTCATCAAAAAATTCTCGCATAGTTTCATTTAAATAAGATTTTATAAAATCATCATACTCTTTGGCTAAGAAATTTGTGAAATTTCTGCCTTGGTTTTTTTGAAAATGTTTTGGCAAATTTGCCTTAAAATCAAGAAATTTCTCTTTGATCTTTGAATAATTATCGCTATTTTTGGCACTTCTATCAGCTAGCATTTAGTGTTTCCATTGTTAAAAATATCTTGGCAAATGTTACATAATTTTTGCAAAAACAAAGCTTTATTTGCTTATAATAAAGCCTTAAGTTCAGCTTTAGGACGATATAAATAATGAATCTATTACAAAAACTAGAAAGTGGCGAGAGATTAAGTAAGCAAGAGGCTTTTTCGCTTTATGAGCTTGATCTTTTTACCTTGGCTAAATTTGCCGACAAAAAGCGCAGAAAACTGCACGGCAACAAGGTCTTTTTTAACGTAAATCGCCATATAAATCCAACAAATATCTGTGCTGACATCTGTAAATTTTGCGCATTTTCAGCCCACAGAAAAAATCCAAATCCATACCTAATGAGCCACGAAGAAATTTTAAAGATCGTTGATGAGAGCGTGAGTCACGGCGTAAAAGAGATACACATCGTCTCCGCCCACAACGCAACTAGCGGTTGGCAGTGGTATTTAGAAATTTTTAAAAAGATAAAGGCAGCTCATCCAGAGCTTCACGTAAAGGCGATGACTGCGGCTGAGATTGATTTTTTATCAAGGCATTACGGCTTAAGCTACGATGAGGTGATAGAAAAGATGCTTGAATACGGCGTCGATAGCATGCCAGGGGGTGGGGCTGAAATTTTTGACGAAGAGGTCAGGGCTAAAATTTGCAAAGGCAAGGTAAGTAGCGATAACTGGCTCAAAATTCACAAAATGTGGCACGATAAAGGCAGACAAAGCAACGCAACAATGCTTTTTGGACACATAGAAAGCCGTGAAAATAGGATCGATCACATGCTAAGGATCAGGGACTTGCAGGATGAAACTGGCGGATTTAACGCATTTATCCCGCTTGTCTATCAAAGAGAAAACAACTACTTAAAAGATGTGAAATTTCTAGGATCAGCTGAAATTTTAAAGACTATGGCGATATCTCGCTTGGTGCTTGATAACGTCCCACACATAAAGGCATACTGGGCCACTTCGACGCTAAATTTAGCCATGATAGCTCAGGAATTTGGCGCTGATGATCTTGATGGCACAATAGAAAAAGAGAGCATACAAAGTGCAGCCGGCGCAAATAGCGCAAATGGCGTCACACTAAAGACATTTTGTGATCTCATAAAAACATCTGGTTTTACGCCGGTTGAGCGTGATAGCCTATATAACGAACTTAAAATTTACTAAAGGAGCTTGGGGTGAAATTTTTTGACTTAGCACAAAACAAAACGAGTGTGAAGCAGGAATTTGGAGCGGGACTTACGACATTTTTAGCGATGATGTATATTGTGCCGGTAAATGCGATCATTATGAGCAAAACTGGCATGCCTTATGAGGCGCTAATAACAGCAACTGCGCTAATTACCATATTTTCTACTGTATTAAATGGTCTTTGGGCGAACACGCCAGTAGCGATGAGCGTTGGTATGGGGCTTAACGCTTATTTTACATTTGGTCTTTGCATCGGTATGAAAGTGCCTTGGCAAACGGCTCTTGGCGTTGTTTTTCTAAGCGGCGTGATATTTGTCGTCTTGTCTTTTACAAATTTTAGAATGTGGATAATAAGATCCATCCCACTTGATCTAAGAAGAGCGATAAGCGCTGGCATAGGCACGTTTATCAGCTTTGTTGCGTTTCAGCAAATGGGTTTTATAGTAAATAACGACGCAGTTTTAGTCGGCATAGGAAATTTCAGAGATCCAAACGTGCTTCTTGGCGTTTTGGGGCTATTTTTGGTTATTTGCTTTTGGGCGTGGAAGATAAAGGGTGCGTTTATCCTAGCTGTGCTTGTCACTTCAGTGATCGCTTGGGTGCTTGGCATCGCTCCTCATCCAACAGAAATTTTCTCAACTCCAGCCTCTATCTCACCGATATTTTTAGAGCTCGACATAAAAGGTGCCTTTAGCCTAGCTTTACTCCCAGTTATTATCACATTTTTTGTGACCGATCTTTTTGACTCGATAGGCACGCTAGCTGGCGTTGGCACAAGGGCTGGGATATTTGACGAAAACAAAAAAGATGGCGTCGTAAAACTTGAAAAAACTCTTGAAGCTGACGCTGTTGCTACTGCAGCTGGCTCGCTTGTAGGTGTAAGTACGACCACATCGTTTGTAGAGAGCGCAAGCGGCGTAGAAGAGGGCGGCAGGACTGGTTTAACGGCTGTATTTTGTGGGCTTTTATTTATACTTACATTATTTATGTTGCCACTTTTTAAAGCGATCCCTGGTAACGCCATCTATCCGATCCTTGTAATGGTTGGCGTGCTTATGTTTGCTGAGCTTGCTAGCATAAATTTCAAAGATCCAGCCATCGCTGTTGCGACATTTTTCATAGTTGTGCTCATCCCGCTTACTTACTCGATCACAAATGGCCTTGCATTTGGCTTTATGTCATACGTCATAGTTAAGCTCATAAAGAGAGAATTTAGCGATATAAATTTAGGCGTAGTCGTGCTAGCGCTCATTAGTTTTATCGTATTTTTAGTGCATTGATAAGGATTAAAGATGATATTTTATAGCTACGATGAATTTGCCGTTGATGTCAAAAGGATGGCAAAACAGATAAAAGATGAGTTTGATCCAGAGGTAATACTAGCTGTGGCAAGAGGCGGTCTAACGCTTGGTCACTCGCTAGCTGTCGCGCTTGAAAATAGAAATTTATTTACATTAAATTCTATCCACTACGAGGATACAAACAAGCTTGATACGATACAAATTTTTAATGTGCCAGATCTTAGCAGATACACTAAAATTTTGCTTGTTGATGACATCATCGATAGCGGCGAGAGCATGGTTGAGATAAAAAGAGAGCTGCTTAAACGCTATCCAAATTTAGATATAAAGATAGCTACTGTATTTTATAAAGAGAAGGCTCTACTTTTGCCTGAATTTAAGGTAAAAGAGGCTCATGACTGGGTTGAGTTTTTCTGGGATATACATATTTAAGGGCTAAATTTGTTAGAAAGAGTTAGAGAATTTGCTAGCAGGCACATTGCTTTTAGCGTATTTTTGATATGTTTGATTGATTTTGTATTTCTACTTTATGCGGCAAATTCTCTTAGCATAAGCTACAACGAGGCTGAAATTTTCTTTCAAAAGCACAGCCTTCTTGGCTACATCTTAAAACTAAGCGCCCATTTTTTTGGTCAAAATGACCTTGCTGTGCGAGGCGTGATGATCTTTTTTCACATCGCAAGCGTAGTTTTGATGTATAAGGTGAGTAAATTTTACATCAAGCTTGAGTTTGACAGGATTATAGCGGTCCTACTTTTTGTTCTGCTTCCTGGCACGCTGGCTTCAGCCCTTATCATAAATAACGCTGGAATTTGCATCACTTTAGCGCTTTTGTGCATATATCTTTTTCATATTAAAAAGAAAATTTTATTTAGTCTCTTTTTCTGCCTGGCCTTTTTCATAGATGGCGATTTTTTGATATTTTATGCAGGATTTTTTATATTTGCACTTTATAAACGAAAGCCGCCACTTGCATGGCTCAGTGCCATTTTATTTTTGCTGACACTTTACTTTTTTGGCTTTGAAACAAATGGCAGACCAAGTGGACACTTTATCGATACTTTTGGCATATTTGCTGCTGTTTTTTCGCCATTTGTCTTTATCTTTTTTGTATATACGATTTATAGAATTTGGGTTAAGGAAAAGAAGGATCTTTTGTGGTTTATCGCCATTTGCTCATTTTGCTTTTGTATGATAGTCTCTGTGCGCCAAAGGCTAGAGCTTGAGCAGTTCTTGCCATTTTGTGTGATCGCAACACCACTTATGGTAAGAGTTTTTTTCAACTCATATCGCGTGAGACTGCCAAAATTTAGAAAAGGCCATAAAATTTGCACTAGCTTAGTGATGCTTTTTTTGATATTTAACTGGTCAGCGATCATCTTTAATCAAGTTTTTTACCTATTTTTAAGTGACCCTACAAAACATCTCACTTATAAATTTGATGTAGCAAAAGAGCTAGCAGATAAGCTAAAAGAGGCTGGAGTGCAAGATATAGCGACTGAGGATACAAGGCTTGCGCTAAGGCTTAAATTTTATGGTATAAAAACAAAAAGTTACTCTAAAAATTTATTAGCAAGTGCCGATTTAGATGAGAAGTCAAAATTTAGTATAGAAAAAATGGGAAAAGTAGTTGCAAATTTCAATATCAAGGAACGATAAACTATGAAAAAAAGAGCTTTTACTATGATAGAGCTTGTTTTTGTTATTGTTGTTGTTGGAATTTTGGCTGCCATTATGATCCCAAAACTAAATAGAAATGCCTCAAGAGAAGCGGCAAACCAGATCCTAACTCATATAAGATACACTCAACACCTCGCTATGCAGGATGATAAGTATTCTATTGCCGAAAAAGGATGGGCAAAACAGCGTTGGACGATAGCTTTTGCGAAAGATAAAGTAGATAGTTGTTCGGTTGATAAAAATAATGAGTTAACTTGGAAATATAGTGTATATTATGATAAAAGTATGACTGGAAATCCGAATTCACAAGATGAGTTTGCAAGTGATATTTATAAGACTGGAAAGTTACTAACAGCTGGCTGGAGTGGTATGTCAGGTGGTGACTGTAAAAAGATAAACAAAGAGCTAAATATAGAAAAAAGATTTGGTATAACAGATGTAACTCTATCTGGCGGATGTGTAAAAGGAAATGCTAAGAAAAAAATCGCTTTTGATGAAATGGGACGACCGATGTGGTCAATAAGCACCGTTGGTGGTGGTATAAAGCGACCATACGATAGACTTGTTAAAAAAGATTGCAGTATAACAATAACTGATAAACGCGGTAATCAAACAACCATTACTATAGAAAAAGAAAGTGGCTTTGCATCCATAAAAGAAAATAGTTAAATTTGATTAAAAATTTATAGTTTTTATTTTTTAAAAAAGTTGCCATTTTTTAATCTGCATTTAAGCATCCCTCATATATAATTCCAGCTCACGAAACGAGAAACCACCTTTAACTTCAACGTTAATAAAGCCTTTTTCTTATCGTTGTTCTTTTAACTTACAATTGTTAAACTATTAGTCAATCTTTGAAATCTAAACAAGTGATCGATTGAGCCAGTCTATTATGCTTAAATAATAGATTAGACAAACTAATATAAAAACTAAAAGTTTTTTTGATTAAAAACTTCATAATAAATACTAAAAGCAATTTTAGTAAAAACATTAATTACTAGATTACATTAGCAATCTTAGTCTTTAGTGTTGCTTCTTA